>NZ_JBVHVI010000015.1:45637-217924 GCF_055564915.1 Streptomyces sp. NPDC028928
CGGGCCGCACCCTCGGCCGACCGGGCCCGCCGCGGCAGCCTCCCGGGCCGCGCCTTCACCGACCGGCGCCGGAGCCCTCACCCGATCGGGGGCGGGGCGCCTCAGTCTCCCGGCCGGCGCCTTCACCTGACCGGCGCCGCCCCAGCCTCCCGGGCTGGAGTCTTCGGGCCCCGGCCGGCGCCTCAGTTGACCGGGTTCGGCGCCTCAGCCTCTGGGCCGCGCCTTCACCCGATCGGGTCCGGCGCGCCAGCCGCCCGGGCTGGAGCCTTCAGCCCCGAGCCGGCGCCTCGGCCGACCGGAGTCGGCGCCCCCAGCCTCCAGGGCCGCGCCCTCAGCCGCAGAGCCAGACCCTCCAGCCTCCCGGGCTGGAGCCCGCACCCGACCAGTTCGCAACTCTGAGCTTCCCGGGCCGCACCCTCGGCCGACCGGGCCCGCCGCGGCAGCCTCCCGGGCCGCGCCTTCACCGACCGGCGCCGGAGCCCTCACCCGATCGGGGGCGGGGTGCCTCAGTCTCCCGGCCGGCGCCTTCACCTGACCGGCGCCGCCGCCCCAGCCTCCCGGGCTGGAGCCCTCACTCAACCAGTTCGGAACTCTGAGCCTCCGACCGAGGCCGGTGTCTCGGTCGGTGGGGTGGGCTTCAGGTGGAGGAAGTTGCGCATCATCGTCAGGCCGCCCGTCGTCATCACCGACTCCGGGTGGAACTGCACCCCCTCCACGGGCAGTGTCCGGTGCCGCAGGCCCATCACATAGCCGTGGTCCGCGGCGACGGCCGTGGTGACCAGCTCGTCCGGGAGCGGGTCGGCGACCAGGAGCGAGTGGTAGCGGGTCGCCTCCACGGTGTGCCCGAGGCCCTGGAACAGCCCCGCGCCGTCGTGCCGTACGGTGCTGGTCCGCCCGTGCATCACCTGCTCGGCCACCTCGATCCGCCCGCCGTACGCGAGCCCGATGGCCTGGTGCCCCAGGCACACCCCGAGCACCGGTACCCGTCCCGCGAACTCGTGCACCAGCTCCACGTGCCCGGAGTCGGCGGGATGCCCGGGGCCGGGCCCGAGGACCACGGCGTCCGGTTCGAGCCCCGCCAGGTCGGCGGGCGTCCGGGTCAGGGAGCGGACGACCCGGGTCTCCGCTCCCAGCGTGCGCAGGTACTGGTCGATGATGTGCACGAAACTGTCGTACGCGTCGATCAGCAGAACCTTCATGGGCGCCTCTCCTCTCACAGCAGCTCCTCCCCGGTCAGCGCCCAGTAGGCCGCGCCCATCTTCGCCAGCGTCTCCCGCCACTCGGCCTCCGGATCGGACTGGGCGACCATGCCGGCCGAACTCTGCGTGGAGTACGTCGTGCCGTCGTGCACGATCGTGCGGATGCACAGGGCCAGCTCGGCCCAGCCGCGCACGTCGATCAGCCCCACCGCGCCCGCGTAGGCGCCGCGCCGCTCGTCCTCCAGGCCGTCGATGACCTCCATGGCGCGCACCTTGGGCGCCCCGGTCATCGTGCCGGCGGGGAACGTCGCACGCACCGCCCGCCACACGTCCACGTCCGGCTCCAGCTGCCCGGAGACCGTCGACACCAGGTGGAAGACGTGCGAGAAGCTCTCCACCTCCATGAGCCGCTCCACCGGCTGGGTGCTGGGGCGGCTGACCCGGCCGATGTCGTTGCGGCACAGGTCGACCAGCATGATGTGCTCGGCCTGTTCCTTGACGGACTCCCGCATCTCCTTGACGCGGCGCCGGTTCTCCTCCTCGTCGCGGCAGCGCCGGGCGGTGCCCGCGATGGGCCGCATCACGATCTCGTCGCCCGCCACGCCGTCGGGTTCGATCCGGAAGAACAGCTCCGGGCTCGCCCCGATCAGGGTGTCTCCGGCCCGCGGGATCACGTACATGTACGGCGACGGGTTCCGGTCGCGCAGCCGCCGGTAGACGTCGAGCGGCTCCAGGTCCGTGGTGACGTCGACGCGGTGCCCGATCTGGATCTGGTACAGGTCGCCGACCCGGAGGTGCTCCAGGCAGCGGTCCGCCCAGCCCAGGAACGTCTCCCGGTCGACACTGTCCCGCACCGAGCGGGGCGCGGGCGCACCGGGAGCCTCCCCGGCGACGGCCCCGTCCCCGGCCGCGGCGGCGGCAGCGGCGGCGGCAGCGGCCACGTCGGCACCCGGCCCGGCCTCCGCGAACTGCGGGGCGTGCGCGCGCAGATGACGCGGTGCGCCGCCCGTGACGTCGTACCAGACGGTGTCCCGGAAGAGCGACAGCGTGATGTCCGGGCCGTGCGGCTCCTCGGTCCGCTCCGGCAGCGTCTCCATGTGCCACGCGGACTCGTACGCGAAGGTGGCCAGGAAGCCGAACGCGTAGCCCCGCGCGGGCCCCTCGCCGGTCACCGCGAAGACCCGCTGGGCCCGGCCGAGCGCCGTCCAGAGCATGTCCTGGCCGGTGAAGCGCAGCCGGTACGGGCCTGGTTCCGGGCCTGGTTCCGCGCCGGGTTCCGGGCCCGGTGCCCTGTCCGGGACGAGTCCCGCCGCCCCGGCGGCCCGGGCCAGCGCCGCCGCCACCGCCGGCACCCCGTCGATGTCGAGGTACCGGTCGTACACGCGGATCTCGGCGAGCCGCCCGACGCCGACGACGGCCGAGCGCCGGTCCTCGCCGGTACCGGCCAGGCTCTCCAGGAGGAACACCTCGCCCGAGGGGCGGCCACCGGTCAGCCCGGTGTAGAGCGCGAGCGGTTCGTGCCGGGGGAGAGGGGCGGAGCTGACGCGTACGTCGATGGTTTCCATTCCGGTCAAGACGAACTCCCCACCTTTGTTCTGTCGGCTGTGACGAGAGAGAGTCAATCAACCGGCCGGTGAACGGAGCCAGACCAATTCCGTGGAACCGATGCGGTCCATTTCTGAATTGCTTGACCGGGTGCGTGGGCCGGATATGTAGTGGGCGCACATTCGACGCACGTACGGAAGGCACACGCATGGCCACCGAAGTTATGGAAAAGCCCGAACGGCACACCGTCGATTCCGCCGCGGCCGCGGATTCCGCCGCGGCCGCCGACTCCTGGCGCGCGTTCCCCGCCGCCCAGCAGCCCGACTGGCCCGACCCGGCCGCGCTGCGCGACGTCACCGACCGCCTCGCCACGGCCGCCCCGCTGGTCACCGCCGACGAGTGCGACGCCCTGCGCGGGCGCATGGCGGCCGTCGCCCGCGGCGAGGCGATCCTGCTGCAGGGCGGCGACTGCGCCGAGACCTTCGCGCAGGTGACCGCCGACTCGGTACGGCGCAAACTGAAGACGCTGCTGCAGATGGCGGTCGTGCTCACCCACGCCACCGCGCTGCCGGTCGTCAAGGTCGGCCGGATGGCGGGGCAGTACGCCAAACCGAGATCGAGTCCGGTCGAACGGCAGGGCGGGCTCACCCTGCCGTCGTACCGCGGCGACGCGGTCAACGGCCTGGAGTTCACCGCCGAGGCCCGCACCCCCGACCCGGACCGGCTGCGCACCCTGTACGAGGCGTCGGCGCGCACCCTCGGCCTGGTCCGCTCCCTGACCACCGGCGGCTTCGCCGGCCTGAGCCAGGTCCACGCCTGGAACCGCGGGTTCGTGGCCAGCTCACAGGCGGGCCGGCGGTACGAGGCGCTCGCCGACGAGATAGGCCGCAGCCTGGCCTTCATGCGCGCGTGCGGCATCGACACCCGGGAGCTGGGCACCGCCGACTTCTACGTCAGCCACGAAGGGCTGCTCCTGGACTACGAGGCCGCCCTCGTCCGCACCGACCCGGCGACCGGCCGCGCCTACGCGGGCAGCGGACACCTGCTGTGGATCGGGGAGCGCACCCGCCAACTGGACGGCGCCCACATCGAGTTCTTCTCCCGCCTCAGCAACCCGATCGCCGTGAAACTCGGCCCGGCCGCCACCGCCGACGACGCGCTGAAACTCATCGACCGCCTCGACCCGCGGCGCGAGCCGGGCCGCCTCACGTTCGTGGTGCGCGCGGGCGCCGACCGGGTCCGGGACGTGCTGCCGGTCCTGGTCGAGAAGGTCGGCGCCGAGGGGGCGCGGGTGTGCTGGGTCAGCGACCCGATGCACGGCAACACCACCACGGCGCCCAGCGGTCACAAGACCCGCCGCTTCGAGACGGTGCTGGACGAGGTGCGCGGCTTCGTGGAGGTCCACCGCGCCCTCGGCACCCACCCGGGCGGCATCCACGTCGAGCTGACCGGCGACGACGTCACGGAGTGCGTCGGCGGCGGCAACCCGCTGCTGGCCGAGGACCTGCCGGCCCGGTACGAGACGGCCTGCGACCCGCGCCTGAACCACACACAGTCGCTGGACCTGGCCTTCCTGCTCGCGGAGATGTACCGCGACCGGTGACGGCGGACGCGCCGGGGCGCCGGATCACGGCAGCCCGGCTCCCCCTCGGGGCGCCTCAAGGGCCCGGGCCACCAGCTCGTACGGCGGGGCCTGCTCCAGGTAGAAGTGCTCCCCGGGCAGCGTCCGGAACCGGAACGGACCCCGGGTGACCTCCCGCCAGGCCGCCGACTGGACCGCGGTCACCCGGGGGTCCGAGGCGCCGACCAGCGCGGTGACCGGGCAGTCGAGGGGCTCGGCGGGACCGCGGCCGTACCCGGCGAGCATCCGGAAGTCCGCGCCGATGTAGGGCAGGACCAGATCCACGAACCCCCGGTTGCGCAGCAACCGCGGGTCGGTGCCGCCCAGTTCCAGCAGCGTCCGGACGACCGCGGCCTCGTCCCAGGTGGTCGCCGCCGCGAGGTCCGGCACGTGCAGCTGCGGGGCGCGGGCCCCCGAGGCGAACAGATGGTCCACGGTGCGGCCCGCCGCCCGAAGCGCCCTCGCCGTCTCGTAGGCGACGGTCGCGCCCATGCTGTGCCCGAACAGGGCCAGCGGCCGGGAGTCGTCCATGGCCAGCAGCTCCGCCGCGATCTCCCGTGCCATCGGCGCGAGTTCGGTGGCGTACGGCTCACCGAACCGCTCGGCCCGCCCCGGATAGCACACCGCGTGCACCTCCACCGTGCCGAGCGCCTTGCCCCAGCCGCGGAAGAAGTACGGCGATCCGCCCGCGTGCGGGAAGCACACCAGGCGCCGCTCGGCGAACGGTCTCGGTTCCACCACTTGTGTCCACAGCATCCTGCCCCCAGGGGTCGTCGCTCGCTCACGCACTCACCGGTGCCCCGGCCATGGTCGTGCGCCGCGCTGACACCCCGCTGACACAGCGTCCCCCGCCCGCTCTGTCAGCCGCCTGTCAGGGCCGCTCGTCAGCATGGACGGTACGGGCCTCCTGCCGTCAGCGGCAGGACCCCTGTCCCTCCCCCGACCCACCCCAGGAGCGTCATGCCGCCGGCCACCTCGACGTACCCCTCCATCACCGAGGCCATCATGATGCCGCGCCTCGTCCGGCTCGGCTCCAACCTCTACGGGGCCGTCTTCACCCTGATGAAGCTGCTGCCCGCCCACTACATCCTGCAACGCGCCAGGGACCGGGGCGAGCTGGGGCCCGACACGGTCATCGTGGAGACCACCTCCGGCACCTTCGGGCTGGCCCTCGCCATGCAGGCCGCCCTGCTGCGCCGCAAGCTGATCCTGGTCAGCGACCCGGCGATCGACGCCAACCTGTACCGCAGGCTCACCGACCTCGGCGCCCGCGTCGAGATCTGCCAGGAGCCCTCGCCGGTCGGCGGCTACCAGACGGCCCGGCTGAACCGGCTCGCCGAGGTCCGCGCCGAACTCCCCGACACCTTCTGCCCCGAGCAGTACAGCAACCCCGACAACCCGCGCTCCTACGGCGCCGTCGCCGACCAGCTGCAGCGCACCCTCGGCACGGTCGACTGCCTCGTCGGGCCCGTCGGTTCGGGCGGCTCCATGTGCGGCACCACCCGCGGCCTGCGGGTCCGCACCCCGCACACCGTCGCCATCGGCGTCGACACGCACCGCAGCGTCCTGTTCGGCCAGGAGGACGGCCCGCGCGAGCTGCGCGGCCTCGGCAACAGCCTGTGGCCGTCCAACCTCGACCACAACGTCTTCGACGAGGTCCACTGGCTGTCCGCCGCCGAGGCCTACGCCAGCACCCGCGCGCTGCACACCCGGCACGCCCTGTTCCAGGGCCCGACCAGCGGCGCCGCCTACCAGGTCGCCCGCTGGTGGGCCGAACGCAACCCCGACCGCACCTGCGTCGTGATGCTCCCCGACGAGGGCTACCGCTACCAGGCCACCGTCTACGACGACGCCTGGCTCGCCGCCAACGGCCACGCGACGGCGGACCGCCCGGCCGAGCCGCTGCGGGTCACCGAGCCCCAGGCCGCCGGAGAGCGCTGGTCCCGGCTCGTCTGGCGCCGCCGCGGGTACGACGCGGTGCCGGGCGTCGTCGCGCGCCCCACCGGGGACCAGGCGCCGGCGGACGGAGTGCTGTCATGACCGCCCAGGACTCCCGGGCCGAAGACACCGGCCGCCTCACCCGCACCCTCGCCCCGCGCACCCGCCGCATCGTCTACGGCGAGCAGGGGCCCGAGGAGGTCCGCCGCGAGCTGGAACCCATCACCACGGTCGACCTCGCGCACATCGTGATGCTCGTGCGCAGCGGGCTGCTGCCGGGCACCGCCGGAGCACAACTGCTCACAGCCGTACGCGCGTTGCGCGACAGCGGCTTCCGCGCGCTGGACGGTCTCGACGCGCCGCGGGGCGCCTACCTCATGTACGAGGGGCACCTCTCCGGCACACTCGGCGCGGACGTCGGCGGCAAGCTGCACACCGCCCGGTCCCGCAACGACCTCAAGGCCACCGTCACCGCGATGCGGCTGCGCGAGGAACTCACCGAGCTGCACGGGCAGTTGATGCGCCAGCAGGGCGTGCTGCTCGCACGGGCCCGGGCGCACGCCGATGTCGTGATGCCCCTCTACACCCACTTCCAGCCCGCGATGCCGGTCAGCTACGGCTACTACCTGGCGGGCATCGCCGCCGCCCTGGACCGCGACCTCGCGGCGCTGGCGCACACCGTCGACGAACTCGGCCGCTGCCCGCTGGGCGCGGGCGCCGTCGCCGGCACCGACCTGCCCATCAACCCGGAGCACACGGCCGCCCTGCTCGGCTTCACCGCACCGCCGCTGCACGCCACCGACGCCGTCGCCGCCCGCGACACCCTGCTGCGCGGACTCGCCGTGGTCGCGTCGGCCGCGGTCACCCTCAGCCGGCTCGCCACCGACCTGCAACTGTGGAGCACCCAGGAGTTCGGCTTCGTCGACTTCCCGGAACGGCTCGTCGGGGGCAGCTCCGCGATGCCGCAGAAACGCAACGCGTTCCTGCTGGAGCACGTCAAGGCCAAGGCGGCGATCGCCGTCGGCGCGTGGACGGCGGCGGCCTCCGCCATGAAGTCGACCCCGTTCACCAACTCCATCGAGGTCGGCACCGAGGCCGTCTCCGCCGCCTGGCCCGCCCTGGCCGCCGTACGGGACCAGGTCCTGCTCGGCCAGGTGCTGGTGTCCGGCGCGCGTCCGGTCGCCGAGCGGATGGCGGACCGCGCGCGGGAGGGCTTCGTGACGGCCACCGTGGTCGCCAACCGGATGGTCGCGCAGGGCGTGCCGTTCCGCACGGCGCACCATGTCGTCGGCGCGGCCGTGCGCCGCGCGGTGGAGTCCGGCGAGACCGAACTCACCGGCCTCGACGGCACCGGACTGCCGGGCCTGGACGAGGTCGTCGCGGACCTCGACCGCGGCGGCGGCCCCGGGGAGTGCGCCAAGGTGGTGGACGCCCTGCGCGGCCGGCTGGCCGAGCACGCCCGGTGGGCCGCCGCCCACCGGGCCCGCCTGCGCGAGGCCGCCCGCCGGCTGGACGACGAGGCGGCGGCCGTCGTGGCGCGGCACGCGCCCGGAGGCGCGGGGTGAGCGGCGGCTGGTTCGTGTATCTGTACGGCGCCCTCGCGGGAGCGGGGCGCCGTCCGAGGGAGAGGCGTGCGATGAACGGCAGATGGATGGCGTTCCTGGAGAGCAACACCACCGGCACCGGGCGGGAGTTCTGCGCCGCCGCCCGCGCCCGCGGTCTGCGGCCCGTCCTGCTCGCCCGTGACCCGGGACGGTATCCGTACGCGGCCGAGGACGAGATCGACACCCGGACCCTGGACACCGCGGACCCGGAGGCGGTGCTGCGCGCCCTGACCGGCCTCGCCGACGACGGCGGCCTCGCCGGGGTCACCTCCAGCTCCGAGTACTACGTCGCGGCGGCCGCACGGGCCGCGGCCCGGCTCGGCCTGCCCGGGCCGGACGGCGACGCGGTGGAGGCCTGCCGCGCCAAGGACGTCCAGCGCGCCCGGCACCGTGCGGCGGGCGTGCCGGTGCCGAGGTCCGAGACCGTGACCGACCCCGAGGCGGCCGTCGCCGCCGCACGGTCCATCGGCCACCCCGTCGTGCTCAAGCCGGTGAGCGGCTCCGGCTCGGTCGGCGTACGGCTGTGCCGCGACGCCGACGACACCCGCGCCTGGGCCCACCGGCTCCTTCACGACACCGCGGACGCCCGCGTCCTGGTGGAGGAGGCGGTGTCCGGACCGGAGTTCTCGGTCGAGACCCTCGACGGCGAGGTCGTCACCGTGGTCGCCAAACACATCGGTCCCGCCCCCTACTTCGTGGAGACCGGCCACGACATCCCCGCCGTCCTGCCCGAGCGCACGGCCGAGGCACTGCGGGAGACGGCCGTGCGCGCCGTCACCGCGCTCGGTCTCGGCTGGGGCGCCGCCCACACCGAACTGCGCTGGTCCAGCGGCGGCCCGGTCGTCATCGAGGTCAACCCGCGTCTCGCGGGCGGCATGATCCCGGTCGCCGTCCGGGCCGCCCTGGGCGTCGACCTCGTGGACGCGGTGGTGGCCCGGGCCGCCGGTCTGCCCGCCGCGGACCCGGTTCCCGGTACGGGGCACGCCGCCGTCCGCTTCGTACGGGCCACGGGTGAGGGCCGGGTGAGCCGGGTGCGGGGACTGTCCGCGGCGGCCGCGGCCCCCGGGGTCCTGACCGCGCGGGCGACCACCGCAGTCGGCCGGGAGGTCAGGATCACGCACTCCTTCCAGGACCGCCTGGCCAGCGTGGTGGCCGCGGCCCCCGACGCACCCAGGGCGGCCCGCCGTGCCCTGGCGGCCGCGGACCTCGTCGAGATCGACCTGGACCCGGCTCCCGCCGCCCCGCACCCCACACCAGAGAGGACCCCCGTCCGATGACCGAGACCACCGTCCCCGGCGGGGGCCCCGGGAAACACACCGGCCTCTCCACCCCTCACGTCGAGACCCCGCCCGAGTCCACCGCCACCGTCCCGCGCCGGGACGCCTCCCGGGGCGAGACCCCCGCCCCCGGTGGGCGCCCCGAGGAGCGCACCGCGTTCTCGGCCCCCCGAGCCGGGACCCCGTCCGGGCGGGCTCCGGCCGAGTCCACGGCCGGCGTCCCGCGCCGGGACGCCTCCCGGGGCGAGACCCCCGCCCCCGGTGGGCGCCCCGAGGAGCACACCGGCCTCTCGGGCCCCGTCGAGTTCTCCGCCACGCTCCCGCGCTGGCGCGCCCCCCACGGCGGCGGCCCCGGCACCGCCACCCACCGCGCGTCCCTGCCCCCCGGCCTGACCCACGCCCTGGAGCGCACCGCGCACACCCTCGGCACCGACCTGCCGGCTCTGCTGCTCGCCGCGCACGCCCGTGTCCTGGCCACCCTCGCCTCCGAACAGGGCGTCGTCTCCGGCCACGTACCGGCCGGGCAGGGGAGTGCACCGTACGCCCTGCGCCTCACCGTCGTCCCGTCCACCTGGGCCGAACTGGTCGACGCCGTCGGCAGCGCGCCGCACACGACGGGACCCCACGACGCCGTGCTCGACCTGTCCGGGCTCGCGACCGGCGCGCCCGGCGCGGGCCCGGGCGCCGTGGTGCGGTTCTCCTGGGTGCGCGGCAGCCAGGGACTCACCCTGCACCTGACGCACGACCTCGGCGCCTTCGACGGCGACCACGCCGAGCGGCTCGCCGGCTACCAGCTGGCCGCCCTGCGCCTGCTCGCCGAGGACCCGTCCGCCCGCCACGACCGGCAGAGCCTGCTCTCGCCCGAGGAGACCGCGACGCAGCTCTACGCGCTCGCCGGGCCGCGCGTCGACGCGCCCGCCCACACCTTCGTCGACCTGTTCCGGCAGCGGGCACGGCAGTGCCCGGACGCCCCCGCCGCCGCCCACGGCGTTCGGACCTGGACATACCGGGAGCTGGACGCACGCTCCGACCGCGTCGCCCGTGCCCTGGCGGCGGCGGGTGCCGGGGCCGAGGACGTGGTCGCGGTCGTCATGGACCGCACCCTCGACTGGATCGCGAGCGCCATCGGCGTCCTCAAGGCGGGCGCCGTGTACCTCCCCGTGCCCCCGGACCTTCCGGCGGAGCGGGTGGCCGTCCAGCTGGACGAGGCCGTCTGCGTGCTGGCCCTCACCGACCAGCGCGGCGAGGCCCTCGTCCGCAAGGCCTGCGCCGAACTCGACCACGGGCCGGCCGTCCTGACCGCGCGGCACATCGAGGACGCCCCCGGGCACCCCCTCCCGGAGCCGCCCACCCTCACCCAGGCCGCGTACATCTACTTCACGTCCGGCTCCACCGGCACCCCCAAGGGCGCCCTGTGCGAGCACGCGGGCCTGGTCAACCACCTCCACGCGAAGACCGACGACATGGGGCTCGGCGCGGGACCCGGCCAGGTCGTGGCGCAGACCGCGTCCCTGGGCTTCGACATCTCCCTGTGGCAGTTCGCGGCGCCCCTGCTGGCCGGCGCCACCGTGCGCATCATCGACACCGACGTCCTGCTCGACGTCTCGGGCTTCCTGGACGAGCTGGTCGCCGGCGGCGTCACCGTGGCGCAGACCGTGCCCGCCTATCTCGACGTCCTGCTGCGCCATCTGGAGCGGCACCCGCGCGATCCGGGCCCCCTGCACACCCTGTCCGTCACCGGCGAGGTCCTCGGCCACGAGCTGGTGCGCCGCTGGTTCGCCGCCCAGCCGGGCATCCGCCTCGTCAACGCCTACGGCGCCACCGAGGTCTGCGACGACACCATGCACGAGGTCCTCGACGGCGTCCCCGAGCACGGCTTCGTCCCGCTGGGCCGGTCGCTCAGGAACGTCAACACCTACGTCCTCGACCACAACCTCCAGCTCGTCCCCCTCGGCACGACCGGCGAGATCGCGTTCTCCGGCGTCTGCGTGGGCCGCGGCTACATCAACGACGAGGACCGCACCCGGCAGGCCTTCGTCCCCGACCCGTTCCGCGCCGACACGCGCATGTACCGCACCGGCGACTTCGGCAGGTGGCTGCCCGACGGACGCCTCCAGTTCCTGGGCCGGCACGACGAACAGGTGAAGATCCGCGGCTACCGCATCGAACTCGGCGAGATCGAGCACCGGCTGGCTGCCATGCCGGGCGTGCGGGAGGCGGCGGTCGTCACCGACGGCGACCTGGGCGCCACCCGCGTGCTCACCGCCTTCTTCACCACCGACGGGACGGACCCGGACCTGCCCGACGCGGCCCGGGCCCGCGACTTCCTCGCGGCCCTGCTGCCGGACTACATGGTGCCGACCTACTGCCACCGGCTCGAACGCCTCCCGCTCACCCCCCACGGAAAGGTCGACAAGGCGGCGCTGAGCGAACTCGCCGGCACGCTCGGCCACGGCGGCGCCGCCCGCACCGCCCCGGCGACGGCCGACGAGCGACGTCTCGCCGTGGCCTGGGCCGAGGTGCTCGGCGTCCCGCTGGAACGCATCGGCACCGACGACAGCTTCTTCGCGCTCGGCGGCACCTCCCTGGCCGCCGCCCGTCTCCTCGCCCACCTCGGCCGCCACCTGACCGTCGCCGACCTGGTCGCCCACCCGGTCCTCGCCGACCTCGCCCGCGTCCTGACCCGCCGCCGCGACGGCGAGCCGGGCCGGGCGCGGCGGAGCAGGCTGCTGCATCCGCTGCTGGAGGTGCGCAGCCCGCACCACACCCTGGTGTGCTTCCCGTACGCCGCCGGGAACGCGGTCAACTTCCGGGCGCTCGCGGAGGAGCTGAAGTACGACGGCATCGCCGTGTACGGCGCCGAGCCGCCCGGCCACGACTTCGCCGACCCCGACGAACCCCTGGAGGACGTGCCCGAGCTGGCCCGCCGCGCCCGGGACGAGATCCTCGCCCACGTCACCGGCCCCGTCCTGCTGTGGGGCCACTGCGCGGGCGCCGCGACCGCCCTGGAGACCGCCCGGCTCCTGGAGGAGGCGGGCCGGCCGGTCGAACGGGTCTTCCTCGGCGCCCAACTGCTCCCCACCGCCACCCAGTTGACATCGGAGCTGGCCGATCTCGCGGCGGTGGACCGGCCCACCCTGCTGGGCCGGCTCCGCGGCGGCCGGGCGTTCGTGGAACTGGACGCCTACCAGCCGGAGCGGGCCGCGGTCGCCGACCGCGCCTACCGGCACGACCTCGACACCTCCCACCGGCACCTCATCCGCCTCCAGGAACAACCGGCACCGCGCCGCCTGGCCGCCCCCGTGGACGTCGTCGTGGCCCGCGACGACCCGCAGACCGCGGACGCGGCACGCGCGGCCGGCGCCTGGCGGTCCCTCGCCGAGCACGTCACCCTGCACCAACTGAACGACGGAGGCCACTACTTCGTCGGCACCCGGCCCGCGCTCAGCGCGGCGCGCGTACGGGCGGCGCTCACCCCCGACCCCGTACCCGGGCGCCTGCCCGACCTACGAGAAAGGACGCACACGTGACCACGATCGACCACCGCCGGGTGGCCGCCACCGGCGTCAGCACCGCCTTCGGCACCTTCGGTGAACTGCTGCAGGGCGTGCTGCCCGAGGACGACGGGGACTTCCTGGTCACCCTGCCGGTCGCCCGCTGGTCCACCGCCCGCTTCGAACTCACCCCGGACGAACCGGAGGTGACCGTCGGCCCCGCGCACAAGAAGAAGGCGCTGCGGCTGGCCCGGATGATCCTTGACGACAGCGGATCACCCGGCGGCGGGGTGCTGCACATCGACAGCACCCTGCCCGAGGGCAAGGGACTGGCCAGCTCCTCCGCCGACCTGGTGGCCACGGCCCGCGCCGTCGCCAACGCCCTCGGCGTACCCATGCCGCACCGCCGCATCGAGACGTACCTGGCGCGCATCGAACCCACCGACGGCGTCCTGTACGCGGCGATCGTCGCCTTCCACCACCGCAGCGTGCGGCTGCGCGCCCAGCTGGGCTCGCTGCCCGCGATGACGGTCGTCGGCATCGACGAGGGCGGCGCCGTCGACACCGTGGCCTTCAACACCATACCGAAACCCTTCACCGCGGCCGACCGGCGGCAGTACGCCCGCCTCCTCGACCGCATCACGCACGCCGTGGCCCGCCACGACCTCACCGAGGTCGGCCGGGTCGCCACCGAGAGCGCCCGGATGAACCAAGTGCTGCGGCACAAACGCTCGTTGGAGCCGATGATCCGCATCTGCGAGGACATCGGCGGGCTCGGTGTCGTCATCGGCCACAGCGGCACCTCGCTGGGCATCCTGCTGGACACCGGCGCCCCCGGCCACGTCGGCCGGCTCGCCGCCGCCGCACAACGCTGCCAGGAACTCGAGGGCAACGTGACGATCTACCACACCCTCAGTTTCCACTGATCCGAACGGGGGTCCACCAGGTGGTGGACCCCAGGTTCAACCGGTCGCTGCTGTCGGCGGCACACCCCCCGCGAAGAGCATGGATGCATGAAGAATCTTCCTGTACGCATGGCTCGTTGGAGCGCCGCCCACCCCTGGCGGGGCATCGTCGGCTGGCTGGTGTTCGTCGTCCTCTGCCTCGGCATCGGCATCTCCGTCGGCACCAACGCGGCGACCACCGAGGACTTCCGCATCGGTGAGGCGGGACGCGGCGAGGAGATCGCCGCCGAGGGAGGGCTCCAGCAGCGCCCCGTCGAACACGTCCTGATCACCGCCAAGCCCGGCAGCGCAACGTTCGACATCAGCGCCGCCGACGCGGCCGCCGCCGACGTCGCCGCCCGGATGCGGCATCTCCCCGAGGTCCGCTCCGTCGCCCGACCGGTGCACAACGCGAAGAACACCGCCGTCCGGGTCACGGTCACCCTGAAGGGCCCCGAGCTGGAGGGCAAGAAGCACGTCGACCCGCTGCTCGCCCAGACGGCCGCCGTGCAGAAGGCCAACCCGGGCCTGCGGATCGAGGAGACCGGATCGCCCTCCATCAGCAAGGGCGTCGACGGACTGCGCGGTGACGACCTCTCCCGCACCGAGGTGATCGCCCTGCCGGTCACCCTCATCACCCTGCTGCTGGTCTTCAGCTCGATCGCCATGGCGCTCGTACCGCTGCTGCTCGCCCTGTCCTCGATCGTGGCGGCCGTGGGCCTGTCGATGGTGGCCTCGCACCTCTTCCCCGACGCGGGCGTCGGCACCAACGTCATCCTGCTCATCGGCCTCGCCGTCGGCGTCGACTACACCCTCTTCTACCTCAAGCGTGAGCGGGAGGAACGGGCCCGCGCCGGCGGCAGGCTGAGCCCGCAGGCCGTGGTCGAACTCGCCGCCGCCACCTCCGGCCGTGCCGTCGTCCTCTCCGGTCTCGCCGTCGCCGTCTCCAGCGCCACCCTCTACCTCGCCGACGACGTCATCTTCTCCTCCATCGCCACCGGCGCGATCGTCGTCACCCTCGTCGCCGTCGTCAGCTCCCTGACCGTGCTGCCGGCACTGCTGGCCAAGATGGGCATGCGCGCCGAGCGCCGGGCCGAACGCCGGGCGGCCCGCGGGCTCGCCCCGAAGAAGCAGAAGACGTACAGGAACGGCCCCGGCCGGCTGACCGCCGCCGTGCTGCGCCCCGTCGCCAAGCGCCCCGCAGCCACCCTCACGGTCACGGTGCTCGCCCTGCTCGCCCTGGCCGCCCCGGTCCTCGGTCTGAAGCTCACCGACATGGGCCGCGAGACGCACTCCCGCTCCATCGTCGCCATGCAGGTCTACGACCGCCTCAACGCGTCCTTCCCCGACCTGAAGTCCATGCACCAGGTCGTCGTCCGCGCCGACGCCGACCGCTCGGCCGAGGTCACCGCCGCCCTGCGCGAACTCGCCGCGGACGTCAAGGACGACCCGCGCCTGAGCGGCACCTCCACCCTGACCACCTCGCCCGACAAGCGGATCAGCATGCTCCAGCTGCAGGTCCCGCACTACGTCAGCTCGGACGAGGCCCAGTCCTCGCTCAAGGACATCCGGGGCACCTTCGTCCCCGAGACGGTCGGCAAGATCAAGGGCGCCGAGACCGCCGTGACCGGTGACGTCGCCCGCTACACCGACTACCCGACCCACCAGGAACAGAAGCTGCCGCTCATCATCGGGGCCCTCCTCCTGGTCACCTTCGTCATGACCGTCTGGGCGTTCCGCTCCATCGTCCTCGGCCTGGTCGGCATCGTCCTCAACCTCCTGTCCGCCGCCGCCTCGCTCGGCATCCTGGTCATGGTCTTCCAGCACACCTGGGCCGAGAGCCTCGTGGACTTCACCTCCACCGGATCGATCGGGTCCCGCGTCCCGCTGTTCCTCTTCGTGATCCTGTTCGGCCTGTCGATGGACTACCAGGTCTTCGTGATCAGCCGGATCCGGGAGGCCGCCCTGCGCGGAGTCCCGACCCGCAAGGCCGTCATCGAGGGCATCGGCAGCTCGGCCGGCGTCGTCACCAGCGCCGCCGTGGTCATGGTCACCGTCTTCGCGAGCTTCGCGGCCCTGCACCTGATCGAGATGAAGCAGATCGGTTTCAGCCTCGCCGTCGCCGTCCTCCTGGACGCCTTCGTCATCCGCATGCTGGTCCTGCCGTCCCTGATGCTCCTGCTCGGCGAGGCCAACTGGTGGCCCTCCAAGGGAGTGCGCCGCGCCCGCACCACCACCGAACCGGCCGCCCGCCCCCTGGAGCCCGTCCGGTGACCGCCGCCGCCGATACGATTTCCCAACGCCCTTACAGATGAGGTGAATCAGCGTGTCCCAGTGGCAGCAGCAGCCGAGCGACCGGCTCACCCTGGACCGGATCCGTCGCTGGAACCTGGCGGGCTGGATCCTGCTCGGCCTGCTGCCGACGGCCGTCGCCGTGGCCGACCGGTCCCCGGCCCGCAAGTTCTGGCTGCTCGGCCTGCTCGCCCTGATCGCGCTGTGCCACACCGTCACTCTCGCCCGCCCGCACAACCGGGTCCTGAACCGCCGCGCCTACCTCGGCCTCCTCGCCCTCGTCCTGGGCGCCAGCTCCTACCTCCTCGACGGCGGGGCCGCCTTCTACGTGGTGTCCCTGCCGCAGTTCTGGCTCTTCACCCGGGTGCCCCGCGAGGCGGTCGCGTTCAGCGGAGCCGCCGCCGCCCTCACCGTGTTCGGCGGCACGCTCGGCCAGGGCTGGAGCCCCCAGTTCCTCACCGGCAACGCGGTGTTCACCGTCATCGCCTACGCCGCCGGGGTCGGCCTGGGCCTGTGGATGCACCGCTTCATCGGCCAGAGCAACGAGCGGCAGGAGCAGCTGACCGCCGAACTCGCCCTCACCCAGGAGGAACTGGCCGCCGCCTACCAGCGCCAGGGCGCGGCCGAGGAACGCGAGCGGATGGCCCGGGAGATCCACGACACGCTCGCCCAGGGCTTCGCCTCCATCGTCGTGCTCGCCGAGGCCGCCCGCGCCGCCGTCGGCGCCGACCCCGAACGCTGCGCCCAGCAGCTGGCCTCCATCGAGCAGACCGCACGCGAGAACCTCACCGAGGCCCGGATCCTCGTCGGCTCCGTCCCGGCGAGCGGCGTCGCGCCCGGCTCGGTCGCCACCACCCTGCGCCGGACCCTGGACCGCTTCGTCCAGGACACCGGCCTCACCGTCACCGCCGAACTGCCCGACATCGACCTGGACCAGCGCACCCGCGTCGCCCTGCTGCGCTGCACCCAGGAATCCCTCGCCAACGTACGGAAACACTCCGGCGCCTCCACCGTCGGGGTCGTCCTCACCGCGGTCCCGGGCGGCGTCGAACTGGAGATCACCGACGACGGCAACGGGTTCGTCGTCGAGGAGTCCCGCGGTTTCGGTCTCGACGGCATGCGCCGGCGCCTCGCCGAACTCGACGGTGAACTCACCGTCACCAGCTCCCTCGGGGACGGCACCCGCATCCTCGCCACTCTTCCCACACAGAGCCACGAACACGGCTGAGGACCGGCCCCGGCTCCCGCCGGGCCGTCGTGGCCGACCGACCGCGAAGGACACCAGATGACCGACACCGACAACCACCGGATCCGTGTGGTCGTGGTGGACGACCACGCCGTGATGCGCGCCGGGGTGGTCGCCCTGCTGACCGGCGAGCCCACCATCGAGATCGTCGGCGAGGCGAGCGACGGCCGCGAGGGCGTCGACCTCGTCCAGCGGCTCGCCCCCGACGTGGCCCTCCTCGACCTGCGCATGCCGGTGCTCGACGGTGTGGCCGCCACCACCGAGATCGTCGCCCTGCCGGCGCCGACCCGGGTGCTGATCCTCACCACCTACGACACGGACGTCGAGATCGAACGGGCGGTGGAGGCCGGCGCCGTCGGTTACCTGCTCAAGGACACCACCCGCGAACAGCTCGCGGACGCCATCCGCTCGGCGGCACGCGGCGAGACGGTCCTCGCGCCCAAGGTCGCCGAACGCCTCGTGGCCAGAATGCGCCGCCCGGAACCGGTCGCTCTCACCGCGCGCGAACGCGATGTGCTGCTCGCGGTCGCCGACGGACTGTCCAACGCCGAGATCGGCCGCCGCCTGGTCATCGGCGAGGCCACGGTGAAGACCCATCTGCTGCGGGTCTTCGCGAAACTCGACGTCAGCGACCGTACGCGGGCCGTCGTCGTCGCCCTCGAACGGGGCCTGCTCGCACGGTCCTGAGAACCCGTGTCTTATACACGCATACCTGTGATGTGGGTACAACTCCTTACGTGATCCACATCTCTCTCGCTTATGCTCCGCACGGGTGGCGCTGCGTGAGAGGGGATGCGAACGTGATGTGCCGACACAGATCCTCGCCGGAGGCGACCGAGAGCGCCGGGCAGCCGGAGGCACTGCTCGTCAGGAGCGGCAACCTCCCCGCACCCCGACTGGGCCGGCTCGTTCTCCTCGCCGCGCTGTTGTGCTACTTCAGCATCACCCTGCTCAACATCCTCAGCTCGCACGCCTCGGTGGTCGAGGTCAGCATCGCGGTGCTGTGCCTGCTCGGCATCATGGGGCTCCAGTTGCTGCACTCCAGACCCGGTGCGCATCTGGAGCCGGTGCCCCGGAAATCCGTCACACTCAGCGTCCAGGCGCTGCTCACCTACCTGCCCTTACTCGTCTTCCGGACGCAGTGGGGCTCGATGGCGGGATTCCTCGCCGGCTCCCTGCTGCTCCTCCTGCCCCCGGGCCGGGCCTGGCTGATGTACGCGGTGGTGGGCGCCTCGATGCTCATGCCGCCGCTCCTCGCCGGCCTGCCCCTGGTCGAGACGTTCTACTACGTCCAGTCCACCCTGCTGACCGGCCTCGTGGTCTTCGGCCTCACCCGGCTGGCCGACCTGATCCGCGTCCTGCACGAGACCCGCGGCGAACTGACCCGCGTCGCGGTCACCCAGGAACGCCTCCGCTTCGCCCGCGATCTGCACGACCTGCTCGGCTACAGCCTCTCCGCGATCACGCTCAAGGGCGAGCTGATCCACCGCCTGCTGCCCACGCACCCGACCCGCGCCAAGGCCGAGGTCGAGGAGGTGCTCACCATGTCCCGGCAGTCCCTGGCCGACGTGCGCAGCGTGGCCAGCGGATACCGGGACATGTCCCTTCAGGACGAGATCAGTTCGGCCCAGTCCGTGCTCAGCGCCGCCGATGTGCGCGTCGACGCGCGGGTGCGCGTCGGCGAGCTGGAGCAGGAACTGGACACGGTGTTCGCGACCGTCCTGCGCGAGGCGGTCACCAACGTCCTGCGCCACAGCCGCGCCACCTACTGCGAGATCACCGCCGAACGCACCGCGGAGAGGGTACGGCTCACCATCGTCAACGACGGTGTGGACAGCGGCTATCGGGACTCCTCCCCGCACAGCGGCAGCGGCCTCGGCAACCTGCAGACCCGGCTGAGCGCCGTCGGCGGCACACTCACCGTGCACCAGGGCGACGACGGAACGTTCCGTCTTGCCGCCCGGGTCCCCGAACAGAGGAGATCCGGCACCGCGCTGACCGGCGACGCGGACGACGGACAGTCGGCTGCGTGAATCCCGACCAGTCTGTTGAACCGGTGTAGTTGATAGGGTGACGAGCATAGATCGCTTTGCCAAATGGGGGTGGCGTTGCGGTGATTCGGATACTGCTCGCAGAGGACATGAACATGGTCCGGGGGGCGCTCGTCGCGCTGCTGAGCCTGGAAAACGATTTCGAGGTCGTGAGCGAGCTGGAGCGCGGGGACGAGATCCTCGACGCCGCACTCAAGGTCAAACCCGACATCGCCGTGATCGACATCGATCTGCCCGGCCTGGACGGCCTGAGCGCCGCCACTCAGATCCGTGAACGACTGCCCGGCTGCAGGACGTTGATGCTCACCAGTCTCGGCCGCCCCGGCACCCTGCGCCGCGCCCTCGCCGCTGAGGTCGACGGGTACCTGCTCAAGGACGAGTCGCCGGCCGAATTGGCCCACGCCATCAGGCGCGTGGTCGCCGGCCACCGGGTCATCGACTCCAAACTCGCGCTGGCCGCGTGGAGCGGTACGGAGAGCCCGCTCACGGAGCGGGAGACCGAGGTGCTGCGCCTGGCCGCGGAAGGGTCGGAGGCCAAGGAGATCGCCACCGCGCTCCACCTGTCCACCGGGACCGTGCGCAACTACCTGACGACGGTGGTCGCGAAGCTGAACGCCCGCAACAGAGTGGACGCGATCCGCATCGCCCGCGACGCGGGCTGGCTGGTGTAGCGGGCCGGACCCCGCCGCCGTCACCCGCCGCGGTACGCGCCGTCGTGCTCGGCGTCGTCCACCGGAGCCGCCATTCCGGCCGCCGCGAGATAGCGGATGATGCCCTCAGTCATCTGCGGCGGCAGCGGCAGTGAGGCCGACGCCTTGTCCGGGGTGACGGGCCAGGCCAGCATCGCCACCACCAGCGCCGCCTCCGGCCGGTGCAGCACGACCATGTGGCGTCCGCCGACCGCTTCCAGCGACAGACCCGAGTCGAGCCTGGTGAGGACGACCTGGCGCGGCAGCTGCACGGGACGCTGACCCGGCAGCCAGACCAGCGCGAGCGGGGCGTCGTGCGCCACCGGGAACACCGAGAGGAGCGGACCCCGCAGATCGTCGGCGCTGAGTGTCCGCACCACCAGATGGGAGAGCCTGCTCAGCGCCGGCAGCATCACCGCGCACAGGTCGACGTGCTGCTCGACGGCGTTGGCGAGGGACACGGGACCCAGTTCCATCCGCCGCAGCGCCTCCTGTACCGCGGTGCCGGGCCGCTTCACATAGTCGACCCCCCAGCGGCTCTTCAGCACCACCTGGTCGTTCTCGTCGTCGTGTTCCACGATCACGTCCTCGGACAGTGACCACAGATGGACCGTGACGGCGGCAGCGCGCGTGTCTTGCATGACCTACCCTTTTCCTGTCAGGAGAGCCTGGCGGGCCTGGCGCGCCGGCTACAGCGAGGCCAGAGTGCGCAGCGGAGCGTCGAGATGCGGCTCACCGGCCAGCACCCGGCAGTGCAGCTCCTGGATCCGCCGTGACGGCTCGATCCCCAACTCCCGCACGGATGTCTCCCGCAGCCGGCGGAAGGCCTCCAGCGCCTGCGACGGACGACCGCTGCGGCAGAGGGCCACCATGAGCTGCGCGTGCAGGTTCTCCTGCAGCGGGTGCAGGGTGGTCAGCGCGGTCAGCTCGCTCACCAGACGGGCGTGGCGCCCCAGACGCAGCTCGGCGTCGATGCGCGACTCCAGGGCGGCGAGCCGCATCTCGTCCAGCCGAAGGGCCTCGGCACGCAGCGTCCCCGACGCCCGTACGTCACCCAGCGCCTGCCCTCGCCACATCGCGAGACCCTCGGACAGCAGGCGCACACCCCGGTCGTCCTGACCGTCGGCGATCGCCTGATGACCCTGCTGCACCAGACGCTCGAACTCCCGCGCGTCGACCCGCACCTGAGGCATCTGGAGCAGGTACCCGCTGTGACCGCGGAGAATGATCCGCTTGGGATCGATCCGGGGCGTGAGCCGGGAGGCCGCGGGGGCGATGCGCTGCCGCAGCTGCTTCACGTACGTCTGCACGGCCGCGGACGGGCCGGTCGGCGGGCACCCCTCCCACAGCCCCTCCGCGATCGAGGCCATGCTCACCTCACGCCCGGTGTCGATCGCGAGCAGCGCGAGGAGCCTGCGCTGCTTCGCCGCGGTGGGGACGATGGACGCACCGCCGATGCACGCCGTGAACGGTCCCAGGAGCCCGATGTCCAGATGCGCCATGCCAGTTCCCTTCTCTCCGGATGGCGTGAGCCTGGCACGGGGGGTCGGGCGGCCGACAGTGACGGCCCCACGAGAAGGGGATGAATGTGAAAGCCCGTACATATGAGAACTTCACGTCCGACCGAGCTGCCCCCCGCCGGTCACCCCCGGAAACGTAGGCTGGCCGGTATGAAGATCCTCGGTCTGTGCGGGAGTCTGCGAGCCGGGTCGCTCAACGCGGCCGTGCTGCGCTCGGCGGCCGAACTGACGCTGCCGCCGCGCCGCCTCACCGTCGACCCGGGCCTGGACCGCCTGCCCTTCTTCAACGCCGACGTCGAGCGGACCGCGCTCCCCGAGGCCGTGGCGGAGCTGCGGGCCGCGGTCGGCGCGGCGGACGGCCTGCTCATCGTCACCCCGGAGTACGCCCACGGCACCTCGGGCGTGCTGAAGAACGCCCTGGAGTGGCTGGTCGGCGGCGGCCAGATCGTCGCCAAGCCGGTGGCCCTGGCCAGCGCGTCCCCCGCGCTCACCGGCGGCGACCGGGCCCGGGCCTGGCTGGCGGAGACGCTCACCGTGATGGGTGCCCAGGTCCTCCCGCAGGACCTGGGCATCCCGCAGGCCGCCCGGAAGATCACCGACGGCCGGGTCACCGACGAGCCGGCCCGTCAGGCCCTGGCCGCCCTCCTGGACGGCCTCGCCCGCGCCGCCGTCGAGGCCCGCGAGGCCGACGACAGCCTCGCCGCCTGACGGCAGACGGCGCGGTCTGTCACCGGCAGGTCTCTACTGGCAGGCCTCGCAGGACTCGGAATTCTCCAGGGAGCAGGCGATCACGTCGGGGAGTACGTCGTCTTCAGCCCGGACTTCCAGACGTAGGCGTACATGGAGGAGAGCTTGCCGATGGTCGGGGTCTCCATGAACAGGTTCAGCGACTGGGCCTGGTCGAGGAAGGGGGTGCGGGCGGCGGCCATGTCGATCAGGCCGCGCTGGGGGATCTCCCAGGCCGTGCGGTACAGGGCGCGGACGTCTTCCGGGATCCACGGGAAGTCCTGGACCAGGTAGGAGTTGACCTGGAGGAACTCACCTGATAGGGTTTCGCGCTTGAACAGGTTGGAGACCTGCGGCTCGATGCATTCGTACACCCCCGCGATGGACGCGATGGTCGAGGTGGGGGCGATCGCCAGCACCAGGGCGTTCCGCATGCCGACCGCGGCGATACGTTCCCTCAGCGCCTCCCACCGCCCGGGCCAGGTCAGCTCGGCGTCGTAGTGGTTGGGGTGGAGGACTCCGCGGGCGGTGCGGGTCTGTTCCCAGGCGGGCAGAGGGCCGTTGCGCTCGGCGAGGTCGGCGGAGGCCTCGTAGGCGGCGAGCATGATGCGCTCGGCGATCCGGGTGGACAGCGTCTTGGCTCGGGGGAGTCG
Organism: Streptomyces sp. NPDC028928; assembly: GCF_055564915.1. Lineage (NCBI taxonomy): Bacteria > Bacillati > Actinomycetota > Actinomycetes > Kitasatosporales > Streptomycetaceae > Streptomyces > Streptomyces sp. NPDC028928. The sequence continues at coordinate 68,437 of NZ_JBVHVI010000015.1, forward strand.
AAGGGCAGGCGCGGCTTGAAGAAGACGTCCTGCAGGCCCATCGCGCCCAGGCCGACCGGGCGCCACTTGGCGTTGGAGCGGCCCGCCTGCTCGGTGGGCCAGGCGCGACAAGGGTTCGGCGGGCTCTCCCGCGGTGCCCGTGCAGGGCACACCGACGGGGCGTGGCCGGTCGGCAGGCGGGCTGTGCGGCGCGGGACGGAAGCGGCGTCAGCGCAAAGATGGCCGAAACCTGACGCGCCCGCTCACTCCTCGAACAGCACCTCCTGCTCGCCCTCCTTCTGCCGCCGCAGCCGCCGGTTGCGCGTCCCCACCACCACGGCCGTCGCCGCCGCCGTCACGCCGAGGGCGGCCGGGACCATCCAGCCGCGGTCGAAGACGTGCCCGAGGGCGTGGTCGAGGGAGAGCCGGCCCGGGCCGGTGACGGCGAGTCCGGCCGCGGCCAGGCCCAGGGTCGCCGCGTGCTCGTAGCCGCCCTCCTGGGCGAAGAAGCCGTTGGGCGCGTGGACCGCCGACGCCCCCGCCATCGCACCGGCCGCCGCCGCGCCCGCCGCCGGGGTCGCGAGACCCAGCGCCAGCAGCGTGCCGCCGCCCGCCTCCGCCAGGCCCGCCGCCGTGGCGCTCGCCCTGCCCGGGAGGTAGCCGACGGACTCCATGAACTGGCCGGTGCCCTCCAGCCCGTGCCCGCCGAACCAGCCGAACAGCTTCTGCGCCCCGTGGGCCGCCAGCATCCCGCCGGTGCCCAGCCGGAGCAGCAGCAGGCCCAGATCACGTCGGTCGTAACAGGTCACGGTGACTCCCCGGCAGACAGGCGGACAGGTCCCTCCCGTGTTCCCACCCTCGCACCCGTGACCCCGTCCGGCCCGTCCTGGCTGCCGTTCGGGTGGCGGGACCGGGGGAGCGGTGTGAGCCTGACGCCATGACGATTCAGCCAGCCAAGCTCAGCGACCCGGCCGTCCGGGCCTTCGTCCACGCCGTCAACGCGCACGACCGCGAGGGCTTCATGTCGCTGCTCGCGCCCGGCGCGACCATGGCCGACGACGGCTCCGACCGGGACCTCGCCGAGTGGATCGACGAGGAGATCTTCACCTCCCACGGCCATATGGAGGTCGACAACGAGTCCGACGGCGGCCGCACCCTGCTGGCCCGCTACCGCAACGACACCTGGGGCGAGATGCGCACCCGGTGGAGTTTCACCGTCGAGGACGACGGACGGATCTCGCGGTTCGAGACCGGGCAGGCGTAAGAAGGCCCACGGGGGCTTGTGTTCGCGTGCGCTCCAACTCCTAGCGTCTGCGCCCATGACGACACGGACGCTGGGACGCAGCGGCATCGAGGTGAGCGCACTCGGGTTCGGGTGCTGGGCCATCGGGGGCGAGCACCGGACCGCCGACGGGCAGCCCGTCGGTTGGGGGAAGGTGGACGACGACGAGTCCGTACGGGCCGTCCGCCGGGCGCTCGACCTCGGCGTCACCTTCTTCGACACGGCCGATTCCTACGGCACCGGGCACAGCGAGGAGATCCTGGGCCGGGCCCTGGGCAAGCGGCGCGACGACGTGGTCCTCGCCACCAAGTGGGGCAACGTCTTCGACCCGGACACCCGCACCCTCACCGGCACCGACGACACCCCGGAGTACGCCCGGCGGGCCCTCACCGCCTCCCTGCGCCGCCTCGGCACCGACCGCATCGACCTGTACCAGCTGCACCTCTCCGACGCCGATCCGGCCCGCGCCGCCGAACTGCGCGACGTCTGCGAGGAGTTCGTCCGGGAGGGACTCGTACGCGCCTACGGCTGGAGCACCGACGATCCCGCGCGGGCCGCCGTCTTCGCCGAGGGCCCGCACACAACGGCCGTACAGCACGCCCTCAACGTCCTCCAGGACGCGCCCGGCATGGTGGAGCTGTGCGAGCGGCTGGAGCTGGCGAGCGTCAACCGCAGCCCGCTCGCCATGGGGCTGCTGGCGGGGCGGCGCGGCGGGCCGCTGGACGCCGGGGACATCCGCAGCCGCCCGCCCGCCTGGCTCCCCGGGTACGCGGACGACGGCTCCGGTGCCGATCCCCGGTGGCTGGCCCGGATCGACGCCGTCCGCTCCCTCCTCACCAGCGGCGGCCGGACCCTCGCCCAGGGCGCCCTCGCCTGGCTGTGGGCTCGCAGCCCGCGCGCCGTGCCGATCCCCGGCTTCCGGACCGTGGCCCAGGCCGAGGAGAACGCCGGGGCGATCGCGAAGGGGCCGCTCACCGCCGCCCAGGTGGCCGAGATCGACCGCCTGCTCGGCAGGTGAAGACCAGAGCGGCCTTCTTGCGGCGGCTCAGCTCGCGCTTGAGATAGATGCGAAACATCCCATGTCCCTCGAAAGGTTCTTGGCGCCCGCTGTGGGCGCGGGCACAAGCTAGGGAGGACCTTTGAGGGGCCCTGGGTAGGAGATGTGCAGGGGCTGAGAAAGCGGGGTGACTCATCGGATTCTCATAACGCGGCAAATTCCGGTCCGTCGCGGCCGTCCGGTCGCGAATCCCCTGCTCGAAGCGGTGTACGGTCCCCGGGTGCGCGAATGTTCCCGGCTCAGCCGGCGTGCCGTCCTCGGGCTGACGGCCGCCGCCCTTCCCCTGTCCACGGCCACCGAGGCCGCCGCCGCGACCCCGGTCGTCGGCGGCGAGCGCCTGGCCCGCACCGGCGTCCAGGTGCGCGGCGCCTTTGGACTGCCCAAGAAGCTCACCGCCCAGGCCTGGCTGGTCGCCGACTGCGAGAGCGGGGACGTGCTCGCCGCGTTCAACGCGCACCGGCGGCTCGCGCCCGCGTCCACGCTGAAGATGCTGTTCGTGGACACCGTGCTGAAGAAGTTCGCGCGCACCCAGCGGTACCGGGTCACCGACGCCGATCTCGCCGACGTCCCGGCCGGCTCCAGCCTCGTCGGCATCAAGCCCGGTATCACCTACACCGTCGAGCAGTTGTGGCAGGGCGTGTTCCTGCGCTCCGGCAACGACGCCGTGCACGTGCTGTCCCACATGAACGGCGGCATCGACAGGACCGTCGCCGAGATGCAGGCCAAGGCCGAGGACCTCCAGGCCCTGGACACCCATGTGGTCAGCCCCGACGGCTTCGACCACAAGGGGCAGCTCTCGTCGGCGTACGACCTCACGCTCTTCGCCCGCCACGGCCTGAAGGACGCCGACTTCCGCGGCTACTGCGGTACGAAGACCGCCGACTTCCCCGCGGGCGGCAAGAAGACGTTCCAGATCCAGAACACCGACCGCCTGCTGACCGGGGCATGGGGCCTGAAGACATACGACGGCCTGATCGGTGTCAAGAACGGCTACACCAGTCACGCCGGCAACACCTTCACCGGCGCCGCCACCCGTGGCGGGCGCACCCTGCTGGTCACCGTGATGCACCCCGACTCCGGCGGCAACGCCGTCTACGAGCACACCGCCGCACTGCTCGACTGGGGCTTCACCCACGGGAGTTCCGCCCAGCCCGTGGGCAGGCTGGTCGAACCGCTCAGCGAGGGCGGGGCGAGCGCGAGCCCGGCGCCCGCGCGGAAGACCGTACAGGCGGCGGCCGGCGCGCCCGGCCCGGCGTCCGGGGGCGGCTCGGCGTGGCAGATCGCGGAGGGCACCGCCGGGGCGCTGGCGGTCCTGGGACTGGGCGCCTGGACCCTGCGGCGGCGCAGGGCACGGACGGCGACGGCGCCGGAGGAGAACGGAACCGGACCGCGCGACGCCGTCTGACGTGGTGCGGCGGCCGTTCCAGCGGCCGGCGTGTACCCGCGGTCCGCCGCGAGGTCCACCCCCAACTCCGGCCCGGTGGAACGGCCGCCGCCTCCCCCCTCGGAGTGGCTGCGGAACTTCCGTGCGCCAACTGTGAAGCTCTCGTGGAGAAAAGTTGAGCACATGTCCACGACCGGCCGCAATGGCACGGACGTTCTAATTCCGTTTGTGGTGGGCGCGGAGCGCCGCTCAACCCCGCCCGATGTACGGCATCGTCGTCGCCAACACCGTCGCGAACTGCACGTTCGCCTCCAGCGGCAGCTCCGCCATGTGCCGCACCGTGCGCGCCACATCGGCCACGTCCATCACCGGTTCCGGGGCCACCTCCCCGTTCGCCTGGAGTGCTCCCGTCCGCATCCGGGCCGTCATGTCGGTCGCCGCGTTGCCGATGTCGATCTGCCCGACCGCGATCCGGTACGGCCGCCCGTCCAGGGACAGCGACTTGGTCAGACCGGTCAGCGCGTGCTTGGTCGCGGTGTAGGCGACCGAGTGCGGGCGGGGCGTGTGGGCCGAGATGGAGCCGTTGTTGATGATCCGGCCGCCCTGCGGGTCCTGCTCCTTCATCCGCCGGTAGGCCGCCTGGGCGCACAGGAACGCCCCGTTGAGGTTGGTGTCCACCACGTGCCGCCAGGCGTCGTACGGCAGTTCCTCCACCGGGACCCCGCCGGGCCCGAAGGTCCCCGCGTTGTTGAACAGCAGGTCCACCCGGCCGAACCGCTCCACGGCCGCCGTGAACAGCGCGTCGACGTCCCCGGGCCGGGACACGTCGGCCGGTACGGCGAGCGAGGCCGCCCCCGGCGCCAGTGCCGCCGTCTCCGCCAGCGGCTCGGCGCGCCGGCCGGCCAGCACCACGGACCAGCCGGCGCGCAGCAGCTCCACGGCGACGGCCCGCCCGATGCCCGAGCCGGCCCCGGTCACCACCGCGATCTTCGAGTGCGTGTCAGTCATGGCTCCGCAGCGTAGGCGGAGAGTCCGCCATGCGGAATCCAGTGTCCGCCATACGGTTAACCCGCGAGGGAGGCCACCTTGTCACCCGCCGCGGCGTCCCCGGGATACCGCACCCCGATCCGCTCCCGCACCGCGTCCAGCGTCCGCATCACCGCGAGCGTCCCCTCCAGCGGCACCAGCGGCGACTCCTTCTCGCCCGCCCGCAGCGCCCGCATGACCTCCGCCGCCTCGTGCCGCAGGCTGGTGCGCGGCCCGTCGGCCGGGTCGGCGGCGAACTCCTCGGGGTCACGGCCGTCCCGATGCAGTACAAACCGGTCGGGATGGAAGAAACCGGACGGAATGTCGATCCGGCCGCGTGAACCGGTGACCGACGCGGTGACCGCCGTACCCCCGACGATCGAGCAGTGCACCGAGGCCAGCGCACCGCTCTCCAAGGACAGCACCGCACCCGTCTGGAGGTCGACGCCCTCCGGCGACAGCACCGCGCTCGCGGCGATCCCGTCCGGCTCGCCCAGCAGCAGCTGCGCGAACGACACCGGGTACACGCCCAGGTCCAGCAGCGCCCCGCCGCCCAGCGCCGGATCCCGCAGCCGGTGCGCCGCAGGGAAGGGACCGGCCAGCCCGAAGTCGGCCTGCACCGTGCGCACATCACCGATCGCGCCGTCGTCCACCAGTGCCTTCAGCCGCCGGACCAGCGGATTGCAGTACATCCACATCGCCTCCATCAGGAAGCGGTCGTGCTCCCGCGCCAGCGCGACGAGTTCCTCCGCCTCGCGCAGGTTCAGCGTGAACGGCTTCTCGCACAGCACGTTCCGGCCCGCCTCCAGGCACAGCCCGGCCGCCGCCCGGTGCGCCGCGTGCGGAGTGGCGACGTACACGACGTCGACCTCCGGGTCCGCCGCGAGGGACTCCCAGTCGCCGTACGCCCGCTCCACCCCGAACCGCTCGGCGAACGCCTCCGCCGGCTCCCGGCGGCGCGAGGCCACCGCCACGATCTCCGCATCCGGCAGATCCACGAGATCCGCCGCGAACGCCGCCGCGATCCCGCCCGTCGCCAGGATCCCCCACCGCACGCTCTGCTCCGCCATCCCGCCCCGCCCTCGCTCACATGTGCCTCGGCAGTGTGTACGAGCTGAGAGCATAGGTGCCGGTCGTGTCTACGACACCGATGTCAGACAAGCAACAGCGGAGCAGCAGGGAGGGGCACATGCCGGACCACGCGGCGGCACCGACACCGGAACAGGACCACCAGCCCACCTCCACCTCCGCCCCCGCACCGGCCCGCGGACCGCGCCGCACCGGCCCCCTCGTCACCTTCCTCCTCGGCGGCCTCACCGCGACGACCCCGCTCGCGATGGACATGTACCTACCGTCCCTGCCGGAGGTCACCCGCTCCCTGCACGCCCCCGCCGTCACCGTCCAGCTCACCCTCACCGCCTGCATGGCCGGGCTCGCGCTCGGCCAGCTGGTCGTGGGCCCCATGAGCGACCGCTGGGGCCGGCGCCGCCCGCTGCTCACCGGGCTCGCCGTCTACCTCGCCGCCACCGCCCTGTGCGCCCTCGCGCCCACCGTCGAGACGCTGATCGCCTTCCGGCTGGTGCAGGGCCTCGCCGGCGCGGCCGGCGTGGTCATCGCCCGGGCCGTCGTACGCGACCTGTACGACGGGGTCGCCATGGCCCGCTTCTTCTCCACCCTGATGCTGATCTCCGGCGCCGCCCCCATCGTGGCCCCGCTCGTCGGCGGGCAGATCCTGCGGGTGACGGACTGGCGGGGCGTGTTCGTGGTGCTCACGGCGGTCGGCGCCGTGCTCACCGCCCTGGTCTGCGCGCGGCTGCCGGAGACCCTGCCGCCGGCCGAACGGCACCGCGGGGGAGTGGGCGAGGCCCTGCGCGCGATGCGCGGCCTCCTCGCCGACCGGCCCTTCACCGGCTACACGCTCGCCGGCGGCTTCGCCTTCGCCGCGCTGTTCGCCTACGTCAGCGCGTCCCCGTTCGTGATCCAGGAGATCTACGGCGCCTCACCGCAGACCTTCAGCCTGCTGTTCGGCCTCAACTCCGTCGGCCTGGTCGCCGCCGGACAGATCAACGGCAAGATGCTGGTCGGCCGGGTCAGCCTGGACAAGGTGCTCGCCACCGGACTGACCGTGATCGTGCTGGCCGCCACCGCCCTGCTGCTGATGGCCACGGGCGCCCTCGGCGACACCGGGCTCGTCCCCGTCGCCGCCGCCCTCTTCGTCCTGATGTCGGCGATGGGCATCACGCTCCCCAACGCCCAGTCCCTCGCCCTGCTGCGCACCAAGCACGCCGCCGGCTCCGCCTCCGCGCTGCTCGGCACCTCCTCCTTCCTCGTCGGCGCGGTCGCCTCCCCGCTCGTCGGCGTCGCCGGGGAGCACACCGCCGTACCCATGGCCGTCGTCCAGCTGGCCGGAGCACTGGTCGCGGTGGCCTGCTTCGTGACACTGTGCCGTCCCTGGACGACACGGGCCGCCACCCGTGCGGACACGGAGGGAGACGAGAGCTGAGCGCACCGAGACTGCGCACCGGCACACCGGAACGGGCCGGGCTCGACCCCGACGCCCTCGCCCGCCTGGTCGACGAGGTGCACACCCTCACCGCCGGCGAGCGCCCCTGGGCGGCCGGAGCCGTCGTGCTGGCCGGCCGCGGACCCGTGATCGCCGTCGCCGAGGCGTCCGGCTGGGCGGTGCGCTACTCCTCCTACGACCCCGGGTCCGACGCCGGTGTCGAGCTGCCGCCCGCCGCCCGCGTCCCGGCCACCGTCGACACCCGCTTCGACCTGGCCTCGCTCACCAAGCTGTTCACGTCCGTCGCCGCCGTGCAGCAGATCGAGCGCGGCACCCTCGGCATGGACGCCCGGGTCGGCGACTACCTGCCCGACTTCCACGCCGCCGCCGCGTACCGCGTCACGGTACGGCAGCTGCTCACCCACACCTCCGGCCTGCGCCCCGACCTCCCCCTGTACGACTGCCCGGACGACGCCGGCCGCCTCCGCCTGCTGCGCGCCGAGGCCCCGTCCGCCGAGCCGGGCCACCACCGGTACTCGGACCTCAACATGCTGCTGCTCCAGCACGTCCTGGAGCGCGTCACCGGCCGTACCCTCGACGTCCTCGTCCGGGACGGCATCACCCGGCCGCTCGGCATGACCGCCACCGCGTTCGGGCCCTGCCCCGGCGCCGCGGCCACCGAGGACCAGCGGCGGCCCTGGGCCAAGGCCGACCGGGGGATGCTGCGGGGCGTGGTCCACGACGAGAACGCCTGGGCGCTCGGCGGGATCGCCGGCCACGCCGGACTGTTCTCCACCGCGCCCGACCTCGCCGTCTTCTGCCGCGCGCTGCTCGCGGGCGGCTCCTACGGTCCCGCGCGCATCCTCGGCCCCGACTTCGTGGAGCTGCTGTTCACCCCGCCCGGGCTGGGCTTCGCCCTGGACCAGCCGTGGTTCATGGGCGAACTCGCCGGCCACGGCGCGGCGGGCCACACCGGCTTCACCGGCACGTCCCTGGTCCTGGACCCGGCGACCGACACCTTCCTCGTCCTGCTGGCCAACACGGTCCACCCCCGCCGCCGCCCACCGGACAGCAGCCCACGGGCGAGGCTGGCCACATACCTGGCAAGAGCGGTGATCTGACCCCCGCCTGCGCCGAGGCCCTCCCAGCAGACCGGCGGCGGCGCCGGGCGCCGTAGAATCACCAGGTGAACGACCCCCTCCGCACTGCGCTGGACGCGTTGCTGGACGGCCTGCCCCCCACGGAGCTGGCCGCCGCCGTGGACCGGCTGATCGCCAACTACCGCGGCGACACCCCGACCCACGCCCCGATCCTCCGCGACCGCGCCGACGTGGCCGCGTACGCCGCCTACCGCATGCCGGCCACCTTCGAGGCGGTCCACTCCGCGCTGGAGGCGTTCGCGGCGGCCGTCCCCGACTGGACCCCCGGCAGCCACGTCGACGTCGGCGGCGGCACCGGCGCCGCCACCTGGGCCGTCACCGCCACCTGGCCCGCCGAGCGCAGCGTCACCGTGCTGGACTGGGCCGAGCCGGCCCTCGCCCTCGGCCGGCAGATCGCCGCCGCCAACCCGGCCCTGAGGGACGCCCGCTGGCAGCGCGCCCGGATCGGCAAGGACCTCACCCTGGACGCCACCGACCTGGTCACGGTGTCGTACGTCCTCAACGAACTCGCCGAGGCCGACCGCGCCGCCCTCGTCGACGCCGCCGCCGGCGCCGCGCAGGCCGTCGTGATCGTCGAGGCCGGCACCCCGGCCGGCTACCAGCGGATCATCGAGGCCCGCGACCGGCTGATCCGGGCCGGCTTCCACATCGCCGCCCCCTGCCCGCACAGCGCCGCCTGCCCCATCGCGCCCGGCACGGACTGGTGCCACTTCTCCGCCCGGGTCGGCCGCTCCTCCCTGCACCGCCAGGTCAAGGGCGGCTCGCTGGCGTACGAGGACGAGAAGTTCAGTTACGTCGCCGCCACCCGGCTGCCCGCCGAACCGGCCCCCGCCCGGGTGGTCCGGCGCCCCCAGATCCGCAAGGGCCAGGTGCTCCTCGACCTGTGCGAGGCCGAGGAGCAGCTGCGCCGGACGACGGTCACCAAGCGCCACGGCGACCTGTACAAGGCGGCCCGGGACGCCGACTGGGGCGACGCCTGGCCGCCGTACGACTCCGCGTCGTAGCCCGCCTCCCCGGCTTGTTACTTTCGACCCCATGGTCGACAAGTCCGCCCCCGACGCCACCCGCCGCAGCGAGAAGTCCCGCCGGGCGATCTACGCCGCCGCCCTCGCCCTGGTCGGTGAGGTCGGCTACCCGAAGACCACCGTCGAGGCCATCGCCGCCCGCGCCGGGGTCGGCAAGCAGACCATCTACCGCTGGTGGTCGTCCAAGGCGGACGTCCTGCTGGAGGCGTTCCTGGACCTCGCCGAGCAGGCGGCCCAGGCGGCGGGTCAGGAGCCGGACGCCATCCCGGACACCGGCGACCTGGCCGCCGACCTGAAGGCGGTGCTGCGGGCCACGGTGGACGAACTGCTCGACCCGCGCTTCGAGGCGCCGTCGCGGGCGCTGGCCGCGGAAGGCGTCGTCAACGAGCAGCTCGGCCGCGAGTTCGTGGGCAAACTCCTCGAACCGCAGCTCCAGCTGTACGTCACCCGCCTGCGCTCGGCACAGGCCGCCGGGGCGGTCCGGGCCGACGTCGACCCGCGGATCGCGCTGGAGTTGTTCGTCTCCCCGCTCGCGCAGCGCTGGCTGCAACGGACGGGACCGATCTCGTACGACTACACGGACACCCTGGTCGAGTACGCCCTGCACGGCATCGCACCCCGGTGACGTGTCCGCCCGTACAGGCCCTGCGGCCCCCCGAAGTACGCGAAGATGGGACGATAAGGCATGCTGTCCGCACACCAGCGAGGCGACCACGGGACCGAGGGGATAGATGAGCGCGACGTTCGGCGGCCGGAGCGGCCGGCAGGGCAAACTCTCCCAGTGGCTGCTCGGACGCCGCACGAAGGAGGCCGCCGCGGACGACGGCGGCCGTGAGACGCTCCTGCTGGCCGCCGCCGCGGCGGGACTGCCCCTCGCGCCCGCCGCCCACCCCGCCGACGGCTACCGCTGTTCCTGCGACCGCGTGGGCTGTCCCACCCCGGCCCGGCACCCCGTGTCGTTCGCCTGGCAGACCCAGTCCACCACCGACCGCGCCCAGATCGAGCGCTGGGCCCGGCACCAGCCGCAGGCCAACTTCATCACCGCCACCGGCATGGTGCACGACGTGCTGGACGTGCCCCTGGCGGCCGGCCGGGAGGCCCTGGAGCGGCTGCTCGGCTCCGGCGTCGAGGTCGGACCGGTCGCCGAGAGCGACGACGGCCGCATGCTGTTCTTCACCCTCACCCGCGGCACCCCCGAGGACGAGGACGAGTGGTGGCCCTGCGAACTGGACTGCCACCCGGAGACGATGGACGAGCACCCCGGTCTGCGCTGGCACTGCCGGGGCTCCTACGTCCTCGTACCGCCCGCCCGGCTGCCCGGCGTCGACGACCAGCAGGTGCGCTGGGTGCGTGGCCCCGAACACCCGCTGCCCGACCCGCTGAGCCTGCTGGAGGCGCTCACCGACGCCTGCGCCCGGCACGCGGGCGCCGAGGCCGGCCACCACGGCACGGCCTGGCCCCTGCACCACTGAGCGGGCCGCCTACTCGCCCTGCGCGGACGTCAGGCCCCACGCGCGCCCCAGCATCCGCACCGGGCCGCTGCCGGCCGGGTCGACCACGGCCTCGTTGGCGATCGACTCCATCGTCAGGGACTGCTTCACCTCGCCCTTGACCAGGGCCTGCACGTCCTTGTTCGGGACCGGCACGGTGCCGCCGGTGTAGGCGGTCCGCTTCTCGTAGTGGTGGGTGGCGAAGAACACCAGTGCCCCGCCGTCCGCCGTGCGCAGCGCGAGCGGCGCGTAGGCGCCGTGGGTGAGCGGTTCGTCGATGAACTGCCGGACCAGGCCGGGCTTCTCCGCTTCCTTCTTGCGGGCCGCGCGCAGCCCGCTGGTGTCGCGGCCGTCCGCGAAGGTCTTCCCGCCGCTCTTCAGGTAGGACGCGTACGTCGTGCTCAGCTCGTCCGGCCGGACGGCCAGTTGCGTGGTGTTCGCCGGCACGGCCTCGGCCCAGCCGTCCTCGTCCTTCTTGAACTCCGGTACGGTCCCCGGGGTCATGAGCGTCAGGTAGCTCACCTTCCAGCGCTCGCCGAGGTCGGCTCGGGTGAACACCATCACCCAGCGGAAGTCGCCGCCCTTGTTGCCCTGGGCGTCCGCGACGAACCAGCGCGGCCAGCCGGCCTTCTTCGGGATCGTGATCTTCACGTCCGTCAGGGTCAGCGGGACGTGGCCGGGGTTCCCGGACGGGCTGTTGACGTGCCCGGCCTTCAGCCGGGCCGCGTCGATGTCGGCGAGGGCGCCGGTCACATAGGGCGCGTCCAGGGAGCTGTCGTAGGCCTTGTCGGCCTTGTTGTACGCGTCCGTGAACGCGGTGAGCGCCTTTGCGGCCTCGGCGCGGGTGGCCGCGGGGAGCACCTCGCGCTCCCCGTGCACCACCACGCATCCGCTCGCGGTCAGCGACAAAGCGGTCAGCGAGGCCGCTATGAGTGCGTTCCGGTCACGCCTGCGAAGCCGTCGAGGGCTGCGTTCCCTGGTCATCGGGCTCCTTCACCTTCCCCTTTCCGGAGGCGAACCCTACCGGGGAGAGGAACAGCGCGAGCACCGGGACCAGGTACAGCGCCCACACCGTGATCTGAACGACCGTCGGATCGGGCTGGAAGTTGAACACGCCCTTCAGCAGCGTCCCGTACCAGCTGTCCGGCGGGATGGTGCCGCTGATGTCGAAGGCCAGCTCGTTGATGCCCGGGACCCAGTCGGCCTCCTGCAGGTCGTGGAAGCCGTACGCGAGCACGCCCGCCGCGACCACGACCAGCATGCCGCCGGTCCAGGTGAAGAACTTGGCCAGGTTGATCCTCAGGGCGCCCCGGTAGAACAGCCAGCCCAGGAGGACCGCCGTGGCAAGGCCCAGGGCGACGCCGACCAGCGGACGCGGGGTGCCGTCGCTCGCCGCGTGCACCGACGCCCACACGAACAGCGCGGTCTCCAGACCCTCCCGGCCGACGGCGAGGAAGGCGGTGGCGACCAGCGCGCCCGTGCCGAGCTTCAGGGCCGCGTCCAGCTTGCCGTGCAGCTCCGACCTCAGGTGCCGGGCGGTGCGCCGCATCCAGAACACCATCCAGGTGACCAGGCCCACGGCGACGATCGACAGGGAGCCGCCGAGGGCCTCCTGCGCCTGGAAGGTCAGCTCCTGGGAGCCGAACTCCAGGGCGCAGCCGAAGCCCATGGCGATGGCGATCGCGATGCCGATGCCGATCCAGATCGGCTTCAGGGCGTCCCTGCGGCCGGTCTTGACCAGGTAGGCGATCAGGATGCAGACGACGAGCGACGCCTCCAGACCTTCCCGCAGGCCGATCAGGTAGTTGGAGAACACCGGCTACGCCTCCTTCGAGAACAGCGTGCGGCCCCACCAGTCGTCTGCGTCCCGGACCCCCGGAGGCACCGCGAAGACCGCCGAACCCACGTGCTGGATGTACTCGTTGAGCGCGTCGTGCGCGGCGAGGTTGCGCTGGAGCGGGATGAAGCCCTTGCGCACGTCCCGCTGGTAGGCGAGGAAGAACAGGCCCGCGTCGAGCCGGCCCAGGCCGTCGGTGCCGTCGGTGAAGGAGTAGCCCCGGCGCAGGATGGTGACCCCGTTGTTGGAGTCGGGGTGCGCGAGCCGCACGTGCGCGTCCGGCTTCATCGCCTTCAGGAACGGCTCGTCGTGCTCCTTGGCCTTGCCGACCGGGGCGCCCTCGCGCTTGTCGCGGCCGAACACGTCCTCCTGCTCCTGCAGCGAGGTACGGTCCCAGGTCTCGATGTTCATCCGGATCCGCCGGGCGACCAGGTACGACCCACCGGTCATCCAGTCCGGTCCGTCGCCCTCGCCGACCCACACGAACTTCTTCAGCCGGTCGGTCTCGGTGCCCGCGATGTTGCGGGTGCCGTCCTTGAAGCCCATCAGGTTGCGCGGGGTCTGCGCGTCCGGGGTGGTCGAGGAGGTCTTGCCGAAGCCGAGCTGGGACCAGCGGATGGCGACCTTGCCGAAGCCGATCCGGGCGAGGTTGCGGATGGCGTGCACGGCGACCTGCGGATCGTCGGCGCAGGCCTGGACGCACAGGTCGCCGCCGGTGCGGGACTTGTCCAGATTGTCGCCGGGGAACTTGGGCAGGTCGACCAGGGCCTGTGGCCGCTGGTCCTTCAGCCCGAACTTGTCGAACAGGGACGGCCCGAACCCGATGGTCAGCGTCAGCCGGGACGGCTTGAGCCCGAGCGCCTCACCGGTGTCGTCCGGCGGGGCCTCGGCGAGCCCGCCGTAGGCGCCCTCGCCGACCGCCTTGCCCGCGGTCATCCGGCGGGCCGCCGCCGTCCAGTCCTTCAGCATCCGGACGAACTCTTCGCGGTCCTCGGTCTTCACGTCGAACGCGGCGAAGTGCAGCCTGTCCTGCACCGGCGTCGCGATGCCGGCCTGGTGGGTGCCGTGGAACTCCACCGCGGCGCCCGTCTCGGCGGCGGCCGGGTCCATGTCGTCGCCCGTCCTGGCCATCGCCACGGCCCCGCCGGCCGCGGCGGCCCCGAGCGCGAGCCCGGCACCGCCCCAGCCGATCAGCGCCCGACGCGACGGATTGCTCCCCTGGGTCTCGGTCATCGCCCTTGCCCCCCTGCTTACTTCACTACCGCGGCGGCGAGCTTGGACAGCGGCTCGGCGAGCGCGTTCACCGCGTCCGACAGCTCCTTGCGCTGGTCCTTGGTGACCTTGTCGTAGGAGACGAAGTCGTACGACGTCTTGTCCGAGCGGTACTTGTCGAGCAGCGTGTCCAGCGCCGCGAACTGCTTGTCCAGTTCCTTGGTCAGCGCCGGGTCGTTCTTCGCGGCGACCGGCTTCAGCAGCTCGTAGGCCTTCTGGGCGCCCTCGACGTTGCCCTTGAAGTCGACCAGGTCGGTGTGGGCGTAGCGGTCCTCCTCGCCGGTGACCTTGCCGGTGGCGACCTCGTCCAGCAGCTCCTTGGCGCCGTTGGCCATGGAGGTCGGGGTGATCTCGGCCTTGCCGACCCGGCCCTGCCAGTCCTTGAGGTCCGTCAGCAGCTGGCCGGCGAGGGTCTTCTCCTCGGCGCCGATCTTCTTGTCCTGCCAGAGGGCCTTCTCCAGCCGGTGCCAGCCGGTCCACTTCTGGCCCTCCTCCAGGCCGTCCTCGCGGAAGTCGACCTTCGGGTCGATGTCACCGAAGGACTCGGCGACCGGCTCGGTGCGCTCCCAGCCGAGGCGGGACACGGCGTAGGCCTTCTTAGCGGCCTCCAGGTCGCCGTCCTTGACCGCCTTCACGAAGACCTCGGCCTTCGGCAGCGTCTCGTCGGCCTGGTCCTGGGCGTACTGGCGGTAGTCGGCGACGGCCTTGTCCAGCTTCGGGTCGCGCTTGGCGGTGCTGCCGCCGCCGGTCACGGTCAGCTTCTGCCGCACACCGTGGCCCTTCATGCCGGGCCGGCAGGCGATCTCGTACGATCCGGCCTTCACCTCGGCGGTGAGCGTGTACTTGGTGCCCGGGCCGATGTTCTCCTTCTCGGAGACGATCCGGTCGTCCGGGAACAGGATCTCGACCTCGGTGGCCTTCGAGCCCTTGTTCTCGATCTTCAGCGTGACCTGCCCGGCCGGCACGGACGTGGTGGAGGTGTCGCACTTCGAGTCGGCGGCCGTGACCTGGATGGCGTCGCCGTCCTTGGCATCGCTCTTCGCGGTGCAGGCCGAGAGGGCGGTCAGAGCCGCCGCGGTGGCGGCGGCGGTGACGGTCAGTCGGACGGCTCGCATGCAGGGCTCCAAGCGGATCTGGTCTGGTGAGGCTGGCCTAACTTACATGAGGCTTACCTCACCCATACCCCTCCGTGCCGTGATTCAGCTCTCACCGTGAGATCACAGACACGGCTTGATCGCGATGGCTCAAAAGAGACGGCAATAAACGGCAAAGGCGAGGTCAAGCAGTGGGAGGGTGGGTCCATGGGGAGCGCGCGCAGAGAACTGCTGGGGCCCGACGGCCTGGTGCTGGACGTGCGGAACCGGCCGGGGCCGCCGCCGTTGCGCTTCGAGACGGCCGACGGCGGTCGCATGCTGCTGCGGCAGGACGAGCGGGTGCTGCTGCTGGCCCGGGTGGAGGAGGCGAACCAGGGCGTGTACGTCAGCCGGTACGCCGGCTACCGCCCGCCCCTGCCGCCGATTCGCTCCGCGCTGATGCGCGACCCGGGCAACTGGGTGCACGCCTACGCCCGATGGCTGGAGGACGCCGGCCAAGGCCCCCTGCACGACTCCCGCTGGCATCTGCGGACGCGCACGGTGTTCCCCCCGTACGTCTGGCACGCCGACGACTTCGTCCGCGCGTGGCCCCACTGCCACCTCGACTGGTCCGGATACGGCTGGCACGGAGTCGTGCCCCTGCGTCCGCTCTCTCCCGAGGATGCGCCCCGGGTGCGCGCCTACCGCAAACACGCCCGCGACGGCACCCTGGCGCCGGTGCTGCTCTGGTGGGTCACCGCCCTCGACGGCTGGCTGCTGCTCGACGGCCACGACAGGGCCGTCGCGGCGCTCGCCGAGGGGTGCACCCCGCCGTGCGTGGTGCTCGCCCGGGTGCCGGACGAGGAGGACTGGCGGCGGGACGTCCGCGAGGCGACCGAAGCCCATCGAGCGCTGTCGGCCGACGCGGGCACCGAGCGGCAGCGCGAGACGCTGGTGCGGGCCTACGCCGACACCGTCTCCTGGCTGCCGTACGAGGAGGCCCGCACCCGGTACTGGCCCCTGTCCGGCGGTGTCCCCGCCTGGGAAGCGGTCGCCGGTGCCGCGATGTTTCAATTCCCCGGTGACTGACTACGACGTACTCCGCGTCTTCTGCGGACCGAACGGCGGCTACGGCAACGAGCTGGGCGTCGTCCGTGAGGGCTCGGTGCTGCCCGAGCGGAGCGACCGGCAGGCGCTCGCCGCCAAACTCGGCTTCAGCGAGACCGTGTTCGTGGACGACCCCGAGCGCGGAGTGATCGACATCTACACCCCCACCCTCAGGCTGCCCTTCGCCGGTCACCCCTGCGTAGGCACGGCCTGGCTGCTCGACGTACCCGAACTCATCACCCCGGCCGGAGTGGTCGGCGCCCGGCTGGACGGTGAGTTCAGCTGGATCGAGGCCCGCGCGGAGTGGGCGCCGCCGCGCACCCTGCGCCAGTACCCGAGCGCCGCCGAGGTGGACGCGCTCCAGGTCCCGCCGCCGGGGGAGTGGATCTACGCCTGGGCCTGGGAGGACGAGGCGGCCGGGCGGATCCGGGCCCGCGCCTTCCCCGGCCGCGACGACGGCATCGAGGAGGACGAGGCGACCGGCGCCGCGGCCCTGCTCCTCACCGACCTGCTCGGCCGGGCCCTCAACATCACCCAGGGCCGGGGCTCGCAGATCCTGACCGCACCACAGCCGCACGGGTGGATCGAGGTCGGCGGGCGCGTCCACCTGGAGCGCTGACCGGTACGGCGTCCGGGTGATCGTTCGAGCCCCCGTCCGGGTGGATTCGCGTGTGCGCGCGAGGGCGAGCGGGGACCAGTGGGCGTGACCACTCCGCCTCCCCGAGAGGAGCACCATGCGCATCAGATCAGTCGTGGCCGCGGCCTGTCTCGCCGCCGCTCTCGCCGCCGCCGGCGCGACGACGGCCGGTGCCACCAACTACGACACCAAGGACGACGACGAGCCCGTCTGCAGCCCGTACGCCGGCTCACTCACCTCGCTGGAGAACCACGTGACCTGGTCCGGCGCCCACTGCCGCAACTACCTGCGCTGATGCGACCCGGGTCCCCCTGCCGCAGGCGGTGCGGGGGACCCGGTCGTCCAGGGCTCACGCGCTCAGCGGGAACTCCTCGCCCAGGGCCCGGAACACCGCCGTGTTCAGCGCGAAAGCCCGCTTGCACTCCGCGACGACCCGCTGCTTCTCCAGGTCGTCCACCCGTGTCCGGTCCAGCAGTTCGCGGTAATCCCGCTTGAACGCGGCCGGGTTGGGGATCGCGTCGAAGACGTAGAAGCGCACCCCGTCGCCCTTCCTGGCGAAGCCCCACGTCTTCTCCGCCCTGTCCCGGATGACCTGGCCGCCGGAGAGGTCGCCCAGATAGCGGGTGTAGTGGTGCGCGACGTATCCGCCCGGCCAGCGCTCGGCGCACTCCCGCACCCGCTCGGCGTACGCCCGGGTCGCGGGCAGCGCGCTCAGGCCCGCCCGCCAGCCCGGTCCCCGCAGATGTGCCAGGTCCCGCTCCAGCGCGGGCAGCCGCAGGAGTTCCGGGCGGATGAAGGGGCCCGCCACCGGATCCGCCGCCAGCCGTCCGGCCGTGCCCTCCAACGCCTCGTAGACGAACCACAGTTGCTCGGTGTAGCGCGCGTAGGCCGGCACGCCGAGCCGGCCGCCGAGGAGATCCCTCATGAACGTCGAGGTCTCGGCCTCGGCGTGCTGGGCGTGCGAGGCGGTACGGATGAGGGACGAGAAGGAGTCCATGAGCACGTCCTCTTTGCCGACAGCCTGTCGGTAAAAGCGTACAAGACAAAGCCCGCCCCCGGGCAGGGAGCGGGCTCGCCGCAGGTCACGCGGTGCTCAGGGGAGGGTCAGGATCTCCGCCCCGGTGTCCGTCACCACCAGGGTGTGCTCGAACTGCGCGGTCCGCTTGCGGTCCTTCGTGACGACCGTCCAGCCGTCGTCCCACATGTCGTACTCGTGGGTGCCGAGCGTCAGCATCGGCTCGATCGTGAACGTCATCCCCGGCTGCATCACCGTCGTCGCGTGCGGGCTGTCGTAGTGCGGGATGATCAGACCGGAGTGGAACGACGTGCTGATGCCGTGGCCGGTGAAGTCCCGGACCACGCCGTAGCCGAAACGCTTGGCGTACGACTCGATGACCCGGCCGATGACATTGATCTGCCGGCCCGGCTTCACTGCCTTGATCGCCCGGTCGAGCGACTCACGGGTGCGCTCCACCAGCAGCCGCGACTCCTCGTCCACCTCACCGACCAGGTAGGTGGCGTTGTTGTCGCCGTGCACCCCGCCGATGTACGCCGTCACGTCCAGGTTGACGATGTCGCCGTCGCGCAGGACGGTCGAGTCCGGGATGCCGTGGCAGATGACCTCGTTGACGGAGGTGCACAGCGACTTCGGGAAGCCCCGGTAGCCGAGCGTGGAGGGGTAGGCGCCGTGGTCGCACATGTACTCGTGGGCGACCTTGTCCAGCTGGTCCGTGGTGACCCCGGGCGCGATGATCTTCGCGGCCTCCGCCATCGCCCGCGCGGCGATACGGCCGGCGATCCGCATCGCCTCGATGGTCTCGGGGGTCTGCACCTCCGGCCCGGTGTACGGCGCCGGCGCGGGCTTGCCGACGTACTCGGGGCGGCGGATGTTTCCGGGAACCGAACGGGTGGGAGACAGCTCCCCTGGTACGAGCAGCGACTGGCCAGACATGTCAGCGAGTCTAACCAGCGGACATGGGGGAACATGACGGTGGCGAGAGGAGCAGTCCATGGCCCTGTTCAAGAAGCGCACCGCCGGCAAGCCGGGCGAGTGGTACTACTGCCTGGAGCACAAGAAGGTCGAGGAGGGCCCGGACTGCCCGGCCAAGGACCGCTTCGGGCCGTACGCCTCCCGGGAAGAGGCCCGGCAGGCGATGGAGACCGCCGCCGAACGCAACCTCCAGTGGGAGAACGACCCCCGCTGGCACGACGCGCCTGCCGGCGGCACCACGGAAGAGAGCTGAGCGGATCCGAGGTGCTGCCGGCCGACCGGGTCACCAAGGGGCAGGCGGTGGGGCCGTCAGTGCCTCCGTCCAGCGGGCCAGGCGGTCCCTGAAGCCCCGCCGCACCCTCGGAGAGCCCGCGTTCTCCCCGGCCGCCGCGCTGACCAGGTGCTGCACGGTGTCCAGGTCCAGCTCCGCCCCCTGAGGCACGGCCAGCGTGTCATGGGCCATCGCCGCCAGCTCGCCCCCGCCCGCGCCCAGCGCCAGCACCGTCACCCCGGCGCGCCGGGCGTCGTGCACCCGCTCCAGCAGCGGCGCCGGCTCCCCGGGCGCCACGACCAGCAGGGTCTCACCGCGCCGCGCCGCCGTGAGCCGGCCCGGCCCCACCGCCAGATGCGCGGGATCCGAGGGGCGCGCGTGATGGCGTACCAGCGTCGGCGCCAGCTCGGGCGTGCCCGACCAGGCCGCCTCGTCCACCAGGTGCGCGGCCAGGTGCCAGGGCTCGTACTCCGGCGTGCCCACCAGCAGCAGCCCGCCCCCGTGCGCCACCACCGACCCGCGCAGCACCCCCGCGAACCTCCGGGTGGCCCCCAGCCACTCGGTCCCGGCGAGCACTTCCCGCAACAAGGCGACCCGTACGGCGTCCATGCGACCGCATCCTGCCGCAACCGTTCACTCGTGACGCGGAGTTCACCCGGAATTCGCCCGACCCGGGGATGGTGGCGGCCCGTCCGCAGGCCTTCAGGAGCCGCCCGATGACCGACGTGACCGTCCCCTTCCGCGCGGGCCGCGAGGGATACGCGAGCTTCCGCATACCGGCCGTCGTCGCCGGCCGGTCCGGCACCCTGCTCGCCTTCTGCGAGGGCCGCGTCGACTCCGCCGCCGACCACGGGCACATCGACATCGTGCTGAAACGGTCCACCGACGGCGGCCGTACCTGGGGCCCGCTCCAGGTCGCCGCGAGCAACGGGACGGACCTCGCCGGCAACCCCGCCCCCGTCGTCCTGGACACCGGCCGGATCCTGCTCGTGCACGTGCGGGCCGCCGCCTCCGCCACCGAGGCCGCCGTCCTGCGCGGCCAGGTCGAGGACGCCGACGGGCGACGGGTGTGGGTGCAACACAGCGATGACGACGGTCTGACGTGGTCCGAACCCAGGGAGATCACCGGGCAGGTGAAGCGGCCCGGCTGGCGCTGGTACGCCACCACCCCCGGCCACGCCCTCCAGCTCACCTCCGGCCGCGTCCTCGTCCCGGCCAACCACACCCTGCCGCCCACCGGCACCGACACCGGCGCCGAGGCGAAGTACAACAGCGGGCACTGCCTGCTCAGCGACGACCGCGGCGAGACCTGGTACCTCGGCTACCTGGACGAGAACACCGACGGTTACGTCAACGTCAACGAGACCACCGCCGCCGAACTCCCCGACGGCCGCGTCTACCTCAACACCCGCAACGACTCCCCCTCGCCCGGCAACCGCGCCGACGCCCACTCCCAGGACGGCGGGAAGACCCTCGTCAAACCCTTCCGGCCGCAGGCCGGACTGACCGCGCCGGTCTGCGAGGCCGCCGTGCTCCAGCTCCGCGACCCCGACCTGCTCCTCTTCTCCGCCCCCGCCGACCCCGGCGGCGCCCGCGCCCTGATGACGATCCGCACCTCCCGCGACGGCGGCACCACCTGGCGCACCGCGTACACCGCCGACGGGCTGCCCGCCGCCTACTCCGACCTCGTCCGCGTCGACCCGCACACCGTCGGCCTGCTGTACGAGACGGGCGACTTCGGCGCCTACGAGACGATCACCTTCCGCCGGGTGCCCGTGCACCGGCTGACCTGAGCCGGTACCGGCCCGGCGGCGGACGTAGAGTCGGCCCATGACCTCAACCGACAGCGCACAGACCCCTGCCAAGGCCCCCGCCAAGGACCCCTGGGACCTGCCCGACGTCTCCGGGTACGTCGTCGGCGTGCTCGGCGGCACCGGACCGCAGGGCAAGGGCCTCGCCTACCGGCTCGCCCGGGCCGGCCAGAAGGTGATCATCGGCTCCCGCGCCGAAGAACGCGCCCGCGCCGCCGCCGGCGAACTCGGCCACGGCATCGAGGGCGCCGACAACGCCGAGACCGCGCGCCGCAGCGACATCGTGATCGTCGCCGTACCGTGGGACGGCCACGGCGACACCCTGAAGTCGCTGCGCGAGGAGCTGGCCGGCAAGCTCGTCGTGGACTGCGTCAACCCGCTCGGCTTCGACAAGAAGGGCGCCTACGCGCTCAAGCCGGAGGAGGGCAGCGCCGCCGAGCAGGCCGCCGCGCTGCTGCCGGACTCCCGGGTCACCGCCGCCTTCCACCACCTGTCGGCCGTCCTGCTCCAGGACTCGGCCATCGAGCAGATCGACACCGATGTGATGGTGCTCGGCGAGGAGCGCGCCGACGTGGAGATCGTGCAGGCCCTCGCCGGGCGCATCCCCGGCATGCGCGGCGTCTTCGCGGGCCGGCTCCGCAACGCCCACCAGGTCGAGTCGCTGGTGGCGAACCTGATCTCCGTCAACCGCCGGTACAAGGCGCACGCCGGGCTCCGCGTCACCGACGTGTGAGCCGCGCAGGGCGATGGGGGACACTGGTCGGCGAAGCAGTTCCCGAGCAGTGTCCCCGACAGGAGCCCACCGACCATGCCCCGCATCGCCCTCTACACCCTCGTCGTCTGTCTCCTCGCCGTGGCCGCCGCGGTCGTCTCCTTCACCCGGGGCAGCTGGCTGGGGATCGTCTGGGTGCTGCTGGCGGGCCTGTCCTCCAACATGACCTGGTACTACGTGAAGCGGGCCAGGGACGAGAAGTCCGTCACCGGCTGAACGAGCAGATCTCCGGGGTGTCCTGCCAGAAGCGGTAGTGCGCCTCGCCGCAGTAGCGGGAGAAGTCGTCGACGTTCAGCGCCCGCATGATCGAGTCGATCACGTCGAAGAACGCGTTGTTGACCGACGGCAGCCACAGCAGCGCGAACACGAACAGCAGACCGAACGGAGCGAACGGCTCCACCTGCCGCTTCACGTTGTACGACAGCCAGGGCTCGATCACGCCGTAGCCGTCCAGGCCCGGCACCGGCAGGAAGTTCAGCAGCGCCGCCGTCACCTGCAGCAGCGCCAGGAACGCCAGCGCGAACCGGAACTCCACGGGCACGCCGTCCAGCGCGTCCAGCCAGAAGGGGGCCGTGCACACCGCGGCGAACAGCACGTTCGTCAGCGGGCCGGCCGCCGAGATCAGGCTGTGCCGCCAGCGGCCCCGGATCCGGTTCCGCTCGATGAACACCGCGCCGCCGGGCAGACCGATCCCGCCCATGATCACGAACAGCACCGGGAGCACGATGCTCAGCAGCGCGTGCGTGTACTTCAGCGGGTTCAGCGTGAGATAGCCCTTCGCGCCGACCGTGATGTCCCCGCTGTGCAGGGCGGTGCGCGCGTGCGCGTACTCGTGCAGGCACAGCGAGACGATCCAGGCCGCCGTCACGAACAGGAACACCGCGATACCCGGCTGCGCGGCGAACCCGGTCCAGGTGGCCCAGCCGGTCACCGCCGTCACGGCCAGTATGCCGACGAACACGGGACTGATCTGCCGGTCGCCGCGACGGCTGGTGGCGGTGGTCATGGGCAGGCTCCTGGTCTGCGGGGACGGTCGGGAACTGCGACCGTACCGGCCGCGGACACCTGGGGAAAACGTCTCGCGACCGCCGCGCGGTTCCGGGAAGGTGAAGGAATGCCACGGATGAGGGTGTTCTACGCGGACTGGCAGATGGAATGCTGCGGCACGCCGTTCGCCGTCGGGGACGCGGTCGCCTGGCGGCTGGTCCCGACGACCGACCAGGAATGCCGCTACGGCGAGACCGCCCTGGTGGAGAACCACGGCGGCCCGGACCGGGAGACGCTCGGCCGGGTCCGCGCCATCGACCTGGTGCACCAGGAGTACCTTGCCCACCACGACCCGGACGCCGTCCGACCCCCCGCCGGGGAACCCGGCGAGGTGATCCTCATGGGGGCCGGGCGCGCCCTGGAGCCCGTGCCCGGTGCGTCCACCCTGGAGCCCGTCGACGCCTGCCCGAAGTGGTTCGACACGTTCGAGCAGGAGGAACAGCCGTCGCGAGCGGTTCCGTACCGCGTCCGCCGCGCCGTCGGCGTTCTCGTCACCCTGGAGACACCCACCACCGGTCACCGTCCCTGACCGCTCCGGAGAGAATGGACCCCGTGCGTTATCGGCTGCTCGGCACCACCCAGGCAATACGTCCCGACGGTACGGCCGTCCCGGTCGGCGGGGCGCGGTTGCGTGCTCTGCTGAGCGTGCTCGCGCTGCGGGCCGGGCGGACCGTGCCCGCGCCCGTGCTGGTGGACGAGGTGTGGGGCGCCGACCCGCCCGCGGACGCCGCCGGTGCCCTCCAGGCGCTCGTCGGCCGGCTCCGCAGGACCCTCGGCGCCGACGCCGTCGCCTCCGTCGACGGCGGCTACCGGCTCACCGCCGCCCCCGACGACATCGACCTCGGCCGCTTCGACCGGCTCACCGGCGACGGCCTCGCCGCCCTCGCCGACGGCGACCCGGCCAAGGCCGCCGCCGTCCTCGACGACGCCCTCGCCCTGTGGCACGGACCCGCCCTCGCCGACCTGCCCGACCGCACCGCCGAGGCGGCCCGCTGGGAGACCCGCCGGCTCGACGCCCTGCGCGCCCGGCACACCGCCGCCCTCGCCCTCGGCGAGGCCGAGCGGTCGCTGCCCGAACTGACCGCCCTGTGCGACAGCCACCCCCTGGACGAGCAGCTCCAGGCGCTGCGGCTGCGCGCCCTGCGCGACGCCGGCCGCCCCGCCCAGGCCCTCGCCGCCTACGAGGACGTACGACGCCTGCTCGCGGACCGGCTCGGCTCCGACCCCGGCCCCGACCTGCGCGCCCTGCACGCCGAGCTGCTGCGGGAGGAACCCGCGCCGAGCCGCCCCGCGGCCCGCCCGGGCAACCTGCCGGCCCGGCTCACCTCCTTCGTCGGCCGGGAAACCGACATCCAGGCCATCGGCGCCGACCTCACCGCGGCCCGCCTGGTCACCCTGCTCGGACCCGGCGGCGCCGGAAAGACCCGGCTGTCGCTGGAGGCCGCCGAGGCGGTACGGCCCACCCTCCGGGACGGGGTCTGGCTCGCCGAGCTGGCCCCCGTGGACGACCCGGACGCCGTACCGCAGGCCGTGCTCACCGCGATCGGCGCCCGCGAGACCGTACTGCACGGCGCCGGCGTGGACGGCATGCGCGCGGTCTCCGACCGGCACGGCGACCCCGTCGAACGGCTCGTGGAACACTGCGCCCGGCGCCGCATGCTGATCATCCTGGACAACTGCGAGCACGTCGTCGACGCCGCCGCCCGGCTCACCGAGCGGCTGCTGGCCCGCTGCCCCGAGCTGACCGTCCTCGCCACCAGCCGCGAACCCCTCGGCGTACCGGGGGAGCTGGTACGGCCCGTGGAGCCGCTGCCCGAGCCGGTCGCGCTGCGGCTGCTCGCCGACCGGGGCGCGGCGGCCCGCCCCGGCTTCCGGACCGAGGACGACCCCGAGGCCTGCGCCGAGATCTGCCGCCGCCTGGACGGACTGCCCCTCGCGATCGAGCTGGCGGCGGCCCGGCTGCGCATGCTTACGCCCCGCCAGATAGCGGACCGGCTGGACGACCGGTTCCGGCTGCTCACCTCCGGCAGCCGCACCCTGCTGCCCCGCCAGCAGACCCTCCGAGCCGTCGTGGACTGGTCCTGGGACCTGCTGGACGCCGGCGAACGCGACGTCCTCGCCCGGCTGTCCGTCTTCGCCGGCGGCTGCGACCTGGCCGCCGCCGAGGCCGTCTGCGGCCCGGCCGCCCTGGACGCCCTCGGCTCCCTGGTCGACAAATCCCTGGTGGTGGCCGCCCCCGCGGCCGACGGCGGGATGCGCTACCGGCTGCTGGAGACCGTCGCCGAGTACGCCGCCGAACGCCTCGCCGAGACCGGCCGCCGCGGCGAGGCCGAACGCGCCCACCTGACCCACTACCGGGAACTCGCCCGCACCACCGACCCGCTGCTGCGCGGCCCCGAACAGCGCGCCGCCATCGACCGGTTCCAGCTGGAGTACGAGAACCTGCGCACCGCCTTCCGGCACGCCGTCGCCGAACGCGACGAACAGGAGGCCCTCTGCCTGGTCCTCTCCCTGCTGTGGTTCTGGCAGATACGCGACCAGCGCATCGAGACCCGCACCTGGTGCCGGGAGGTCATGGCGCTCGGCCCCGACCCGTTCGCCGAACCGATCCGCCGCGCCGCCCCCGTGTGGCAGCGCTGCACCGACACCCCGCCGCCGTACACCGGCGAGATCCTCGCCGAGGCCCGGCGCGGGGTCCACCTGGCCCACCTGGCCTGCATCGACACCGAGATCGACACCTGGCAGACACCCGCGGCCCAGGCCAAGCTCCGCGCCGTCACCCAGGTCTACGAGCCCGGCCTGCCGCAGACCTGCCGGCCCCCGGGCATGCTGTGGTTCTTCGCCGAGCTGCTGACCGGCGGCGGGAAGCGGCTGCGCACCATCGTGGACGCCTGCGTGCGCACCTGCCGGGACACCCCGGGCTACGAGTGGGAGCTGGCCGGCGCCCTCCACCTGCGCGCCAACTTCCTCGCCAACCGCACCGCCTGGGCCGGCGACGCCACCCGCGACGCCGACGAGTCCCTGGAGATCTACCGCCGTCTCGGCGACGCCTGGGGCGCCACCGAGGCCCTGTCCGCCCGCGGCGAGGCCCACGAACGCAAGGGCGCCCACCGCGAGGCCGCCGCCGACTACCGGGCCGCCATCGAGCACGCCGAACGCCTCGGCGCCCGCGCCCAGGTGGCCGTGCTCCGCGCCCGGCTCGGCAACGTGCTCATGGAGGCCGGCGAGATGGACCGCGGCGAGCGGATGCTCCGGGACGTCATCGCCGGCCAGGACGGCACCCGCAACGAGGCGATGCCCGCCGCCCGGCTCTTCCTCGCCGTCTGGCTCAGCCTGACCGACCGCACCGCGGAGGCCCGCGAGCAGCTGCGGCTGCTGCGCGAGGAGATCGCGATCGCCCACTTCATCGTCTTCGACGCCGTCATCGTCTGCCAGGAGGCCTGGCTGGACGCCGTGGACGAGCGCACCGAGGAGGCCCTCGCACGGGCCCGCAGGGCGCTCGGCCTCGCCGCCGACCCGCTGACCTCGGCCGTCACCCCGCATCTGCACTCCATCGCCCTGACCGTCGCCGCGATGGCCCTCGCCCGCGCCGACGGCGGCAGCCGCGCCGCCGACGCCGCCCGCTGCCTGGCCGCCGCCGGCGCGCTGCTGCCGCCCGGACACGTGGTCTCCGGCGTGGAGCGGCGCAGCCGCGAGCTGACCGAGGCCCGCATCCGTGAGGTCTTGGACGCGCGGTCGTACGACACCGCGTACGCCGAGGGCGGTGGCCTCTCCCTCGTGGAGGCCACCGCCCTGGTCCGAGCGCCGGAGAGCGCCGGCTCTTCGTGACGCCGTTCCTTCGTGACGTCAGCTCTTCGTGCGGAACTTGTGGATCGCGACCGGCGCCATGACCGCGGTCAGCCCGATCGACCAGATCAGCGTCACCCACAGGTCGTGCGCGACCGGGCCGCCCTCCATCAGACCGCGCGCGGTGTCGGCCAGCGTGGACAGCGGGTTGTAGTCGGTGAACGCCTGGAGCCAGCCCGGCATGGACGCGGGCGGCGCGAAGATCGACGAGCCGAACTGCAGCGGCATCAGCACCAGGAAGCCCATCGCCTGCACCGACTGGGCGTTCTTCATCACCACGCCGAGGGTCAGGAACACCCACATCAGCGCGGAGCCGAACACCGCGGACAGCCCGACGGAGGCCAGCAGTCCGGCCCAGTTCTTGATGTCGTAGCCCACGAGGAGGGCCACCACCATCAGCACCGCGGTCGCGAACAGCATCCGCATCAGCTCCACCGCGATCTTCGCGAAGAGCACCGAGCCGCGGCCGATGGGCAGGGACCGGAAACGGTCCATGACACCGGAGTTGAAGTCCTGGTTGAAACCGGTGCCCACGCCCTGGGCCATGTTCATGCCCATCATGGCCATGAGCCCGGGGACGACGTACTGGACGTACCGCTCCTGGCCGCCGCCCAGCGACTGCCCGATGGAGCCGCCGAAGACGTACACGAACAGCAGGGTGAAGACGACCGGGAACAGGATGGCGTCGAACATCGACTCCGGGTCCTGCCGGATCCACAGCAGGTTGCGGCGGATCAGCGCGCCGGTGTGCCGCAGATGGGCCCGCAGCGGGATCGGGGTGTCGCCCTTCGCGGCGGCGGGGGAGAGGGTGGCGGAACTCATACGGCGACCTCCTGGCGGTCGTCGGCGGGCATGGCGTCCTGCGGGGCACTGGCGCGGTGGCCGGTGAGGGACAGGAAGACCTCGTCCAGGCTGGGCAGTTCGGTGGTGATGGAGGAGAGCGTGATACCGCGCGCGGTGACCGCGCCGACCACGGCGGTCAGCTGCTCGTCGCTCAGGATCGGCACCAGCAGGGTGCCGGTCTCGGTGTCGACGGTGGTGGCCGCGAGCCCGGTGATGCCCAGCTCGTCCAGCATGCCGGCGAGGGGGCGCAGCTCCAGCGGGTCCACCGGCCGCACCCGGAGCGTGCGCCCGCCGACGCGGGCCTTCAGCTCCTCGATGCCGCCGTTCGCGATGACCTTGCCGCGGTCCACCACGGTCAGCTCGGAGGCGAGCTGCTCGGCCTCTTCCATGTACTGGGTGGTGAGCAGCACGGTGACGCCGTCGCCGACCATCGCCTTCACCTCGTCCCACACCTCGTTGCGGGTGCGGGGGTCCAGGCCGGTGGTGGGCTCGTCCAGATACAGCACGGCGGGCCGGCCGATCATCGAGGCGGCCAGGTCCAGCCGCCGACGCATACCGCCGGAGTACGTGCTCGCCGGGCGCCGGGCGGCCTCCGTCAGCGAGAACCGCTCCAGCAGCTCGTCGGCGCGGGCGCGGGCGTCCTTGCGGGACAGGTCCAGCAGCCGGCCGATCAGGTACAGGTTCTCCCAGCCCGGCAGCTTCTCGTCCACCGAGGCGTACTGCCCGGTCAGCCCGATCACCCGGCGCAGCTGACGGGGCTGCCGTACGACGTCGTAGCCGGCCACGGTGGCCTGCCCGGCGTCGGGGGTGATCAGGGTGGACAGGATCCGTACGAGGGTGGTCTTGCCGGCGCCGTTCGGCCCGAGCACACCCATCACGGTGCCCTCGCGCACGTCCAGGTCGACACCGTCCAGCGCCTTGGTCTCGCCGTAGTGCTTGACCAGTCCCCGTACGGTCACGGCGGAACGTCCGCCGGCGGGGTTGTCATCGATGCGTGTCATGTCGATGACAGTGCCAGGGCCCACCGACAAACCACCGACAGCCGGCCGACAGCCCCCGGGGGCGCCGCAGAAAGGCGGCAGCCCGCCGACGGGGGATGATCGGCGGGCTGCCCGGTGGTGCCGCAGTGGCTCAGTGGACGGAGTGTTCCTCCAGCGGGAACGTTCCGCCGACGACGTCCTCGGCGAACGCCTTCGCCGCGTCGCCCATGACCTCACGGAGGTTCGCGTACTTCTTCACGAACTTCGGTACGCGACCGGACGTCAGGCCCAGCATGTCGGTCCACACCAGCACCTGCGCGTCCGTCTCCGGCCCGGCGCCGATGCCGACCGTCGGGATGTGCAGGACCCGCGTCACCTCGGCCGCCAGCTCCGCCGGTACCAGTTCCAGGACCACCGCGAAGGCGCCCGCGTCCTGCACGGCCTTGGCGTCCCGCAGCAGCTGCTGCGCCGCTTCCTCGCCGCGCCCCTGTACGCGGTAGCCCATCGCGTTGACGGACTGCGGGGTCAGCCCGATGTGGGCCATGACCGGGATGCCGGACTCCACCAGCAGCCGGATCTGTTCGTGCGACCGCTCGCCGCCCTCCAGCTTGACCGCGCCGACCCCGGCCTCCTTCACCAGCCGGGTCGCCGAGCGCAGCGCCTGCACCGGACCCTCCTGGTAGGAGCCGAAGGGGAGGTCGCCGACGATCAGGGCGCGCTGCGTGCCGCGGACCACGGCCGCCGACAGCATGGTCATCTCGTCGAGGGTGACGGGCACGGTGGTGTCGTACCCGAGATGGCAGTTGCCCGCCGAGTCGCCGACCAGGATCACCGGGATCCCGGCCTCGTCGAAGACGGACGCGGTCATCGCGTCGTAGGCGGTGAGCATGGGCCACTTCTCGCCCCGCTCCTTGGCGAGGGCGATGTCGCGGACCGTGATGCGGCGGGTGCCCTTCCCCCCGTACAGCGCCTTGCTGCCGTCGGAAGGCTTGTTCTGGGCAGCCGAAAGCTGCGTCATGGCAACGGCTCCTTCAGTCATCTCGAAGCGCCCTTACGGCGTCTCCGGACCGACTCCATGGTGGCACCTCGTGCCATCGGGGGCCAGGGGTACCCCCTGTGATCCCCCGCCAAGGGCGGGAACCCGGGGCCGGACAGGCCCCGGCGAGTAAGGCCTCGGTAAAAAAATAAGATACGAGACGGTTCCGTATCGGAATGATCGTAGGCTCGAACACATGACAAGTCCCGCCCCTGCCCCCCGAATACCGGAAGCGGTCCACCGGCGCCGCTGGGCGATCCTCGGCGTGCTGATGCTGAGCCTGCTCATCGTCGTGCTCGACAACTCGATCCTGAACGTCGCGATCAAGACCATCGCGACCCCCGCGCCGACCGGCCTCGGCGCCACCCAGAGCGAGATCGAGTGGGCGATCAACGCCTACACCCTCGTCTTCGCCGGCCTGCTGTTCACCGCCGGCCTCGTCGGCGACCGGATCGGCCGCAAGAAGGTGCTGCTCGGCGGCATCGCCGTGTTCGGCATCGGCTCCGCCCTCGCCGCCGAGTCCGGCTCGCCCGGCCAGCTGATCGCCTTCCGCGCCCTGATGGCCCTCGGTGCCGCCTTCGTGATGCCCGCCACCCTCGCCGTCCTCATGAACGTCTTCGAACGCGAGGAGCAGCCCAAGGCCATCGGCATCTGGGCAGGCGGCGTCGGCCTCGCCATCGCCATCGGCCCGATCACCGGCGGTGCGCTCCTCGACCACTTCTGGTGGGGCTCGGTCTTCTTCATCAACGTGCCCATCGTGATCGTCGCGCTCGTCCTGATGGCCTGGCTGGTGCCCGACTCCCGCGACCCGCGGCCCGGCCGCCTCGACCCGGTCGGCGTGGTCCTGTCCGTCGTCGGCCTGGTGCTGCTGGTCTACGGCATCATCAAGGGCGGCGAACTGGCCGACTTCACCGACGCCAAGGTGCTGGCCACGATCATCGCCGGCCTCGCCGTCCTGACCGCCTTCGTCGTCTTCGAGAAGCGCAGCGACCACCCCTCGCTGGACGTGACCTACTTCCGCAACAAGGTCTTCTCGGCCGCCATGAGCGCGATCGCGCTGGTCTTCTTCGCGCTGATGGGCGTCACGTTCTTCGGCGTCTTCTACACCCAGAGCGTGCGCGGCTACTCGCCGCTGGAGTCCGGCGTGCTGATGCTGCCGCTCGCCGCCGCCCAGCTGATCTTCGCGCCGCGCGCCCGGCTCGTGGTCGACCGGTTCGGCAACAAGGCCACCACCACCGGGGGCCTGCTGCTGATCGCGGCGACACTGGCCGCGTTCGCCGCCTTCGAGGCCGACACGCCCATCTGGCTGCTGGAGGTCGTCTTCTTCCTCATGGGCGCCGGCATGGCGCACATCATGACGCCGACCTCCGTCGTCATCATGCAGGCCCTGCCCCGCGAGAAGGCCGGCTCCGCCTCCGCGCTCAGCAACACCTTCCGCCAGGTCGGCGGCGCCCTCGGCATCGCCGTCCTCGGCTCGGTGCTCGCCACCTCCTACCGCAACGGCATCGAGGACAAGCTCGGCCTGCTGCCGCCCGGCCTGCGCGCCACCGCCGGCGAGTCCATCGAGGCCACCCTCGGCGTCGCCGAGAAGCTCGGCCCGCGGGGCGAGACCCTGGTCACCCCCGCCCACGACGCCTTCCTGCACGCCATGCACATCACCGCCCTGTGCGGTACGGGTGTCGCGCTGATCGGCGCCGTGGTGACCGCCCTGTTCCTGCCGGGCAAGCCGCCGGCCGGCCGGCCGGACAGCAAGGAAGCCGAACTGGTCGCGGCAACCGACTGACCGACCGCGCCGTCCGCCGGCGGGTCCCCGGCGGAGGGAGGCCGCTGCGGGACAATTCCCGCAGCACAGTGAGAGGACGGAACGACGTGAGCCTTGCCGACCAGCGGTCGCGCCCGGACGGACCCGCCCGGGGACGCCCGCGCAGCGAAGCCGTGGAACGCGCCATCCTGGAAGGCGTGATGAAGCTCCTGGAGGAGGGCGTGCCCCTCGCCGAGCTGTCCATCGAGCGGGTCGCGCGCACGGCCGGGGTCGGCAAGGCCACCATCTACCGCCGCTGGAGCGGCAAGGAGGAACTGTTCGTCGACGTCGTACGCGCCGCCGAACCCCCCGACCCGCAACTCCCCGGCACCTCCGTGCGCGACGACCTCGTGGTGCTGCTGGAGGCCCTGCGCCAGCGCGGACTCGTCAGCCGCTCCTCGGCGATCCTGCACAACGTGTACGCCCAGATGAAGTCCGCCCCCAGGATCTGGGCGGCGTACCACGCGAGCGTCATAGCGCCCCGGCGCGTCCTCGCCCTGGAAGTGCTGCGCCGCGGGCAGGAGAACGGCGAGATCCGCGCGGACGTCGACCTGGACCTGGCCAACGACATGTTCGTCGGCCCCATGCTCGTCCGCTCCGTGATGCGCCCCGAGGCCGACCTGCCCGAGGGCCTCGCGGAGCAGATCGTCGACGCGGTCCTGGAGGGCCTACGACCCGTCAGGTCCACAGCCTCGTAGCGCTCATGTGCGCGTTTCGTCACAGACCCCGCCAGTCCCGGGGCAACCGGAACTACCCGCCCCGGCTCGATCGTCCTCGTCTTCCGTACGGCCGTCATGGGACGGCGGGAACGGAGCCGATCATCCCCTAGGGTCGGAAGAGCACGGGGGCGAACGGTGTGCACGGCAGGCAGTGAGGCAGACGGTATGGCGCAGCAGGCGTACATGACGGAGACGGTGGGCGGCGGCTCGGAGCCCGAGCGACCGGGATCCCGGCTTCGGCGCCTCGCGCACCGCCTGTCCGCCGGCTGGCGGAACGATCCGCGGATCTGGCGGCGCGGCCTCGTCCTGGCCGCCTTGGCCCTGCTGCTGGCCCTGGTGATGCTGGTGCACGCCCACATCCCCAACGCGGTGGGCAACCTCGGCTCACTCACCGAGACGTTTCTGCCCTGGCTGGGCCTGGCCATCCCGGTGCTGCTGGTCCTCGGCCTGATCCGGAAGTCGGCGACCGCGCTGCTCGCGGTCGTCCTCCCCGCGATCGTCTGGCTCAACCTCTTCGGCGGGCTGCTGACCGACAAGGCGGGCAGCGGCGGCGACCTCATGGTGGCCACCCACAACGTCAACGCCGACAACCCCGACCCGGCCGCGACCGCGCAGGACGTGGCCGCCTCGGGCGCCGACGTCCTGGCGCTGGAGGAACTCCCCGCCTCCTCCGTCCCCGTCTACGAGAAGGCGCTCGCGCCGACGTACAAGTACCACGCGGTGGTCGGCACGGTCGGCCTGTGGAGCAAGTACCCGATGACCGGCGTCGAGGCCGTCGACATCAAGCTCGGCTGGAAGCGGGCCATGCGCGCCACGCTCGCCACGCCCGAGGGCCCGATCGCGGTCTACGTCGCCCACCTGCCCTCGGTGCGGGTGAAGATGGAGGCCGGGTTCACCGCCCGGCAGCGGGACAAGAGCGCCGACGCGCTGGGCGAGGCCATCGCCGACGAGCCGCTCAAGCGGGTCGTCCTCCTCGGCGACCTCAACGGCACGATGAACGACCGCTCGCTCAACGCCGTCACCTCGCAGCTGCGCTCCACGCAGGGCGCGGCGGGCAGCGGCTTCGGGTTCAGCTGGCCGGCGTCGTTCCCGATGGCACGCATCGACCAGATCATGGTCCGGGGCGCCGAGCCGGAGAGCAGCTGGACGCTGCCGCGCACCAACAGCGACCACCTGCCGGTGGCGGCGCGTGTGAAGCTCGACACGTCCTCGTAACCGGTTGGAATACCGGGCCCGGGAGACTTTGTTCCGCAGGTGAACATACGCTGTAACGGAACTCCGCTCTCCCCGCTTCGAAAGGCACAGGCCCTTCATGCCCCTGGCCCTGCTCGCACTGGCCGTCGGCGCTTTCGGTATCGGTACGACCGAGTTCGTGATGATGGGCCTCCTGCCCGACGTCGCGGACGACCTCGACATCTCCATCCCCACCGCCGGCCACCTGGTCTCGGCGTACGCACTCGGCGTCGTCATCGGCGCCCCGCTACTGGCGGCCGTCACCGCCCGCATGTCCCGCCGTACGGTGCTCATCTCCCTGATGGCCCTGTTCGTGGCCGGCAACGCCCTGTCGGCGTTCGCCCCAGGAAACGGCTCCCTGCTGGCCGCCCGCTTCCTCAGCGGCCTGCCGCACGGCGCCTTCTTCGGCGTGGGCGCGGTCGTCGCCACGGCGATGGTCCCGCCCGAGCGCAAGGCCCGCTCGGTGTCCCTGATGTTCCTCGGCCTCACCGTCGCCAACATCGCCGGCGTCCCCGTGGCCACGCTGATGGGCCAGCACCTGGGCTGGCGGGCGACGTTCCTCGGAGTGAGCGCGATCGGCGTGGCGGCGATAGCCTCCCTGGCCCTCCTGATCCCGCACGACGGAAAGCACGAGGCCGCCTCGACGGGCCTGCGCGGCGAACTGGCCGCCCTGAAGTCCCTGCCGGTCTGGCTGGCCCTCGCCACGACGGTGGCGGGCTTCGGCGCGCTGTTCGCGGCCTACAGCTACGTGACGCCGATGCTGACGGACACGGCGGGTTACGCGGAGACGAACGTGACCCTGCTGCTGGCCCTCTTCGGCGTGGGCGCCACGGCGGGCAACCTGCTGGGCGGCCGCCTGGCGGACCACTCGCTGCGCGGCACGCTCTTCGCCGGCCTGGCGTCGCTGGGTGCCGTGCTCCTGCTGTTCCCCCTGCTGATGCGGGCGGAGTGGAGCGCGGCCCTGGCGGTGACCCTGCTGGGCACGGCGGCGTTCATCACCGGCTCCCCGCTCCAGCTGATGGTCATGGAGAAGGCCGCGGCGGCCCCCTCCCTCGCCTCCTCGGCCAACCAGGCGGCCTTCAACCTCGCCAACGCCGGAGGCGCCTGGATCGGCGGCCTGGCCCTCGCGGCCGGCTTCGGCACGACGTCCCCCGCGCTCGCCGGCGCGGCCCTGGCGGTGCTGGGGCTGGGCGTGGCGAGCGTGGCGTACGCGGTGGACCGCAGGAGGGCGGCTCCGTCGGCGGGCCGGGTGGTGGCGTCCCGGGTTCCGCAGGAGTCGGGGGCGCTGCACGGCTGAGGCCGGGCCCGGGGGGCGGCTAGTCGCCGATGAACCACAGACAGCTGCCCGGCGTGGCCACACAGGCCTCCAGCATCTCGGCGAGGTCGAGCAGAGCGGCCTCCCGGAAAGGGTTGGCGCACTCCCGCACGAGGGCGGCCACCTCCGGAAGGGCCGCCCGCGCGTCCTGGTCGGTGAAGCGGGTGTCCCGGTAGGGGTCGATCTGCGCGAGCCGGCCCTGGGTCACCCCCTCGAGGGCCAGCGCGAGCATCTCCCCGTGCTCGTGGGACGTCCGGATCACGGCCTCCCGCTGTCGCCCTTTCCCCCGCGCCGCCGCCTGCTTGACGCGCAACTCCAGCTCTATGCCCATGGCACCTCCAAAGGTGAGTACCGGTACTCATCACAAGCCCCCGGGTGACGACGAGACTTGCGGCACACGTCGACACGGAAGGCCAGGCCGCCCATGCTCCAGCACCGCCGCACCTCAGTCCTACTCCTCGCCCTCGCGGCCGGAGTCGCGGCATCCCTGCTGACCGGCTGCGCCGGGTGGGGGAAGGAGCGGGTCTGCCGGTCCGGCGAGGACCCGGTGCTCGCCGTGAACGACTCGGGCGGCGACTGCGTACCCGAGGGCGAGAAGCCGGCCCCCGGCTGGGCGCGCTACCCCGAGGGCAAGGTGCCGGTGTACCTGGGCGACAAGTGGGACCGGTACTGGTCCGACAAGACCCTCGACGAGAAGGGCCGAGTCGTTCCGCAGCCGCAGCCGCAGTGATCCTTACGGCTGTGGGCAGGCAGCGGGTGACTGCCGGCGCGGGGAGGGCGTTCCCGTTGCCCGTGCTGGGGAGTTGCCGTGGGGCCGCTCGCTTCTCGGCCAGTGTCGGGCTTCCGCGAGGTGAGTCAAGGGCGCTCCCGTTCCGCTGCGCTCCACTCCCGCGTCGCCTTCGGCGATGGGCCTCCGGCCCACCCTTGACACACCTCGCTCCAGCCCGGGGAAGAAGCGAGCGAGCGGCCCGGAAAGGCGGTGGCCCAGCCCGGTACCGGGCCCCGGTGTCGGCTGCGTCCGCGCCGTGGGTGAGGGACGCGGTCCCGTCTCGCATGGACGCCGGGTGCGCTTGGCGGCTTGGGGCCCGGCGGGTGGGAGCCCGGTCGGCGTCCCATCAGTCCCTCTGGCCACACGGGATGGGTGATTGGCGGATCTGTGCCATCCCGCACCGGCATCCCATCCCGCTCACCTGCCCTTTCTCTCCCACCCTCCCTGGCACACATCTGCCAATCACTGTGCGTTCACGACACCCTGGCTGGGCAGGGCACGGCAGGGCTAGCGGTTGATCGTGTCCCGGGTCTGGGCGTAGACGGTCGCGTCGATGAGCAGGTCCGTGTGGCTGAGGCAGGTGGTCTCGGTGTTGGTCGCGCCGGACAGGGGGACGGAGCTGTCGGGGTTGATCACCGTGTCGCAGGGCGACCGCCAGGTCGCGTAGCGAACCGAACCGGGTGTCTCGTCGCCGGAGTTGAGCGCGGTGAGGAAGGCCGAGCCGATACGCATCTCGGTGCAGGACGTGTCCATGCAGGTGTTGGCGCTGTCGGTTCCGTGGTTCGGGCCGCCCAGGGACACCCAGGCGTCGACCTTGGCCGTTCCCGTGAGGTTCTTGAGGTAGTAGCGCGAGGAGAGCCCGCCCATGGAGTGGCTGACGATGTCGACCTGGGTGGCGCCGGTCGCCGCGAGCAGGCGGTCGACCTCGGTGGAGAGCTGCTGGGCGGTCGTGGCGTTCGACTGGTGCCAGTCGTAGGTCCACTGGTCCAGGTGGGAGGACGGCCAGCCGTCGTTCCTGAAGCGGGAGGCCATGGTGTTCCAGTTGCTGCTGTCACCGGTGTAGCCGTGCACGAAGAGGATCGGGTTGCTGCTGGACCGGAACGTGGAGCTGCCGGCCGCCCGCGCTGCGGGAGCCGGCGCCTGCACGGCGAGGAGGACGCCGGTCGCGGCGACGGCCGTGGACACGAGGGATCTGTTCAGAAGGGATCTCTGCACGGGGGCCTCACGGGGAGCGGTGGGGAAACGCGCCTGACGGCGCGACTGACGGGGACTGCGGGGCGTCTCCCGGGTTGCGGGAGTTGCGGGAGGCTGCGCAGGACACCGGTGTCGTTGAGGGGTGACGGGAGCGTACTGACCAGTAGGTATCAATGGTCAAGATGCGTGCGCCCAGTTTTTCACCCGCCCCCTTCACCCAGTGATTGGCGGATTTGTGCCATGCACTGGGAGAGAAAGCCCAGGTGAGCGGGCTGGGATACCAGAAGGGCTGGCCCAAATCCGCCAATCACCCCTCCCGTGTGATCCGAGGGACTGGTGGGGCGCCAGCCCGGCCCGCCCCCCGCCCCCCGCCCACCGGCCGGAAGCCGCTGAGCCGGCCCGGCGTGCTGGCGAGGCGCGTCCGCGCCCCTCGCCCACGATGCGAACGCAGCCGACGGCAGGGCCCGACGGACCTCAGCCGGCCACTTTCCCCGGGCTGCCCGCTCGCTTCTTACCCGTGCTGGAGCGGGCCGGGTCAAGGGTGGGCCGGAGGCCCATCGCCGAAGGCGACGCGGAACGCGCCCTTGACGCGGACCGTGGAAGCACGACACTGGCCGAAGAAGCGGGCGGCCCCACAGCCACGTATCGGCATCCGGTCACATCAGCTCCCCGCTCCCGCTCAGTTCCTCACCTCACACCACACCGTCTTCCGGTCCGGCCCCCGTTCCACGCCCCACCGCTCGGCGAGCGCGTCCACGAGAGCCAGTCCCCGCCCCGACTCCTCCGTCTCCGTGGCGGACAGCAGGACGGGCAAGGTGCGCGGCTCGGGGTCGGTCACCTCGATGCGGGTACGGCCGTGAAGCACCGCCGTACCAATGACCCGTACGGTCACCGGAGTCCCCTCCCCCAAGTGGTCGATGACGTTCGTCAGCAACTCCGTCGCACACAGACGGACGTCGAACCCGTGGTCCCGGAGGCGGTGGCGCAGGTCCGGTGCGGCCTTCGGCGTGGCGCGCAGCTCGAACTCCAGCAGCGTCATCACTCGGCCGCCGCCTTCCTCAACACGGCGGCCAGCGCACGCGCCGTGGCCGTGTTGCAGTTCCCGAGCGTGACGAGCCCGGCGGGCGGGGTGTACGTACCCGCGAAGCTCGGCAGGTCGACCCGGAGGGAGGGGAGCGTGATGCCGTGCAGGGCGAGCGCGGCACGGAGGTCCTCGACGCAGAGGGTCACGTCGTAGGCGGTGGGGGAGTGGTCCGGCATGAGAGTCGGCAACCTTCTGTGCGGTCTGTGACGAACACCTCACAGCGTGTCGCCAACCTCGCTACCGTGAAAGAGGTTTCGCGTTCGCGACCAGGGCAGCGGAGGAGGGTGAGCGGTGGCTCGCGGTAAGGACATCGACGGCTCGATGAGCGTCCCGACCTTCTACGGCAAGGAGTTGCGGTGGAAGAGGGAGGCGGCGGGGCTGTCGCTGGAGGCGTTCCTCGAAGGCAGCTTCTACGGCAAGACGTACCTCAGCGACATCGAGCGCGGGGAGCGGAGGATGCCGATCGATCTTGCTCGGCATGCGGATCGGGTACTCGACACCGACGGTTTCTTCGAGCGGCGTTGCGAGGATGTGAGGAGGGCGAGGACGGCGGGGCATCCCGCATATTTCGAGAAGGTCTTGGAGGCGGAGAAGTTCGCCCTGACCATCGAGGAGTGGTGTCCGACGCTCTTGCCGGGGCTGCTTCAGACTCCGGCCTACGCGCGGGCCGTCATCCTGGCCGGTCTCCCGCTGTCGTCCGACGCCGAGGTAGAGGAGAAGGTCAACGGCCGAACGGCGCGCGCCGACCTCTTCAAAGCGGACCACCACACCCCGGAGTACTGGGTCATCCTGCACGAGTCGCTGATCTTGGAGCCGATCCTCCCGCCGCAGGAAATGGCGGAACAACTTGACCGCATCGCGGAGCTGGCGGACCGGCGCCGTATCACTCCGCAGATTGTTCCGTGGAAGCAACGGGCGTATCCCTTGATGGCCGCCTACATCATGACCATGACGTTCCCGGATGCCCCACCGCTGGTGTACACCGAGGCGTCCTACAGCGGAGTCACCGTCGATGATCCGGCCCTCGTGGAGCGGTACCGCAAGGCATACGATCGGCTCAGGGCCGTCGCGCTGTCACCAGACACGTCCCTCGCCATGATCAAGGCCGCGGCAGAGGATTACCGAAATGGCAAGCAACCGGATCGACTTGAGTGAAGCTCTCTGGTTCAAGAGCAGCTACAGCAACGAAGACGGCGGCAACTGCGTCGAAGTCGCCCCCAACATCCCCGGCCTCATCCCCGTACGCGACTCAAAGGTCCCCCACGGCCCCACCCTCCTCCTCACCCCCACCGCCTGGACCCCCTTCATCACCGCCCTCAAGACCCCGTAACCCCGCAACGCAACGGGGGCGTGAGGTCCGAAGACCCCACGCCCCTTCAGCGAAGCAAGCCCAGCGACTTACCGCCGCCGGAACGACTGCACGTACCCACCCGCAGGCGAGCCCACGCCGGTGACGTCGTCGTAGCCCTTCACAGCCTTCAGCGAGCTGTCCTTGCCCAGGCTGCGAACCGAGGTCGCGAGGCCGCCGGAGGCGTCATAGCCGTTGACGAAGTCCACGCGGGCGACCGCCAGCCCCGACCCCGTCGGGTCGTCCGTGACGTCGTGGTAGACGCCCGCCTTGCCGTACTTGGCGTAGATCGACGGGTTGGCGAAGCCGATGGCCTTGCCGCCCCTCGCCTCCTGGGCCAGGGCCTGGACCGCGGCGATGACCGGGGCGGCGAGCGACGTGCCGCCGATGCGGTACTCGCTGTACTGCTCGGTGCCGTCCGGGAAGGTCTGCGTCTGGCCCACCAGGAAACCGGTGTTCGGGTCGGCGATGGCCGCAATGTCCGGGACGACGCGGTTGCCGGCGGCGTTGTTGGCGGTGGCCAGCGACTTCGGGACGACGCCCTTCTGGTAGTACGGCTGGGGCACCGTCTTGCTGGTGCCGCCGCCCGCGCCGGAGGTGAACGTGCCGGGGAAGCCGGCCCAGCTCTTGCCGTCGGCCGACAGCGAGGCCTTCTGGGTGCCCCAGCCGGTCTCCCACAGGTACTTGTCGCCCTTGCCGACGGCCAGCGAGGTGCCGCCGACCGCGGTCACCCAGGCGGAGTTGGCGGGGGTGTCGACCTGCTTCACACCGGTGTTGGCGACCTGGTCGCCGTCGTCGCCGGAGGAGAAGTAGAAGCCGATGCCCTGCACCGCGCCCAGCTGGAAGACCTGGTCGTAGGCGGCGGCGAGGTCCGGCGTCTGGTTGGCCTCGACGTCGCCCCAGGAGTTGGAGACGATGTCGGCCAGGTGGTTGTCGACGATCTTGCTGAGGGAGTCCAGCAGGTCGTCGTCGTAGCAGGACGAGGCGCCCACGTACGTGATGTCGGCGTTCGGGGCGACCGCGTGGACCGCCTCCACGTCCAGGGTCTCCTCGCCGTACCAGCCGGCGGCCCCGCACTCCTCGGTCTTGGTGTAGTTCTTCGGCAGCACCTGGTGCAGCTGGCCGGTCTTCCAGGCCGCGTCACCGTGCTTCAGCGCGTACGTGCCCGCGTCGTAGGCGATCGTCGGGGAGGCGTACGCGTCCGTGATCGCGATGCGGACGCCGCGGCCGGTGTACGTGCCCGCGCCGTACGCGGCGCGCAGCTGCTTGCCGGTGTAGCCCTTGACCGCGTACGGGATCTTCGAGCCGTACGCGTCCGGGAGGGTGGTCGCGAGGTTCGAGCCGTAGTAGGAGGAGAACGGGCCCGAGTTCTTGAACACCGCGTCCGGGGGCGGGAGCTGGTCGTCGTGGTTCGCCTTGTGCGGGGCGTTGTCCAGGCCGGTGACGGTCAGGACGGCGCCCTTGAGGGCGGCCGGGACCGTGGCCGCCGCGGCCGGGGCGCGGTAGGTCTTCGCGCCCTTGGTGAAGTTGTGCAGCTGGGTGCCGAACGCTTTCTCGGCGGCGGCCACGTCGCCGGAGACGGCGACGTAGTGCGGAGTGACCGCGGTGACGGTCAGACCGGCCGACTTCAGCCACGACGTGACCGCGCTGACCTGGGCCTTGGTGGCGCCGAAGCGGGCCTGGGCCTTCTTGGCGCTCAGGTACTTGCCGTACAGCGGCGAGCTGGGGTCGGACACCGCCTTGGCGTAGGCGGCGAGCCCGGCCGCGTCCTTGCCGGCGAGGTAGACGCGGGCCTTGACCTGGGCGCTGTCCGGGGTGGCGCCCTTGTCCGCCTTGGCCGTGGCCCACAGCGGCTTGGTGCCCTTCAGTACGTCACGAGCGGGGCTGTCCGCAGCGTGTGCCGCGGGTATGCCCAGCGCCAGCGCACCAGCGATCATGGGCAGTGTCGCTGCCATGCTCACGCCGGCGCGCACGGTGGCGCGGTTGGATCTCATAGAACCCCCTGCGATGCGGTTCGCATGCATGTAGTGGTCGGTACGTCGTGGATGCGCGCGCCGGCCCGCGGCGGTGTCGGCCGGCGAGTGGATCACACGGTGGGGGCCACTCTGTCGATGAACCGTTCATGTCAGGGGAACGCGGAAGTCAAGAGACGCTCAAGTAACCCGCCTCGTAGGGGGATTCGACGCTTTCGTCCGGACGGCGGCGTTACGAACGGGGTTGCGCGCCCCGCTCCTTGAGCATCCCGGCCATCAGTTCGATCTCCGGCTGCTGCGCGTCCACCATGCCCTGCGCGAGCCGCTTCTCCACGCCGACGGAGCACTTGGCGACACAGCCCTCGGCCATGTGGACACCGCCCTTGTGATGGTCCGTCATGAGCTGGAGGTAGAAGACCTCGGCCTGTTTGCCGCTGAGCGACTGGAGCTTCTTCAGCTCGGTGTTGGTCGCCATGCCCGGCATCAGCGCGCCGTCCTTGCCGGAGGCCATGCCGCCCATGCCCATCCAGGTCATCGGCGGGTCGGCGGACACCTTGGGCAGCTCCCACAGGTCGAGCCAGCCCAGCAGCATCCCGCGCTGGTTGGCCTGGGTCTGCGCGATGTCGTACGCGAGGCGTCGCACCTCCTCGTCCTTCGTGCGGTCCCGCACGATGTACGACATCTCGACGGCCTGCTGGTGGTGGACGGCCATGTCCCGCGCGAAGCCGGCGTCCGCCGACTCCGCGCCCGGCGTCTTCGCCTCCGGTCCGCCGGTGTCCTCGGCGACCGCGTACGTGATCGCGCCGGCCGCTACGAGCACCGCCGCCGCGGCCCCCGCGGCCCAGCCGATGTGCTGCCGCCTCACTTCATGACCCCGCCGGTGCACGAGGCGCCCGGCTCGGGCGTCTGCTTCCCCTGTACGTAGGTGGCGAAGAACTTGTCCACTTCCGGATCCTTGGCGCTCTTCACCGCCACCTGGTGGCCCCACGCCGACAGCACCAGCGGGGCGTCCTGGTTCTCGTACGGGCTCATCAGCGAGTACGGCGTCTTCTTCACCTTGGCCGCGAGCGCGTCGACGTCGGCCTTCGGCGCCTTGGCGGTGTACGTCACCCAGACCGCGCCGTGCTCCAGCGAGTGCACGGCGTTCTCGTCCGCCACCGGCTCGGTGTAGACGTCGCCGTTGCAGTTCAGCCAGACCGGGTTGTGGTTGCCGCCGACCGGCGGGTGCATCGGGTACGACACCTTGGTCGTCACGTGCGTCCGGGCCAGCTTGCCCGACCAGGTCTTCACGCCGTCCTTGCCGGTGGTGAACTTCCCGGAGTCCCCGGAACCCTTGGCGTCGCCGCTCGGCGTCGCCACGTCCTTGCCGGAGTCGTCCTGCGACTTCACCAGGACCACACCGCCGACGACGAGACCGGTGACGACCACCACGCTGGCGGCGATGGTGAGCACCCGGTTGCGGCGCTCGCGGGCACGCTCCGCGCGCCGCATCTCCTCGATGCGCGCCTTGCGCGCCGCGGTGCTGCTGTTCTTGCCGGAACCCATGAGGCGTGTCCTTCTGCGGAAGGGGACGTGGACGGTGGGGCTCGCTGATCGTAATGCGGCGGGGCCGCACTTCCGTAGGGAGGGCACAGGAACCGGATAATTTGAAGCGGGGATGCGTATTACCTACGCTCGCGGTATGCGGCTGCTGCGCTCCACCGACCTGGCCCTGCGTGTCCTGATGCGACTCGCCGTCGCCGCCGACGCCGTGCCCACCACCCGCCAGGTCGCCGCGGACATGGACGTCCCCTACACGCACGCCGCGAAGGTCGTCGCCGAACTCCAGCACCTGGGCCTGGTCCACGCCCGGCGCGGCCGGGGCGGGGGGCTGGCACTGACGGAGCGGGGGCGCACGGCGTCGGTGGGCGCGGTGGTGCGGACCTTCGAGGGCGACGGGGACGTGGTCGACTGCGAGGGGGCGCAGGGGACGGCCCCCTGCCCGCTGCGTTCCGACTGCCGGCTGCGGGGCGCCTTGCGGCGGGCCCAGGAGGCGTTCTACGCGGCCCTGGACCCGGTCACGATCGCGGACATCGTCACCGCCCCGACCGGCCCCCTGCTGCTGGGGATCTCCCGGGGGCCGGCGGTGCGGGACTGAGCCCGTCCTAGCCCTGTGCCAGCCACAGGTCCGGGCCGAACACCTCGTAGTGGATGTCCGCCGGGGCCACGCCCTTCTCGATCAGCTGGGCGCGGACCGCGCGCATGAAGGGCAGGGGGCCGCACAAGTACGCGCGCGTGCCGGGGTGTACGGCGATGTCCGTGAGGTCGACCAGGCCGGTCCGGGTGCCGGGCTCGGCGTCCTGCTCGTAGAAGAAGTGCACGGCGGCCTCGGGCAGCTTGCCGGCGTAGGCCGTGTGGTCGGTGCGCAGGGCGTGGTCGGCGGGGGAGCGGTCGCCGTGGACGACGGTGACCGGGGCGCGGTGGCCGCCGGCCGCGAGGTCGGCCAGCATCGCGATCATCGGGGTCACGCCGATGCCGGCCGAGGCGAGCAGCAGGGGCGTGTCCGGCTCGCCGGAGAGGACGAGGTCGCCGTACGGCTCGGACAGCTCCAGGACGTCGCCGGGGCGCACGCGCGCGTGGAGGTGGTTCGAGACCTCGCCGTCGGGCGTGGCCTCGCCCTGTACGCGCTTGACGCTGATCTGGCGCACCGCCTCGCCGGGGGCCCCGGTCAGGCTGTACTGCCGTATCTGCCGGGCGCCGTCGGGCAGGATGACGCCGACCGAGACGTAACTACCGGCGCGGAAGGCGGCCACCGGGCCCCCGTCGGCGGGCCGCAGCCGGAAGGTGACCACGTCCGGGGTCTCCTCGATACGCTCCTCGACCCGGAAGGCGCGGAAGCCAGGGCCGCCGCTCTCCTCGTACAGCCGCTTCTCGATCGCGATGAGCGCGTTCGCCATCAGCCAGTACACCTCGTCCCAGGCGGCGGCCACCTCGGGCGTGACGGCCTCGCCGAGGACCTCGGCGATGGCGGCGAAGAGGTGCTCGTGGACGACGTCGTACTGCTCGGGGGCCACACCGAGGGAGGCGTGCTTGTGGGCGATGCGGGCGAGCATCGCGTCCGGCCGCTGCTCCGGGTGGTCCAGCAGGTGCGTGGCGAACGCGGCGATCGAGCCGGCGAGGGCCTGCCGCTGGGTGCCGGCCGCCTGGTTGCCGCGGTTGAAAAGGTCGCGCAGCAGGCCGGGGTGGGCGGCGAAGAGGCGCGTGTAGAAGCGCTCGGTGATCTCGCCGATCGCCGCGCCGACGGCGGGCAGGGTGGCACGGACGGTGGCTGCGGACTGCTCGGTCAGCATCGGGACTCCTCGGAGAACTCGGCTGACTGGCACGCTATGAAAACTTGCATCTGAGATGCAAATTTAACGGGCGTGGTGTCGGTCACGGAGGAAGCGGGATCGGCCATTACGGATGGCGGTGCGAGCAGGCAAGATGGGCGAGAGCGCAGTACACCTGCCGTACGAGAGGCGTTCAGCACGGCGACGCTCGGGCGATCAAGGTCCGCAACGCGCGTGAAATGGTGTTGTGGTGGGATGCTCAGGTGCCCGACCGCCTCCCGTGGTACGGGGGACAGGCGGCCTGACCAGCAAGGATGGGGAAGCGGAAGATGGACAAGCAGCAGGAGTTCGTGCTCCGGACGTTGGAGGAGCGCGACATCCGGTTCGTACGCCTGTGGTTCACGGACGTGCTGGGCTTCCTCAAGTCCG
Organism: Streptomyces sp. NPDC028928; assembly: GCF_055564915.1. Taxonomy (NCBI): domain Bacteria; kingdom Bacillati; phylum Actinomycetota; class Actinomycetes; order Kitasatosporales; family Streptomycetaceae; genus Streptomyces; species Streptomyces sp. NPDC028928. Next base: position 113,038 of record NZ_JBVHVI010000015.1, read on the forward strand.
TCGCCGTGGCCCCCGCGGAGCTGGAGCAGGCCTTCGACGAGGGCATCGGCTTCGACGGCTCCGCCATCGAGGGCTTCGCCCGGGTCTACGAGTCCGACATGATCGCCAAGCCGGACCCGTCCACCTTCCAGGTCCTGCCGTGGCGTGCGGAGACCCCCGGCACCGCCCGCATGTTCTGCGACATCCTCATGCCGGACGGCTCCCCGTCCTTCGCCGACCCGCGCTACGTCCTCAAGCGGGCCCTGGCGCGCACCTCCGACCTGGGCTTCACCTTCTACACCCACCCGGAGATCGAGTTCTTCCTGCTGAAGGACCGCCCGCTGGACGGCTCCCGCCCGACCCCGGCCGACAACTCGGGCTACTTCGACCACACGCCCACCAATGTCGGCATGGACTTCCGCCGCCAGGCGATCACCATGCTGGAGTCGATGGGCATCTCGGTGGAGTTCTCCCACCACGAGGGCGCCCCGGGCCAGCAGGAGATCGACCTGCGCTACGCCGACGCGCTCTCCACGGCCGACAACATCATGACGTTCCGCCTGGTCATGAAGCAGGTGGCGCTGGAGCAGGGCGTCCAGGCGACCTTCATGCCGAAGCCCTTCTCCGAGCACCCGGGCTCCGGCATGCACACGCACCTCTCGCTCTTCGAAGGCGACCGGAACGCGTTCTACGAGTCGGGCGCGGAGTACCAGCTCTCCAAGGTCGGCCGCTCCTTCATCGCGGGCCTCCTCCGCCACGCGGCGGAGATCTCCGCGGTCACCAACCAGTGGGTGAACTCCTACAAGCGCATCTGGGGCGGCTCCGAGCGCACGGCGGGCGCCGGCGGCGAGGCCCCCTCCTACATCTGCTGGGGCCACAACAACCGCAGCGCCCTGGTCCGCGTCCCGATGTACAAGCCCGGCAAGACGGGCTCGGCGCGGGTCGAGGTCCGCTCCCTGGACTCGGGCGCGAACCCGTACCTGGCCTACGCCGTCCTGCTGGCGGCGGGCCTGAAGGGCATCGAGGAGGGCTACGAACTCCCGCCGGGCGCCGAGGACGACGTCTGGGCCCTCTCCAACGCCGAGCGGCGCGCCATGGGCATCGAGCCCCTCCCGCAGAACCTCGGCGAGGCCCTGACCCTCATGGAGGGCAGCGACCTGGTCGCCGAGACCCTCGGCGAGCACGTCTTCGACTTCTTCCTGCGCAACAAGCGGCAGGAGTGGGAGGAGTACCGCTCGGAGGTCACGGCGTTCGAGCTGCGGAAGAACCTGCCGGTGCTGTAGGCGCAGGTCGGGCGGGTGTCCCGCCGAATCGATTCCCTGGGGCCGACGGTCGTGGACCGCCGGCCCCAGGGTGTCTCGGCATGGGCGTCACCGGGGTGGGTACCGCCCCGGCTCATTTGCCGCCTGCGGGGGCGCCGGCTTCGTCCATGCCGCTCGGTCTGCCGCCTGCGGGGGCGCCGGCTTCGTCCATGCCGCTCGCCCAGCCGCCCGCGGGTGCACCGCCGCCCTCGTCCACGCCCCCCGGTGTGCCGCCCGTGGGGCCACCGCAGGAGCCGCAGCCGGCGCCGGGGCCGGCTGGGTGCTGGCTGCCTGTGGTACCGCTGCCCGCGCCGGGGCCGGCTGGGTGCTGGCTGCCTGTGGTACCGCTGCCCGCGCCGGGGCCGGCCGGGTGCTGGCTGCCTGTGGTGCCGCGGCCCCCGGTATCGTGCCCGCCGCTGCCCCTCTTGGACGGCTGCATGGTCACGGTGCCGGTGTCCGGCGTGGCGGCGAAGGCGCTGGCCGGCAGCATCGCGGCTCCCGAGGTCAGGGCGGTAGCGAGGGTGAGCATCACGAGGTGACGCCTGTGAGATGTGCGAGGCATGGCAGTTCTCCTTCTGCTGAGAGACGGGAACTGCCGAGGGCCTCATCGGTCATGGGGCTCTCGGCAGCAGGACTCCCGTCCCGGAAACCGCGCCCCGGGCTTTCCCCGGGGGCGCGGCTCGGCGAGAGCCCGTGCATCGAGTAAGCCGCCTGTCGGCGTCCGGTGTCACCTCCCGACAATTCGTGACTTGACGGGTGTCACTCCGGGCGCAGGCACTCGATCTCGTAGTCCCCGCTGTCCTCGTCGATCGTCACGCCGTGGGTCTCGCTGCGGAAGCCCGGGAAGTGGCGGTCGAAGGTCTCCAGGGCGGTGAGGTAGCGCAGCAGGGGTCCGTCGGCGGCGCCGGTGGACTCGCCCGGCATGAGTACCGGGATGCCGGGCGGGGTGACCGTGACCATCGCCGCCGCCACCCGGTGCGCCGCGTCGGCGATCCGGACGCGTTCCGTGCCGCCCCGCACCAGCCGCTGGTAGCAGTGCTGCGGCGGGTGGACCGGCTCCGGGAGCTGCTGGAACGCCGTGTCCAGCAGCTCCACCAGGCGCACCGAGCGCAGCTGCTCGTGCATCTGCCGGCACAGCTCCCGCAGGGTCAGCCCGGCGTAGCGCTTCGGGTGCGCGGCGACCGCCTCGGGCAGGACGCGGTCGAGCGGGGCGTCGGCGTCGTACAGGGCCTTGAAGTCCATCAGGGCGTCCAGCAGCGTGCCCCACTTGCCCTTCGTGATGCCCATCGAGAAGAGGACGAGGGTGGTGTAGCTGTCCGTTTTCTCGACCACGATGTTCCGGGTGGCCAGGTACGCCGTCAGGACGCGCGCCGGGATGCCCTCCTCGGCCATCTCGCCGGTGGCGGTGATGCCGGGGCAGGTCAGGGTGACCTTGACCGGGTCCAGCATGCAGTGGCCCTCGGTCAGCCCGGGGAAGCCGTGCCAGGCGGCGCCCGGCTCGAGCAGCCAGCAGGACTGCTCGGTGCGCAGCAGCTCCGGCGGGGCCTCGTCGAAGGGCAGCCGCTCGCCCGTCGCCGGGTCGGTGACCTCCTCCGGCTGCCAGACGCCGAAGAACCACGGCGGCCGGTCCCCGGCGCTCGCCACCCGACGCCCGAGCCGCACCATCTCCTGCCGGAAGCGGATCGCCTCCGTCACCGCCTCGTCCACCAGCCACTCGCCCTGCGGCCCGTCCATCATGGCCGTCGCCACGTCCAGCGAGGCGATCATCGGGTAGAGGGGGGAGGTGGTGCCGTGCATCATCAGGGCCTCGTTGAACCGGTCGTGCTCCACCGGCGCCCGGGGCGCGGGCCGTACGTGCACCATCGCCGACTGGGACAGCGCGGCCAGCAGCTTGTGCGTGGACTGGGTCGCGAAGACCGTCGGCCGGTCCGGGCCGGGGAAGGCGTCCGCGTCCACCGACATGCCGTACCGGCCCCGGTACAGCGGATGGAAGCGGGCGTACGCGAACCACGCCTCGTCGAAGTGCACCCGGGGCGTACTGGCCGCGAGGGCCTGCGCGGCCGGTACGGCGGCGTAACTGAGCCCGTCGTAGGTGGAGTTGGTGAACACCGCGTACTGGGGGTCACGGGAGACGGCGCCCTCGGCGAGCGGGTGCGCGGCGATCCGGGCCGCGATCGAGTCCGCCGCCAGCTCGGCCGGGGGCAGCGGGCCCGCGAGACCGTACCCGTTGCGCGTGGGCACCAGGTAGACCGGCCGGGCGCCGGAGACCACCAGCCCGTGCAGCACCGACTTGTGGCAGTTGCGGTCCACCAGGGCGAGTTCGTCACGGGTGACGCTGAAGTGGCCGACGAGCCGGTTGCAGGTGGAGTCGCCGTGCAGCACGAAGTAGCTGAGGTCGGCGCCGAACACACGGGCCGCGTTGCGCTCCGCCTCCCCGATCGGGCCGGTGTGCTCGAACAGCGAGCCCAGTTCCTCCACCGAGATCGACAGGTCGGAGCGGAGCAGCCGTTCGCCGAAGTAGTCGTGGAAGGCGCGTCCGGCGGGTGACTTGAGGAAGGCGACGCCACCGGAGTGGGCCGGGGTGTGCCAGGAGTACTCGTGGGCGTCGTGGAAGCGGCGCAGCGCCCGGAAGAACGGCGGCAGCACGTCCTCCCGGTAGGCGCGGGCGGCGCTGGTGATCCGGCCCGCGATGAAGTTCGGGGTGTCCTCCAGCGGCCACACGTAGCCGACGACCGTCTCCGACACCCACAGCGGCAGGTCCCGCACGCCCTCCTCGGCCATGACCAGGAACACCGGCAGATCCCGGTACCGCCGCCCGATCCGCCGCAGCACGGCCGCCCCGCCACAGGCCCCGTCGAGGGTCTCGTCCGGCTTGGCGAGCGCGGCCCCGGGACCGTCCCCGACGGCCCGCGCGCCCCCGGGCAGATCCCAGGCGACCAGGGCCGCCGCCAGCCCCGCCTCGGTCCGCAGCACCGCGTCCGCGTCCTCCGCGCTGACCGCCCAGCGCACCCCGAAGCCGTCCGCCTCCACCGCGTCCCGGATCTTCCGCAGCTGCTCGGCCCCGGCGCCCTCGGCGCGCGGATGCTCCGGCACCGCGACCAGGATCCTGCTGTCGCCCATCCCGTGCCCTCACCTTCCCGACGGCCACCCGGCCGCCGCCCGGGAAAGTCTCCGGGCGACCGGGCACGACGACGGCAGCCGCGCACGGCAGGTCACCGTGATGACGGAAAAGCCGGCTCTCAGGATTGACGTCGCTGCCCGAGGTAAGCAGGCGACACGGCGGCCGGGCTGATCCTGCGCGCCCGCCCCGACCCGTTTGCCGGAACCTCGTACAGATCGGCGCCGTAGTCCCCGGGCAGCGCGTACACGACCGTACGGGCGTCCCGCCACACCGCCTGGTCGTCCACGCTCCGCGGCTCGGCGAGCGGCGTCTCGCGCAGCGTGCGCAGGTCCAGGACGTACAGGCGCCAGGGCGCGTCCTTCGACAGCCCCTCGACCCGCTTCTTGTAGGCGACGCGGGTGCCGTCGGGCGACAGGGACGGGCACTCCACGTTCGCGTGCAGCGTGGTGACGGTACGGCGGCGCAGGTCACCGCGGACCAGGTAGGTCCGCCCCTTCGTGGCGAGCGTCGCGTAGAACGTACGGTCGTCGTCCGCGAAGGTCACGCCCCAGAAGTTGACGTCCGCCGTCCGGTACGGATGCCCGTCCTTGACGATCCGGAAGGCCTCCAGGGAGGGGATCAGCTCCCCGCTGCGCGTGTCCGCGATCGCCGTGCGCGTGGAGAAGTTCGTCCCGGCGTACGAGTCACCGCCCACGAACGCCGTCCAGGCGGCGAAGTGCCCGCTGGGGGAGACCCGCGCCCGGGAGGGGATGCCCGGCACGTCGTACCGGTCCACGGTCCGCAGCCGCGCGTCCAGGATCAGCGCCCGATAGGTGTCCGACACGGCCCCGTGCACGGCCTGCAGACAGACTCCGGTGCCCGAAGCGGCGTGGAACCGCAGGCACGTGAGGCCGGAGGCGGTACGCGGCCCGCCCGGATCGTTGGCCGGTACGGCGGTCACCTCGTCCCGGTGCGGCCCCCACGCCATGTTCCGGAACACCAGCCGCCCGGAGTCACGCAGCGACACCGCGCCCGAGGTGACGCGCGGCCCGCCGGCCCGCACATGGTCACGGCGCTCCGCCCGGGCCGAGGCATGGAGCACGGACGCCACCCCCACCGCCGCCAGCACGGCGACGGCCGAGACCAGGATCAGCACTCGATGGCGTACGGTCATGCGGTCACGGTCCCCTTCGGGCGCAGGGTGAGGGAGAACGCGGCACACGCGGCCAGCGCCACCGCCGCGCCCGCCAGCGCCGCCCGGTCGCCCCACACCGTCCAGGCCGCGCCGAACAGCAGCGAGCAGGCGAACCGGGTCAGCGCCTGCCCGGTCTGTACGACGGCGAGCCCCGAGGAACGCAGCCCCTCGGGCACGCTGTCCGAGGCGGCGGCCATCAGCACCCCGTCGGTGGCCGCGTAGAAGCAGCCGTGCAGGGCGAGCACCAGGTACGGCAGGACGGGGCCGTGCCAGGAGGTGAGCAGCAGCCCGTACACCACCGACAACGCACCATGACCGGCCAGGAAGACGGCCCAGCGGCCCACCCGGTCCGCGAGCCGGCCGAGCGGCACGGCCAGCAGCAGGAACGCGGCGGCCGTACCCAGCGGCAGCAGCGCGAACCAGCGGTCGGGCACCCCGAGGCGGCGCTGGAGCAGCAGGTAGACGAAGGAGTCGCCGACCGTGGCGAGGCCCAGCAGCAGCGCGCAGACGGTGATCCGGCGCAGGTCACGGCGGCGCAGCAGGGCGAGGGCCGCACGGACGGTGGGCCGCGCGGCCCGGACGGCATCACCCCGCCCGCCCGGCACGAAGAGCACCAGCACCAGGACGCCCAGCACGGCGACACAGAAGCTCACGGTGAACACCGCGTCGTACCCGTCCACGGTGGCCCGCAGGATCAGGAACGCCACCAGCGGCCCGAGCAGGGCCCCGGCCGTGTCCATCGCCCGGTGCACCCCGAACGCCCGCCCGCGCGTCTCGGGAGTACTGGCCAACGAGATCAGCGCGTCCCTCGGGGCGGTCCGCAGCCCCTTGCCGGTCCGGTCGGCGGCGAGCACGACCCCGATCGGCGTCAGCGAGTGCGCCAGCAGCAACAGGGGCTTGCACACGGCCGAGATGCCGTACCCGATCCCGGCGACCCACTTGTGCCGCCCGCCGCCACGGTCGGCGAAGTGCCCGCCCACCAGCCGGACGAGCGCCGAGAACCCGTTGTGGATCCCGTCCAGCAGCCCGAACCCCAACGGCGACAGACCCAGCCCGCTCACCAGGTACAACGGCAGCACCGCCGTCACCATCTCCGAGGAGACGTCGGTGACCAGGCTCACCGTGCCCAGCGCGAGCACGGTCGGCGCGACCGCGGCACGGCGCCGCCCGGCGGAGGGCCGGACGGCGCCATGAGCGGACGTACCGGCACGACTGTCCGCTACGTACACGTCAGGACGCCCAGATGCCGGTGATGTCCTTGGCGGAGGCCGCGTTGCCCGCGTGCGTGCTCAGCCCCTGGGTGTCCTCCAGGGTCCGCAGCAGGTCGTAGTGGTTGTACGTGGTGGAGGAGCTGGACCCGGCGGCGACGGGCTGCCCGTAGAACACGGTGGGGATCCGGTTCCCGCTCAGCCGGTTGTCCTCGTCGAACGTCACGACGAGCAGACTGTTGTGCGTCTTGGCCCACGTCGCATAGGCGCCGAGGTTGTTCTTCAGCCAGGTGTCACCGGTGGACACCGAGCAGTCGTGCATGTCGCTGCACAGGTTCGGCACCACGAACGACAGCTGCGGCAGCGTGGTGTAGTCGGTCGGGAACTGCGCGAACGTCTTCGCGGTCGACGTCGGCACGTTGCTGAAACCGAACCAGGGGTTGTGCTTGCGCGCGTAGGTGCCGCTGCTGCACGTCGTGGACCCCTGGCTCGGCAGCGACTCGTTGTAGCTGGCCCAGCTGCGCCCGGCGGCGATCAGCTCGGACGCGAGGTTGGGCTTGGACGAGAAGCCCGGCGTGTAGCAGCTGTCGTCGGTGATGCCCTGGGTGGACCCGGAGAACATCGCGAAGTAGTTCGGCTGGCTCGGGTGGGTCTCGGCGTACGACTGCGTGAGGTTGGCACCCCCCGCCTTCAGCGAGTTGATGTACGGCGCGCTGGAGGAACCGATGACCTGGCTGTAGGCATGGTTCTCGAAGACCACGACGACCACGTGGTCCGGGCTGGGCACGGCACCCGCGGCGTGCGCGGACTCCTCGCCGAGCCCGGTCCACAGCCCGACCGCGGCTGCGGCGAGGGCCGCCGCGGACGCCACGACGGCTCGGGCACGGCGATACGCCGAACGAGCAGAACTGCCGGACACATCAACCTCCGGGAAAGGATGGACGGCTGGCGGTGCGGACAGAGCATGCACACGCCAACATGCCCCCACCCCACGACGCCCAACCCCACGGGTGAAGACCGGATGAACGCCGGGTACTCACGACCGCATGGCGGAGATCCTGATCGGCACCTGCGGCTGGACCGACCCGGCACTGCTCAGGAGCGGCTGGTACCCACCCGGCCACCGCGACGCCGAGAAACGCTTACGCCACTACGCGACCCGCTTCCCCCTGGTCGAGACCGACTCCCCCTACTACGCCCTCCCCACCTCCCGCACCACCGCCCTCTGGGCGGACCGCACACCTGCCGGCTTCCGCTTCGACGTGAAGGCGTTCTCCCTCCTCACCGGCCACCCCACCCGCCCCGCCGCCCTCCCCCCGGACCTCCGCGCCCACCCCCGGAACGAGGCCCTGCGCACGGAAGTCTGGACCCGCTACGCCGAAGCGCTGGCCCCCCTGCGCCACTCCGGCCGCCTGGGCACCCTCCTCTTCCAGTACCCGCCCTCCCTCGCCCCCGGCCCGGAAGCCGAGACCTTCATCCGCACCGCCCGCGAACGCGCCCACGACTGGCCGTTCGCCGTCGAGTTCCGCGACCCCGCCTGGTGGCACCCCGCCCAGGCCCCCCGCACCACCGCCTTCCTCAGGGACCTGAACGCCACCGCGGTGGCCGTCGACACGGCCCCCGGCCTCCCCACCTCCATGCCCCCGGACACGCCCGCCACCACCCCCCACCTCTCGGTGATCCGCTTCCACGGCCGCAGCCCCCACTGGGGCACGGGCACCAAGGAGGACCGCTTCCGCCACGCGTACACCGAGCGGGAGCTGAGCGAATGGCTGCCCCGCATCCAAGCCCTGGCGGCGACCACGGCCGAGCTGCACATCCTCTTCAACAACTGCTGCGGCGACGCGGCAGCGAGAGCGGCCGAGACACTGCGAGACCTCCTGCCCTGACGGCCCGCGGCCGCGTACGGCGGGAAGGGGACGTGCCGGGTGGTGTCCGCCCGCAGCGGCCGGCGAGTACTCCGGCAACGCACGGAAGACAGGGCGCCGGACCGAGGACGGACACCACCCGGCGCGGCCCCGACCCCCACCACACCGCAGGCGCAAGGGAACCCCCACGCACCCGCGGGGGCCGCCGCAGGCAAAGGAAACACACCGGCACCCGCCCACACACCGGCACCCGCACACACACCGGCACCCGCCCACACACCGGCACCCGCCCACACACCGGCACCCGCCCACGCACCGGCACCCGCACCCGCACCCGCCCACAAACCCGCACCCGCCCACGCAGCCCCCCCGCCCCCCCTCCGGTTAGGCTCTGGCCAGTACCACCGCAGATCCGAGGGGAGACCACGGACATGACGCCGGGCCGCAGGAGCAGCACCTTCACCCGTCTGCTGCGACACGGCTTCACCGACCCCTCCGCCGCCGAGCGCCTCCTGGACGGCCCCGAGCTGGCCGCCGTCCGCGACGACCCGGTCCTCCTCGAAGCCCTGGGCGCCACAGCCGACCCGGACCTGGCCCTGCACGGCCTGGTCCGCCTGCTGGAGGCCCAGCCCGGCCCCACCGCCCACCGCGAACTGCTGGACACCCTCATCGCGGCCAAACCCCTCCGCGACCGCCTCCTCGGCGTCCTCGGCGCCTCCGCCGCCCTCGCCGACCACCTCGCCCGCCACCCCGGCGACTGGCACGCCCTGGTCACCTACGAACCCCACGACCTCCACCCCGGCGTCACGGAGTTCGAACAGGGCCTGGCCGCCGCCACCGACCCGGTCTCCCTCCGCGTCGCCTACCGCCGCTGCCTGCTGTCCATCGCCGCCCGTGACGTCTGCGGCACCACGGACGTCGCCGAGACCGCCGCGGAACTCGCCGACCTGGCCACCGCCACCCTCCGCACGGCCCTGTCCCTCGCCGAACGCGCGGCCCCGGAGGACGCCGCCGCGTGCCGTCTCGCGGTGATCGCGATGGGCAAGTGCGGCGGCCACGAGCTGAACTACGTCTCCGACGTGGACGTGATCTTCGTGGCGGAACCCACCGAGGGCACCCCCGAGCACAAGGCCCTCGGATCCGCGACGAAGCTCGCCTCCCACCTCATGCGCATCTGCTCCGAGACGACCGTCGAGGGCTCCATCTGGCCGGTGGACGCCAACCTCCGCCCCGAGGGCCGCAACGGCCCCCTCGTCCGCACCCTCTCCTCCCACCTCGCCTACTACCAACGCTGGGCCAAGACCTGGGAGTTCCAGGCCCTCCTCAAGGCCCGCCCGGTAGCCGGCGACGCGGCGCTCGGCGAGGCGTACATCGACGCCCTGGAACCCCTCGTCTGGAAGGCCGCGGACCGCGAGAACTTCGTCCCGGACGTCCAGAAGATGCGCCGCCGCGTGGTCGAGAACATCCCCGCGGCCGAGATCGAGAGAGAACTGAAACTCGGCCCCGGCGGCCTCCGCGACGTCGAGTTCGCCGTCCAGCTCCTCCAGCTGGTGCACGGCCGCACCGACCCCACCCTCCGCAGCGGCACCACCCTGGACGCCCTCCAGGCCCTCGCCGCCGGCGGCTACGTCGGCCGCGAGGACGCCTCCCGCCTGGACGAGGCGTACCGCTTCCTGCGCTCCATGGAGCACCGCATCCAGCTGTACCGGCTGCGCCGCACCCACCTCGTCCCGGAGGCCGAGCCGGACCAGCGCCGCCTCGGCCGCTCCCTGGGCCTGCGCACCGACCCGGTGGGCGAGCTGAACCGCGAGTGGAAGCGGCACACCACGGTCGTACGCCGCCTGCACGAGAAGCTCTTCTACCGCCCGCTGCTCGACGCGGTCGCCCAGCTCGCCCCCGGCGAGGCCCGCCTGAGCGCGGAAGCGGCCCGGGAACGCCTCATCGCCCTCGGTTACGCCGACCCGGCCGCCGCCCTGCGCCACCTGGAGGCCCTGGCCTCCGGCGTGACCCGCAAGGCGGCGATCCAGCGCACCCTGCTCCCGGTCCTGCTCGGCTGGTTCGCCGACTCCGCCGACCCGGACGCCGGCCTGCTGAACTTCCGCAAGGTCTCCGACGCGCTCGGCAAGACCCCCTGGTACCTGCGCCTGCTGCGCGACGAGGGCGCGGCGGCGGAGAACCTGGCCCGCGTGCTGTCGGCGGGCCGCCTCGCCCCCGACCTGCTGATGCGGGCCCCGGAGGCGGTCGCCCTGCTCGGCGACGGCGACGGCGGCGGCCTGGAACCCCGGCGGCGCGCCGCCCTGGAGCAGGAGATCATGGCGGCCGTCGGCCGCGCGGGGAACGCCGCGCAGGGCGTCACCGCGGCCCGCGGTGTCCGCCGCCGTGAGCTGTTCCGCACCGCCGCCGCCGACATCGTCGGCTCCTACGGCACCGAGACCAGCCCCGCCGAGGCCGACCAGGGCGCCCTGGTCGACCGGGTCGGCGCGGCCGTCTCCGACCTGACCGCGGCCACTCTCGCCGGCACGCTGCGCGCGGTGGTCCGGGACGGCTGGGGCGACACCCTGCCCACCCGGTTCGCGATCATCGGGATGGGCCGCTTCGGCGGGCACGAGCTGGGCTACGGCTCGGACGCCGACGTGCTGTTCGTGCACGAGCCGCAGGACGGCGTGGACGAGCACGAGGCGTCCGCCGCCGCCAACAAGGTCGTCGCGGAGATGCGCCGGCTGCTCCAGCTGCCCAGCACCGACCCGCCGCTGCTGATCGACGCCGACCTGCGCCCGGAGGGCAAGTCCGGCCCGCTGGTGCGCACCCTGAAGTCGTACGAGGCGTACTACCGCCGCTGGTCCCTGGTCTGGGAGTCACAGGCGCTGCTGCGGGCCGAGCCGGTCGCCGGCGACGAGGAGCTGGGCCGGCGCTTCATCGAACTGATCGATCCGCTGCGCTACCCCCGGCAGGGTCTGCCGGACGACGCCGTCCGCGAGATCCGCCGGCTGAAGGCCCGTATGGAGTCCGAGCGGCTGCCGCGCGGCGCCGACCCCCGGCTGCACACCAAGCTCGGCCCCGGCGGCCTGTCCGACGTCGAGTGGACGGTCCAGCTGCTCCAGCTCCGCCACGGTCACCGCGTCCCCGCCCTGCGCACCACCCGCACCCGCCGAGCGCTGTCCGCGGCCCGCGCGGCCGGGCTGCTGAGCGCCGAGGACATGGAGACCCTGGACGAGGCGTGGGTGCTGGCCACCCGGGTGCGCAACGCGGTCATGCTGGTCCGCGGCCGGGCCGGGGACACCTTCCCCACCGAGCCGCGCGAGCTGGCCGCCGTCGGCCGCTACCTGGGCTACGGCGCCGGGCACGCCGGGGACATGCTGGACGCGTACCGCCGTACCACCCGCCGGGCGCGCACGGTGGTCGACGACCTGTTCTACGCGGACTGAACGGCCCCGGCCGGCTCCCGCCGGGGTCCCGGCACCAGCCGCGGCAGGGTGTACGGCAGGCTGCCGTACCACGCCCGGGCCACCGTGAACCCGAAGGCCAGGCAGAGCACCCCGCCGACCGCGTCCAGCCAGAAGTGGTTGGCGGTGGCGACGATCACCAGCAGGGTGGCCGCCGGGTACAGCAGCCCCAGCACCCGCACCCACGGCACCGACGCCAGCGCGAAGATCGTCAGCCCGCACCACAGCGACCAGCCGATGTGCATCGACGGCATCGCCGCGTACTGGTTCGACATGTGCTTGAGGTCGCCGGAGGCCATCGAGCCCCAGGTGTGGTGCACCATCACGGTGTCCACGAAGTGCCCGCCGCGCATCAGCCGGGGCGGTGCGAGCGGGAACAGGTAGTAACCGACGAGGGCCACACCCGTGGTCGCGAACAGCACCAGCCGGGTCGCCGCGTACCGGCCGGGATGCCACCGGTACAGCCACACCAGCACACCGAGCGTGACGACGAAGTGCAGCGTGGCGTAGTAGTAGTTCATCCCGACGATGAGCCAATTGACCGAGTTCACGGCGTGGTTGACCGACTGCTCGACGGCTATGCCGACCTGGTGCTCCGCACGCCAGATCCAGTCCGCGTTGCGCAGCGCCTCGCGCCGCTGCTCGGGTACGGCGTTGCGGATCAGCGAGTACGTCCAGTAACTGACCGCGATCAGGAGGATCTCGAACCACAGGCGGGGGCGTCGCGGATGGCGCAGCCGGCCCAGCGGGCCCCGTCGGTCCTCACCCGTGACGGCTCGCGGAACGGCCACCTCCTCGCGGCCTTCCGGCTGTGTCACGGTCGAGTCAGTCATGGGCACAGAGTCTGCCAGAAAAGGCCTCCTCGGCCGATCATCCCAAGGAAGGGTCCCAAGCGCACCTTCTACGACGTACGGAGGACATGCGGGGCAGAAGCCGTCGAACCGCGCACCACCAGCTCCGGCATGAACACGAACTCGCTGTGCGGCGCCGGTGTCCCGCCGATCTCCTCCAGCAGGGTGCGCACCGCCGCCTGTCCCATCGCCGGGACCGGCTTGCGGACCGTGGTCAGCGGCGGGTCGGTGAAGGCGATCAGCGGGGAGTCGTCGAAGCCGACCACGGACACGTCCCGGGGGACCTCCAGGCCGCGCTGCCGGGCCGCCCGTATCGCGCCGAGCGCCATCATGTCGCTGGCGCAGACCACCGCCGTGCAGTCCCGCTCGATCAGCGCCGTCGCGGCCGCCTGGCCGCCCTCCAGCGTGTACAGCGAGTGCTGCACCAGCTCCGTCTCGACGGTCTCCGCGCCGAGTCCGAGCTGGTCCTGCATCGCCCGGACGAAACCCTCGATCTTGCGCTGCACGGGCACGAACCGCTTCGGCCCGAGCGCGAGCCCGATCCGGGTGTGCCCCAGCGACGCCAGGTGCGTCACCGCGAGCGTCATGGCCGCCCGGTCGTCGGGGGAGATGAACGGCGCCTGCACCTTCGGCGAGAACCCGTCCACCAGCACGAACGGCACGCCCTGCGCGCGCAGCCGCTCGTAGCGCTGCATGTCGGCGGTGGTGTCCGCGTGCAGCCCGGAGACGTAGATGATCCCGGCGACCCCGCGGTCCACCAGCATCTCGGTCAGCTCGTCCTCGGTCGACCCGCCCGGGGTCTGCGTGGCGAGCACCGGCGTGTAGCCCTGGCGGGTCAGCGCCTGGCCGATGACCTGCGCCAGGGCCGGGAATATCGGGTTCTCCAGCTCCGGCGTGATCAGGCCCACCAGGCCCTCGCTGCGCTGCCGCAGCCGTACCGGGCGCTCGTAGCCCAGCACGTCCAGCGCGGCCAGCACGGACTGGCGGGTGGTGGCGGCGACGCCCGGCTTCCCGTTGAGGACCCGGCTGACGGTCGCTTCGCTCACCCCCGCCTGCGCAGCGATGTCGGCAAGCCGTGTGGTCACGGGAGTGGACTGTACCGGTCGTATCTGCCCTTGCACACCGGCCGGACGCCGGGCGCGGGCGGGCGCACGGCCTGCCGTGGGTTGCTGCGTCATCGCGCTCCCTCGGGATTCTTGGCGGCAAGAGCTTGCAAGTCTTGCACAAGTGCCGTCAACGCCGCTCAGCTCCTGCGTCACTGGGTTGCGCCCCGGTCGACGACCGGTCACGACGGGGTAACCATCGTGTCCCCTTGCACTTTTTTTCTGCAAGGTCTTTCGCAACGCTTACATGGCTGTTACGTTCCCAGTCGCCCGGCCGCGGCAACGGCGCAGTCGGCAAGTCGCAGGGGCGGACGGGACCGTCCTCTGTACCACTCGGGCTTAACCCTCAAGGAGAACTCATGCGGCGTGGCATAGCGGCCTCCGCGCTGGTGGCGTCCCTCGCCCTGACGGCGACGGCGTGCGGCGGGAGCGACAGCGACAGCGGGAAGTCGGACGGCCCGGTCACCATCACCTGGTGGGACACCTCCAACGCCACCAACGAGGCGCCGACGTACAAGGCCCTGGTCCAGCAGTTCGAGGCTGCCAACAAGGACATCAAGGTCAAGTACGTCAACGTCCCCTTCGACCAGGCGCAGAACAAGTTCGACACCGCGGCCGGTGCCAAGGGCGCCCCGGACGTCCTGCGCTCCGAGGTGGGCTGGACCCCCGCCTTCGCCAAGAAGAGCTTCTTCCTGCCCCTCGACGGCACCGAGGCCCTCGCCGACCAGGGCAAGTTCGAGCCGAACCTGATCAAGCAGGCCCAGTACGAGGGCAAGACCTACGGCGTGCCGTTCGTCACCGACACCCTCGCGCTGGTCTACAACAAGGCGCTGTTCAAGAAGGCCGGCATCACCGAGGCCCCCAAGACCTGGGACGACCTGAAGGCCGCCGCCGCCAAGATCAAGGGCAAGACCGGGGTCGACGGCTACTGGGGCTCCACCCAGGCCTACTACGCCCAGACCTTCCTCTACGGCGAGGGCACCGACACCGTCGACGTCGACGCCAAGAAGATCACCGTGAACTCGGCCGCCGCCAAGAAGGCCTACGGCACCTGGCTGAGCCTGTTCGACGGCAAGGGCCTGCACAAGGCCGACGCCACCGCCGACGCCTACGCCCACATCCAGGACGCGTTCGTCAACGGCAAGGTCGCCGCGATCATCCAGGGTCCCTGGGAGATCACGAACTTCTACAAGGGCAGCGCCTTCAAGGACAAGTCGAACCTGGGCATCGCCACCGTCCCGGCCGGCTCCACCGGCAAGGCGGGCGCCCCGACCGGCGGCCACAACCTCTCGGTCTACGCCGGCTCCGACCAGGCCCACCAGGCCGCGGCCCTGAAGTTCGTGAAGTTCATGACCTCCGCGCAGGCCCAGGAGACCATCGCGCTGAAGAACTCCACGCTGCCCACCCGCTCCGACGCCTACACCGACAAGGTCAAGGCCGACCCGGGCATCGCCGGCTACCAGGGCGTCCTGGCCGCCGCGCAGCCCCGCCCGGCGCTGCCCGAGTACAGCTCCCTGTGGGGCCCGCTCGACACCGAGCTGCCCAAGGTCGCCAGCGGCAAGGAGTCGCTGGACAAGGGCCTGGGCAACGCCGAGCTGGCCATCTCCAAGCTGGTCGACGGCTTCAGCAAGTGAGTCCGCGTGGCCGTCGGATCCTCCTGCCGCGAGACGGCACGAAGAGGGGGAAGGATCCGGCGGCCACCGCCTGTGCCCAGCCCAACCCCTTGATCGTTTGAAGGTGTCGAACCATGACAGTCGCCATCGACCGCGCGACCGGCAAGCGCCGCGGTGACCGCGCGCCTCGTCCCGGGCTGGGGCAGCGCGTACGGAACGGCTTGCAGAAGTACTGGTACGCCTACGCGATGATCGCCCCGGTGGTCGTCGTGCTCGGCGTCCTCGTGGGCTACCCGCTGGTGCGGGGCTTCTACCTCACCCTCACCGACGCCAACAGCCTCAACTCGGCGCGCACGATCGGCGTCAACCACATCGACGCCACCTACACGTTCATCGGCCTGGACAACTACCAGGACATCCTGTTCGGCCCGACGGCCTACGACCGGTTCTGGTCGCACTTCCTGTGGACCGTCTTCTGGACGGTCGCCTGTGTGGCCCTGCACTACACCATCGGTCTCGGCCTCGCGCTCATGCTCAACCAGAAGCTGCGCGGCCGTACCGCCTACCGGCTGCTGCTCGTCCTGCCCTGGGCCGTGCCGACCTTCGTCACCGTCTTCTCCTGGCGGATCATGCTCGCCGACTCCGGCGTGCTCAACCAGCTCCTCGGCGCCCTCCACCTGCCCCAGCCGGAGTGGCTGGAGGACACCTTCTGGCAGCGGTTCGCCGCGATCATGGTGAACACCTGGTGCGGTGTGCCGTTCATGATGCTGTCCCTGCTCGGCGGCCTGCAGTCGATCGACTCCTCGCTCTACGAGGCCGCGGAGATGGACGGCGCGAGCGCCTGGCAGCGCTTCCGGCACGTCACCCTGCCCGGACTGCGCTCGGTCAGCTCCACCGTCGTGCTGCTCGGCATCATCTGGACCTTCAACCAGTTCGTCATCATCTTCCTGCTGTTCGGCAAGAACTCCGCCCCGGACGCCCAGATCCTCGTCACCTGGGCCTACGCCCTGGGCTTCGGCCAGCAGCCGCGCGACTTCGCCCAGTCCGCCGCGTACGGCGTGCTGCTGCTGTCGATCCTGACCGTCTTCACCTCCTTCTACTTCCGCTGGCTGAAGCGCAATGACCAGCTCGCCGTCTGACGCCGCAGGAGCCGCCATGAGCACCACCACCCTGGACAAGACCGAGACCGCCCCGGCCCCCGCGCCCGCGCCCCGGCGCCGCGTCCGCCGGCGCGGCGAGCGCGGCCCGCTCGGCGCCGCCCTGCTGCACGGCGGCCTCGTCGTGGCGAGCCTGATCGCCCTGGCCCCGGTGGCCTGGCTGTGCTACCTGTCTCTCGGCCCGGACAAGGAGGACTACCTGCACCCGGGCGAGATCGCGGGCAAGGCGACCTTCTCCAACTACAGCTTCGTGCTGGAGCACACCGGGTTCCTCGACTGGTTCAAGTCGACGATGATCGTGGCCCTCGGCACCACGCTGATCGGTGTCCTGGTCGCCGCCACCACCGGCTACGCGGTCTCCCGGATGCGCTTCCCCGGCTACAAGCAGCTGATGTGGGTTCTGCTGCTCACCCAGGCCTTCCCGATCGCCATCCTGATCGTGCCGATGTACGAGATCTTCAGCGAGCTCGGCCTCATCGACACCTACTGGGCGCTGATCCTCATCAACTGCACCACCGCCGTGCCGTACAGCGCCTGGCTGCTCAAGGGGTACTTCGACACCATCCCCTTCGAGATCGACGAAGCGGGACGCGTGGACGGGCTCAGCCCCTTCGGCACCTTCTTCCGGCTGATCCTGCCGCTGGCCCGCCCGGGCCTGGCCGTGGCCGCGTTCTACAACTTCATCACCGCCGTCGGCGAGGTCGCCTTCGCGACGACCTTCCTGCTGGACGACTCCAAGTACACCTTCGCCGTCGGCCTGCAGACCTTCGTCAGCGAGCACGACGCCCAGTGGAACTACATGGCCGCCACCGCGGTGCTGATCGCGATACCCGTGACCGTGTTCTTCTACCTCGTGCAGAAGAACCTCGTCACCGGTCTCACCGCCGGCGGCACCAAGGGCTGACGCCCGCCACGGTCCAGGCGGGCCGCGGTGCCCATCCGGCCCCGCTGAAACCGCGGCCCGCCTCGCCGCCGCTCCCACCGACTGCCCACCATGCCCCAGTTACGTATCAAGGACGCCATGAGCCAGCAGCACCCTGCCGCACCGGCCCGCCACTCCGCCGCCGTCACCGTCGCCGACCGCCGCGACTGGTGGCGGGACGCGGTCATCTACCAGGTCTATCCGCGCAGCTTCGCCGACAGCAACGGCGACGGCATGGGCGACCTGCAGGGCGTACGCTCCCGTCTGCCCTACCTGCGTGACCTCGGCGTCGACGCCGTGTGGCTGAGCCCCTTCTACGCCTCCCCGCAGGCCGACGCCGGCTACGACGTCGCCGACTACCGCGCCGTCGACCCGATGTTCGGCTCCCTGCTGGACGCCGACGCGCTCATCCGCGACGCCCACGCGCACGGCCTGCGCATCATCGTGGACCTCGTCCCCAACCACTCCTCCGACCAGCACGAGTGGTTCAAGCGCGCCCTCGCCGAGGGCCCCGGCTCCCCGCTGCGCGAGCGCTACCACTTCCGCCCCGGCAAGGGGAAGAACGGCGAACTCCCGCCCAACGACTGGGAGTCCATCTTCGGCGGCCCGGCCTGGACCCGGGTCACGGAACCGGACGGCACGCCCGGCGAGTGGTACCTGCACCTCTTCGCCCCCGAGCAGCCCGACTTCAACTGGGACCACCCCGCCGTCGGCGACGAGTTCCGCTCCATCCTGCGCTTCTGGCTGGACATGGGCGTGGACGGCTTCCGCATCGACGTCGCCCACGGCCTGGTCAAGGCGGAGGGCCTGCCGGACCTCGGCTCCCACGACCAGCTCAAGCTGCTGGGCAACGATGTCATGCCGTTCTTCGACCAGGACGGCGTGCACGCCATCTACCGCCAGTGGCGGACCATCCTGGACGAGTACGCGGGGGAGCGCATCTTCGTCGCCGAGGCGTGGACCCCGACGGTCGAGCGCACCGCCAACTACGTCCGCCCCGACGAACTCCACCAGGCCTTCAACTTCCAGTACCTGGGCACGGAGTGGGACGCGAAGGAACTCCGCACGGTCATCGACCGCACCCTGGAGGCCATGCGCCCGGTCGGCGCCCCCGCCACCTGGGTGCTGTCCAACCACGACGTCACCCGGCACGCCACCCGGTTCGCCAACCCGCCCGGCCTCGGCACCCAGATCCGCACCGCCGGAGACCGTGACCTCGGCCTGCGGCGCGCACGCGCGGCCACCCTGCTGATGCTGGCCCTGCCTGGCTCGGCCTACATCTACCAGGGCGAGGAACTGGGCCTGCCGGACGTCGTGGACCTGCCCGACGAGGTGCGCCAGGACCCGGCGTACTTCCGGGGCGCCGGCCAGGACGGCTTCCGCGACGGCTGCCGGGTGCCGATCCCGTGGACCCGCGACGGCTCCTCGTACGGCTTCGGCAGCGGCGGCAGCTGGCTGCCCCAGCCGGCGGTCTGGGGCGAGCTGAGCGTGGAGGCGCAGACGGGCGTGCCCGGCTCGACGCTGGAGCTGTACCGGTCCGCGCTGCGCGTGCGCCGGGCGCAGCCGGACCTGGGCGCGGGTGACGCGGTGGAGTGGCTGCGGGCGCCCGAGGGCGTGCTGGCCTTCCGCCGGGGCGAGTTCGTGTGCGTCGCGAACACGACCGGCGAGTCCGTGACGACCCCGGCCTACGGGCGCATCCTGCTGACCAGCGGTGAGGTGACCGAGGCGGACGGCGAGACGAAGGTGCCCGCCGACACGACCGTCTGGTGGACGACCGCCGTCTGACAGCCCGTCCGAGGCCCGCCTGACAGCCTTTCTGAAAGTTCTTGCATCAACTTCACAACGGCCCGCTGCCTTTCGGCCAGCGGGCCTTTAACATCTGCGTCACCGCAAGTTTGCTGAAAGATTTCAGCAAGCGCCTTCAGCGGTCCTTGTTGCCTTCAACGTCGAAGGACCCCACACATGGCACGCAGAACACTCCCCACGGCGGCAGCCCTCACGGCCGCTGCTCTGGTTGGCATGACCCCGACTACCGCCGAGGCCTCCCCGCCCGGCACCAAGGACGTCACCGCCGTCCTCTTCGAGTGGAACTACGCCTCGGTGGCCAAGGAGTGCACCAGCACCCTCGGCCCCGCCGGCTACGGCTACGTCCAGGTCTCCCCGCCCGCCGAGCACATACAGGGCTCGCAGTGGTGGACGTCGTACCAGCCGGTGTCGTACAAGATCGCGGGCCGCCTCGGCGACCGCACGGCGTTCCAGAACATGGTGAACACCTGCCACGCGGCCGGTGTGAAGGTCGTGGCCGACACCGTCGTCAACCACATGGCGGCGGGCTCCGGCACCGGCACCGGCGGCTCGTCGTACACCAAGTACACCTACCCGGGCCTGTACTCGGCCAACGACTTCGACGACTGCACCTCCCAGGTGTCGAACTACTCCGACCGCTGGAACGTGCAGCACTGCGAACTCGTCGGCCTGGCCGACCTGGACACCGGCGAGGAGTACGTCCGCAAGACGATCGCCGGCTACATGAACGACCTGCTCACCCTCGGCGTCGACGGCTTCCGCATCGACGCGGCCAAGCACATCCCCGCCGAGGACCTGGCGAACATCAAGAGCCGCCTGAGCAACCCGTCCGTCTACTGGAAGCAGGAGGTCATCTACGGATCGGGCGAGGCCGTCCAGCCCTCCGAGTACACCGGCAACGGGGACGTCCAGGAGTTCCGCTACGCCTACGACCTCAAGCGCGTCTTCACCAGCGAGAAGCTCGCCTACCTGAACAACTACGGCGAGGGCTGGGGCTACCTGGGCAGCTCGTCCGCCGGTGTCTTCGTGGACAACCACGACACCGAGCGCAACGGCAGCACCCTGAACTACAAGAGCGGCGCCGACTACACCCTGGCCAACGTCTTCATGCTCGCCTGGCCCTACGGCGCCCCCGACATCAACTCCGGCTACGAGTGGTCGGACGCCGACGCCGGCCCGCCGAACGGCGGCCAGGTGAACGCCTGCTGGCAGGACGGCTGGAAGTGCCAGCACGCCTGGCCGGAGATCAAGTCCATGGTCGCCTTCCGCAACGCGACCCGTGGACAGGCGGTCGGCAACTGGTGGGACAACGGCAACAACGCGATCGCGTTCGGCCGGGGCAGCAAGGGCTACGTGGCGATCAACCACGAGTCCTCGTCGCTGACCCGCACCTACCAGACGTCCCTGCCCGCCGGGACGTACTGCAACGTCCAGAACAACACCACGGTCAGCGTGAACTCCAGCGGACAGTTCACCGCCACCCTCGGCTCGAACACGGCACTCGCGCTCTACGCCGGCAAGTCGAGCTGCTGAGCAGTCGCCTGACGGCGCGTGAAATCTCTTCCGGGAGGTTTCACGCGTCTTGCTGCAAACCACAGCCACCCTCGCAAGGAGTTACCGCCTGTGATACCGAGAGCGAGACGGGCCGCGGCCGTCACCGCCGTGGCCCTCGCCGCAGCCCTGGTCCAGGTGCCGGCCGCCCGGGCCGCCACCCCGCCCGCACCCCCCTCGGACGCGAAGCTCGCCGCCGAACCCGCCCGGCACGACGCCACCCGCGAGCAGTTCTACTTCGTCATGCCGGACCGGTTCGCCAACGGGGACACGTCCAACGACAAGGGCGGACTGACCGGCTCCCGGCTCAGCACCGGCTACGACCCCACCGACAAGGGCTTCTACCAGGGCGGCGACCTCAAGGGCCTGACGAAGAAGCTGGACTACATCAAGGGGCTCGGCACCAGCGCCATCTGGCTGGCGCCGATCTTCAAGAACCGCCCGGTGCAGGGAACCGGCAGCAACGCCTCAGCCGGCTACCACGGTTACTGGATCACCGACTTCACCCAGGTCGACCCGCACTTCGGCACCAACGGCGATCTCAAGAACCTCATCTCCAAGGCCCACGCCAAGGGCATGAAGGTCTTCTTCGACGTCATCACCAACCACACCGCCGACGTCGTGGACTACGAGCAGAAGTCGTACGACTACCTCTCCAAGGGCGCCTTCCCGTACCTGACCGAGGACGGCAAGCCCTTCGACGACGCCGACTACGCCGACGGCAGCCGGAAGTTCCCGGCCGTCTCCGGCGCCTCCTTCCCGTACACCCCGAAGGCCGCGGGCAAGGGCAAGGTCCCGGCCTGGCTCAACGACCCGACGATGTACCACAACCGGGGCGACTCCACGTACGCCGGCGAGTCCACGACCTACGGCGACTTCTCCGGCCTGGACGACCTGTGGACCGAGCGTCCCGAGGTCGTCCACGGCATGGAGAGGATCTACGAGCGGTGGGTGCGGGACTTCGCCGTCGACGGCTTCCGGATCGACACCGTCAAGCACGTGAACACGGAGTTCTGGACCCAGTGGGCGACCGCACTGGACCGGTACGCGGCCGAGCGGGGGCGGAAGAACTTCTTCATGTTCGGCGAGGTCTACTCCGCCGACACCGCCGTCACCTCCCCGTACGTCACCCAGGGCCGCCTCGACGCCACCCTCGACTTCCCCTTCCAGGACGCGGCCCGCGCCTACGCCTCCCAGGGCGGCAGCGCCCGGAAGCTCGCGGGCGTCTTCGGTGACGACTACCGGTACACGACCGACAAGGCCAACGCGTACGAGCAGGTCACCTTCCTCGGCAACCACGACATGGGCCGCATCGGGTACTTCCTGAAGCAGGACAACCCGAAGGCGACCGACGCCGAGATCCTCCGGAAGGACAGGCTCGCCAACGAGCTGATGTTCCTCAGCCGGGGCAACCCGGTCGTCTACTACGGCGACGAGCAGGGCTTCACCGGCTCCGGCGGCGACAAGGACGCCCGCCAGACCATGTTCGCCTCCAAGGTCGCCGACTACCTGGACGACGACGAGATCGGCACCGACCGCACCCACGCGAGCGCCGCCTACGACACCAGGGCCCCGCTGTACCGGCAGATCGCCGTGCTCGCGAAGCTCCGCAAGGCCAACCCGGCCCTGACCGACGGCGTGCAGGAGGAGCGGTACGCGGCCGACGGACCCGGCATCTACGCCTTCACACGCACCGACGCCCGCACGGGCCAGGAGTACGTCGTCGCCTTCAACAACGCCGGCTCCGAGAAGACGGCGACGTTCGCGACCGGATCCGCGGACATGGCGTACCGGGGCGTCTACGGCGCCACCGGCTCGGTGACGTCCGACGGCGACCGGAAGGTCACCGTCACCGTCCCGGCCGGCTCCGCCGTCGTCTACAAGGCCGCCGGCACCCTCGCCGAGCCCAGCGCCGAGCCGACGATCACCCTGACCGCACCGGCCGCCGGAGCCACCGGGACGGCCGTCCTGAAGGCCGACGTCGACGGCGGACAGCTCAACCGGGTCGTCTTCGCCGCCCAGGTCGGCAACGGCGCGTGGAAGACGCTCGGCTCCGCCGACCACGCCCCCTACCAGGTCACCCAGACCCTCGGCAGGGACGTGCCCGCCGGGACCGCCCTGCGCTACAAGGCCGTCGTCATCGACGCGGCCGGCCACACCGCGAGCGCCCTGGCGAGCAGCACCACCGGCACCCCGCCCGCACCCGAGGTCCCCACGGCCTCCTCCCGCGACTACGCGGTCGTCCACTACAAGCGCACCGACGGCGACTACGCCGACTGGGGCCTGTACGCCTGGGGCGACCTCGCCGACGGCGAGGCCACGAACTGGCCGGCCAGCCACCCCTTCACCGGCCGGGACGCCTACGGCGCCTTCGCCTACGTCAAGCTCGAGCCCGGCGCCTCCGACGTCGGCTTCCTGGTCATCGACAAGGACGGGAACAAGGACGTCTCCGCCGACCGGTCGATCGACGTCACCAGGACGGGTGAGGTGTGGATCGAGCAGGGGAAGACGGACGTCCTCACCCAGAAGCCGGACTACCCGGCCCAGGACAAGACCAAGGCCGTCCTCCACTACCACCGCGCCGACGGGAACTACGACGGCTGGGGCCTGCACGTGTGGACGGGCGCCGCGCACCCCACCGACTGGTCGGACCCGCTGGAGCCGGTGAAGACTGATGCCTATGGCGCGGTCTACGAGGTGCCGCTCACCGAGGGTGCCACCAGTGTCAGCTACATCATCCACAAGGGCGACGAGAAGGATCTCCCGGCCGACCAGTCCCTGGACCTCAAGGCCCACGGCAACGAGGTCTGGCTGTTGAACGGCCAGGAGCAGTACCTGCTGCCCCAGCCCGCCGGCAGCGCCGCCGCGCTGGACCTGACCACCTCCAAGGCGGTCTGGATCGACCGGAACACCCTCGCCTGGAACGGCGTCGACGGCGCCGCCTCCACCCAGCTGCTGTACTCCCCAAGCGGCTCGATCACCGTCAAGGACGGGACGCTGACCAGCGACGACGAGCGCTGGCTCCGGCTGCGGAAGACGACGCTCACCGACGCGCAGAAGGCGAGGTTCCCGCACCTGAAGGAGTACACCGCCTGGTCCGTCGACCCGCGCGACCGGGACCGGGTACGCGAGGCCGTCCGGGGCCAGCTCGTGGCCTCCCAGCGGGCCGCCGGCGGGGCCGTGCTGGCCGCGACCGGCGTGCAGACCGCTGGCGTGCTGGACGACCTCTACCCCGGCGCCACCAGGGCGAAGCTCGGCCCGGTCTTCCACGACGGCAGGCCCACGCTCTCCGTCTGGGCGCCGACGGCCCAGTCCGTGCACCTCGACCTCGACGGCAAGGCCGTGACGATGCACCGGGACGCCGGCACCGGCGTCTGGTCCGTCACCGGCCCCGCGTCCTGGAAGGGCAAGCCCTACCGGTACGTCGTGAAGGTGTGGGCGCCGAGCGTCCGCAAGCTGGTCACCAACAAGGTCACCGACCCGTACTCGGTCGCGCTCACCGCGGACTCCGAGCGCAGCCTGGTCGTGGACCTCGGCGACAGGTCCCTCGCGCCGGCCGGCTGGTCGGCGCTGCGCAAGCCGAAGGCCGTACCGCTGAAGGACGCGCAGATCCAGGAGCTGCACATCCGGGACTTCTCCGTCGAGGACCGCACC
Organism: Streptomyces sp. NPDC028928; assembly: GCF_055564915.1. Taxonomy (NCBI): domain Bacteria; kingdom Bacillati; phylum Actinomycetota; class Actinomycetes; order Kitasatosporales; family Streptomycetaceae; genus Streptomyces; species Streptomyces sp. NPDC028928. Next base: position 137,789 of record NZ_JBVHVI010000015.1, read on the forward strand.
GCGAAGCACCCGGGGACCTACCTGGCCTTCACCGACAAGGACAGCGACGGCTCCCGGCACCTGCGGGCGCTGGCCGAGGCCGGGACGTCCTACGTGCACCTGCTGCCCGCCTTCGACATCGCCACCATCCCCGAGAAGAAGGCCGACCAGGCGACCCCGGACTGCGACCTGGCCTCCTACCCGGCCGACTCCGACAAGCAGCAGGAGTGCGTGGCCAGGACCGCCGCGAAGGACGCCTACAACTGGGGCTACGACCCGTACCACTACACGGTCCCCGAGGGTTCGTACGCCACCGACCCGGACGGCACCGCCCGCACGGTCCAGTTCCGCAAGATGGTGCAGGCCCTCAACCAGGACGGTCTCAGGGTCGTCATGGACGTCGTCTACAACCACACGGCGGCGAGCGGGCAGGCGGACACCTCCGTGCTGGACCGGATCGTGCCCGGCTACTACCAGCGGCTGCTGGCCGACGGCTCGGTGGCGAACAGCACCTGCTGCGCCAACACCGCGCCCGAGAACGCGATGATGGGCAAGCTGGTCGTGGACTCGATCGTCACCTGGGCCAAGCAGTACAAGGTCGACGGGTTCCGCTTCGACCTCATGGGCCACCACCCGAAGGCCAACATCCTCGCCGTGCGCAAGGCCCTGGACGCGCTGACCCCGGAGAAGGACGGCGTCGACGGCAAGAAGATCATCCTGTACGGCGAGGGCTGGAACTTCGGCGAGGTCGCGAACGACGCCCGGTTCGTGCAGGCCACGCAGAAGAACATGGCCGGCACCGGCATCGCCACCTTCTCCGACCGCGCCCGTGACGCGGTGCGCGGCGGCGGCCCCTTCGACGAGGACCCCGGCGTCCAGGGCTTCGCCTCCGGGCTGTACACCGACCCCAACGCGTCCACGGCCAACGGCACGAAGGAGGAGCAGAAGGCCCGGCTGCTGCACTACCAGGACCTGATCAAGGTGGGTCTGACGGGCAACCTGGCCGGGTACCGGTTCACGGACACCGGCGGCAAGGAGGTCACCGGCGCCCAGGTCGACTACAACGGGGCGCCCGCCGGATACGCGCAGGCACCCGGCGACGCCCTCGCCTATGCGGACGCGCACGACAACGAGTCGCTGTTCGACGCGCTGACCTACAAGCTGCCGAAGGACACCTCCGCCTCCGAGCGGGCCCGGATGCAGGTCCTCGCGATGGCCACGGCCGCCCTCTCCCAGGGCCCGGCGCTCTCCCAGGCCGGCACCGACCTGCTGCGCTCGAAGTCCCTGGACCGCAACTCGTTCGACAGCGGGGACTGGTTCAACGCCATCCACTGGAACTGCGCCGACGGCAACGGCTTCGGGCGCGGGCTGCCCCCGGCGGCCGACAACCGGTCCAAGTGGGACTGGGCCAGGCCGCTGCTGGGCACGGTGAAGGTCGGCTGCCCGCAGATCACCGGGGCCTCGGCCGCCTACCAGGACCTGCTGAGGATCCGCACGACCGAGAAGGCGTTCTCGCTGGGCACGGCCGCGCGGGTGCAGGAGCAGCTCTCCTTCCCGCTCTCCGGCAAGGACGAGACGCCCGGGGTGATCACCATGACCCTCGGTGACCTGGTCGTCGTCTTCAACGCCACCCCGCAGCGGCAGGAGCAGAAGATCGGTGCTCTCGCCGGGACGCCGTACCGGCTGCACCCGGTGCAGGCCGCCGGTGCCGACGAGACGGTGAAGACCTCCGCCTACGCGGCCGGCTCGGGCACGTTCACCGTGCCCGCGCGGACCGTGGCGGTGTTCACCCGGGCGGGGAACTAGGGTGAGGCCGTTGCCGTAGAACAGGAGTGCGCATGCCGCAGATCACCGTCGACTACTCCGACATCGTGGAGGACGCCTTCGACCGCGAGGGCTTCGCCCGGGCGCTGCACGAGGCGACCGTGGAGATCGCGGCGGCGAAGCCGGAGGCCTGCAAGACGCAGTTCCGGCCGAGCGCGTACACCGTGTTCGGGTACGAGGATCCCGGGGCGCGCGGGCACGCCGTCGTGCACGTGACGATCGGGCTCCTCGCCGGCCGCAGCGAGGAGACGAAGGCGAAGCTGACGGAGACGGCCCTGGACCTGCTCCGCAGGCACGTGGCGGACGGGGCGTTCGCCCTGCACGCCTCCGCCGAGGTCCAGGACCTCGATCCGTCGTACCGGAAGTCCGACCGCTAGCGGCCGCTCAGGAACCGAGGGCGATGAGCCGGCCGACCAGCTCCGCGAAGGGGCCGTCGGCCGGCTCTTCCTTCACCATCGTGCGGAGCAGGACGGCCATGTCCTCGTCGTAGGCGGCGCTGACGGCGGCCAGCGCGGCGAAGTCGTGCACCAGCTGGGTCTCCAGCTCGGCGCGCGGGATGCGCCGGCCGTCCAGCCAGATCAGTGCCGTGGACTCGGCGAGCGAGATCCAGGAACGGACCACGAGTTCCAGGCGCGGGGACGCCTCGGTCACGCCCAGGTGCGAAAGGATCTGGTCATAGGCGGCCTGCCGTACGGAGTCGATGAGCGCGTTCGTGGCGGACGAGCCGACGGCCGGCCCGCCGCGCATCAGCGCCGAGAAACCGGGGCCGTGCTCGTCCACGAAGTCGAAGTAGCGGCCCATCACCCGCAGCAGCCGGGCGCCGAGCGGGCCCTCGTGGGGCTCGGCGAACCGGCTCGCGAGATCCTCCGAGGCACGCTGCAACGCGGCCTCGTACAAGCTGAGTTTGCCCGGGAAGTAGTGGTAGACGAGCGGGCGTGAGATGCCCGCCGCCGTGGCTATCTCGTCGATGGAGACCTCGTCGGGCGAGCGTCGGCTGAACAGGTCGAGAGCGACACCGATCAGCTGCTGCCGACGCTCCTCGACGCCCATCCTGCGGCGAACCCCGGAACTCATGCGAACACTTTACCGATCGGATCCGGCCGCCCGTGTTCACATGTCGAGCACCAGACGATCGCTCCGGGACCGCGACACACAGATCAGCATCGAGTCGCCGCGCTCCGCGTCCGTCAGCAGCTCGTCCCGGTGATCGACCTCCCCTTCCAGCACCCGCTGTTGGCAGGTCCCGCAGAACCCCTGCTCGCAGGAGTAGGCGGTGTCCGGCAGCTCCTTGCGTACGGCGTCCAGCACGGTGGAGCCGGCCGGCACGGTCAAGGTCCGCCCGCTGCGGCGCAGTTCCAGCTCGAACCCGGTGTCGCCGCCGGCCGGCGCACCGGGCGCGAACCGTTCGAGACGGACGTCCGGGAAGCGTTCCGCGACGGCCGCCATGAGCCCCTCGGGACCGCAGCAGTAGACGGCGGTCCCCTCGGCCGGCTCCAGCGCGTCGAGGTCGGGCCGGCCCTCCACCACGGTCACCCGGTCGCCACCCAGCTTCTCGACCTCCTCCAGGAACGGCATCGAGGCCCGGTCGCGTCCCGCGTACAGCAACCGCCAGTCGGCACCGTCCGGGAGTGCCCGCAGCATCGGCAGCAGCGGGGTGATCCCGATCCCGCCGGCGACGAAGAGGTACGAGTCCGCCCCGACCAGCGGGAAGCGGTTCCGCGGCCCCCGCACCTCCAGCTCCATGCCCTCCGTCACCTGCTCGTGCACCTCGCGCGAGCCGCCCCGCCCGTCCTCGACCAGCCGGGTCGCGACGGTGTACGCGGAGGTGTCGTCGGGATCGCCGCACAGCGAGTACTGCCGGACCAGCCCCGACGGCAGGACCAGGTCGAGATGCGCGCCGGGCTCCCAGCGCGGCAGGTCCCGGCCCTCGAGCCGGAGCAGGACCACCCCGTCGGCCACCCTCTCGTGCGAGGTGACCAGCAGCCGCAGGGCCCGCGAGCGCGGCCGGCCCGACGTGGGCTCCTCCAGGGCGGGCAGCGGCCACAGCGGCGAGACCTGGATACGGCGGCGCAGGGCACCCCGGGTCAGCAGCAGGGCGCCCGCGACGAGCGCGACGGTACGCAGCCTCGGCATCACGCGGCCCTCCGCTCCGCCGCCGTGGCCGCGGGCGAGGCGGCCAGATAGGCGACGGCCTGCTCGGTGTCGCCCTCCTGCGAGGGGTGGTATCCGCGGCTCAGGTAGCGGGGGACGGACCGGAGCATGTCTCCGGTCGAGGGCAGCAGGCCCTGCCGGCCACGGACGTGGAAGTCCTTCAGTGAGGCCTTGCCGTCGACCAGGGTCGGGTCGTTCTCCATGAAGAACCGCACCCCGCGCTGCCACAGGAACACCAGTGCCGTGAAGGCGGTGGCCCAGGTCCGCACGCGCCGCCGGTAGCTGCCGTCGACGTGCAGGAACAGCTCGAAGGCGACCGAGCGGTGCTCGACCTCCTCCGCGCCGTGCCAGCGCAGCAGGTCCAGCATCGTCGGATCGGCACCGCGCCGGTCCAGCTCCCCGGCGTTGAGCACCCAGTTCCCGAGGAACGCCGTGTAGTGCTCGATGGCCGCGATGAGCGCGACCCGCTCCATCAGCCACCACCTGCGCGGCCGGCCCGGCGGCAGGGTCCGGTCGCCGAGCAGTTTCTCGAAGAACCAGTCGACCTGGGCGGTGTACGGCGTCGGGTCGAGCCCCTGCTCCCGGAGGTGGGGCAGCACCTCGTCGTGGGCCTGGGAGTGCATCGCCTCCTGGCCGATGAACCCGAGGACGTCCTCGCGGAGCCGCTCGTCGCGGATGTACGGCAGCACCTGCTTGTACACGTGCACGAACCAGCGCTCACCGGCGGGCAGCAGCAGGTGCAGCACGTTGATGGTGTGCGTGGTGAAGGGATCCCCCGGCACCCAGTGCAGCGGCGTGCCGTCCCAGGAGAAGGACACCTTGCGTGCCTTGAGCGGCACCCGGGCCTGCGTGTTAGACATGGCGTCAATGTACTGATGGGTAGGGGCGCTGAGAAGCCCCCTGCACCACCTTGTTGACGCTGGTGTCAGCTAGTGCAGCCCGCTGATCTCCCGCCCGTCCGCCAGGGTGCCCTTCAGATCGGCCCGCGCACCCTGCTCCGCCTTCGCCGCCAGCATCGGCCCCTGCCCGGACGCGGTGACCCCGCCCGTGGCCCGGACGGACGCCGTGTCCCTGCTCCCCGCCGCCAGCAGGTACCAGCTCCCCGCCGCCGACTTCCACAGCACCCCGGCCAGCACGTGCGGGTCACGCGGCCCGCAGGCCGGCACGTCCGTCCCCTTGGCGACGACCGCCCCGGCCGCCCCGCCCGGCGTGCGGAACTGCGCCAGCGCGGCCGTGCCGTCGCCGCGCCAGGTCTCCGCGCGGGTGCACACCCACGCGGCGGACCCGCTGCCGTCGGGCAGCGGCTGCTCGGCGAACGCCCAGGCGTTCACGCTCCGGATGCCCGCCGAGCGCCCGGCCGACAGGGAGCAGGCGAACGGCGCCCAGGTACGCAGCCCCTCCGGGCCGGACGCCTCCCCGGCCGAGCCGGGCCGGCCGGCCGTGAGATGGGCCGGGACCAGCTCGCCGAGGTCGGTGGTGAGCTGCGTACCGGAGGCGTCGGTCAGCTGGAGCACGGTCCACGAGGTGCAGCTGCCCGGCCGCAGGGCGGAGCTGGCCAGCGGTGCGGTGACCCCGTCGGACAGGGTGAGCGGCGTCGCGGCCGCGTCCGGCTTCGTCAGGTCCCGCTGGGCCGCCTTCCGCACCCAGGGGGCGGTCAGATAGCGGACGTTGCCGTCGGAGCGGCCCAGCACCAGCGCGCTCGCCCCGGCGCCGGTCGCCCCGTCGACCCGGGCGAAGTCCAGGGCCGCGCCCTGCGTGCCGTTCTTCGGCTCGGCGTAGCGGGCGACGCGCAGGCCGTCGTAGAGGACCACCACGCGGGCGGCGTCGACCTCGCCCGCGTACAGCAGCTGGGGCGGGCCGGCCGGGCCGCCGGTCTGGGTGCCGGGGGTCGCCGAGACGCGGACTGTCTCCCCGGGACGGGCCCAGACCGCGAGGGCGCGGCGCAGCAGCGCCCGGTCGCCGGTGAGGGGGCCGCGCGCGGGCCACACGGAGAAGTCGGTGCGGGCCGAGGTGCGCCAGGCGGTGGCGGGGACCCGGGTCAGCCTGCCGGGGTCGAGGGCGGCCTCGGCTGCCGGGTTCTCGGCGTAGACGGGCGCGGCGGCGCCGTCGGGGCCCCAGCCGCCGCCCGGCAGGGCGACCAGCGCGCCGCACACCGCGAGCGCCGCGGCGGCGGCGAGGGCGGCCTTGGTGTGCTGGCGGCGGCGCATCAGATCGGTGGGCCGGGCCTGCAGCGAGCACGGGTCGAACTCGGGGGAGGAGAGCAGCCCGGGCTGGGCGGGCACACCGTTCGCCGAGGCCAGCGCGCCGCCCGGGTCGGCCACCCCGGCGGCCGCGAGGATCTCGCGGATGTCCGGGTCGGCCAGCTGCTCCAGGCCGCGCAGGACGTAGGCGGCGCGGGCCGGGCCGGACAGGGCGGACAGCCGCTGGTCCAGGGCGAGTTCGTCGGCGCCGCCGGAGCGCGGGAACAGCCTCAGGCCCCACACCTGGGGGAGCAGCGGCGGCAGTGGGACGAGCCGGGGCAGGCCCTTGCGGGGGCGGGCCGCCTCCAGGGCCGCCCGCAGGACCCGCTCGCGCAGGCAGGCGTACCCGGGGTCGTCCTCCCGGCCCGAGGCCTGCGCCGGGAGCACGGTCGGCTGCTTGCGGCCGCGGGGCAGGGCGCGCTGGGCGAGGGCGTGTGCGGTCAGCACCCGGCGGCTGCGGCCGAGGCCCGGCGGCAGTACCAGGTAGGCGAGCCGGACCAGCCGGGGATAGTGCTCCACGAGCGCGGCCTCGGCCTGCTCGACGTCGACCGTGCCGGTGCTGCGGGCGGACTGGGGCGCGTGACGCTGGGATACATCCTGTGACTGCACGTCCGGGAGAACGAGCGAGCCGGTGGTTGGTCACCGGGGGGACCGGAAGCCCGGAGGGGATTTGAGCGCGCCGCGCGCGGGAGCCGTATCCGAAGGAGCTGGGGCATGCTTGGCACACCAGGACCGGAGGAACAGATGAGGTTGACGCGACTGGCGCTCGGCGCAGCGGCCCTGCTCGCGCTGGCGGGGTGCGGTTCGGGCGGGCACACCGACGCGGTGCCGCCCACCGCGACCGGCAGCCTGGAGCGTCTGGCCGCCGAGGTGAAGTGCAAGCCGAACATGCAGACCGACGCCGACGAGATCCGCCAGGCCATCTGCCGCAACTCCGACGGCCGGTTCGTCCTCGCCACCTTCGCCACCGACCGCGGCCAGCGCGAGTGGATCAACGACGCGAAGGACTACGGCGGTCACTACCTGGTCGGCCGCAAGTGGGTCGCCGTCGGCGACGACGGGGTGGTCAAGGCGCTGCGCGGCACGCTCGGCGGCGATCTGGAGGACGGCGTCGACCATCACGCGCACGGCGACGCCCACGGCGGCTGACGCGTTCCGGGGACACGGCGAAGGCCGGTGACGGGAGGGGGATCTCGTCACCGGCCTTCTGTCAGGTGCCCCGGGTGGGGATCAGGCGCAGTTCTGACCGCGGTTGATGCAGTTGGCGATCTTGTTGGCCAGACCGTTCTTCGTCACGCTGATGAAGTCGTCGTGGTCCGTGGCCGCCTTGTGCAGCTGCTCCGGGAAGCCGTCCACCGCGTAGGCGTTCTTCACCTGGCCGTTCTGGATGGTCGGCGGGTTGATGTTGTAGACGAGCCGCATGGTCAGCTGCGGGATCGCCTTGAACCCGTTCGGGCAGACACCGCTCGCCGGGTCGGCGAAGGCGACGTGCGTGCGGTGGTTGGCGCTGTCGATGTTCTGCCCGTCCCAGCAGCTCTGGAAGGCGAACGTCCGCACCACCTTGCTGCCCTGCGGACAGATCGGGTACTGCTGCGTCAGCTGCACCTTGTTCTCGAAGCCGGTGCAGCTCCAGTGCGCGTTGGCGTTCGCCAGACCGTTGGTCGTGGTCTTGGCGTCACCGGTGATGATGCGCAGGAACTGCGGCATCGGGACGACCTTGCTCGCCGGGCTGCCCACGTACTTGATCTGGGCCTGGACCGGGGTCAGGATCCGGCCGACGTTGCCTTCCTTGCCGCCGCCGTCCCGGTTCTGGTCGAAGTCCTGGGTGCCGTCCTGGATGCGGACCACCGGCCAGTAGTACGACGACAGGTCGTTCCCGTTCTGGCAGCTGGTGCCGCCCTGGAGGAACGTGTTGTTGCTGGAGAAGGCGTTGATCTTCTGGTTGCCGACGTAGTCGTGCAGGTGGTGCGCGCCGTTGGTCACGCCGGGCGCCACGATCACGTTGTCGGTGTTGAAGTTCTTGTTGGCGTTCACACCGCAGCGCGTGGTGAACGTACCGGTCGAGGCGTTGCCGGTCTTGCGCGGCTTGCCCTGGACGTTCGGGGCCACCTTGGTGATGTCGACGAAGTCGGCCGCGACCGGGCCGTTGCCGGCCTGCCCGCCGATGTTCCCCTGCTGCCCGTTCTGGCCCTGCTGCTGACCGCCCTGCTGGCCGCCCTGCTGCTGACCGCCGTTCTGCTGCTGGCCGCCCTGCTGCTGGCCGCCGGCGTTCGTCTGGTTGGCGGTCTGCGTCGTACAGGAGGCGAGCTGCTTGAGCGCGTTGTCGAAGGAACCGCCGGCTCGCTGGATGTCGATCCGGATCCGGTCGATCGTCGCCGCCCGCTTCTCCTTGAGGGGGCCGACGATCGCGTTCTGCACGAAGCTCGCGTCCTTCGTCTGGGCGTCCCGGGTGGAGGCGAGCCGGTTGTAGGCCTCGGTGATCTGCTTGTCGAGGTTCGCCAGCTCCGTCGCCACGCCCTGTCGTGCCGCGTTCGGCACGTTCGTCAGCTTCTGGCCGACGTCCGGGCAGGAGATGGTCGCGACCTGCGCCGTCGCGGCCTTGGTCGAGTTGCCTCCCCACGACTGATTGCTCGACTCGTGCGCCGAGGCATAGAAGTTCGCCCAGATCAGCCCGCCCCCACCGAGCGCTAGGGCCGCCGATGCGGCTATGGCCTTGGTGGCCAGCGGCGTACGGCGTTTTCGTGTGTTGCGTCCCATGGAACTCCTCTGACTTCCTTGCGGGGCAGCATCGAGGCGCCCGACAGGAGTGAAGCGGCGTCCCTACATACGGACGCCGTCCCAGAGGTGTTCACCGGTCTCACAAATTCCTCGCAGGAACAGGGGAGTTGACAGGTCAGCGGTCCCGGTCCAGATAGGCGAGGACCGCCAGCACGCGCCGGTTGTCGTCGTCCGACACCTCGAGTCCGAGCTTGGTGAAGATGTTGGAGGTGTGCTTGGCGATCGCCCGTTCCGTCACCACGAGCTGCGCCGCGATGCCCGCGTTGGACCGGCCCTGCGCCATCAGCTCCAGCACCTCCCGCTCGCGCGGGGTGAGACGGCCCAGCGGTGTCCCGCCGGCCGACCGCCGGGACAGCAGCTGCTGGATCACCTGCGGGTCCATCGCCGTACCGCCCGCCGCCACCCGCCGTACGGCGTCGACGAACTGCTCCGCGTCGAACACCCGGTCCTTCAGCAGATAGCCGACCCCACCGGTGCCGTCCGCGAGCAGCTCGCGCGCGTACAGCTGTTCCACGTGCTGGGAGAGGACCAGCACCGGCAGGCCCGGCCGCGCCCGCCGGGCCGCGAGCGCGCACTGCAGACCCTCGTCGGTGTGCGTCGGCGGCAGGCGTACGTCGACCACCGCGACATCGGGCGCCAACTCCTCCAGCGCCCGCGCGAGTTCCGGTCCGGACTCGACCGCCGCCGCGATCTCGAAGCCGTACGCCTGAAGCATCCGCACCAGTCCGTCGCGCAGCAGGAACAGGTCTTCGGCTAGGACAACACGCACGGGATCTCCATGGTCACCATGGTGGGACCGCCGGCGGGGCTGCTGACGGCCAGGACGCCGTCGAATGTACCGAGCCGGCGTTCGACCCCGGCGAGCCCCGAGCCCGCCCCGACCACCGCCCCGCCCCGGCCGTTGTCCGTGACGGTCACCCGCAGCCGGCCGTCGGTGTGGTGCACGTCGATCCACACCCGGTCGGCACCGGAGTGCTTGACCGCGTTGGTGAGCACCTCGTTGACCGCGAAGTAGGCCGCGGACTCGACCGGCGCGTCCGCGCGGCCGGGCAGCTCCACGGTCACCTCCGTAGGCAGGGGCAGCCGGAGCGCCAGCGCCCGTACGGCGTCGCCGAGCCCCCGTTCGGCGAGGACCGGCGGATGGATGCCGCGCACCAGGTCGCGCAGCTCCTCCAGGGCCTCGGCGGAGTTCCGGCGGGCCTGCGCGAGCAGCTTCTTCGCCTGCGCCGGGTCCCGCTCGACCAGCATCTCGATGGTGCCGAGGTCCATGCCCATGGCGACCAGCCGGGCCTGGGCCCCGTCGTGCAGGTCCCGTTCGATGCGGCGCAGCTCGGCGGCGGAGGTGTCGACCGCGTCCCGCCGGGTCTCGGTCAGCACCTGGACCCGCTCGGCGAGCGCGGCGCGGGAGGCGCCGATCACGGCCCGGGTGAGCGTGAAGTGCGCGGTCAGCAGGCGCGGGACGAAGCGCCAGGTACCGGCGATGATGAGGGCGCCCAGCCCGGCCGCGCCGAGGGCCGTCAGCTGGCCGGTGACCGGCACGAAGCCGTACCAGTAGGTGTGGCCCGGCTCGCCGGTGTACGGCCGCCACAGCCCGGCGCCCACCAGGAAGCCCTGGACCGGGTAGAACACCAGCACGGCCGGCAGCAGCGCGGTGACGAAGCCCGCGGTCATGTCCACCGGCAGCCAGAGCACGTCCCGCCGTACCTGCGGGTCCCGGAGCAGCGCGAAGGTGCGCGTCCAGGGGTTGGCGCTCTTCGGGCGCGGCCGGTACACCGCCGGGATCCGGATCCCGCACCACTCGGCCGCGAGCCTCCTGCGGGCGTCCGCCAGCGCCCGTACGCCGGTGAGGATCGCCGGAGTGGTGACGAGGCCGACGCCGAGCGGTATCAGTGCGACGGAGAGGAGGGTCAGGACGAGGAACGCCACACCGCACGGCAGGACGACGATGGCCAGCACCAGCCCCCGCACGGCGGCCAGCAGTGCCTCCCTGGCCCGGGTGCGGAAGGCGGCTCTGTCTTTGTCGGTGGTCATGCGGCCAGTCTTGCCGACGACCGCGGCCGGGTCAGTCGTCCGAGGACCCCTCCTGGAGGGTGGTGCCAGGTACACCCCCGGCCCGCGCCAGCACCTTGGCCTCCACCTCCGGGTCCAGGCCCTTGCGGGTCCGGTCCGGCCGCTGGGGGGCGGTGCCCCCGATCTCCGTCAGCCACCGCCAGGTGTCCGCGACGGTCTCGCCCACCGGCCGGCACAGCAGCCCCGTCGCCACCGCCCGCGACACGTCCGCGCCGTGCACGGCGTCGTGCATCTCGCCGCCCGGCGGCACCCACACCGGCAGCTCGGTCCACGGCTCGATCCCGGCCTCCAGGATCGGCTCCGGGTCGGTCCAGCGCAGCTCCGCGTCCGCGCCGGTGACCCGCAGGCACGCCTGGAGCAGCTCGCCCATGGTGGTGTGGCCGGGCAGGCTCACCAGGTTGTACGGCCCGGACAGGCCCTGCTCCAGCGCGCCGAGCAGCCAGTCGGCGAGGTCGCGTACGTCGACGTACTGCAACGCCAGGTCGCGCGGGCCGGGGGCCAGGACCGGGCCGCCGCGGGCGATCCGGGTCAGCCACCAGGGCAGGCGGCCGACGTTCTCGTACGGGCCGAGGATCAGCCCGGCCCGGACCAGCAGCGAGTCCGCCGCGCCGAAGGCACCGACGGCGGCCAGTTCGCCGCCGCGCTTGTCCGCCGCGTAGTCCGTCGCCCCGGCGTCCGCGGCGCCCTCGACCAGCGGGGCGTCCTCCGCGCTCCCGCGCGGCCAGGGCCAGACGTACACCGACCGGCTGGAGACGTACGCGTACCGTCCGGCCCGGCCGCGCAGCAGCCGGGCCGCCTCGTGCACGGCGCGCGGGGCGGCCGACCAGGTGTCCACCACGGCGTCCCAGCCGTCACCGCGGTCCGCCGCGAGGGCCGCGAGACCGCCGGGCTGGGTGCGGTCGCCGTGCAGCGACCGCACCCCGGCCGGGGCCTCGTGCCGTCCCCGGTGGAAGACGGTCACCTCCCAGCCGCGTCCGAGCGCGGCCTCCACGACGGCCCGCCCCACGAACTCCGTTCCGCCCAGCACAAGAAGTCTCATGCCGCCGATCGTGCCCGGTCCGGGGCCGTGGTGGCGCGGGGCTCTGCCGAGGGCAGAACGGTCAGCGGCCGGCCGGCGGGGTGTACTTGTAGCCGACCCGGCGCACCGTCTGGATCGTCTGCCGGTGCTCCGCGCCCAGCTTGCGGCGCAGCCGGGCGATGTGCACGTCGACGGTACGGCCGTCGCCGACATGGCCGTACCCCCACACCGTGGAGACCAGCTGGTCGCGGGTGTGCACCCGGTGCGGGTGTGCCACCAGGTGCGCGAGCAGCTCGAACTCCAGGTAGGTCAGGTCGAGTTCGCGGCCGTCGACGCTGGCGGTGCGCTGCGCGGTGTCGATCCGCACCAGCGGTTCGGCACCGGCGTCCGCCTCGGTCTCCGGCTGGTCCCAGGCCGCGGCCGGCAGGAACGGCGGCCGCTGGTCGGCCGGGACCAGCACCAGGTAGCCGACCATCGGCGGCCGGCCCGGCAGGGCGGGCAGGGTGTGCTGCGGCGCGGGCAGCCAGGTGGCGCCCGGTGGCAGGAAGTCGGTGACGTCCACCACCTCGTCCCGGTCGACGGCGCGCAGCCGGTGCCGGGTGCCGCTGGGGGAGGGGGTGGTCAGAGAGCGGGTGATCGCCATGAGAGGTCAGCTCTTTCGCGCGAGAGGTCGTCAGTGGACGTACGTCGTTTCGCGCTGGCCGGGGGCCGGGGGTACGGCTTCAGAGGGCCTGCGCGTTCGTCGCGCGGCAACACACCCGGTCGAAGTCGTGATGCTGACGGGAAGGCCAGAAGGGCTCGAGGTCATGGCGACCCGTCGCGGTGATCTGCAGGAAGCCGGCCATGTGCCCATTGAAGCAGAGGCCTGCGGCGGGCAGGAGCCTCCGCCCACTGCTTGGACACTTCCTTGGCGGGAAATCGACGTTTCCGTCTCATTCCTCGGACAACCCGCTGAGGGCGCACGAGATGCGCGAGGGGCGCCCGCCGTGACGGCGGGCGCCCCTCGGTGAAGCTGGGCGGATCAGACCTGGCCGGCCTTCTCCAGGGCGGAGCAGCAGGTGTCCACCAGCAGGCGGGTCACCACGTACGGGTCGACGTTGGCGTTCGGGCGGCGGTCCTCGATGTAGCCCTTGCCGTCCTTCTCGACCTGCCACGGGATGCGGACCGAGGCACCGCGGTCGGAGACGCCGTACGAGAACTTGTCCCAGGGGGCGGTCTCGTGCAGACCCGTCAGACGCTCGTCGATGCCGGCGCCGTAGTTCTTGACGTGGTCCAGCGGCTTGGAGCCCTCACCGAGGGACTCGCAGGCGGTGATGATGGCGTCGTAGCCCTCGCGCATCGCCTTGGTGGAGAAGTTGGTGTGCGCGCCCGCGCCGTTCCAGTCGCCCTTGACCGGCTTCGGGTCCAGGGTCGCGGAGACGCCGAAGTCCTCGGCGGTGCGGTACAGCAGCCAGCGGGCCACCCACAGCTGGTCGGAGACCTCCAGCGGGGCGAGCGGGCCGACCTGGAACTCCCACTGGCCCGGCATGACCTCGGCGTTGATGCCGGAGATGCCGAGACCGGCCTTCAGGCAGTTCTCCAGGTGGGCCTCCACGATCTCCCGGCCGAAGATCTCGTCGGCGCCGACACCGCAGTAGTAGCCGCCCTGCGGGGCCGGGAAGCCGCCCTCGGGGAAGCCCAGCGGGCGGGAGCCGTCGAAGAAGGTGTACTCCTGCTCGATGCCGAAGATCGGCTCCTGCGCGGCGAACCGCTCGGCGACCTCGGCCAGCGCGGCACGCGTGTTGGACCGGTGCGGGGTCATGTCGATGTCGAGGACCTCGCACAGCACCAGGATGTCGTCGCCGCCGCGGATCGGGTCCGGGCAGGTGAAGACCGGCTTGAGCACGCGGTCCGAGGAGTGGCCCTCGGCCTGGTTGGTGGAGGAGCCGTCGAAGCCCCAGATCGGCAGTGCGTCGAGACCGGCCGGGGCCCCCGTGATGATCTTCGTCTTGGAACGCAGCTTGGCCGTCGGCGTGGTGCCGTCGATCCAGATGTACTCAGCCTTGAAGGTCACGGGGCCACATCCTTCGGGGGTGGGTCGGCTCACTCGTCGTCGCGGGTGCTGCGGCGCTGCGGCACCGGTGCGCCGCTCGATCTGCCGCGCAGCCTGTCAACAGGCCGTTTCCCGTCCATTGCTCGTATGTGAACCCCGTGTTACCTGGCGCTTCTGTGCCGTGTCTCACATGGTGAGGTGGGCAGTGCTGCGATATGGGACGGCCGGCGACCGCCACCCCCGTCGCGGTCGCCGGCCCGACCTCACCCCACCTTCTCGATCACAGCCCGGCGGATGAGGAACTTGCCCGGCTCCCGGACCTGTTCGAAGGCCGCGTTGTTGAGCAGGACGCAGCTGCCGGAGACGGACGTCACCTTCACCGTCGTGGACTTGTTGTTGTCCAGGTTGGTGACCTTCAGGGTCGTCCCCGCCGGGAACTGGTTGCTGGACGCCGCCGGGGCGCCGCCCTCGCCGGAGAGGGTCACGGTGGAGCCCTTGCAGACCTGCTCACCGGCGGCCTGCTGCCCGTCGCCCTGCTGATCGGCACCCCCGGCCTGCTGGCCGTTGCCCTGCTGGGCGCCTCCGGCCTGCTGGCCGTTGCCCTGCTGGGCGCCTCCGGCCTGCTGGCCGTTGCCCTGCTGGGCGCCTCCGGCCTGCTGCCCGTCGCCCTGCCCGGCGTTGCCGCCCTGCGCCGCCTGGGAGTCCTGAGCCGACTCCCCAACGGTGCAGCCCGCCGCCTTCTGCTGGACCTTGATCTGTTCGATGACCTTCTCGCGGTTGGCGATCCGGGCCGCCGACTGGGCGTCCGGTTTCGCCTTCTGGTCCGCGATGAACTTCTCGTTGTTGCCGAGGGCCGTGGCCAGCCCCTGGCACGCCGTCGAGTTCCCGGCCGACAGCGTGCTGGCGTCGTGCGGGCTCTGCGCGGCGTTCGAGGTGGACGCCAGCGCGAAGGCCCCGCCGCCCGCCACCGCCGCGGCACTGACGAGCAGCGCGATCTTCTTCTTCGTACCGAGAGTTCTCCTGCGCGACATGCGCGCCTCCTGAAGAGGTAGGGGAGCGTACGCCGCTATGTACGAGATACCGAACGAGGTTACTCAGCGGTTGCGGAAGTCGGTGAAGTAACCTGCGTCACAGGGAAGTTGAGCCGCACTCAGCTCTTGCTGTGAGCGATGGCCTCCCGCACGGCCTCCTCGGTGCGGGCCACCAGCGCCGTGCCGTCGTCCGCGGTGATGATCGGGCGCTGGATGAGCTTGGGGTGCTCGGCGAGCGCGGTGATCCACCGGTCCCGGGCGCCCGCGTCCCGCGGCCACTCCTTGAGCCCCAGCTCCTTGGCGGCCGCCTCCTGGGTGCGGGTGATGTCCCACGGCTCCAGGTTCAGCCGCTCCAGCACGGCCCTGATCTCGTCCTCGCTCGGTACGTCCTCCAGGTAGCGGCGGACGGTGTAGTCGGCCTTCTCGGCGTCCAGCAGGCTGAGCGCGCTACGGCACTTCGAGCAGGCCGGATTGATCCAGATCTCCATGCGGAACACGGTACTCGGCATCGGCCCCTGTTCGAATTCGCGACACCTCGTCAGCCTCACCTCCCTCGCCTGTGACGTCCTGTCAATTCCGGGGCTCACCTGCGGCTTTACCCCCTCTCGCGAACCCCCGATTGTCAGTGCCCGCCGGTAGACTGGAAGCAGTGTTCGAGGGAGTCGCCGGAACCCCGGTGGACTGCCTGACCGCGACAGGAGGATGCCTGTGCCCGCTGCCGCTCTGAAGCCGAAGCCGTTGCCGACCCAGTCCACCGCCAAGCGTTCCGTGCTGTTCGACTCGCCCTACGAGCCCGTGGCGAAGCGACCGCTGCCGGCCGGACGGCCGCGCGCGTGGTACGTCACGCACAACCGGCGCCTGAAGGCCATGCGCCTCGCCATAGCCCTGCTCGACTCCGGGGTGTACCTGCCGGACCAGGCCCGGGACGAGACGATCCGCAGCACGGCCGAGCGGATCGGGATGCGCCCCCCGTCCGACACCACGTGCCACATGGTCCGGGCACTGATGCGCTACTCGCGCTGAACGGCGCCTGACGCGCCGACACCCTGACGCCGGGTGCCCCCAGCCGCTGGGGGCACCCGGCGTCTGTGTCCGTGCGGAAAACGGGATGCACCGGCGGTCACGCCCTCCCTACGCTGAACAAGCGGAGGCGAAATACACACACTCCACTCTTTCCACCCCCAACTCACCCCACGGAGGTCCGTCATGCGTGGCATTCTCGCGACCGGGACCGTCGTCCTGGTGATCCTCGGAATCGGAAACCATCTCTGGTGGCTCGCCGCCGTCGCCCTGCTGTATCTGTACGCCACGCACGGGCGCGGCTCGCCCGGTACGAGCCCGGCCCCGACCCCGCCCACCGGCTCCGGCGCCCTGCCCGACAGCTACCGGGCGTACCGGGAGCGCCGGGACCGGCAGGCCAGGTGGGAGCGCCGCTACCGCCGTGAGCGGCCCGGCGCGAAGTGAAGGGGGGCGTCACCGGCCGTCACAGGCCGGGGGCGCCCCACACCGGGAACCAGCGCCCCAGGTCCGGCTCGATCCGCAGGTCGTCCCCGAGCGTGGCCCTCAGGCGCAGCTCCAGCGCGGTGTCCCGCCGCTCGCCGGCTCCGGGCAGCGGGGCGAACGGATAGAACGTGCCGCGCTTGTAGAGGTACACGAGCGCCAGCTTCCGGCCGCTGTCGTCCCGGAACCCGGCCAGGGAGCACAGCAGTTGTGGGCCGAAGCCGTTGACCTCCAGCGAGGTGTTCACCGCGTGCAGGTCGTTGACCAGGTCGGGCAGCTGGTCGGGGGAGCGCCGGGACACCAGCCAGGAGTAGCCGTAGCCGTCCCGGCGCAGCTCGACCGGCGGGCCTCCCCCGCTCTCGGCTTCGCTCGAGCGGGGGGACCCCCACCGGTCGGTGTCCGCGTCCAGCAGCGCCCGCACCTCGCGGTGCGTCTGCTCGAAGGCCGCGCCCTCGACCGTGGCGAAGCACACCGCTCCGCTGCCGGTCGGCGTGAAACCGGCCGCCGCCTGAAGCGTCACGGCCGCCGACGGCAGCGCGAACAGCTGGTCCAGGTCGGGTGCGACCGGTTTCGTACGGCCCAGCAGGATGTCCAGCAGCCCCACCGGTCAGCCCGCCTTCCGCGAGCCCGCGGTACCCGGGCCGGCGCCGCCCGGGGTGGCGGCCTCGCCCAGTTCCGCCGAGATCCGGCCCAGCTGGGCAAGCCGCTGCTCCAGGCTCGGGTGGGTGGCGAAGAACCGCTCGATGCCTCCCTCCCGGCCGGTCGCCGGGGTGAAGTAGAACGCGTTGAACGCCTGGGCCGTCCGCAGATCCCTGGTCGGGATCCGCGCGATCTCCCCGGAGACCTTGGTGAGGGCCGCCGCCAGCGCCGAGGGCCGGCCGGTCAGCTGCGCCGCGGCGCGGTCGGCCGCCAGCTCCCGGTACCGGGACAGCGCCCGGATCAGCAGGAAGCTGATCGCGTACACGGCCGCCGAGACACCCAGCACGGCGGCGAGGACGGCGGCGGTGTTCTGGTCCCGGCGGCCGCCGCCGAAGACCTGGGAGTAGAACGCGAACCGTACGATCAGGCCCGCGACCACCCCCAGGAAGGACGCGATCGTGATCACGGCGACGTCCTTGTGCCGCACGTGCGACAGCTCGTGCGCCAGCACGCCCTCCAGCTCGGCGGGCTCCAGCCGGCGCAGCAGCCCCGTGGTCACACAGACCACCGCGTGATCGGCGCTGCGCCCGGTCGCGAACGCGTTGGGCATGTCCGTCTCGGAGACGGCCACCACCGGCTTGGGCAGGTCGGCGATGGCGCACAGCCGGTCGACGACGGCGTGCAGGCCGGGATACTCCGCCCGCTCCACGACCCGCCCGCGCATCGCGAACATCGCGATCCGGTCGGAGAACCAGAACTGCGCCACGAACAGCGCGCCGATCAGGACGGCGACCAGCACCCAGGACTTCAGCAGCACGATCAGCGCGGCGACGAAGCCCACGTACAGCAGCCCGAGCAGGAACAGCGTGAGCCCCATGCGTACGGTCAGCCGCCGATCGCTCCGGAAGCGGCTCTGCATCTTGCATCACCCCGCAGTCAGGCACTCGTCCCGCTGTCCAGTGTGCACCTGCCGCTTCCCGTGAAAGGGTCCGGAACGGCCCCGGGCCGGGCAAAGATCGCTGCGTCAGTACGGCGAGCGCATCTGGGCGTAGCCCAGCAGCACGATGACCACGGCCACGCAGCCGAGGACCACGGCCGTCGACACCCAGGAGGAGCGGCGTGGCACCGGGTCCGGGTCGGCACGGAAGGGTGCCGGCTCCGGCGGGTTCTCCTTCCAGCGGGCGGCGAGCATCCGGGCCCGGGCGGAGGGCTCCTTGTGCTCGGCCGAGTTCGCCCACGTGTGATCGAACTCGCGCTCCCAGTCGTCCTGTTCGGGCATCCCCGTTCAACCTCTCTCGTCCGGCAGAGTCCGGGGGCATGATCCCCCGACAATAGGAAGTTTGAGAAGCGCGAAAGGTTGCACAGGGCAGGCCGGCAGGCCGTCCGGTCATCCGGAACGGCGGAAACGGGACCGGTACGCGGTGGGTGTCGTGTCCAGCTTGCGGCGGAACGCCCGGATCAGGGTGTCCGTCGTACCGAATCCGCACGCGGACGCGACCCGGTCGAGGGTGTCGTCCGTGGTCTCCAGCCGGTTCCGGGCCGCCTCGACGCGGGCCGCCTCGATGTAGGCGGCCGGGGTCGTGCCGAGTTCCGTCTTGAAGACGCGGGTCAGCTGGCGTTCGCTGACGTGGGCGTGCCGGGCGAGGTCGGCGATGGTCAGCGGCCCGGCGAGGTGCTCGGCGACGAAGTGGCGCAGCCCGGCCATGCGCGGGGTGGTCGAGACGGGTTCGACGGGGACGCTGAACTGGCTCTGCCCGCCCGGCCGCTTCAGGTACATGACCAGCTGGCGGGCGACCCGCAGGGCGACGGCCTCCCCGAAGTCCTCGGCGACCAGCGCGAGGGACAGATCCAGACAGGCGGTGATACCCGCGCCGGTCCACACCCCGCCGTCACGGATGAAGATCGGCTCGGCGTCGACCTCGACCGAGGGATGGTCGGCGGCGAGCTGCTGCGCGGTCGACCAGTGGGTGGTGGCGCGCCTGCCGTCCAGCAGACCGGCGGCGGCGAGCAGGTGCGCGCCCACGCAGACGGAGGCGATGCGCCGGGTCCGGGCGGCGAGGGTCCGCACCCAGCCGACGACGCCGGGATCGGCGAGCGCGTGCACCCGGCCCTCCTCGTCGACCTCCACCGAGCCCGGCACCAGCAGCGTGTCGACGGCGCGCCCGGACACCTCGGCGAAGGTGACGTCGGGCAGCACCCGCACCCCGGCGGCGGTGGTCACGGGCTCCAGGCTCTCGCCGGCCAGCACCACCTCGTACCCGGTGTCGTCCCCCGTCTCCCGCCGCAGCAGGGCGAACACCTCCGGCGGCCCGGTGACGTCCAGCAGGTCCACGCCCTCGAACAGCATGACGACGACGAGCCGCCGCACCCCACCCACGATCGCTTCCCCCGCCACTCGCCCGATGTCCGGATCTGCAAGTTACCTGACATTGCCGCCACCCGGTCCCGGCTCCTAGCGTGATCGACGTACCCACGACACCCACCCGGAACGAAAGGGCGTGCCATGCCCACGATGACCCTGCGCGCACTGAACGGCTTCGACCAGACCCCGGCCTCGCTCGCCGACTCCACGCTGATCCTGGTCGACTACCAGAACACCTACACGCGGGGCGTCATGGAGCTGGAAGGCTGGGAGGCCGCCCTCGACGCCGCGGCCGAGCTGCTGGCCAGGGCGCGGGCGGCGGGCGCGCGGGTCGTCCACGTCGTCAACGACGGCGGCGAGGGCACCCCGTACGACATCCGCGCCGAGATCGGCCGCATCCACCCCCGCGTGGCCCCGGCCGACGGCGAGCCCGTCGTCGTCAAGACCGCCCCCGACGCCTTCCACGGCACCGACCTCGCCGACCACGTGGACGCCGCCGGCCACAAGGACGTGGTGATCGCCGGCTTCATGACCCACATGTGCGTCCTGTTCACCGCGCAGGGCGCCTTCCTCCGCGGCAACCGCCCCACCGTCGTCTCCGCGGCCTCCGCCACCCGCCCCCTGCACACCCCCAACACCGAGGTGACCGCCTCCCAGCTCCACCACAGCGCCCTCGCCACCATCGAGGACCTCTACGGCGTGGTCGTACCGTCGGCTTCCTCGCTGGGCTGACCGCGACTCCCCGAAGCACCCGGAGGCTCCGCGGTACCGCCGTCCCCGGCACCGCCGTCCAGCTCCTGCCGTACCCGACGCCAGGCCCGGATGATCCGCGGCAGCCTGCCGAGTAGGTCGTCGATCTGCGCGAGCACCAGGGTGGCGCACCCGAATGCGGCGAGGACGGCCAGAGTGATGTCGTCCCATCCCACAGCGGGCCCCGCCTTCACAGGTCGAGCAGGGCGTGGCCGGCCATCCAGTCCAGGGCGGCCACGCCCAGCCGGTCCGGCGCTTCGAGCAGCGCGGCCTCCAGATTCGGTAGATCGCTCAGGGCAGCGGGCGCGTCCGACCTGTCCAACCCTGTGAGCCTGGCCATGGCGGAGGTGACGACCTCGGGCCAGCCCGGCATACCGAAGTGGGTCAAGTCCGTGAGCGCTGCCGAGGCGGCTCGGTGCAGAACTCCCATCCGCCAGCCCTGCTCGCGCATGACCTTCGCCGTGTACCAGACCCGGTTGTCGACGTTCCGCACGAACTCCTCCGTGGGCCCGCCACTGCTCCGCAGGACGAAGTTCGAACCGCCCGCCCAGGGCAGGTCGAGGTCCGAGGCGACAGCCTGGAATGCGAGCAGAGCCTCGGGCCCGTCCTCCCGGGCGGCGAGTAGGGCTCTGCGGGCCCTGCGGAACAGATCGACGCCCTGCGCGAAGACCTCTCCGTCACTCGGTCCTCCGTCGGCTTGGCGGATCTCGTCGAGCGGCCCGTCCCGCCAGGCCACGGAGAGGAGCCCGACCGCCGCCGCGCTGACCAGGACCTCGGTGTCATCCGGGTCGATGCCGGCATGCGTCAGTACGGCGACGAGGTCCTCGCCGTCCAGGGTGGTCGCCGGTCGCTCGGGCGCGACCGAGGCGAGAACGGCTCTGTTGTCCTCCGGGCGCTCGATCGTGAAGCCGTGCTCCTCCAGCTCCTCGAAGATCGCGTCCGGCCCGCGGTCGATGTGGTCGATGTCATGGCGCCCGGAGCAGTTCTCGGGGCATTCAAGCTCGTCGCAGAGCTCCGGCTCCGGCGAAGCGGCCTGATTGATGAGATGGTAGGCGAGCCGGCCGGCGACGGCCTCTCGTGCCGAGGTCATCTCCAGGCCGAGCCGGAAGCCCTCGTCCCGCACGGCGTCGTCATCGGAGGCGAGGGATTCCGGGGGCTCGGGGGTGCGCTCGGTTGCCCAGTCGTACGCCGACTCCAGCGCCACGTGCAGCCAGGCGATCCGTGTCGGGTCCACGGTCCCCTCGTCGGCGAGCCGGGTGACGGCCTCTGCCGCCTCGCGCACCCCGGCGACGGTGGCAAGGTACCGCTCGCGTTTCGCCTCCCACACTGCCGCCGCGTTTCTGACCTGCTCGGCGTCACGGACCAGCCGGGTGTCACGGGACCGGCGCGCCAGCGCCACCAGCCGGGTCAGACAGGGGCGGCACCCGAACAGGCCGGACGTTGGGGTTGGGCCGAGCGGCACGGGCCCCCGGTCCACACCGAAGGGCTTGTTGCACAGACAACAGTCCAGAGCGCCCACCTGACGAGACGTGGGCATGGGGGGCAGGGCGGCCCGGATCGTGGCATGGGCGTAGCCAGGGATGTGCATGCGTGCGCAACTCCTCGGACGAAGGCGCTCCTTCGGCGCCTTGTCCATGCTCACCTCGCCGGTCGGCCGCGAGTCAGGGTTTGACGGTCCAGGCAGTCAACTTGACGAAAGCTGACTCGGCTCTGGCCTGCGGCTTCTACGGTGTTGGCGGAACGTGACACCCCTGCGCAGGGAGGAATTCAGTTGGCCCCATCCGCCGCCTCACCCGAGCCCACCCGTCCGCATCAGGAGTTGGTCGAAGCGCTGCAGGAGCTGCATCGCGCGGCGGGCAAGCCGAGCTTCCGGAAGGTGAGCATGCGCATCCGCGACCGGGACGACCTCCTGTCGGGCGCCAGCCACGAGAGTGTCCGTGCTGCCCTCAAGGGCACACGCGTGTCGCGTTGGGAGACCGTCCACGACATCGTCGTGACCCTTGCCGGGCTGTGCAGCCCGCCCCGGGACGAGGAGTCCGAAACAGCCAGATTCCTGCCGCTCTGGCGCGCCACCGACGAAGGCGAGTCGGGTGCCCTGAAGTCATTCCAGGAGCTCTTCCACGGAGGCTGGGGAGGTGAGGACGGCAAGTGGAACGCTGAGCTGGTCATGGGCGCGCTGCTCAACCCCTTCAACGCCGTTGAGATCCATCCGTCGCTCGCGGTTCCACACGAGCCGATGGTGTCGGAGGACGACTGGGTCCGGCTGATGGTGATGCACATAGAGCAGCAGGGAGCTGAGCACGCGATGCGTCTCCTGCTGCACATGCTCAAGGGCGACTATGTCGGAGCCGAGGAGGGTTCGCCGTTCGGCTACCGGAATCCCGACCGTGAGGCCATGGAGGCGTACGCGGCCTTCCGATACGGCTGCCAGGAGATTCTCCGCCGCCTCGCCCGCGAACCCAATCTCCTCGCGGAGTCGATCCGTGCGATGCGTGCCGACGAGACGATGGACCGGGACGACCGGGCCGAGATGCTGGAGAACGAGGCGGACCTGAGCCTCATGCGTGAGGTGATGATCGTGACTCCGGACACCTGGGAAGAGGTCTCGGAGGAGGCGCATCACATGGTCTTCGGCTACCTGATCAAGCAGATCAGCCCGGTGGCCCCGATGGGCCTCCCTGACGCCGAGCGGTTCCGGATCGTCTGGCGCGTACCGGAGCCCCCGGCGGGATGACGAAACGCAGCGGGGGCCGCCACCCCCGCGGATGGCGGCCCCCAAGGGCGCTCGACGGCGTCGATCACACGTCGAAGGAGTGATGACCTGGCTCGGTCACCTCGGCGGAGGGAAGACACCGTTGCTCTGACCAGCTCAGACGTCGTCGTGGTCCGGCGTCATTGGTACACGGGCACTACCCACCCGTCCCGCATCGACCCCACAACGGGACCGCCCGGCGCACGGTCTTCTCCTCAGTGAGAGTCGCTGCGATCAAGAGGACCGCTAGTTCCACGCGTGTCTTCGTTAGACATGCTGTGGTTTGCGACCGATCGCTCTCGCTGGTTGCTCCATCGGCCCCTGAGGAGGGGCACTGATGCAGCGAGGACAGCAGCGGCTGTACTTACCGGTGCCGCAAGGTACGGGTAGATGCAGACTGCCGGGATTACTCCGAGCGCCAGCATGATGGGCACGTAGATCGTCAATCGGGTACGACAGCCCTGTGTTCGCACGGCCCGACCGCGTAAGGTCATGACAGCACCTTCTTCCGCGCATGCTTGGGGATGGGTGTGACGAGCGGCCTCCCGATGGCGCGGGGGGCCGCTCCCTGCTTGCTGCTAGTTCGATGCGAGTGCGTCCAGTCCTGTCGTCGCCGCATCCTCGGTATGGCCTCGGCGTCAACCATCCGATCACGAGCGTCGCACCCACGACCCGAGCAGGGAAGTGCGCCTTATTGCAGTGGCCAATCCCCGTAGGGTGCGCAGGGCGTCCGCCCCGTTTCCCGAGCAGGTCAGGAGGCAGACAGGGGGTGGTTGGGCCACGGGAGGCCCGGGTTTGGAAAGTTGGCCGAAAAGAGCCGTCCGATCGGTGCATAACAGGTCGCGCCACCCGCCTTACATCGCAGGTTGGAACCAGTGCCGCGTGTCTAGCCGACATCTCGTCATGATCCACTCATTTTGGCCGACAGGCATTCACTGGGCTCCCACTGACCCCAAAGAGTCAGCCTGTCGTGGGCAGTCGCATTGGACGCGCGGCGCAGCTGCCGTCATGCCCGGAGCCTGTGAAGTGCGCCGCTGCCGGACCCCTTAGAGCCGCGCTGCACGGCAAGGCCACTTCGGGTACCGCCCGGCGCGTCGGCATCTTCACACGACCAGCAGGCGGCAAAGCGGCAGCTTTACGCGGGCTCCGTCCACTGTCTGTGACCTGCGAATTCCACGACAGCCAGCGCTGCCGGGGGACGCCTGGGGAAACTGAGTCGATGGGTGGGCGACCGCGGCTTTACAAGTGCGACTTCATTCCGGCGTGGTCGCAGTACACCGCGCGCACGAGAGCCCTAAGTGGCTACCAGTTGTCGCCGCTGTTCGTGGGCGTTGATGTCAACGTTGGATGTCAGCGACAGAGGTCCCGGACGGGGCAGACTCCAACGGATGGCCCGGCCTGTCGGCCCAGCCCCACCGGACATGCTGACCAGCACCCGCCCGAGCGTCGGCAAGCCCGCCGGCCGTCGTCCTCCCGCCCGGAGAGGACGAAGCCGCAGGACTGCATGGGCTGACCGCACTCAGGACATGCAGGGTTTGGCCGGTCATGCGAACACCGTAGCGGAGTGACCGCTGCGTCCCGAAGCAACTCGGAGGGTCCTGACCGTGGGCCGGTGTCCCTCTCACATACTGCGACGGTCTGAAGACGCATGGGAGCTATAACGACCATCTAGCCGATAGTTCGGAATGAAGGTCCTGCCGCAGTCGTGCCAGACAAAGGGGGTAGTTACAGTCAACAGCGGGGATGAGCGGGCGCATCCGTGCCCGTTACCCCAACCGATGAAGCCGCAGGTCACCGGCAAAACACACCCGCCTCTGCCCCAAAATCGGGTGTCGCCGGTTCGATCAGCCGAGGTAGGGCCGCTCACGGTGCTCCAAGAAGTGGCGGATGCGGAGGCGCTGCGTGTGGTGCATCGGCAGCTGATCGATCTCCTCCGGCTGGACGAACCGCAGCTCCGTGGACTCGTCCGAGATCGCGAGCCGGCCCCCGACCACACGGGCGGTGAAGCAGACGTTGAACTGCCTGCGCACCTCACCGTCCGAGTAGGCGATGATGTGGCGAGGGTCGGTGTACGTGCCCACGAGACCGGTGATCTCTACGTCCAAACCGGTTTCTTCCTTCACCTCGCGGACGGCCGTTCCTGGGAGTGAGTCGGTCATCTCCATACCGCCACCAGGTAGCGCCCACAGATCGTTATCCCTGCGGCGCTGAAGGAGTACGCGCCCTTCGTCGTCGGTGACCACGGCGGACGCGGCGACCACCAGGCTGTTCGGCTCCGGTGCCGCTGGGTCGTCGTAGTACTCGGTCCGTGCCATGGTCACCCTTCTCGAACCGGCGTAGCGGTTTCCCAGACCGCGTCGAAGCTGCTGGCGTAGGTGTCGAACATGCCGCCCTTTCCGCGGCGCCGGAGATGCCACACGGGAGCACCGTAGGCGTTCACGCCCCAGACATGGGCATTGACCAGTGCCTGGTCATCCGCACGATAGATCGAGTTGTAGAGCGTGGTGGCATGGGTCCGCACCTCGATGCCAGGTACCCCGGCAAGGGGGCGGTAGTGCATGAGGGCGAGTCGACAGCGGGACTCGATACCGTGGCCGAACCTCTCCTCCTCGCCGCGTTGTTGGACATTCACACTGTCCGGGTTGCCGATCGCGATACGGACCGCACACCCGTCGTCCGCTCGCTCTCGCAACAAGTGGTTGAGCCGCGGGTACGCCTCGTGCAGGAAGACGGCGGCGTACACCAGCACGTCGATCTGCTCGCGGGCCTGGGTCAGCATGTCCACGAAGGTGGACACGGGGATGTCCGCCCGCTGGTCGTAGAGGGCCACAAGTTCCGGACTGACAGCGCGGGCAGGACGTGCCTGCCGTAGCACGGGCCATAGAGCGTGCACGTCTTCTCCTAGTGTTTCCGCTGCCAGCATGGCCGTGGCTCGGCGCGGCGTACGACCCAGGTTGACCCATCTTTCAACGGACTTGGGGTCGACTTCGACCCTGTCCGCAAGGGCGGCGTACGTCCATCCGCCGGCCGCCATGGCAGCACGTAACCTCTCGTTCGGCATCCCAATCTCTCCTAACACCCGGGGACGGCACTAGGGACGTTCTACCTGACGCGGGACGTCCCGAAGTGGGGTTTGTCGGAGGTTCCGACGTCCTGATGAGCGGCAGGATGCTCGTCCGCATGGCGAGCAACCAGCAGACCAGACCAGGCATCGGTGAACTGGTGAAGGACACTGCCAGTGGACGGCCTGTGATGCGCGCCGTCGGCCGGTATGCCGGGGTCCTGTTCATCATCATGATCAGCGGATCGTGTGGCCTGGTGATCGGCATGGCTCTTAGTACCAGCCAGTAGACCGGCCACCCCGAACGGGTGCCACCTTCCCTGGCTCCCCCTTCCCCGTTCGGGGTCGGCCTTCCATCCCCCGGTCGCCATAGGCCGTGCCTCGGCGACCGATGCGGGCGCAAGTGCCAGAGCAACAGCGACACTCAAGGAGTATTCGCATGACGGCAACGGCCAACGACCAGAAGACCGGTCGCGCGGTGGCTGGTGAGGAACTGTTCGACAGCCTCACCCACTTCGTGATCGTCCACAACGGGCAGTCCCGCGAACGGGCCGAGCGGATCGCGGACCAGGCGGTGGCCTTCGTGGTCACCGCCGCGACCGTGACCGTCCCCATGGTCCCGTCCGACGACGTGGACCTCGGTCTGCACGCACTCATCCTGCACACGAAGGAGTACGCCGCGCTCTGCGACCGGTACGCGGACCGCTTCCTCCACCACAACCCCATGCCGGGCGGAGGGCCCCGTGACCCGAAGAAGGTCGCCGCGTCCGCACACGCGATGAAGGCGGCCGGGTTCATGGTCTTCGACGACCTCTGGACCGTGGACGGCACGAACCTCGCGCAGTGCGACGCGGACTGCGGCCGTCCGTACGGTCAGGCGTAGCGACACGACACCAGCGACGCGGCCGGCCTCGATGCGGGGTCGGCCGCGCGGCCCGGAAGGAGAACAGACGTTGTCCGGGACACCCCCTGAACTTCCGATCGTCGTGCTCGACGCACTGATGCCCAGGGCTCAGCGCCTGGTCGTCAATCGTCGGGGCTCGATGGTCTGGGAGGTCGACAGCCATCGGGGGCAGTACGCCGTGAAGGTTGGTTACCCGATTGAGGCCACGGCCGACTGGCCCGCCCAGCCCTGGACGGCACTCGCCCCCGCACGCGAAGGGACCGTGCTGTACCGACTCGGCCTCGATGACTTCGCGTACGGCGAATGGGAGCTGGGCACCTGGAACTTCCAGCCGTGGCACGAAGGGCCTGACCTGTACGAGCTGTGGAAGCCCTGTCGTGAGCCGGACTCTCGTACGGAACCTCATACCAGCGCGGCCCTCGGCTGCGTAGAGGCGCTGGCCGAGCTACATGGCAAGGGCTGGGCCCACGGCGACGTGCAGCCCGCACACTTCATCATCGGCCCGGATCGCACGCACCTCATCGACCTGGCCTTGGCGCGCGGCGGACACGTCCCCGAGGGGTACGACTTCCCGTTCCGCGGCTGCCTCGTCCACTACGAGGCGCCGGAGATCGCGCGCAGCGTGCTTGCGACCGGAGAGGCGGAGCCTACGCAGGAAGCCGACGTCTACGCGCTCGGCGCGTCCCTGCTCATTTCCGCCACGGGCTGGCGGGCCGTCGAGTACCCGGACGAAGCACCGCGTCCCGAGCAGAGACAAGCCGTCGCGAGTGGCAGGCGCCGGCCTGTGAAGGTGCATGGCGAGCTGGGCGAACTGATCGACGCCATGCTCAGCCCGGCGCCCGAGGACAGGCCCACGATCTACGAGGTCGGCAAAGCCCTGAGCTGAGCCGTAGACCCACAAGCAGAAGACCGGACCACCCCTCCGCCTGCACAGCATTCGGGGTGGCCCGGTCGCGGACTTTGGGCTCGCCGTGGACGAGGGGGGAGTGGTCCACGTCGTTCGGCAGGTCAAGCTGGTCGGCTCACACATGGTCTTCGCCCCACCCGAGAGGGCAAAGCTGCGTGACGTCCCGCTTCCCGATGTCGTGTCTCCCGTGGAAGACGCCCGACGGACCACCAGTAACGACGACGCTGCTTTTCTACCGAGTACCTCGGGCACTCGGACCCCGGCTTCACGCTGGGTACCTACACGCACCTGCTGCCGAATAGCCAGGATCGAGCCCGCAAAGCCATCGACCAGGCGTTCCGAGTGCGCCAGGACGACGCGGCCTGAGCAGGCCCCGAGACCCGGAGCCGAAATGCCGTCGGCCGGCTCTCCCGTGCTGGGAGAGCCGGCCGACGGCCACAGACGGTCCAGGGGAGCGGAAGCCCGCTCTGACCTGGGGCGATATCACACGTCGAAGTACAGCTCGAACTCGTGCGGGTGCGGGCGCAGCTGGAGCGGGGCGATCTCGTTGGTGCGCTTGAAGTCGATCCACGTCTCGATCAGGTCGGACGTGAACACGTCGCCCTGGAGGAGGAACTCGTGGTCGGCCTCGAGCGCGTCGAGGACGGCGTTGAGTGAGGTCGGGACCTGGGCGACGTTCGCGTGCTCCTCGGGAGCCAGCTCGTACAGGTCCTTGTCGATCGGCTCGGCCGGCTCGATCTTGTTCTTGATGCCGTCCAGGCCGGCGAGGAGCAGGGCCGAGAAGGCGAGGTACGGGTTGCCGGAGGAGTCGGGCGCGCGGAACTCGACGCGCTTGGCCTTCGGGTTCGAACCCGTGATCGGGATACGCATCGCGGCGGAGCGGTTGCGCTGCGAGTACACCAGGTTGATCGGCGCCTCGAAGCCCGGCACCAGACGGTGGTACGAGTTCACCGTCGGGTTGGTGAAGGCGAGCAG
This sequence comes from Streptomyces sp. NPDC028928, assembly GCF_055564915.1. Classification (NCBI taxonomy): domain Bacteria; kingdom Bacillati; phylum Actinomycetota; class Actinomycetes; order Kitasatosporales; family Streptomycetaceae; genus Streptomyces; species Streptomyces sp. NPDC028928. The sequence goes on from NZ_JBVHVI010000015.1 coordinate 166,762, forward strand.
CGACGGAGCGTGCTTGAGGATGCCGCCGATGTAGTAACGGGCGGTGTCCGACAGGCCCGCGTAACCGGCCTCGTCGTAGAACAGCGGGTCGCCGTTGGACCAGAGGGACTGGTGGACGTGCATGCCCGAGCCGTTGTCACCGAAGATCGGCTTCGGCATGAAGGTCGCGGTCTTGCCGTTGCGCCAGGCGACGTTCTTCACGATGTACTTGAAGAGCTGCAGGTCGTCGGCGGCGGCGAGCAGGGTGTTGAACTTGTAGTTGATCTCCGCCTGGCCGGCGGTGCCCACCTCGTGGTGCTGGCGCTCGACCTTCAGGCCCTGCTTCTCCAGCTCCAGGGAGATCTCGGCGCGCAGGTCGGCGAAGTGGTCGACCGGCGGGACCGGGAAGTAACCGCCCTTGTAGCGGACCTTGTACCCACGGTTGTTCTCCAGGGCGCCGGTGTTCCAGGCACCCGCCTCGGAGTCGATGTGGTAGAAGGACTCGTTCGCCGAGGTGGCGAAGCGGACGGAGTCGAAGACGTAGAACTCGGCCTCGGGACCGAAGTACGCCGTGTCGGCGATGCCGGTCGACGCCAGGTACGCCTCGGCCTTCTTCGCCACGTTCCGCGGGTCACGGGAGTACTGCTCACCCGTGATCGGGTCGTGGATGAAGAAGTTGATGTTGAGGGTCTTGTCGCGGCGGAACGGGTCCACACGGGCGGTGGACAGGTCGGCACGCAGAGCCATGTCGGACTCGTGGATGGCCTGGAAACCACGGATCGACGATCCGTCGAAGGCCAGCTCCTCGTCCGGGTCGAACGCCTCAACGGGCACCGTGAAGTGCTGCATGACGCCCGGCAGGTCGCAGAACCGGACGTCGACGAACTTGACGTCCTCGTCCGCGATGAACTTCTTGGCCTCGTCGGCGTTCTGGAACATCCAGCTCCTCCTACTCCCGACCGTCCTCGCCGGGGTGGTAGATCGTTCGTGCGGCCAGTGCGGTGGCACACGCTGGTCTCGACCCTAGGGACGGGTGATTTCTCGGGCGTGACCCGTTTGTTTCGCAGAAGTTAACCGGCCACATGTCCACGGTAGCCCCGACGACCCCCTGCGCGTAGTGCCCGAAACCGGGCGCAGTACCGTTTACGCGTGGACAACAGGCAGGCAATCGGATCGTGGCTCTCCGGCCCCCGCGCGGCCATGGAAGAGGCGGGTGCCGACTTCGGATACCGGGGCGAGCAGCTCGGCCTCCCGGAGCACGGACCGAACTCGATCGCACGGCCCGGACGGCGGCTCGGCGCACTCGCCGTGGACTGGGCACTGTGCGTCCTGATCGCATACGGCCTGATCACACACGGCTACAGCCCCGCTACGAGCAACTGGGCGCTCGGCGTCTTCTTCGTCCTGAGCGCCCTGACCGTCGGCACGGTCGGCTTCACCCCCGGCAAGCGCCTCTTCGGCGTCCGGGTCGTGGCCCTGGAGACCGGCACGGTCAGCCCGGGGCGCGCCCTGCTGCGCACGGTCCTGCTGTGCCTCGCGATCCCCGCCCTGGTCTGGGACCGCGACGGCCGCGGCCTGCACGACCGGATCGCCAAGACGGTCGAAGTGCGGATCTGAGCCGGCTACGGATCCGAGTGCCTGATCCCGGTGGCCCACGCCACCGGGACCACCGCGTTCAGCCTCTCCGCAGCACCGCCGCCAGCACCTCCCGCAGTTCCGCCTCCGCATCCCCCACGGCCCCCGGTGCCCGCCACGCCACGAACCCGTCCGGCCGTACCAGCACCGCCCCGTCCGCCGTCGTACCGTGCACGGCCGCCCAGTCGGTGCCGCCTCCGGGGCCCTCGCCGTCGTAGGTCAGGTCGGCGTCCGGCCCCGTGCCGATCCGGTACGCCTCCAGGCGTACGCCGTCCGTGCCGGCGATGCTCCGGGCGGCGGCGTGCCAGGCCCGGCCCGCGGCCGAGCCCGCGTCGCAGAGCAGCACCAGGGACCGCTCGTACAGGTCGACCGTGGAGAGCCGGTCACCCGCCCGGCGCAGCCACAGGTGCGGGGCCCGGCTGCCCGGGTCCGCGGTCAGCCGCACCCCGTCGGGTACGACCGGATGGGCCGGGTCGGCGCCGAGGACCGCGCCTTCCAGATAGCGGTAGGCGAGGACCACCGGGAGGATGCCGCTGCGCGGACCGCCGCCGACGCCGGGCGTGGGGGCGAAGCCGGGGTGGGCGTGCTCCACCGAGCGGGCCGAGGCGCGGGCGCTGGTGGCCAGGGCGACGGGCCGGCGCTCGGTGTCGTAGGTGTCCAGCAGGCCGGGTCCGGCCCAGCCGTCGAGGACGGCGGCCAGCTTCCAGGCCAGGTTGTGCGCGTCCTGGATGCCGGTGTTGGAGCCGAAGGCGCCGGTCGGGGACATCTCGTGCGCGGAGTCGCCGGCGAGCAGGACCCGGCCGGCCGCGTACCGCTCGGCGACGCGTTCCGCGGCGCGCCAGGACGCCTTGCCGGTGATCTCGATGTCGAGGTCGGGGACGCCGACGGCCAGCCGGATGTGCCGCTGGAGCCGTTCCTCGGTGAACTCCTCCAGCGTCTCGCCGTGCTCCGGGTGCCAGGGGGCGTGGAAGACCCAGTGCTCCTTGTTGTCGACGGGCAGCAGGGCGCCGTCGGCCTCGGGGTTGGTGAGGTAGCAGCAGATGAAGCGCCGGTCGCCGACCGTGTCGGCGAGCAGCTTGGACCGGAAGGTGACGCTCACGTTGGCGAAGAGGTCGCCGGGCCCGCTCTGCCCGATGCCGAGCCGGCGCCGCACGGGGCTGCGCGGACCGTCGCACGCGACCAGGTAGTCCGCGCGGACGGTGTACATCGTGTCGCTGTCGCGGTCCCGGACGAACGCCGTCACCCCTTCGGGGTCCTGCTCGAACCCCTCCATCTCGTGGAAGTAGCGCAGGTCTCCGCCGAGCGCACGGGCCCCCTTCAGCAGCACCGGCTCCAGGTCGTTCTGGCTGCACAGACACCAGGTGGTGGGGCTGAACTTCGCCAGTCCGCCGCCCGGGTCGATCTCCTTGAACAGCCATTCGCCGGCGTCGCCGGCCAGGGTCGGGGTCTGGAGGATGCCGTGGTTGTCCGCGAGCAGCGAGGCCGCCGCCTTGATGTCCGGCTCGATGCCGGCCACCCGGTACAGCTCCATCGTCCGCAGGTTGTTGCCGCGGCCACGCGGGTGGATCGAGGTGCCGGAGTGCCGCTCGACGAGCATGTGCGGTACGCCGAGACGGCCCAGGAACAGGGACAGGGACAGGCCCACCAGAGAGCCGCCCACGACGAGGACGGGCACCTGGTGATCGGCTTTCTGCTGCATCGAGGCTCCAGAGGCAGGGTCGGGATGTGAGGCGCGTTGCTCTTTCTGTGCCCTCTGGGACGGCTTTCGCGTGCTCAATCACCCACGTGGTTCACGCGAGTCGCGCACACCGCGGGAAGCGGCACAGGATCAAGAAGCGCTGACGTCGCGTCATCGGCCGCCGGCGTTCGCCTCTGCCCCCGTGAAGGAGATGCGCAGCATGACCACCACCACGTCGGAAAAGATTTCGGCCCCGTCGACGCGTCAGGTGTCGAAACGGGTCTCCCAGTCCGTGTTCGACGGCTCCCGTCTCCGGGTCGTCCTGCTCGTGGACGTCCACGACGGCGCCCAGCAGCAGTTCCTTGAGGCCTACGAGCAACTGTGCAACCAGGTGGCCCAGGTGCCCGGCCATGTCAGCGACCAGCTGTGCCAGTCGATCGAGAACCCCTCCCAATGGCTCATCACCAGTGAGTGGGAGAGCGCCCCGCCGTTCCTCACCTGGGTGAACAGCGAGGAACACGTCCGGATGGTGGAACCGCTGCACAGCTGCGTCCGGGACACCCGGTCGCTGCGCTTCCACGTCGTGCGGGAGACCGGCGGCGAGGAGGCCGCCGCCTCCGGGGCGCGGCGCCGGCTCCAGGCGTCGCCGCGGATCGGTGACGGAGTGATCCGGCACGCGCTGACCTTCACGGTCAAGCCGGGCAGCGAGGAGCAGGTCAAGCGGATCCTCGCCGACTACGCCTCGCCCCGGGCGAAGGTCGACGAGACCACCCGGCTGTGCCGGACCTCCCTGTTCATGCACGGCAACCGGGTCGTGCGGGCCATCGAGGTGCGCGGCGACCTGCTCGCGGCGCTGCGGCACGTCGCCCGCCAGCCCGAGGTGCGGGCCGTCGAGGAGGCCATCAACCCCTACCTGGAGCAGGAGCGGGACCTGAACGACCAGGAGTCCGCGCGGGTGTTCTTCACCCGGGCGGCGCTGCCGGCCGTGCACCACGTCACCGCGGACGAACTCACCGAGGGCGAGCGCAGGGCGCTGTACTACCCGGCCCGCCCGGGCAGCGGGATGCGGCTGGCGGAGCTGATCGCCCAGCAGGACGAGGCGGCGGCGGAGGACCCGGACAGCCCGGTCCTGCGCAGCACGATCTTCCAGCGCGACGACGTCGTCGTACGGCTGATCGACGTACGCCCCGGCCCCGCCGCGCGGGCCGTGCTGCCGGAGCCCGGGCGGCAGGCCGCGCTGAGCGGACTGCTGGACGGCGAGCCCGTCGGCATGGACCTCGTCACCGACCGCCGCTCGCCGGACGCCTGACCCGGCAGGCTCAGTACACCCAACGGAGGAACGCCGTGATCAAACCCCTTCCGAAGATCGTGGACCTCAGCGAGGTCGAGCCCAACACCCGGCGCGGCGGCGATCTGCGCGCCATGCTCACCCCGGCGACGGTGGGCTCCACCAGCGGTTTCATGGGTGTGGCCATCGTGCAGCCCGGCGACCGCATCGCGGAGCACTACCACCCCTACTCCGAGGAGTTCGTGTACGTCGTCTGCGGCCAGATGGAGGTCGACCTGGACGGCGAGCCGCACCCGCTGCGGCCCGAGCAGGGGCTGATGATCCCCATCAACATGCGGCACCGGTTCCGCAACGTCGGCAACGTGGAGGCGCGGATCGTCTTCCACCTGGGCCCGCTGGCCCCCCGGCCGGCCCTCGGCCATGTCGACACGGAGGAGACGCCCGTCGCCGCCGAGCGGGAACAGGTCCGCTCATGAACCGGCGCGTGGCGGTCACCGGCATAGGCGTCGTCGCCCCCGGCGGGATCGGCGTACCGGCGTTCTGGGAGCTGCTCGCCGAAGGCCGTACCGCGACGCGGGGCATCACGTTCTTCGACCCGACCGGGCTGAGGTCCCGGATCGCCGCCGAGTGCGATTTCGACCCCGCCGCCCACGGCCTGGACGCCGAGCAGGTCGAGCGGGCGGACCGGTACATACAGTTCGCCCTGGTCGCCGGCGAGGAAGCGGTCCGGGACTCCGGTCTCGACCTCGGCCGGGAGGACCCCTGGCGGGTCGGTGTCTCCCTGGGCACCGCCGTCGGCGGCACCACCCGGCTGGAGCACGACTACGTCCTGGTCAGCCACCGAGGGCAGCGCTGGGACGTCGACCACACCGAGGCGGAGCCGCAGCTGCACCGGGCGTTCTCGCCGAGCACCGTGGCCTCCGCGGTGGCGGAACGTTTCGGCGCCCAGGGTCCGGTGCAGACCGTGTCCACCGGCTGCACCTCCGGACTGGACGCCGTCGGCTACGCCTTCCACACCGTCCAGGAAGGCCGGGCCGACATATGCATCGCGGGGGCGTCGGACTCCCCGATCTCCCCGATCACCATGGCCTGCTTCGACGCGATCAAGGCCACGTCCCCGAACAACGACGACCCCGCGCACGCCTCCCGGCCCTTCGACAACAACCGTGACGGCTTCGTCATGGGCGAGGGCGGCGCGGTGCTCGTCCTGGAGGAACTGGAGCACGCCCGGGCCCGCGGTGCCCACGTGTACTGCGTGTTCGGCGGCTACGCCACCTTCGGCAACGCCTACCACATGACCGGCCTGACCAAGGAGGGCCTGGAGATGGCGCGGGCCATAGACACCGCCCTGAACCAGGCGCGGCTCGACCCCACGGCGATCGACTACGTCAACGCGCACGGCTCCGGCACCCGGCAGAACGACCGCCACGAGACGGCGGCCGTGAAGCGGGCGCTCGGCCACCACGCCTACGACACCCCGATGAGCTCCATCAAGTCCATGGTGGGGCACTCCCTCGGGGCGATCGGCGCCATCGAACTGGTCGCCTGTGTGCTGGCCCTCGCCAAGCAGGTCGTCCCGCCGACCGCGAACTACGAGATCCCCGACCCCGAGTGCGACCTGGACTACGTCCCGCGCGTCGCCCGCGAACGGAAGCTGACCAGCGTGCTGTCCGTGGGCAGCGGGTTCGGCGGCTTCCAGTCCGCGGTGATCCTGACCCGGCCGAGGGAGTGAGGACACGATGAGCGAACCGCAGGACCGGCAGGCGGCCATCACCGGCATCGGTGTGGTCGCGCCCAACGGCACCACCACCGGCACCTTCTGGAAGGCCACCCAGGAGGGCCTCAGCGTCCTCGACCGGGTCACCCGCGAGGGCTGCGAGCACCTTCCCCTCAAGGTGGCCGGTGAGGTCCGCGCCTTCGACCCGGCCGCGACGATCGAGGAACGCTTCCTCGTCCAGACCGACCGGTTCACGCACTACGCCATGGCCGCGGCCGACTTCGCGCTGGACGACGCCCGGCTCGGGCCGGGCAGCGTGCCCGACGCGCCCTACTCCATCGGCGTGGTCACCGCGGCCGGATCCGGCGGCGGTGAGTTCGGCCAGCGCGAACTGCAGCAACTGTGGGGCAAGGGCAGCCGGTTCGTCGGGCCGTACCAGTCCATCGCCTGGTTCTACGCCGCGAGCACCGGCCAGGTGTCCATCCGCCGCGGCTTCAAGGGACCCTGCTCGGTCGTCGCCTCCGACGAGGCCGGCGGCCTGGACGCCCTCGCCCACGCGGCCCGGGCGGTACGGCGCGGCACCGACGTGATCGTGGCCGGCTCCACCGAGGCGCCGCTCGCGCCGTACTCGATGGTCTGCCAGCTCGGCTACGAGGAACTGAGCCGCGAGACGGACCCGTCCCGGGCCTACCGCCCGTTCACGGACGGGGCCTGCGGGTTCGTGCCCGCCGAGGGCGGCGGGATGCTCGTGGTGGAGGCGGCCGCTACCGCCCGGACCCGCGGTGCCCGCATCCGGGCCTTCGTCGCGGGCCACGGGGCCACCTTCACCGGCGCGTCCCGCTGGGCGGAGTCCCGGGCGGGTCTCGCCCACGCCGTCCGGCAGGCCCTGCGGGAGGCCGACTGCGCTCCCGAGGAGATCGACGTCGTCTTCGCCGACGCCCTGGGCGTCCCGGAGGCCGACCGGGCCGAGGCGCTGGCCCTCGCCGACGCCCTCGGCGAGCACGGCACCCGGGTCCCGGTCACCGCGCCCAAGACCGGGATCGGCCGGGGGTACTGCGCGGCCCCCGTGCTGGACACCGCGGCGGCCGTGCTCGCGATGGAACACGGACTGATCCCGCCGACGCCGAACGTCTTCGACGTCTGCCACGACCTCGACCTCGTCACCGGCCGCGCCCGCGCCGCCGAACTGCGGACGGCGCTGGTCCTCAGCCGCGGACTCATGGGGTCGAACTCGGCGCTGGTGCTGCGCCGCGGCACCACGCAGTGAGAAGGAGAAGGAGGAAGCACATGCCCGAGATCACCGTCGAAGAACTCGCCGCGCTGATGAAGAAGGCCGCCGGGGTCACCGTCAGCCCGGATCAGCTCAAGGAGAAGCCCGACACCGGGTTCGACGTCCTCGGCGTCGACTCGCTCGGCCTGCTCGGCATCGTCGGCGAGCTGGAGAACACGCACGGCACCCCGATGCCGGTCGACGCGGAGCGCTGCAAGACACCCCAGCAGTTCCTCAACCTCGTCAACAGCACCCTGATGGCAGGAGCCTGACATGGCAGGACACACCCAGAACGAGATCACCATCGCCGCCCCGCTTGACCTGGTCTGGGACATGACCAACGACCTGGAGCGCTGGCCCCAGCTGTTCAGCGAGTACGCGTCGGTGGAGATCCTCAAGCGGGAGGGCGAGAAGACGACCTTCCGGCTCACCATGCACCCGGACGACAACGGCACCGTCTGGAGCTGGGTCTCCGAGCGCGAACCGGACCGCGCCTCCCGCACCGTCAAGGCGCGCCGGGTGGAGACCGGGCCCTTCGCCTACATGAACATCCACTGGCGGTACGAGGAGGTCCCCGCCGGCACCCGGATGGTCTGGACCCAGGACTTCGAGATGAAGCCGGACGCGCCCGTCGACGACGACTGGATGACCGACAACATCAACAGCAACTCCAAGATCCAGATGGAGCTGATCCGGGAGAAGATCGAGAAGGCGGCATCCGGTCACCGGCCCGCCACGGCCATCGCCGACTGAGCCGGACGACAGGAGACGACCGTGCACCAGGCCCTGATCGTCGCCCGCATGGCCCCGGGCTCCGCTCCCGACATCGCCAAGGTGTTCGCGGAGTCCGACCGGGGAGAGCTGCCGCACCTCGTCGGCGTCGTCCGGCGCAGCCTCTTCCAGTTCGGCGATGTGTACATGCACCTCATCGAGTCCGACCGGGAGCCCGGACCGGCCATCGCCAAGATCACTTCCCACCCCGAGTTCAGGGAGGTCAGCGAGCGGCTTTCGGCGTACGTCAGCGCGTACGACCCGGAGACCTGGCGGTCCCCGAAGGACGCCATGGCCGAGCGCTTCTACCTCTGGGAGCGCGACGCCGGCGTCTGATCCTCCGGCCGGACCACCGGTGCCGGGCCCGCGTCCGACGCGGACCCGGCACCGGTGTGCTCACGCGGGGACGATGCAGTCGAACGCGTGCAGGAACGGGTTGACCGGCTGGATCTCCCCGACCGCCAGGCCCGCCGCCCGGAGCCGGCCGACCATGCTGTCGGTGGTGTGCTTGGCCCCGCCGACGTTCAGGAGCAGCAGCAGGTCCATGGCGGTGCTGAACCGCATCGAGGGGGTGTCGTCCACCAGGTTCTCGATGACGATGACCCGGGTGCCGGGGCCGCCTGCCTCGACGACGTTGCGCAGCAGCCGGGCCGTGCTCTCGTCGTCCCACTCCAGGATGTTCTTGATGATGTAGACGTCGGCCTCGACCGGGACCGCCTCCCGGACGTCACCGGGCACGATCCGCACCCGGTCGGCGAGGTCGCCGCCCTCGCGCAGCCGCGGCAGGGCGTTCTCCACCACCCGGGGCAGGTCGAGCAGGCTGCCCTGCATCGCCGGGTACTTGTCCAGCAGGCAGGCCACCACATGCCCCTGGCCGCCGCCGATGTCCGCGACCGAGCGGCTGCCGGACAGGTCCAGCAGGGCCGCCACCTCCCGCGCCGACTGCTCGCTGGAGCGGGTCATCGCGCGGTTGAAGACGTCCGCGGACTCGGGGGCGTCCTCGTTGAGGTAGGCGAAGAACTCCTTGCCGTACAGGTCCTCCACGACGTTCCGGCCGGTGCGGACCGCCTGGTCCAGCAGCGGCCAGGCGTCCCAGGTCCACGGCTCGGTGCACCACATGGCGATGGCCCGCAGGCTGTTCGGGTCGTCCTCGCGCAGCAGCCGGGACATCTCGGTGTGGGCGAACGTTCCGTCGGGCCGCTCGGCGAAGACGCCGTAGCAGGACAGGGCGCGCAGCAGCCGGCGCAGCGGCCCCGGCTCGGTGTGCACCGCGGCCGCCAGGGTCTCCACGGTCATGGGGGCGTCGCCGAGTGCGTCGGCGACGCCCAGCCGGGCCGCGGCGCGGACCGCGGCGGCGCAGGCCGCCCCGAACGCCAGCTCGCGCAGCCGCATCGACGGGGGAGGGGAGGGGGGTGCCCCCGGCTCCGGGGGAGCCGAAGTCGCGCGGGATGGTGCGGTCATGTGCCGCCTTCCTTCCTTGCGTGGGTCGGGTACGGCCGTCCGGTCAGCACAGGCCCGCGGGCCTGGAGGCCCGGCAGGAGTTCCCGGTGAAGGCGTTGCCGCTCTTGGTGGTCTCCTGGTTGACGAGGTCCGCCGGGGAGTTGTCCGCCAGCCGGTTGCCGGTGATCCGGTTCTTCTCGCTGGTGGCGCCCACGAAGCTCTTGAACAGGACGATGCCGCCGGACAGCGGGGACTTGCCCGAGTGACCGGTGACCCGGTTCCGCGTCACCAGGGCCTTCTCGGTACCGGTCAGCACGATGCCGGAGCCCTTCAGATAGGGCAGCCGGGCGGTCTTCGGGCAGTACTTGTTGTTCTGCACGACCAGGTTGTCGCTGACGGTGAGGGCGCCGGCCCGCGGCTTGTTCTCGTCGCCGACGACGAACACGCCCGCGCAGTTGCCGGTGACGTAGTTCCGCGTGACGGCGAGGTTGCGCAGGCGGCGGACGGTGATGCCGATCCGGTTGTCCTGCAGCCGGTTGTGGTCGACCACCGCGCCCTTGCTGTCCGTGGCGCCCTGCTCGGCCTTGACGTTGTTGGCGAGGAACAGCCCGGCGTCCCCGTTGCCCAGGGCCGTGTTGTTCCGGAACAGCCCGCGGGTGGAGTGCTCCTGGGCGATGCCCCACTGGCCGTTGTGCTCGGCGATCACGCGCTTCACGGTCAGCCGGTCGGTGCCCATGGAGAACAGGCCGCTCCTGGCGAAACCGGTCACCTTCAGATCGGAGACGGTGACGCCCTCGAGGGGCTTGTTCTTGCCCCCGACCACACAGATGCCGTTGCCGTCCGAAAGGCAGGTGATGGCGGCCTTCTTGCCGGTTTTCCCACCGGACTTCTTGCCGTGCGGGGCGGGCTTGGTCTTCTTCTTGGGGGGCTGGATCACGGTGCCGGGGCCCGCGCCGCGCAGGGTGAGGCCTGCCGTCTTCACCGTGACGCTCTCACGGTAGGTGCCGGCGAGCACGAACACGGTGTCGCCGGCCTTGGCGGCGTTGACCGCCTTCTGGATCGACTCACCCGGATGCACCACGAGGGTCCGGTGGGCGGCCGACGCCGGGGTGGTGCCGGTGAACGCGCCGACGAGAGCCGTGGTGCATGCCAGGTACGCAATGTGTCGTTTTGTCACATTCCGAAGGCTAGGAGCGCATGACCCGATTACCGGGCGGATACTCCGTTGGGCGGCGTGTCAGGGTCAGCGCCCCCGCGGACCGCCCTTGGGAAGCTTCATCCCCTTCGGCATGGGGCCCTTCGGCAACGGCATGTTGCTCATCAGGTCACCCATGGCCCGCAGCCGGTCGTTGGTCGCCGTCACCTGGGGACCGGTGAGCACGCGCGGCAGCTTCAGCATGGTCGTGCGGAGCTTCTTCAGCTCGACCTGGCCCTCACCGGTGCCGACGATCACATCGTGCACCGGCACGTCCGCGACGATGCGGTTCATCTTCTTCTTCTCGGCGGCCAGCAGGCTCTTCACCCGGTTCGGGTTGCCCTCGGCGACCAGCACGATGCCGGCCTTGCCGACGGCCCGGTGCACCACGTCCTGGCTGCGGTTCATCGCCACCGCCGGCGTCGTCGTCCAGCCCCGGCCGATGTTGTCCAGCACGGCCGCCGCGGCGCCGGGCTGGCCCTCCATCTGGCCGAAGGCGGCCCGCTCGGCCCGGCGGCCGAACACGATCGCCGTCGCCAGCAGGGCGATCAGCAGGCCGAAGATGCCCAGGTAGACCGGGTGGCCGATCAGAAAGCCGATCGCGAGGAAGACACCGAGGGTGCCGATGCCGACGGCCGCGAGTACAAGACCGATCTTCTTGTCGGCCTTGCGGGTCATCTTGTACGTGAGGGCGATCTGCTTCAGTCGCCCTGCGTTCGCGGCGTCCGCCGCGGTTTCCTTCCTCGCCATGCCACGAAGTCTACGTGCCCCCGGGAGCGCGGACGACGGCAGTGCCCGGCGGGGGAGCCGGGGGCGGCGGCGCGGAGGCGTCAGGAGCGGCCGGCGGCCTGCTCCAGGACGCGCTCGGCCTCGACGCGGTCCTTGGCACGGCGGCGGTCCTCCAGGACGGAGGTCCAGGCGTTGCGGCGGGCGGTGCGCTGACCGCCGCTCATGAGCAGGGACTCCACGGCGCGGAGGGCGTCGGTGAAGGACGGGATGGCGGTGGCACGTACGGGTGCGGCCTGCATGAGCGAGGTCCCCCCTCGGAGCAGTGGCGATACGGGGCGTGATACCAGGGTCACTGATTGGTGTTACCAGGGCGTGACCCGCCGGTCAAACGCCCGTGAAGCCTTGATGGGGCGCGTCCGAACGACGACGCGGCCCTGGCGCCGCCCTCATCAGCGAGGACGGCCAGGACCGCGTCGACTCGGCCATTACTGGCCAGTAATTGCTTGTGCGCGAATTCACACGCTCGGCTCACACCGCCTGGGTGGCGACGAACGCACCACGCTTCTCGACGGCCATCTGGTACAGCCGCCCGGCGCGGTAGGAAGACCGCACCAGCGGCCCGGACATCACACCGGAGAAGCCGATCTGCTCGGCCTCCTCCTTCAGCTCCACGAACTCGTGCGGCTTCACCCAGCGCTCCACCGGGTGGTGCCGCACGGAGGGGCGCAGGTATTGGGTGATGGTGACCAGCTCGCAGCCCGCGTCGTGCAGCTGCTTCAGCGCCTCGCTGACCTCCTCGCGGGTCTCGCCCATGCCGAGGATCAGGTTCGACTTGGTGACCAGGCCGTAGTCGCGGGCCTCGGTGATGACCTTCAGGGAGCGCTCGTAGCGGAAGCCGGGGCGGATCCGCTTGAAGATCCGGGGGACCGTCTCGACGTTGTGCGCGAAGACCTCGGGGCGGGAGGCGAAGACCTCCGCCAGCTGCTCGGGGACCGCGTTGAAGTCGGGGGCCAGCAGCTCGACCTTGGTCCGGCCGCCCTCGCGGGCGGCCGTCTGCTGGTGGATCTGGCGCACGGTCTCGGCGTACAGCCAGGCGCCGCCGTCCTCCAGGTCGTCGCGGGCGACGCCGGTGATGGTGGCGTAGTTCAGGTCCATGGTGACCACGGACTCGCCGACGCGGCGCGGCTCGTCGCGGTCGAGCGCCTCGGGCTTGCCGGTGTCGATCTGGCAGAAGTCACAGCGCCGGGTGCACTGGTCGCCGCCGATGAGGAAGGTCGCCTCGCGGTCCTCCCAGCACTCGTAGATGTTCGGGCAGCCGGCTTCCTGGCACACCGTGTGCAGGCCCTCGCTCTTCACGAGGTTCTGCATCTTCGAGTACTCGGGGCCCATTTTCGCCCGGGTCTTGATCCACTCGGGCTTGCGCTCGATGGGGGTCTGGCTGTTGCGGACCTCCAGGCGCAGCATCTTGCGTCCGTCGGGTGAGACTGCGGACACGTCGGCTCCCTGTGACTTCGATTCTTCGGCGTACACCAGGGTACGCCCGTACTGTTAGCGCCCTGCCGCAGAGGCCAACCCCGCTGTCGCAGGGCGCATTCCCCCCGCGGACGATCAGGCGGACGCCGTCTCGATCACCCGCGGCTTCAGCTCGGCGTTCTCCAGGATGTCCTTCAGGTGCTTCTCGATCACCGGCAGGACCTCCTCGATGGTGACGTCCCGGCCCAGCTCGCCCGCGAGGGAGGCGACGCCCGCGTCCCGGATGCCGCACGGGATGATCCGGTCGAACCACTTCATGTCGGGGTGCACGTTGAACGAGAAGCCGTGCATGGTGACGCCCTTGGCCACCCGGATGCCGATCTGGGCGATCTTGCGGTCCTCGCGGCGCTGGCCCGCGTTGGAGGGGGCGTACTCGGGGCCGTTCAGCCGGGGGTCGAACTCCTCGTCCTGCAGCCGCGGGTCGAAGTCCAGCGAGAGCCCGCCGAGCTTCGGCCGCTGCTCGACCGGGTCGCCGAGCACCCACACCCCGCTGCGCCCCTCGACCCGGGTGGTCTCCAGGCCGAACTCGGCGCAGGTGCGGATGATCGCCTCCTCCAGCCGCCGTACGTGCGCGACCACGTCCACCGGACGGGGGAGCTTCTGGATCGGGTAGCCCACGAGCTGGCCCGGGCCGTGCCAGGTGATCTTGCCGCCGCGGTCCACGTCGATGACGGGGGTGCCGTCCAGCGGGCGCTCGCTGTCCTCGGTGCGCCGGCCCGCCGTGTAGACCGGGGGGTGCTCCAGCAGGATCACGGTGTCCGGGACCTCGTCGGCGAACCGGGCCGCGTGCACCCGGCGCTGCTCGTCCCAGGCCCGCTGGTAATCGACGGCATCCGCTCCGAATCCCATGCGGACGAACCGCAACTCACTCACGGCAAGCGCCTCCCTCGGCGACGGGTGTGTCAGGCATGTGTCGCGCCCACGCCACTGTACGTCCGACCGGAGTACGTCAGCCCTGCGGGCGTTCCTCACACGATCGGATGAATGGGCGGCGAAGTATGCGACCGTCTGCTCACTCTCCGCTACATTCGCGCCGTTCGTGAGGCCATAAGGGCTGCTCAAAGGCAATCCGGGCACGTCGACAGGCCCGGAAGGCAGGAGACCGCACCGCAGATGACGGACCGACCCGCGCAGCGCACCCCCAACCGCCAGCTCGCCGCGCTCATCGCAGAAGCGGGGTTCTCCAACGCGGGTCTGGCCCGTCGCGTCGACCAGCTCGGCCTGGAGCACGGGCTGGATCTCAGATACGACAAGACATCGGTCACCCGCTGGCTGCGCGGACAGCAGCCGCGCGGCACGACCCCGGCCCTCATCGCCGAGGTGTTCACCCGCCGGCTCGGGCGCCGGCTCACCGCGCAGGACCTCGGCCTGGACGCCTGCGCGCCGGTGTACGCCGGGCTGGAGTTCGCGGCCACCCCGGAGGAGGCCGTCGACATCGTCAGCGGGCTGTGGCGCAAGGACTCCGGCAGCCACGCCGAGCTGCGCAAGATCGCCTTCACCCCGGCCGGGCTCGTGGTGCCCAGCCGGGACTGGCTGATCGGCAAGGCCGACGACCGGGTGGCCCGCGAACCGGCACCCCGGGTGCCACCGCAGGGCCGGCCCGGCGCGGCCAAGCCCCAGCCGCTGGTGCCACCCCGGGTGCGCGGGCAGGCCGAGCGGGCCGCCGGGCACAAGGTCACCGGCGGTGACATCGCCGCACTGCACTCGGTCGGCGAGCTGTTCCGCACCCTCGACGACCGCTTCGGCGGCGGCCACGCCCGCCAGGCACTGGTGCGCTATCTGGAGCACGAGTGCGAGCCGATGCTCCGCGGCTCCTACGACGAGCAGACCGGCCGCCGGCTGTTCGGCGCCGCCGCCGACCTGACCCGGCTCGCGGGCTGGACCTCGTACGACATCGCCGCGCACGGCCTCGCCCAGCGTTACTTCGTCCAGGCGCTGCGGCTCGCCCAGGCGGCCGGCGACCGGGCCTACGGCTCCTACGTCCTGGTCACCATGAGCCGCCAGGCCGTCTACCTCGGCCACGGCAGGGAGGCCGTGCAACTGGCGCGGGTCGCCCAGCAGGGCGTCGGCACGGGCGCCGTCCCGGTCGTCCAGGCGCTGCTGCACGCGTCCGAGGCGCGGGCGCACGCCGTCCTGGGCGAGGTGAGGGCGTGCACCGCGGCGCTGGTGCGGGCCGAGCGCGCCCTGGAGGCGGCCCGGCCCGGGGACGAGGTGCCGTACTGGGCCGTGTTCTTCGACGAGGCACAGCTCGCCGACGAGTTCGGCCACTGCCACCGGGACCTTCAGCAGTTCCGGGCCGCCGCGCAGCACGCCGAGCGCTCGCTGCAGCTGCGGGCGCCGACCTATGCCCGCAGCCGGTTGTTCTGCCGGATCGTCCTCGCCACGGCCCGGCTCGGCCTCGGCGAACTCGACCAGGCGTGCGCGCTGGCGGCGGAGGCGGCGGGGCAGGCCGCGGAGATGCGGTCCGCTCGTGCGGTGGAGTACGTGAAGGATTTCGAGCGGCGGCTGGAGCCCTATCGGGACGCGCCGCCTGTGCGGGGGTATCGGGAGAAGGTCGCGGCGTTGGGGTAGACGAAACCCCCTAGGCCGCCCTCGGCATCGAGGGGGCCGGGTCCGCGCTGTGCATCGAGCCCGACGCGCCCAGGTCCGCCAGGACGGCCGACGCCGCCCTGTGGGCCGAGTGGAGGGCGCCCTGGACCGTGCTGGTGTCGCGGTGGTCGCCGCAGACGTAGAGGCCGGCCAGGAGGCGTACCGGGCGGCGCAGGTCGTGCGGGGGGCGCATGGCCGGGACCGCCTCGGGGGTGTGGTGGACGGCCAGCGTCTCCCAGCGGCGCGTGGAGGTGCCGTAGAGGCGGGAGAGGTGGATGCGGACCGCCGTGTCCACCTCTTCCGGCGGGGTGCCCAGCACCGTGGAGGAGATCAGGGCGCGGCCGGCCGGTGCCCGGCTCGGATCCACGTTGCTGATGACCGCCGTGTGCGCGACCGGTCCGCCCCGGTCGGCGTCCAGCAGCAGCGAGGTACCCGTGGAGAAGACCGCCGCCGGGTCGTCGGTGGTGTGGTGGACGACCGTCACCGGGTGGAAGTCCGGCACCCTCAGACCCGGCAGCAGCTCGGCCGCGGCCCGCGCGTCCGTCGCCAGCAGCACCGCCCGGCAGCGGATCTCGCCGTGCTCGGCGGTGGCCACCGAGGTCGTGGACACCGAGGTGACCCGCACCCCGGTGTGCACCGTGCCCGGCGGCAGCGCCCGGGCCAGCAGCTCCGGCAATACCTCCGCGCCGCCCTCCGGCACGCACAGCCGGCCGCTCGCGAAGGCGCGCAGCGCCAGGTCGGCGCACCTGCTGGAGGTGGTCAGCTCCGGGTCGCACAGCAGCGCGGCGAGCAGCGGGCGCAGGAAGCCGTCGACGGTGCGGGCCGGCACCCCGCGCTGGGCGAGCGCCTGGGCGGCCGGCATCTCGGGGCGGGCCAGGATGCGTTCGGCGGGGGTCGCCGCGATCCGGCCGAGCGCGGCGCCCAGCCGGGCCTGGTCCACCGCGCCGCCCACCGGCGCGGTGGGCGTGGCCGCCGTGCCCCTGGGGGCGCCGGCGAGGGCGCGCACCACATGGAGTGCGCCCCGTGCGCCCCGCGCGCTCCCGCCGGCCGCCGGCGCGCCCGCGCGCTGGGTGCGGCCGTCGCGGTGCAGCAGGACGCCCGGCGCGAAGCGGCGCAGGGTCAGGGCGTCCAGGCCGGGGGAGAAGCGGAGTTCGGGATAGGACGTGGACAGCAGCTGCCCGATGCGGTCGAGCCGGAAGCCGTCGACCTTCTCGGTCGACATACGGCCCCCGACGTACGGGGCGGCCTCCAGGACCGCGGTGGTGATTCCTGCGCTGGTCAGTCGATGGGCCGCCGAGAGACCGGCGATTCCGGCTCCCACGATGACGACGTCCACCTGGTACGCGGGCTCAAGCACGAGGCCCCTCCTGTGGTTGCGCGGCCGGTGGAGACGTCATGCCCCCAACAGGCGCCACGGATACCCGAGTTCGGGTCGAGGTTAGGGCCGTGATCGGTCAGGAACAGTCGCGCATCAACAGGGCACGGTCGCATGGAGGTCGCATACGGTCACTTCCGTTCGCCGGTGTCACCCCGCCGCGCGGATCGCCTCGTCGATACCGGGGAACGCGAACCGGAATCCCGACTCCAGCAGCCGCCTGGGCACCACCCGCTGGCTGCCCAGTACATCCCCGGCCATCTCCCCGAGCACCGCCCGCAACACCGGAGCGGGCACCGCGAACACCGTCGGCCGGTGCAGCACCCGGCCCATCGCCGCCGTGATCTCACGGTTGGTCAGCGGCTGAGGAGCCGTCAGATTGACGGGGCCCGAGAGGCCGTCGTGGTCGATGAGATGGCGGAGCGCGGCGACCTCGTCGTGCAGCGCGATGTACGACCAGTACTGCCGCCCGTCGCCCAGCCGCCCCCCGAGCCCCGCCCGGAACAGCGGGAACAGCCGCCCCCAGGCCCCGCCGCCCCGGGCCACCACCAGGCCCGTGCGCGCGAGAACCGTCCGCACCCCCGCCTCCTCGGCGGGTGCCGCCGCCTCCTCCCACTCCACGCACAGCCCGGCCAGGAAGCCGTCCCCCGGCGGCGCGTCCTCGTCCACCACCCGGTCGCCGGTGTCGCCGTAGACGCCGATCGCGCTGCCGTTCACGAACACCCGCGGCGGCCGCGGCAGCGTGGCCACCGCCTCGGCCAGCGCGGCCGTGCCCAGCACCCGGCTGTCCCGCAGGACGCGCTTGTACCGAGGGGTCCAGCGCCGGTCGCCCACCCCGGCCCCCGCCAGATTGACCACCGCGTCACACCCGGTCAGCCCGGCCGCGTCGACGTGACCCCGCTCCGGGTCCCAGCGGACCTCGTCCGCGCCCCGGGGTGCCCGGCGCACCAGCCGTACCACCTCGTGCCCGTCCGCGGTCAGGGACCGGACCAGGGCGCTGCCGATGAGACCGGACGCGCCGGCCACCGCGATGCGTGAACGTTCCATGGCCCCAGCATGACCGTACGGCCCGTCGGAAACCCGTTGGGGGCGCCGGGACCGCGCGCCGTAGGGTGACCGTCATGCCGGAGCCGTACATACGCATCGCCCAGGCCGCCGACGAGGACGAACTGGCCGTCCTCGACCGGGCCACCTGGTCCACCCTGCACGCCGTGGCACCCCGCCCGCAGCCGCCGTACCCGCCGTTCTTCGACGAGCGGCACCGGCCGGAGGAGTTCCTCGTCGCCGAGGCCGGTGGGCGCATCCTCGGCTACATCCGCCTCACCCACCCCACCCCGCTCCCCTCCAACGCGCACGTCCTGGCCGTCCAGGGGTTCGCCGTCGCCGACGAGGCCCGCGGGCGGGGCGTCGGACGCGCGCTGATCCGGGCCGCCGTCACCGAGGCGCGCCGCCGCGGGGCGCGCCGCCTCACCCTGCGCGTGCTCGGGCACAACACCCCCGCCCGCACCCTGTACGCGTCCGAGGGGTTCACCGTCGAGGGCGTGCTGCCGGGGGAGTTCCTCATCGACGGCCGGTACGTGGACGACGTGTGCATGGGCCGCAGTCTGCAGGCCGACTGACCGCCGGGAAGCGACGGCGAACCGACTAGGAATCGACCAGCTCGCCCGTGTCCACCCGGGCCGTCGCCGTGGCCGCGCGCCGGGCGTCGCCGGCCACCTCGGCCGCCGTCAGCGCGTACCCCGTCTCGGAGTCCGAGGTGGACCGGGCGAAGACCATCCCGAACACCCGGCCCTCCGTGGTCAGCAGCGGGCCGCCGGAGTTGCCCGGCCGGACCGTGGAACGGACCGAGTAGATCTCCCGGGTGACCGTCCGGTCGTTGTAGATGTTCTGGCCGGTCGCCCGCACCCGGCTCCCCACCGTCGCCGCCTGCAGGTCCAGCGCCCCGTCCTGCGGATAACCCGCCACCACCGCCGCGTCCCCGCGCGCGGCGCTCGGGTCGAACCGCAGCACCGGCGCCCGCAGCCCCGGCACGTACAGCACCGCCACGTCCCGGTCCGGGTCGAAGAGCACCACCCGCGCCGGGTACGACGGCCCGACCCCGCCGACCCGCACGCCCGGGTCGTCGATGCCGGCCACCACGTGCGCGTTGGTCATCACCCGCTGCGGCGCGTACACGAACCCGCTGCCCTCGCGGCCCTCCGCGCCCGCGGTGCCCTCGATCTTCACCGAGCTGGATCTGGCCGCGCGCGCCGCCGCCGGGGTGACACTGTCCCCGGTCGGCCGGGGCACCCGGGCCGTCGACTCGTTCTCGAACGGGTTGAACACCTGCGGGAAGCCCGCCTCGGCCAGCGCGGACGTGGCCCGCGAGAACCACGCGGGCGTGGTCTGCGGCATCGCCTGCTGCACCGCGCCGAGCAGCGTCGAGTTCCGTATCGCCGTCGTCAGGGGCTGCGACGGGGCCGCGCTCAGCACGCTCGCCGCCACCCACGCCACGACCAGCACCGCGACCGAGTTCGCCGCCGCGCCCCCCAGCCCGTCCGCCACTCTGAGCGGACCGCGGTCCAGCTCTCCGCGCAGCCGCAGCGCCAGCCGGCCCGCCAGCTCGTGCCCCACCACCGCCGGCAGCAGCACCGTCACCACCGCGAGCACCGTCGCCGCCGCCGTACCCCGCTCCACCTGGCCCGTCACCCACGGCAGCAGCCACACGCCGACCGCCGCACCGCCCACGAACCCGGCCAGCGAGACACAGCCGGCCACCAGCCCGCGCCGGTATCCGGAGACCGCGTAGACGACGATCAGCAGCACAAGCAGCAGGTCCAGCAGGTCCACGGAGCCGCCTTTCTCTCGGACCCCTCAGTACGGACGGGATCGGTCCGCTGATCAGCACGCGCCCTCGGGCGGCCACCGGGCGGCAGAACCGGTCACGTACGTGTGTACCACCAGAAACGACCCGGACCAGGACGATGGTTCCACCAGCCGGCACAGCACACATCGCGGGCGGGGCACGGCGACCCGAGAGTGGGATCACGCGTGTCGTCCGAAGAGCCCCGCAGGCCCGGCAGGGCGCCGCGCCTCGGTGCGGTCCGCCGTTGCCCCGCTCCGCCTGGCTGGACCGCGCCGGCGCCGGCCCGTCACCGGCGCCCACACCCAGGGCTTCGAGCACCGCACCACCGGCATCGCCGGCATCGCCGCCTCGGCACCTTCGCAGCGGCCTCAGCCGTCACAGGACGGGGGCCACCGCCACCCTGCCCGCTCTGGCCGGCCACAACGACGGCTTCCCGGCCACCTGGCCCGGCGCCGCCCTCACCGCCCGCCTCCCGGCGATCCGGGAACGGGCCGCGGCTCTGCAAGGGCCGCACGATCGACCTCGGCCGGACGCCCAGCCGGACCCCGCCGGCCGTCCACAGCCACGCCACAGGCAATGCGCAGGCCGTGCTCAGTCCCGCGTCCTACGGTCGGGTTCGAGACAGCAGCCGACCGGAGGCGGGGACAGGATGAGCAGGACGAACAGCCGTCGTGGCGCGGGCGCGCCTGAGTACGCCGGACGGAGCCGGACCGGCCGCGGGCCCTGGGCGGTGGTGTGCGCGGCACTGGCCGTCGTCCTCGGCCCGGCCGCGGTCACCGCCTCCGCCCTCCACCAGGCCAACGCGGCCCCGATGCGCCACCCCGGCGTCAGCTCTTGAACCGCTCCCACAGCCGGGGATACCGCTCGGCGAGCACCCGGTCGTCCTCCAGGTCCAGGGGTGTGCCCTCCGGCTCGGCGGGCGCCGGGGCGATGCCCAGATCGGGGGCGACGGTGCCGGTCAGCTGCTCGTACGCCTCGTCCGCCGCGTAGCCCAGCTCCTCACCGTCGCCGTCGATCTCCTCGTCGAACTCGCCCAGCAGCTCGGCCAGCGCGTCCGGCTCGTGCAGGGCCCCCTCGAAGACCTCCCGGCCCTGCCCGATCAGCCAGCACCGGAAGAAGTCGAACGCGTCGTCGCTGCACCCGTCCAGCAGCAGCCAGGCGGCACCCCACAGGTCCCAGCGGTAGGCGCGGTTGTAGCGGGCCTCGAAGTGACGGGCGAAGTCCAGGACCAGCTCGGGGTCCAGCTGGAGCAGCCGGTCCAGGAGCACGTCGGCCTGCTCCTCGGGGTCACCCCCGGCGGCCTCCCGGCTGGAGTCGATCAGCTCCCAGAACTCCGTCTCGTCCATCACGGAACCAGCATCGGGCCTCGGCCGGTGGGCCGCACGCGGAGTCCGGGGGATCTCACCGGCCCTCCGTACGGCGGTACAGCGCGGCGATCCGGGCCGCGTCCGCCGCGAACCGCTCCCGCAGCCCCTCCGGAGCCAGCACCTCCGCCTCCGCCCCCAGCGCCGTCAGCTGGCTGTGCGCGACCTCCTCCGACTCCACGGGCAGCGTCACCGTCACCCACCCCTCGGCATCCGGCTCGCCCGGACTTCGCAGCGCCTCCCGCGCGCCGAGCGGATCCACGGCGTACGGCAGCCGGCGCACGCCGTCGGGGGAGAGCCGTACGACCACCTCCGCCCGCAGGATCGACCGGGCGAACCGCTCCGCCTGCTCCGCCCAGAAGCCGGGCAGGTCGAACTCCGGGTCGCGGTCGAAGCGTTCCCCGAGGGGGTCGACGGCGCTGAACCGGTCGATCCGGTACGTCCGGAAGACGCTCGCCCCGGCCACCCGCGCGCACAGGTACCAGACCCCCGCCTTCAGCACGAGCCCGTACGGCTCCAGCGCCCGCTCCACCTCGTCCTCCCCGCGCCGGTAGCGGGCGGTGACACAGCGGTCGTCCCACACCGCCTCGGCGAGCACCGGCAGCAGCACCGGCGTCTCCGGCTCCCGGAACCAGGCGGGCGCGTCCAGGTGGAACCGCTGCGCGGCCGTGTCCGGGGCGTCCCGCAGCGAGGGCAGCAGCGCGGCCGAGACCTTCAGCCGGGCGGCCGAGGCCGCGTCCTGAAGCCCCATCTCCCTGAGCGCCCCCGGCACCCCGCTCAGGAACAGCGCCTCGGCCTCGCTCCGGGCCAGCCCGGTCAGCCGCGTCCGGTACCCCCCGACCAGCCGGTACCCGCCGACCCGCCCCCGCTCCGCGTACACCGGCACCCCCGCCTCCGACAGCGCCTGCGCGTCCCGGGTCACGGTCCGCTCCGACACCTCCAGCTCCCGCGCCAGCTCGGCCGCGGTCATGGCGGGCTTGGACTGGAGCAGCAGGACCATCTTGATCAGACGAGCGGCGCGCATGCGCCCATCATGCAAGAGGCCCCCGCCGAAGCGGGGGCCTCCTCACCTGAGCCGGTCCTTACAGCCCGTACTTCGCCCGGGCCTCCTTGACCGCCGTCGCCTTCACCTCGCCGCGGCGGGCCAGCTGGGCCAGGGCCGCCACGACGATCGACGGCGCGTCCACGCCGAAGTGGCGGCGGGCGGCCTCACGGGTGTCCGACAGACCGAAGCCGTCGGCGCCCAGCGAGGACCAGTCCTGCTCGACCCACTGCGCGATCTGGTCCGGGACCTGGCGCATGTAGTCGGACACCGCCAGCACCGGGCCCTCGGCGCCCTGGAGCGCCTGGCGGACGTACGGCACCCGCTCCTCGCCGCGCAGCAGGGCCGCGTCGGCCTCCATGGCGTCCCGGCGCAGCTCGGACCAGGAGGTCGCGGACCACACGTCGGCGGCCACCCCCCACTCCTCGGCGAGCAGCTTCTGGGCTTCGAGGGCCCAGTGGATCGCCGTACCGGAGCCCAGCAGCTGGATGCGCGGGGCGTTCGCCGGGGCGGACACGCCCGCCGACTCCGCCGTGTTGAAGCGGTACAGACCCTTGACGATGCCCTCGTCGATGCCGAGACCCTGCGGCTTCGCCGGCTGCGGCAGCGGCTCGTTGTAGACCGTCAGGTAGTAGAAGACGTTCTGGTCCTCGCCCGGCTTGGCCTCGCCGTACATCCGGCGCAGACCCTCACGGACGATCACCGCGATCTCGTAGGCGAACGCGGGGTCGTACGTCAGCGCGGCCGGGTTGGTCGCGGCGATGACCGGGGAGTGGCCGTCGGCGTGCTGGAGGCCCTCGCCCGTCAGGGTCGTACGGCCCGCCGTCGCGCCGATGAGGAAGCCGCGGCCGAGCTGGTCGCCGAGCTGCCACATCTGGTCGGCGGTGCGCTGCCAGCCGAACATCGAGTAGAAGATGTAGAACGGGATCATCGCCTCGCCGTGCGTCGCGTACGCGGTGGACGCGGCGATGAAGTCGGCCATCGAACCGGCCTCGGTGATCCCCTCGTTGAGGATCTGGCCGTTCTTGGCCTCCTTGTAGTACATCAGCTGGTCGCGGTCGACCGGCTCGTACGTCTGGCCCTTCGGCGAGTAGATGCCGAGGGACGGGAAGAGGCTCTCCATGCCGAAGGTGCGCGCCTCGTCGGGGACGATCGGCACCCAGCGCTTGCCCGTCTCCTTGTCGCGGACCAGGTCCTTGACCAGGCGGACGAAGGCCATGGTGGTGGCCACGTTCTGGGAGCCGGAGCCCTTGTCGAAGGAGGCGAAGGCCTTCTCGGCCGGGGCCGGCAGCGGGGCCAGCGCGTGCGTACGGCGGGCCGGGGCCGGACCGCCGAGGGCCGCGCGGCGCTCCTGGAGGTAGCGGACCTCGGGGGAGTCGGCGCCCGGGTGGCCGTAGGGCACCACGCCGTCGACGAAGTCGCTGTCCTTGATCGGCAGCTCCAGCAGGTCCCGCATCGTCTTGAACTCGTCCACCGTCAGCTTCTTCATCTGGTGGTTGGCGTTCTTCGACGCGAAGCCCTCGCCGAGGGTGTGGCCCTTGACCGTCTGGGCCAGGATCACGGTCGGCGCGCCCTTGTGCTCGACGGCGGCCTTGTACGCGGCGTAGACCTTGCGGGCCTCGTGACCACCGCGGGACAGGTGGAAGCACTCGAGGATCTTGTCGTCGCTCAGCAGCTTCGCCATCTCGGCGAGCGCCGGGTCCTTGCCGAAGAAGTCCTCGCGGATGTAGGCGGCGTTGCGGGTCTGGTACGTCTGGATCTGCGCGTCCGGTACCTCGCGCAGCCGGCGTACCAGCGCGCCCGTGGTGTCGAGCGCGAACAGCTCGTCCCAGGCCGTGCCCCACAGCGTCTTGACGACGTTCCAGCCGGCGCCGCGGAACTGGGCCTCCAGCTCCTGCACGATCTTGAAGTTGGCGCGGACCGGGCCGTCGAGGCGCTGCAGGTTGCAGTTGATGACGAAGGTGAGGTTGTCCAGCTCCTCACGCGCGGCCAGCGCGAGCGCCGCCGTCGACTCCGGCTCGTCCATCTCGCCGTCGCCGAGGAAGGCCCAGACGTGGGACGCCGAGACGTCCTTGATGCCGCGGTTGGTGAGGTAGCGGTTGAAGCGCGCCTGGTAGATCGCGGAGAGCGGGCCGAGGCCCATCGACACCGTCGGGAACTCCCACAGCCAGGGCAGCCGGCGCGGGTGCGGGTACGACGGCAGGCCGTTGCCGCCGGCCTCCTGGCGGAAGTTGTCGAGGTGCGCCTCGTTCAGGCGGCCGTCGAGGAAGGCGCGGGCGTAGATGCCGGGGGAGGCGTGGCCCTGGATGTAGAGCTGGTCGCCCGAGCCGTCGGCCTCCTTGCCCTTGAAGAAGTGGTTGAAGCCGGTCTCGTACAGCCAGGCCGCCGAGGCGAAGGTGGCGATGTGGCCGCCGACGCCGTACTTGCTGCCCCGGGTCACCATGGCGGCCGCGTTCCAGCGGTTCCACGCCGTGATCCGGGCCTCCATCTCCGGGTCGCCGGGCATGCCCGGCTCGGCGGAGGTGGGGATGGTGTTGACGTAGTCGGTCTCGAGGAGCTTCGGCAGCGCGATGCCGCCCGCCTCGGCGCGCTCCAGCGTGCGGCGCATCAGGTACGCGGCGCGGTGCGGCCCGGCCTCCCTGGCGACGGCGTCCAGGGAGGCCTGCCACTCGGCGGTCTCCTCCGGGTCGCGGTCCGGGAGCTGGTCGAGCGCGCTCGGCTGGATGGCGTTGGGGTCGGTCATGTCGCCGCCTTCCTCAGTCGAAGGGGGTTCCCTCATCGGTAAGGGTTCGGGGGTGCCCTTGGTCTTTGGCAGGACAGGGCAGGGACTTCGGTGGAAGTCCGTCGGCGACTGTAACTCCCTGATCGATGATCGATCAAAGGGTTGAGGGCGAAAACCTCTTGATTTGGAGAAAGTAGGCACGCGGTGCCTTCGGCCATGGCACCGGGTGACGCGAAACCACCTTGTTTTCGCAGGTGGGGAGGCGTTTGAGCGCGGGCGTGCTCGCCTGAACCAGGCGCGTCAGGCGCGGGGCGCGCAGCCCAGCACGTGCGCCTTCACCAGCTCCGCGATCCGCGGATCCCGGCGCTTGAACGCCTGCACCAGCTCCTCGTGCTCCTCCGCGTACGACTGCTGCACCGTGCCCAGCCAGCGGATCGACAGCGCCGTGAAGACCTCGATGCCGAGCCCTTCCCACGTGTGCAGCAGCACCGAGTTGTGCGCCGCGCGGACCAGTTCCCGGTGGAAGCCGACCGTGTGACGCACCTGGGCCGTGCCGTCCGCCTCCCGGTCGGCCTCGTACAGGGCCAGGACGTGCGGCTCCAGCGCCGAGCAGTCCTCCGCGAGGCGCTCCGCCGCCAGCTCCGCCGCGATGGCCTCGAGACCGGCCCGGACCGGGTAGCTCTCCTCCAGGTCGGCGGCGGTGAGATTGCGGACGCGCACGCCCTTGTTGGGGGCCGACTCGATCAGGCGGAGCGACTCCAGCTCGCGCAGGGCCTCGCGGACCGGGGTCTGGCTGACCTCCAGTTCGGTGGCGATCCGGCGCTCCACGATGCGCTCGCCCGGCTGCCAGCGCCCGCTGACGATTCCCTCCACGATGTGCTCGCGGATCTGCTCGCGCAGCGAGTGGACGACGGGCGCGGTCATGAGGGCTCCTTAGGGAGGGCTGACGTTTAGACAATAAGGCCGGTTCGCTCCGCGGGTAGGGCGCGTGGCGGCGCTTTGGTGCAGGTGAGACGAGGCTTACACGCTCCGTGTGCCGACAAACACGAACACCCCGCCCGGAGAAGTTCCGGACGGGGTGCCGTAGAGGACGGACTCAGGGCCCGGCGCTGCTTCGCCGAGATCCCCGCTCCCGTCAGAGGCCCAGCTCGACCTCGAACTCGCCCGCCTCCAGGATCGCCTTGACCGCCGTCAGGTAACGGGCCGCGTCGGCGCCGTCGACCAGGCGGTGGTCGTAGGAGAGGGTCAGGTAGGTCATGTCGCGGACGCCGATGACCGTGCCCTCCTCGGTCTCGATGACCGCCGGACGCTTGACCGTGGCACCGATACCGAGGATCGCGACCTGGCCCGGCGGCACGATGATCGTGTCGAACAGGGCACCGCGCGAACCGGTGTTGGAGATGGTGAAGGTCGCACCGGACAGCTCGTCCGGGGTGATCTTGCTGGCCCGGACCTTGCCCGCCAGCTCCGCCGTGGCCTTGGCGATGCCCGCGATGTTGAGGTCGCCGGCGTTCTTGATGACCGGGGTCATCAGGCCCTTCTCGGAGTCCACCGCGATACCGATGTTCTCGGTGTCGAAGTAGGTGATGGTCCCCTCGGCCTCGTTGATCTTGGCGTTGATGACCGGGTGGGCCTTCAGCGCCTGCGCGGCGGCCTTGACGAAGAACGGCATCGGGGAGAGCTTGACGCCCTCGCGGGCCGCGAAGGAGTCCTTCGCCCGGCCGCGCAGCTTCATCAGGCGGGTGACGTCGACCTCGACGACCGACGACAGCTGGGCCTGCTCGTGCAGCGCCTTGACCATGTTGTCGCCGATGACCTTGCGGATGCGGGGCATCTTGACGGTCTGGCCGCGGAGGGGGGAGACCTCCAGCGCCGGGGCCTTCTTGGCGGCGGCCGGAGCGGCAGCGGCGGGAGCCGGAGCGGCGGCGGCCTTCGCGGCCTCGGCGGCGGCGATGACGTCCTGCTTGCGGATGCGGCCGCCGACGCCAGTGCCCTTGACGGTGGCCAGGTCGACGCCGTTCTCGGCGGCGAGCTTGCGCACCAGCGGGGTGACGTACGCGCCCTCGTCCGTCGCCTGGGTGGCGGTCGGGGAGGTCGGCGCGGTGGCCGGGGTGACCGGAGCCGGGGCGGGCGCCGGAGCGGGCGCCGGGGCGGCCGGGGCAGCGGCGGCGGGCGCCGGAGCCGGGGCCGGGGCGGCGGGGGCCGGAGCCGGGGCGGCGGGCGCCGGGGCGGGCGCCGGGGCGGGCGCCGGAGCCGGTGCAGGGGCCGGGGCGGCGGCGGGGGCCGGGGCGGCCGGAGCCGGAGCGGCGGCCGGAGCGGCACCCGGGGCGCCGATGACGGCGAGCTTGGCGCCGACCTCGGCGGTCTCGTCCTCGCCGACCACGATCTCCAGCAGCACGCCGGAGGCGGGCGCCGGGATCTCGGTGTCGACCTTGTCCGTGGAGACCTCGAGCAGCGGCTCGTCGGCCTCGACGGAGTCGCCGACCGACTTCAGCCAGCGGGTGACGGTGCCCTCGGTGACGGACTCACCGAGCGCGGGCAGGACCACGTCCGTGCCCTCGGCGCCACCGGCCGGAGCGGCCTCGGCGGCGGGGGCCGGAGCGGGGGCGGCCGGGGCCTCGGCGACCGGGGCCGGGGCGGGCTCGGCGGCCGGGGCGGGAGCCTCGGCGGCGGGGGCCTCGGCGGCGGCGGGGGCGGGGGCGGCGGCCGGGGCACCCGTGCCGTCGTCGATCAGGGCCAGCTCGGCGCCGACCTCGACCGTCTCGTCCTCGGCGACCTTGATGGAGGCCAGCACGCCCGAGGCGGGGGCCGGGATCTCGGTGTCGACCTTGTCGGTCGAGACCTCGAGCAGCGGCTCGTCGGCCTCGACGCGTTCGCCCTCGGCCTTCAGCCAGCGGGTGACAGTGCCCTCGGTGACGCTCTCACCGAGCGCCGGAAGGGTTACGGAAACCGCCATGGTTTCGGTTGCTCCTAACGAATTGCGGAAGTCTGTGTCGTCGCGCCCGTTGACCGAAGGCTCAGTCGTGGGAGTGCAGCGGCTTGCCGGCCAGGGCCAGGTGGGCCTCGCCGAGCGCCTCGTTCTGCGTCGGGTGGGCGTGGATGAGCTGGGCGACCTCGGCCGGCAGCGCCTCCCAGTTGTAGATCAGCTGGGCCTCGCCGACCTGCTCACCCATGCGGTCGCCGACCATGTGGACGCCGACCACGGCACCGTCCTTGACCTGGACGAGCTTGATCTCGCCCGCGGTCTTGAGGATCTTGCTCTTGCCGTTGCCCGCCAGGTTGTACTTCAGAGCGACGACCTTGTCCGCGCCGTAGATCTCCTTGGCCTTGGCCTCGGTGATACCGACGGAGGCGACCTCCGGGTGGCAGTACGTCACCCGCGGGACACCGTCGTAGTCGATCGGAACGACCTTCAGACCGGCCAGACGCTCCGCCACCAGGATGCCCTCGGCGAAGCCGACGTGCGCGAGCTGGAGCGTCGGGACGAGGTCACCGACGGCGGAGATGGTCGGGACGTTCGTGCGCATGTACTCGTCGACGAGGACGTAACCGCGGTCCATGGCGACCCCGGCCTCCTCGTAGCCCAGGCCCTGCGAGACCGGGCCGCGGCCGACGGCGACGAGCAGGACCTCGGCCTCGAACTCCTTGCCGTCGGCGAGGGTGACCTTCACGCCGTCCTGCGTGTACTCGGCCTTCTGGAAGAAGGTGCCCAGGTTGAACTTGATCCCGCGCTTGCGGAACGCGCGCTCCAGGAGCTTCGAGGAGTTCTCGTCCTCGACCGGGACGAGGTGCTTCAGGCCCTCGATGATCGTGACGTCGGAGCCGAAGGACTTCCACGCCGAGGCGAACTCGACGCCGATGACACCGCCGCCCAGGATGATCGCGGACTTCGGCACGCGGTCCAGGACGAGGGCGTGGTCAGAGGAGATGATGCGGTCGCCGTCGATCTCCAGGCCCGGCAGCGACTTCGGCACGGAGCCGGTCGCCAGCAGGATGTGGCGGCCCTGGATGCGCTGGCCGTTCACGTCCACGGAGGTGGGGGAGGACAGACGCCCCTCACCCTCGATGTACGTCACCTTCCGGGACGCGATGAGCCCCTGCAGACCCTTGTACAGGCCCGAGATCACGTCGTCCTTGTACTTGTGGACGGCCGGCACGTCGATGCCCTCGAAGGTGGCCTTCACACCGAACTGCTCGCTCTCGCGGGCCTGGTCGGCGATCTCGCCCGCGTGCAGCAGGGCCTTGGTGGGGATGCAGCCCCGGTGCAGGCAGGTGCCGCCGACCTTGTCCTTCTCGATCAGGGCGACGTCCAGGCCCAGCTGCGCCCCGCGCAGGGCCGCGGCGTAACCACCGCTACCACCGCCGAGGATCACTAGGTCGAAAACGGTGCTGGCGTCGTTCGCCACGTCACGTCCTCCATGCATGTGCGCCGTGCGCCGGTCTCCGATGACCGGCAGGCGGCTGGTGTCCGGCCGCTTGATGCTTCGGCCCTTCGGTGGGGGCCCTGTCCTGCCGGGCTCCATCTTTGCACTTGTCGGACGAGATCGAGACGCCGGGCCGGTGTGTGAGACGTCCCACGTTCGAGCGCCCCGAAGGGGGCGCGGGGAACTGCGCGACCAGCTCCCCGCGCTCCGGATGCCGCGATACGGCGTCGCGGCCCGAGTCAGCGGGCGGCCGTCAGCCCAGGTCACCCTCGGCGGTCAGCTCCGCGAGACGGACCAGCGTGCGCACGGCGGTACCGGTGCCGCCCTTCGGCGTGTACCCGAAGGGACCGCCCTCGTTGAACGCCGGGCCGGCGATGTCGAGGTGGGCCCAGGTGATCCCCTCGCCCACGAACTCGCGCAGGAACAGGCCGGCGACCAGCCCGCCGCCCCACCGCTCGCCCATGTTCGCGATGTCGGCCACGGACGAGTCCATGCCCTTGCGCAGGTGCTCCGGCAGCGGCATCGGCCAGGCCGGCTCGCCGACCTCCTCCGCCGCCTCGTACACCGCGGAGCGGAACGCGTCGTCGTTGGCCATGACCCCGAAGGTCCGGCTGCCCAGCGCCAGCATCATCGCGCCGGTCAGCGTGGCCACGTCCACGATCGCGTCCGGGTTCTCCTGCGAGGCGGCCCACAGCGCGTCGGCGAGCACCAGCCGGCCCTCGGCGTCGGTGTTGAGCACCTCCACCGTCTTGCCGCTGTACATGCGCAGCACGTCACCCGGGCGCACGGCGGAGCCGGACGGCATGTTCTCGGCCAGCGCCAGCCAGCCGGTGACGTTGACCTCCAGGCCGAGCCGCGCCGCGGCGACGACGGCGGCGAACACGGCGGCGGCACCGCTCATGTCGCACTTCATCGTCTCGTTGTGCCCGGCCGGCTTCAGCGAGATGCCGCCCGAGTCGTAGGTGATGCCCTTGCCGACGAAGGCCAGGTGCTTCTCCGCCTTCGGGTGCCGGTACGACAGCTTCACCAGGCGCGGGGTGGCCGCCGAACCGCCGCCGACGCCGAGGATGCCGCCGTAGCCGCCCTTGGCCAGGGCCTTCTCGTCGAGCACCTGCACCTTGAGGCCGTGCTCCTTGGCCGCGGCCTGCGCGATGCCGGCGAAGGCCGCGGGGTCGAGGTCGTTCGGCGGCATGTTGATCAGGTCGCGGGCGCGGTTCAGCTCCTCGCAGACCGCGACCGCGCGGGCGAGCGCGCCCTTGTGGGCGGCGTCGCGCGGCTTGCCGCCGAGCAGCGCGGCCTCGGCCAGCGGCGCCTTGCCGTTCTTGGCCTTGGCGTTCTTGGCGTCCTGGGCGCCGCCCTTGTAGGTGTCGAAGGAGTAGGCGCCGAGCAGGATGCCCTCGCTGATCGCGCCGATGGCGCCGGGGCCGTCGACGGGCAGCGCGAACGCGGCCTTCTTCGCCCCGGTCAGCGCCCGGGCGGCCACGCCGGCGGCCTTGCGCAGCGCCTCGGCGTCGTAGCCGTCCTCGCCGTCCTCGCCGTTCTTGTCGCCGGGCTCCTCGCCGAGGCCCACCGCCACCACGAGCGGGGCCTTGAAGCCGGCCGGTGCGGGCAGCTTCGTCAGCTCGCCCTCGGCACCCGAGGCGCCGAGGGTCTCCAGGACGCCGGCCAGCTTGCCGTCGTACGCCTTGTCCACGGCCTCGGCGCCGGGCGCGACGACGGGCCCCTGGGCGCCCTTGGCGACACCGATCACGATCGCGTCGGCCCGCAGGCCGGGCGCCGCGGCGGTGCTGAGAGTCAGAGCAGTCACGGTGGTGAATTCTCGCTTCCGATGTGAAGTTGCTGTGGCCGATGGGGGGTGGGTCGACCGGGCCCGAGAGCCGACCCTAGGTCCAGGCCTGGGGACAGGTGGCAACCGGGGCCTTCACCCTGTCGGCGAACACCCGGGACGAGACTACGCGCGTGTGTGCGTTCGCTCATTCCTTCGGGTGTTCACCCGCGTGTGGCGTGCTGTCCACGTCCACCCCCTGCGCTCGCATGATGTCCACTGATTCTCCGCGGAACCACCGCCGCGGAGCGGAGTGCCGCGGCGCCGGCGGCCCCGGCGCTAGCGACCGAGAGCCAGCACCACGAGGGAAACGGTCGCGGCGGTCTCCCCGACCGCCCCGAACACATCTCCGGTCACCCCGCCGAACCTGCGCACGCACACCCGCAGCAACACCTCGGCCCCACCCACCCCCGCGGCCACCGCGGCAGCGGCACGCACACC
This sequence comes from Streptomyces sp. NPDC028928, assembly GCF_055564915.1. Lineage (NCBI taxonomy): Bacteria > Bacillati > Actinomycetota > Actinomycetes > Kitasatosporales > Streptomycetaceae > Streptomyces > Streptomyces sp. NPDC028928. The sequence continues at coordinate 198,624 of NZ_JBVHVI010000015.1, forward strand.
GGCCGCTCCGGCCACCGCCACCACCCCGGCCGCGACACAGAGCGCGGCAGCCATCGGCACCACCCCGGCCACCGCCGCCCCCAGCCCCTCCGGACGGGCGGCCGGCACCCCCGCGCGGGCGGTCAGGGTGAGCGCCAGCCGGGCCGTGACCGCCGACGCCACGGCCGCCACGGCACCCCGGGTCCAGGAGCCGCCGTAGAGCTGCGCCAGCACGGCCACCTGGGCCAGCAGCACCAGGACGAGGGTCAGCACACCGAACGGCCCGATGTCCGACTGCTTCATGATCCGCAGCGCGTCCTCGGCGGGCTTGCCGCTGCCCAGCCCGTCGGCGGTGTCGGCGAGCCCGTCGAGGTGCAGCCCCCGGGTCAGCGCGGCCGGTACGGCGACCGAGGCGACGGCGGCGAGCAGCGGGCCCGCGCCGAGGCGGAGCAGCAGCAGGCCGAGCCCGGCGGCGCAGCCGCCGACGACCAGCCCGGCCACCGGGGCGCACAGCATGCCGCCGCGGGCGGCCTGCCGGTCCCAGCGGTGCACCCGTACGGGCAGCACGGTGAGCGTGCCGAAGGCGAAGCGGAGACCGTCGAGGGGAGAGGACTTGAGCACCGGCGCAGGGTACCGGGCGGCCGGAGGGCCACCGACCGGAGCCGGGGCTACAGTGCGCACATGGGGCACTGGTGGGTGCGGAACATCGTCGAGCCGGGCAAACTCCCGCTGCTGCTCGCCCTCGCCGCCTTCGTGCTGACCTTCGTCGTCACCCGGGTCGTCACCCGTCTGATCCGGGCCGGCAAGGGGCCGTTCGGCAACGTCAAGGCGGGCGGGCTGCACATCCACCATGTCGTCCCCGGCGTCGTCCTCACCGTCGTCGGAGGCTTCGGCGCGGTCGCCAGCGACCGGCACGGCGCCGGAGCGGCCGTCTCCGCCGTGCTGTTCGGCATGGGCGCCGGCCTGGTCCTGGACGAGTTCGCGCTGGTCCTGCACCTGGACGACGTCTACTGGACCGAGGAGGGCCGCAAGAGCGTCGAGGCGGTCGTGCTCACCGCCGCCCTCGTCGGCCTGCTGCTCGCCGGGTTCTCCCCGTTCGGCGTCAACGACCTCTCCCAGGAGGAGCTGCAGGACCGCGGCAGCGCCCTCGCCACCATCGCCGGCAACTTCCTCTTCTCGCTCGTCGCCCTGGGCAAGGGCAAGGCCCGCACCGCGCTGTTCGGAGTGATCGTGCCGCTGGTGGCGCTCGTCGGCGCGGTCCGGCTCGCCCGCCCCGGCTCCCCGTGGGCCCGCCGCTTCTACGGCCGCCGCCCCCGCGCCCGCGCCCGGGCCGCCCTGCGCGCCTACCGGCACGACCGCCGCTGGTCCCGGCCGCGTCGTCTTCTCCAGGACTGGATCGGCGGCAAACCCGACCCCCGCCCGGCACGCCTACCCGGCGACCGCTGACGACCGCCGCCCGGCCTGCCGGCACGATCGCCGCTGGCCCGGCCGGGTCGTGTTCTTGGGGACTGGATGGGCGGCAAATCCGACCCGCGCCGGGCGCGCCTGCCCGGCGACCGCTGACGGCCGCCGCCCGGCCTGCCGGCACGATCGTCGCTGGGCCGGGCCGGGTCGTGTTCTTGGGGACTGGATGGGCGGCAAACCCGATCCCCGCCGGGCGCGCCTGCCCGGCGACCGCTGACGGGTGCCGCCCCCGCGCCCGCGCCCCGGCCGCCCTGCGCGCCTGCCGGTATGACCGTCGCTGGTCCCGGTCGCGTCGTGTCCTTCAGGACTGGAGCGGCGGCAAACCCGATCCCCGCCCGGCGCGCCTGCCCGGCGGGCGTTGACGGCGGGTGTGGGCCGGTGGGTTCCGGTCGTGCTGCCGTAGTGCCGCCAGCAGGCACAGCAGCCCCACCGCCATCAGCGCGGCCAGGTGCTCCTTGCCGGCCAGGTTCTCCTTCAGCAGCACCTCGACGACCATGGCCAGCGTCACCGCGCCCGCCGTCACATAGGCGCCGTACCGCCAGCTCACGAAGACCGCGAGTCCCACCACGGCCGCCGAGGGGCCGGTGTCGACCACCTGACCGTCGGTCCACGGCAGCCCGAACGGGGCGTGCGCGCCGAGGGTGATGCCCAGGCGGGCGTACAGGGTTCCGGCGAGCGTGGCGACGTACGCGATGGTCAGCGTCCGCCACCGGCCCAGGCACAGCTCGGCGATCCCGAACACCAGCAGGATCTGCGCCAGCGCCCCCCACACCGGCAGGTCCAGCGCGGGCACGAACAGCGACAGTGGGGTGCGCAGCAGGGCCGCCCACAGCGGGTCCTCGGCCCGTACGGCACCCAGGTCCTGCACGAGCTGATAACCCCACGGCTGGTTCTGCACGTACTGCAGGAACGCCGTCAGACCCACCGCGGCGAGGGTCATCGGTACGGCCGCCGGACCCCGCTTCCGCAGGGGCTCGCGCACGGCGGCGTACAGCGGCCCCCACTCGGCCCTCGCCCAGCGGGCGAGCGCCCTCACCGCGCGTCCCTCATCGAACGTGCCCCCGTCGAGCGTTCCGGCCATCGAGCGTCCCCCGTCGAGCGTGTCTCATCGATGCGTGTCCAGGTGCCTGCGGTGCAGCCACTTGGGCAGTCCCGGCGCCTCCAGAAAGCCCTCCGCGCGGGCCGAGGCAAGGCCGATGCGCGGCAGGTCCGCGCTCTTCTCGAAGAGCAGGAACCGCGGCTCCCAGATGGGCCGGTACTTGGCGTTGGCGCGGTACAGCGACTCGATCTGCCACCAGCGCGAGAAGAAGCTGAGCAGCGACCGCCACAGCCTCAGCACCGGTCCGGCACCGAGGCGCGCGCCACGTTCGAAGACGGAGCGGAACATCGCGAAGTTGAGTGAGACCTGCGTGACCCCGATCTCGTCGGCCCGCCGCAGCAGCTCGATGACCATGAACTCCATCAGCCCGTTCTCGGAGTCCCGGTCCCGCCGCATGAGGTCCAGGGACAGCCCGTGCGGCCCCCACGGCACGAAGGAGAGCAGCGCGCGCAGCCGCCCCTCGGCGTCCGTGCACTCCAGCATCACGCACCGGCCGTCGCCGGGGTCCCCGAGGCGGCCCAGGGCCATGCTGAAGCCGCGCTCGGTGGCGCCGTCCCGCCAGTCGTCGGCGCGCTCGACCAGGAAGGCCATCTGGTCCGCAGGGATGTCCGCGTGCCGCCGGATGCGCACCTGGTACCCGGCCCGCTGCACCCGGTTGTAGGCCTGCCGGACGGTGCGCATGGCCCGGCCCTCCAGCGTGAACTCGGCGACCTCCACGACCGCCTCGTCCCCGAGTTCCAGCGCGTCCAGACCGTGCCGGGCGTAGACCGTCCCGGCCTCCTCGCCCGCCCCCATCACCGCCGGGATCCAGCCGTGCGCCCGCGCCTGGGCGAGCCACGGCACGATCGCCCCCGGCCACGCCTCGGGGTCCCCGATGGGATCCCCGGACGCCAGGCTCACCCCGCCGACCACCCGGTACGCCACGGCCGCCTTCCCGGTCGGCGACCACACGACGCTCTTCTCCCGGCGCAGCGCGAAGTAGCCGAGCGAGTCCCGGTCGCCGTGCCGCTCCAGCAGCTCGCGCAGCCGCTTCTCGTCGTCCTCGGTGAGCGGGTCGACGGCCCGCCGGGAACGGAAGGCGGCGTAGAGGACGGCGAGGACGAGGGCCGTACTGAGCACGTTGATCGCCACGTTCGCCCAGTTCGGCGGGTCGATCCCGGGGAAGTGGGACTCCTCGGCCGCCACGGACACCAGCCGCAGGGTGCCGTAGTGCCAGCGCTCCCAGAACGTCGAACGGGCCGCGTCCGGCGCCTGGTCGGTGACCGTCACCAGCAGCCCGGCCAGCAGGCTCGCCGCCAGTCCGCCGCCGACGGCCACCATGGCCGCGAGCCGGGGGTTGGACCGGTCGCCCTTGGCGTAGAACTCCCGCCGGCCGGCGAGCAGCGCGCCCACGAAGGCGGCGGTCAGTGCCAGGGAGACCCAGTTCTGCGGGTAGCGCCGGATCTCCGGGAACGCCATGGCGACCGCGAACAGCACCAGGAAGAGCCCGCTCACCACCAGGTTGAGGATCCACGCGGCCCGCTTCCGGCGCCGCATGGTGATCGCCAGGAACGCGGTGAACACCCCGGAGGCGAAGCCGGCCGTCAGCAGGTACGGCGTGAAGAAGTCGTCCTGGTTGTGCCGGCGCACGTCCTGGCCGAGCGAGACCCACACCGCGCTCAGGAAGTTGATGAAGGCGACGGTCCGCAGATACCAGACGGCGAACGCGGCGGCCCTCCGGGAAACCCCGGTGGACCGCCGCACCCGCTCACCCGGCCGCGCCGCCTCGACTCGCTGCTCCACGGCAATTCGGGCATCTCCCATGGGGCAGGATCATATGGGCGCGGCTGTGACGAACCGCACTTTTCACCCCGGCGAGGACCGCCACCCCTCTTTTCCGCCGCGACCGGCTACGCGGTCTCCTCCGCGGTCTCCTGCGTGGCCTCCTCCGCGGTCTCCTCCTCGGCGTCCGGCTTCTCGGGCAGCTCCGCGGCCAGCGCGGCCGCGGCCCTGACCAGCGGCAGCGCCAGCAGCGCGCCCACGCCCTCGCCGACCTTCACGCCCTGCTCCAGCAGCGGCTCCAGCGCCATCCGGTCCAGCGCCTTCGCCTGCCCCGGCTCCCCGCTGTCGTGCCCGGCCAGCCACCAGTCCGGCGCCCGGAACGCGACCCGCTGGGCGACCAGCGCACACGCGGCGGCCACGACCCCGTCGAGGATCACCGGCAGCTTCCGCACCGCGCACTGGAGCAGGAACCCGGTCGTCGCCGCGAGGTCCGCCCCGCCCACCGTCGCCAGCAGCTGCAGCTGGTCCCCGAGCACCGGCCGGGCCCGGCGCAGCGCGTCCCGGATCGCCGCGCACTTGCGCATCCACGCCAGGTCGTCGATCGCGACCCCGCCCCGCCCGGTCACCACCGAGGCGTCGGTCCCGCACAGCGCGGCGATCAGCACCGCAGCCGGCGTGGTCCCGCCCACGCTGACATCGCCCAGCACCACGAGATCGGTGCCCGAGTCGGCCTCCTCGTCGGCGACCGCGACACCCGCGAGCAGCGCGGCCTCGGCCTCGTCCAGGGTGAGCGCGTCCTCGACGTCGATACGGCCGCTGCCCCGCCGTACCCGGTGCCGTGTCACCTCCTTCGGGAGGGCGTCCGGCTCGCAGTCCAGGCCCATGTCCACGACCCGTACCGGCACCTCCAGCCGGCGCGCGAGCACGGACACCGGGCTCGCACCCTCCAGCACCGCCCGCACCAGCTGCTCCGCCCCGCCCGCGGGCCGCGCCGAGACGCCCAGCTCGGCGACGCCGTGGTCACCGGCGAACAGCACCACCCGGGGCCGCTCGACCGGCCGCACGGGTACGGTGCCCCGCGCGGCGGCCAGCCACTCGCCCAGCTCGTCCAGGCGGCCCAGCGCTCCCGGCGGCACGATCTGGCGCTCACGCCGGGTCTCGGCGTCACGACGTACGCCGCCGTCCGGGCGCTCGATCAGATCGGTGAAGTCGTCCAGATTAAGGCTGCTCATTCGCCGAACAGTACCGCCAGCGAACGACGGCTCCCGCGCCACGTCGTCACCACACCCCCGCGACGTCATTGCACCCGGGAACGTGATCCCATACGTTCCGGTTTGCCGCGGAATGTCGCACAGGGAGCCGCCCATGCCGACCTCGCCCCTCACCCCGCAGTTCACCACCGCCCACGACCCCTTCCAGGAGCCGCGCCGCGAGGACTGCCCCTGGTGCGGCTCACCCAACCTGCGCACCCGGGTGCGCGCGCCCGACCCGCTGCGGCACCGGTCGGGCGCGTTCGCCCTCGACAGGTGCCGGGACTGCGGCCACGGCTTCCAGAACCCGCGGCTCACCGCCGAGGGACTCGCCTTCTTCCACCGGGACTTCTACGAAAGACACCTGGAGGAGTTCGCCGCCCGCGTCCTGTCCGACCGGGCGGTCCGGCGCCGGCACCGCGCCACCGCCTGGCGGCTGTCGGAGCTGCGCGAACCGGAGAGCTGGCTGGACGTCGGCACCGGGCACGCCCGCTTCCCCGAGGCGGCGAAGGAGTTCTTCCCGTACACCAGCTTCGACGGGCTGGACCCGACGGCCCGGGTGGAGCAGGCGCTGCTGGAGGGGCGGGTGGAGGAGGCGCACCGCGGCTATCTCTCGACACCGGGGATGGCGGCCCGGCTGCGCGCCCGCTACGACGTCGTCACCATGTTCCACCACCTGCAGCACGCGCCCGACCCGCGCGCCGAACTCCGCGCCGCGCTGACCGTGCTGCGGTCCGGCGGCCACCTGGTCGTCGAAGTCCCGGACCCGCGCTGCCTGTTCGCCACACTGCTGGGCAAACGGTGGCTTCCCTACGGCCAGCCGCGCCACCTGCACCTGGTCCCTCTGGCCAACCTCCGCACCGAGCTGGAGTCCCTGGGCTGCACGATCCTCGTCACCGACCGCAGGACCCCCCACATCCCCTACGACCTCGCGGCGGCCGTCGCCCTGTCCCTGGCCCACGTCCACCCTGTGGTCCAACTGGCGGCGTCACCCGTGATGGACGTGGCCGCGGCCCTGGACCACGCGCTGGCCCCCTTCTTCCGCCGCACCCGCTTCTCGAACGCGTACCGGGTGGTGGCGCGGAAGGACGCGCGCTAGCCGTGCGTCACCCCCGCAGCACCAGCGCCTGCCCCGCCACCACCAACAGCACCTGCTCGCACTCCGCCCCGAACGCCGCGTTCAGCCGCCCCAGTTCGTCCCGGTACCGCCGGCCGGAGGCAGTCGCGGGGACGATCCCGGAGCCGACCTCGTTGGACACCGCCACCACCGTCCGGCGAGTGGCCCGCACCGCGGACGTCAGCTCCCGCACCCGCTCCCGCAGGGCCTTCTCGCCCCCGCCCGCCCACTCCGCGTCGTCCCACGCCCCGACGGAGTCCATCACGTCCGTCAGCCACAGCGACAGACAGTCGATCAGCAGCGGCGGCCCGTCCTCCGCCAGCAGCGGCACCAGGTCCGTCGTCTCCGCCGTACGCCACGACCCCGGCCGCCGCTCCCGGTGCGCGGCCACCCGCGCCGCCCACTCGGTGTCCCCGCCCCGCGTGCCGCCCGTCGCCACGTACAGCACGTCCGGGAAGGCCTCCAGCCGCCGCTCCGCCTCCACCGACTTCCCCGAGCGCGCCCCGCCCAGCACCAGCGTCCGGCGCGGCACGTCCGGCACCTCCTCGTACGCCCCCACCACCAGCGTCGTACCGTCCGGCACCGCCCGCGCCCCGACCGCCGCGAGCCGGCGCCGCAACTCCGGGCCGGGCGGCACGTCGTGGTCGAGGTGGACGGCGATGACGTCCGTCGTGGGGCCGACCGAGCCGACCGCGCGCAGCCGGGCGAGCGCGTCCGGGCGGCCCACGACGTCCGCGAGGAGCATGTCGTACGACTCCGCCGTCGCCTCCGCCAGACCGGCCGGCGCCCCGCCCGGCGGCAGATACAGCAGCCGCTGCCCGTCCGGCCCGGTCACCGCGTACCCGGTGCCGCCCGCGTCCATCGCCACGGCCCGCACCCGATGCCCCGTCAGCAGCGCCAACTCCCGCCCGTCCGGCACCCGCCCGGGCTGCGGCAGCCCGGCCGGCACCTCCACCGCCGGGCCGTCGTGCGGATGCGACAGCAGCACCTGCCGTACCCCGCCCAGCGAACACCCGGCGCGCGCCGCCGCGAAGGCCGCGCCCGGCGTCAGGTCGAGCAGCAGCGCGCCGTCGACCAGCACCGCGGTCGCGGCCCGTGCGTCCGGCCCGAGCGCGGTCGCACAGGCGGCACAGGAACAGTCGGGTCGAGGCAGTCCCGCGGGGGCACCGGTACCGAGGAGAGTGATGTCCACGGACCGATTTTCGCCTGTCCCCGCAGGTCTTGCGCTTCCGGCTAGGCTGCCGGGCAGGTGTTGGATCAAAGGAGGCCCACATGACGGCATGGACGTGGCGGTTCGAGAAGGCCGACGGGACGGAGGTCCAGCCGGCGGTGCAGCCCGAGGAGTTCACCACGCAGGGCGACGCCGAGTCCTGGATCGGCGAGCACTGGAAGGCGCTGCTGGAGGGCGGGGCCGACCAGGTACGGCTGTTCGAGGAGACCACCGAGATCTACGGGCCGATGAGCCTGCAGGCCGACGCCTGACCCGGCGTCGGGCGGGGTGAGGAGGGGCCGCCCTCCTCACTGCTCGCCCAGCGTCACCTCGACCGTCTTCTCGGTGCCGTTGCGCTGGAACGTCACCGACGTCCGCCGGCCCGGCCTGTCCACCGCCAGTGCCTCGGCGAGCGAGGTGATGGTGGTGATGGACTGGTCACCCAGCGCGGTGATGATGTCCCCGGGGCGCAGGCCCGCCTTGTCGGCCGCGCCGCCGGCGCGCACGGTGACCACCGCCACCCCGATCGGCTGGTACTGGTCGTTCAGGAAGGTCCGCCCGGTGATGTCGAGGGCGGCCCGCCCGGAGTCGACGACCTTGCCCTCCTTGATGATCTGGTCGGCGACCGTCTTCACCATCGACGCCGGGATCGCGAACCCGATGCCGGGCGCCGTACTGCCCCCGAGGCTCGGGTCGGCCGCCGCGAGCGTCGGGATGCCGATCACCTGGCCGTCCAGGTTCACCAGGGCGCCGCCGCTGTTGCCGGGGTTGATCGCGGCCGACGTCTGCACCATGTTCGCGATGGTCGCGCCCGTACCGCCGTCCGTGTCACCCTCGCTGACGGTCCGTCCGGTCGCCGAGACGATGCCCTGGGTCACGCTGGACGACAGCCCCAGCGGCGATCCCATGGCCAGCACGATCTGCCCGACCTGCACCTTCTCGGAGTCCCCGATCACCGCCGGCTTCAGCCCGTCCGGCACCCGGTCCAGCCGGATCACGGCGAGATCCTGCTCGGGGTAGGAGAAGACCAGGCTCGCGGTGAGCGGCTCCTCGTCGTTGGCCGTGGTCACCTGGAAGGTCTTCTCCGAGCCGACGACGTGCGCGTTGGTGACGATGTGTCCCCTGTCGTCGTACACCACCCCCGAGCCCAGGTCCCGGCTCGCCTGGATCTGCACGACCGACGGCAAAACCTCCCTGATGACCCGCTGGTACTGGTCCTGCAGGTCGGTCGCGGCCATCGGCACGGCCGCCCGGGCGCTCGCCGGAGCGTCCTGCCCGGCGGGGGTGAGGGGTGTGGTGCAGGCGGCGGCGAGGACCGCGCAGCACGCCAGCACGGCCCTGCGGGCGGCAGTCCGGAGGGCCTGCGCACGGGTACGGGAAGCGTCCATGCCCCGAGTCTCACCGCAGGCTGATCACCCGGCCCCCGCTGTTGCCCCGAACGGGCTCAGCCGCGTACCCCGCACAGATGCAGCAGCGCCGCCACCCCGCGGTACGGGTCCGTGCGCCCGGCCCGTTCCTCCACCGCGAGCAGCGTCTCGAGGTCCTCGGGGACCGCCGCGTCGTCCGCCGCCGTGTCCGTGAAGACCCGGACGCCGTACCAGGCGTGCAGCGGGGCGGCGATGCCGTCGAGCGTGGCGGTGAGGGAGGTCAGGCGGTCGGCGCGGACGGACACGCCCAGACGGTTGCGGTAGGCGGTGGTGTCGAAGGCGGCCAGGGCACCCGCCCAGTCACCGCCGAGACCCGGGCGCATGGCGAGCGCGTCGCCGTTGCGCACCAGCAGGGAGAGGAGACCGCCCGGGGCCAGCATCCGGGCCAGGCCCGCCACCAGCGGGTCGGGCTCCTCGACGTACATCAGGACGGCGTGGCACAGCACCACGTCGAAGCTGCCCGGCAGGAAGTGCACACCGGTGTCCCGCCCGTCGCCCTCCACCAGCCGGACCCGCTCCCGGATGCCCTCCGGCTCCCGGGCCACGGCCTCCCGGGCGGCGGCGATCATCGTCGGATCGCGCTCGACCCCGGTCACCTGGTGGCCGAGCCGGGCCAGCCGCAGCGCCTGCGCGCCCCGGCCCATCCCCACGTCGAGCACCCGCAGCCGCTGCCCGACCGGGAACCGCCCGGCTATCTGCTCGTCGAGCTGCCGCGCCACCAGCTCCTGGCTCACGACGTCCCGCAGGCCGCCCAGCCGGTTGGGCCGGGCACCGGCCGCGTCCCCGGTGAAAGCGTCAGCGCTCAGGGCCGCTCTCCGCGCTTCACCTGCGGCTTCGGCAGCCGGAGCCGGCGCATCTGCAGGGACCGCATCAGCGCGTAGGCGACCGCGCCGCGCGTGTTCTCGTCCGGGAAGCGCTCCTTGAGCCGCTTCTTCAGCCGGAAACCGCTGACCGCCGCGTCCAGCACGATCAGCACGATCACGATCAGCCACAGCAGCAGCGCGAGGCTCTGGATCGAGGGCACCCGCACCACGCTCAGCACCAGGATGACCACGGCGAGCGGCAGGAAGAACTCCGCCACGTTGAACCGCGAGTCCACCCAGTCCCGGGCGAACTTGCGGACCGGGCCCTTGTCCCGGGCGGGCAGATAGCGCTCGTCACCGGTCGCCAGCGCCTGGCGCTGCCGCTCCAGGGCCTGGCGCCGCTCCTCGCGCTGGCGCTTCGCGGCCTCCTTGCGGTTGGTGGGCGTGTGGGCCACGCTGCGCCGCTGGGACTGGGCCTCACTGCGCTTGGGCGTGGGCCGGCCCTTCGGGGCCTGCGGGTCACGGGGCTGCTTGGAGAGGGTCACCTGCGCCTTGTCGGCGGGGGCCTTCTCTTCTTTGGCACGGCTACGGAACACAAAACCCAAGGGTAAGGGCTGTACCGGCATGGACCCCAGCCCGGCGGGGAACGATCCGGCAACGCCGGACGTCTGTACAGGGTGGATCACCTACTCCTCACGCCGGAGCGGAGCGGCCCGCAGTCGTCCTCGGGGATGAGCGCATCACCCCGCGAACAGTGCGGTAATGGAAGCAGGGCCCGTACTGTGGGTCCTGTCGCAGGATCTGTGAGCTGGAGTCCGTCAGAAGGGGGCGCGCGAAGCCCATGAGCGGTGTCATGAAGCGTATGGGGATGATCTTCCGCGCGAAGGCGAACAAGGCCCTTGACCGGGCCGAGGACCCGCGCGAGACCCTCGATTACTCCTACCAGAAGCAGCTGGAGCTGCTGCAGAAGGTGCGGCGCGGCGTCGCCGACGTGGCGACCAGCCGCAAGCGCCTGGAGCTCCAGCTGGGCCAGCTCCAGCAGCAGTCCGCCAAGCTGGAGGACCAGGGCCGCAAGGCGCTCGCGCTCGGCCGCGAGGACCTGGCCCGCGAGGCGCTGTCCCGCAAGGCCGCGCTCCAGCAGCAGGTGACGGACCTGGAGACCCAGCACGCCACCCTCCAGGGCGAGGAGGAGAAGCTCACCCTGGCGGCCCAGCGCCTCCAGGCCAAGGTGGACGCCTTCCGTACGAAGAAGGAGACCATCAAGGCCACCTACACCGCCGCCCAGGCCCAGACCCGCATCGGCGAGGCCTTCTCCGGCATCTCCGAGGAGATGGGCGACGTCGGCCTCGCCATCCAGCGTGCCGAGGACAAGACCGCCCAGATGCAGGCCCGGGCCGGCGCCATCGACGAGCTGCTGGCCTCCGGCGCCCTGGACGACCAGTCCGGCATGCACAAGGACGACATCCAGGCCGAGCTGGACCGGCTCTCCGGTGGTACGGATGTAGAGCTGGAACTGCAGCGCATGAAGGCCGAGCTGGCCGGGGGCTCCTCGCAGCAGGCCCTCGAGGGCGGCACCGGTCAGGGGCAGTCCCAGCAGCAGCCGCAGGACACCCCGCGCTTCGACAAGCAGTAGCCCGGCGCCGGGGCCCGAGCCGAGGAGGCCGACGTGATCGTACGGATCATGGGGGAGGGCCAGGTGAGGCTGGACGACAGCCACCTCGCCGAGCTGAACAAGCTGGACGACGAACTGCTGGCGGAGATGGAGGGCGGCGACGACGAGGGCTTCCGCCGTACGCTCACCGCGCTCCTGGACGCCGTCCACCGCCTCGGCACGCCGTTGCCGGACGACTCCCTGGAACCCTCGGAACTGATCCTGCCGTCCCCGGACGCGACGCTGGAGGACGTACGGGCACTTCTCAGCGACGAAGGGCTGATCCCGGGCTGAGGGGACGCCGTGTGCCGCCGTGGCCGCGGCCCTGCTGACCAGTACCGCGGCCCTGCTGACCAGTACCGGCAGGAGCCGTACTGTTCCTCGGGTGAGCACTCTCGAACGCGCCCGGTGCCGTCTCAAGGCGCACCCCCTCGCGCTGGACGCGGCCCTCGCCGCGGGCGTGCTGGCCTGCATGGTCGTCGGTTCCTTCGCCGTGCCCCGGCGGGAACACGGCGTCGTCTGGGAGCTGCGCACCCCTGACGCCCTCAGCCTGCTCCTCCTCCTGGCCGGAGCGGCGGCGCTCGTCTTCCGCCGCCGCACCCCCCGTACCGTCCTCGCCGTCACCGGCACCGTCTCCCTCGTGGAGTGCGTCACCGGCGACCCGCGCGCCCCGGTCGCGATGTCCGCCGTCGTCGCCCTGTACACCGTCGCCGCGACCACCGACCGCCCCACCACCTGGCGTCTGGGCCTGCTCACCATGACCGTGCTCACGGCCGCCGCGATGCTCGCCGGCCCGCTGCCCTGGTACGCCCAGGAGAACCTGGGCGTGCTCGCCTGGACCGGCATCGGTGCCACCGCGGGCGACGCGGTCCGCAGCCGCCGCGCGGTCGTCCAGGCCATCCGGGACCGCGCGGAACGCGCCGAACGCACCCGCGAGGAGGAGGCCCGCCGCCGGGTCGCCGAGGAGCGGCTGCGGATCGCCCGCGATCTGCACGACGTCGTCGCCCACCACATCGCCCTCGTCAACGTGCAGGCCGGCGTCGCCGCCCATGTCATGGACAAGCGGCCCGACCAGGCCAAGGAGGCCCTCGCGCACGTCCGCGAGGCCAGCCGCAGCGCGCTCGACGAACTCCGCGCCACCGTCGGCCTGCTCCGCCAGTCCGGCGACCCGGAGGCCCCCACCGAACCCGCCCCGGGCCTGAGCCGCCTGGAGGAGCTGGCCGACACCTTCCGCAGCGCGGGCCTGCCGGTGTCCGTGGCCCGCGCCGACCAGGGCACCGAACTGCCCGCCGCCGTCGACCTGGCCGCCTACCGGATCGTCCAGGAGGCCCTGACCAACGTGCAGAAGCACGCCGGGCCCGAGGCCGAGGCCGAGGTGAGCGTCGTACGCGTCGGACCGAACGTGGAGGTCACCGTGCTGGACGACGGCTCCGCGGCGCCCGGCGCGCCCGCGGCCGGCGGCGGGCACGGGCTGCTCGGCATGCGCGAGCGGGTCACCGCCCTCGGCGGCACCCTGACCACCGGACCCCGCTACGGCGGCGGCTTCCGCGTGCATGCGATCCTGCCGGTCAAGACGACGACGGCCCAGGGGGAGCCCGTATGACCATCCGTGTCCTGCTCGCGGACGACCAGGCACTGCTGCGCAGCGCGTTCCGGGTGCTGGTCGACTCCGAGCCCGACATGGAGGTGGTGGGGGAGGCCTCCGACGGTGCGGAGGCGGTCCGGCTGGCGAAGGAGCACGGCCCGGACGTCGTCCTCATGGACATCCGGATGCCCGGCACCGACGGCCTCGCCGCGACCCGGCTGATCAGCGCCGACCCGTCCCTCGCCCAGGTCCGTGTGGTCATCCTGACCACGTTCGAGGTGGACGACTACGTCGTCCAGGCACTGCGCGCCGGCGCCTCCGGCTTCCTCGGCAAGGGCAGCGAACCGGTGGAGCTGCTGAACGCGATCAGGGTCGCGGCGGGCGGTGAGGCACTGCTGTCCCCGGCCGCCACCAAGGGGCTGATCGCCCGCTTCCTCGCCCGGGGCGACGACGGCGACGGCCCCGACCCGGCCCGTGCCGAGCGGCTCGGCGCGCTCACCGGCCGGGAGCGGGAGGTTCTCGTCCAGGTCGCCGGCGGCCACTCCAACGACGAGATCGCCGAGCGTCTGGAGGTCAGCCCCCTCACGGTGAAGACGCACGTCAACCGGGCCATGGCCAAGCTGGGCGCACGGGACCGGGCGCAGCTCGTCGTGATCGCGTACGAGTCGGGGCTGGTACGCCCGAGGATGGAGTGACCTCCACCCGCGTGTACTGCGCGGGGAGTAGGGGCCGGGTAGGGGAACGGGACCTGGGACCTACGGAACGGCCCCCGGGGATGGATCAGGGTGGTGGGGTGGGCGCTCACCCGCGTCCCCTCGCCGCTTCTGCCGCTCACAGAAGAGAGACCCTGATCCATGTCCTGGCTGTCCAGGTTCAGCCTCGCGCAACGGGCCCTCGTCGGGCTCGTATCCCTCGTCGCGCTCGCCTTCGGGCTGATCGCGATACCCCAGATCAAACAGCAGCTGCTGCCCACCATCGAACTGCCCATGGTGTCGGTGATCGCGCCGTACCAGGGCGCCTCGCCCGACGTGGTCGAGAAGCAGGTCGTCGAGCCCATCGAGGACAACCTCCAGGGCGTCGACGGCGTCACCGGTGTCACCTCCACCGCGAGCGAGGGCAACGCCGTGATCATGGCGTCCTTCGACTACGGCAACGACACCGAGCGGATCGTCTCCGACGTCCAGCAGGCCGTGAACCGGGCCCGCAACCGGCTCCCGGACGACGTCGACCCGCAGGTGGTCTCCGGCTCCACGGACGACATGCCGACCGTCGTGCTCGCCGTCACCTCCGACAAGGACCAGCAGGCCCTCGCCGACCAGCTCGACACGACCGTCGTACCGGCGCTGAAGGACATCGACGGCGTCGGCCGCGTCCAGGTCATGGGCGTCCGTGACCTCCAGGTCACCGTCACCCCGGACGACGCGAAGCTCGCCCGCGCCGGTCTCACCGCCGCCGCTCTCGGCCAGGCCCTGCAGGCGGGCGGCGCGACCGTCCCGGCCGGCTCCTTCGACGAGGACGGCGCCAACCGCACCGTCCAGGTCGGCGGCGGCTTCACCTCGCTGCGGCAGATCAAGGACCTGCGGGTCACCGGCGAGGGCGTGAGGCAGCCGGTGCGGCTCGCCGACGTGGCCACGGTGAAGGAGCAGCCGGCCCCGGCGGACTCGATCACCCGCACCGACGGCAGGCCCAGCCTCGCCGTCAACGTGACGATGGACCACGACGGCAGCGCGGTCTCCATCTCCGACGCGGTGAAGGACAAGCTGCCCGGCCTGCGCGAGGACCTCGGCGCGGGCGCGAAGCTCACGGTGGTCAGCGACCAGGGCCCGGCCGTCTCCAAGTCCATCAAGGGCCTGACCACGGAGGGCGCGCTCGGCCTGCTCTTCGCGGTCCTGGTGATCCTGGTCTTCCTGGCCTCGATCCGCTCGACGCTGGTGACGGCGGTGTCCATCCCGCTGTCGGTGGTGCTGGCCCTGCTCGTGCTGTGGACGCGCGACCTGGCGCTGAACATGCTCACCCTGGGCGCGCTGACCATCGCCATCGGCCGGGTCGTGGACGACTCGATCGTGGTCCTGGAGAACATCAAGCGGCACCTCGGCTACGGCGAGGAGCGCAGGGAGGCGATCCTCACCGCGGTCCGCGAGGTGGCCGGCGCGGTCACCTCCTCCACCCTCACCACGGTCGCCGTGTTCCTGCCGATCGGTCTGGTCGGCGGCATGGTGGGCGCCCTGTTCGGCTCGTTCAGCATCACGGTGACGGCGGCCCTGCTGGCCTCCCTGCTGGTGTCGCTGACGGTCGTGCCGGTCCTGTCGTACTGGTTCCTGCGCGCCCCGAAGGGCACCCCCGAGGACGCGTCCGAGGCCCGCCGCAAGGCCGAGGAGAAGGAGGCCGGCAGCCGCCTCCAGCGCGCCTACGTCCCCGTCCTGCGCTTCGCGACCCGCCGCCGCCTCACCAGCGTGCTGATCGCGATCGTCGTCCTGGTCGTCACCTTCGGCATGTCCGGCCTGCTGAAGACGAACTTCTTCGACCAGGGCGAGCAGGAGGTCCTCACCGTCAAGCAGAAGCTGAGGCCCGGCACCAGCCTGGCCGCCACCGACGCGCAGGCCAAGCGGGTCGAGAAGCTGCTCGCCTCCACCGAGGGCGTGAAGGACTACCAGGTCACCGTCGGCTCCTCCGGCTTCATGGCGGCCTTCGGCGGCGGCACCGACACCAACCAGGCGTCGTACCAGGTGATGCTCGAGGACTCCGCCTCCTACGACGACGTGCAGAAGCACCTCGAGGACGGCCTGGAGAAGCTCAAGGGCATCGGCACGACCACCGTGTCGGCCGGTGACGGCTTCGGCAACCAGGACCTGAGCGTCGTGGTGAAGGCGTCCGACCCGAAGGCGCTGCGCACGGCGGCGGAGCAGGTCCGCTCCACGGTCGCCGGCCTCGACCACGTCACGGACGTCAGCAGCGACCTCGCGCAGAGCGTGCCGCGGATCTCCGTCAGGGCCAACGCCAAGGCCGCGGCCGCAGGGTTCGACGACCAGAAGCTGGGCGCCGCGGTGGCACAGGCCGTACGGGGTACGACGGCGGCCAAGGCGGTCCTGGACGACACCGAGCGGGACGTCGTCGTACGGTCGGCGAAGCCCGCGACCACGCTGGCCCAGCTGAGGAAGCTGCGCCTCGGCCCGGTGAAGCTGGCCGACATCGCCACGGTGAAGCTGGTGGACGGCCCGGTGTCCATGACCCGCATCGACGGGCAGCGCGCGGCCACCGTCACGGCCAGGCCGACCGGTGACAACACGGGCGCGATCAGCGGCAAGCTCCAGGCGAAGATCAAGGCCCTGAAGCTCCCGGCGGGTGCCACGGCCGAGATCGGCGGTGTCTCCTCCGACCAGGACGACGCCTTCAAGAACCTGGGCCTGGCCATGCTGGCGGCCATCGCGATCGTCTTCATGCTGCTGGTCGCGACCTTCCGCTCGCTCGCCCAGCCGCTGATCCTGCTGGTCTCCGTCCCGTTCGCGGCGACGGGCGCGATCGGCCTGCTGGTCGCCACCGGCACCCCGATGGGCGTGCCCGCGATGATCGGCATGCTGATGCTGATCGGCATCGTGGTGACCAACGCGATCGTGCTGATCGACCTGATCAACCAGTACCGGGCCCAGGGCTACGGCGTGGTGGAAGCCGTGGTCGAGGGCGGCCGGCACCGGCTCCGCCCGATCCTGATGACGGCGCTGGCGACGATCTTCGCCCTGCTCCCGATGGCCCTCGGGGTCACCGGCGAGGGCGGTTTCATCGCCCAGCCCCTGGCGGTGGTCGTTATCGGCGGCCTGATCACCTCGACCCTGCTGACCCTGCTCCTCGTCCCGACGCTCTACGCGATGCTGGAGCTGCGCAAGGAACGCAGGGCGAAGAAGCGGGCGGCGAAGAGGCAGCCGCAGCCGGAGAAGGCGCCGGAGCCGGCCGGAGTGTGACGGCAGGGAAAAGGGCCGGGTCCCGTCCGGGACCCGGCCCTTCGTGCTCGCTAGGGAAGCGCCAGCATCCGCTCCAGCGCCAGCTTGGCGAACGCCTCCGTCTCCTTGTCGACCTCGATCCGGTTGACCAGGTTGCCCTCGGCCAGGGACTCCAGGGCCCAGACCAGGTGGGGCAGGTCGATGCGGTTCATGGTCGAGCAGAAGCAGACCGTCTTGTCGAGGAAGACGATCTCCTTGCCCTCGGGAGCGAAACGGTTCGCCAGCCTGCGGACCAGGTTCAGCTCCGTGCCGATGGCCCACTTGGAGCCGGCCGGGGCGGCTTCGAGGGCCTTGATGATGTACTCGGTCGAGCCGACGTAGTCCGCCGCGGCCACGACCTCGTGCTTGCACTCGGGGTGCACCAGGACGTTCACCCCGGGGATGCGGGCGCGCACGTCGTTGACCGAGTCCAGGCTGAACCGGCCGTGGACCGAGCAGTGACCGCGCCACAGGATCATCTTCGCGCCGCGCAGCTCGTCCGCGGTCAGCCCGCCGTTCGGCTTGTGCGGGTTGTAGACCACGCAGTCGTCCAGGGACATGCCCATGTCGCGGACGGCGGTGTTGCGGCCCAGGTGCTGGTCCGGCAGGAAGAGGACCTTCTCACCCTGCTCGAAGGCCCAGTCCAGGGCGCGCTTGGCGTTGGAGGAGGTGCAGATGGTGCCGCCGTGCTTGCCGGTGAACGCCTTGATGTCGGCCGAGGAGTTCATGTACGAGACGGGGACCACCTGCTCGGCGATCCCGGCCTCGGTCAGCACGTCCCAGCACTCGGCGACCTGCTCGGCCGTCGCCATGTCGGCCATGGAGCAGCCGGCGGCGAGGTCGGGCAGGACCACCTTCTGGTCGTCGGAGGTCAGGATGTCCGCCGACTCGGCCATGAAGTGCACACCGCAGAAGACGATGTACTCGGCCTCCGGGCGCGCCGCCGCGTCCCGGGCCAGCTTGAAGGAGTCGCCCGTGACATCGGCGAACTGGATGACCTCGTCGCGCTGGTAGTGGTGGCCGAGCACGAAGACCTTGTCGCCGAGCTTCTCCTTGGCCGCGCGGGCACGCTCGACCAGGTCGGGGTCGGACGGCGACGGCAGGTCACCGGGGCACTCGACGCCCCGCTCGCTCTTCGGGTCGGCCTCACGGCCGAGCAGCAGCAGGGCGAGCGGAGTCGGCTGCACGTCGAGCTCCGGGGTCTGGGCGGTGGTCACCACACGCACCCTTTCTACTTTTCGTCTAACTGACGCTATCTATCATAACCGCTTCACGTCACTTTGACGATGGCCATAACGTCTATGTGACGTGAATCCCCCCGCGGTCCCTCTCCGGGCGCCTGTCCGCCTTCCCGGCCATGTGCGAGCATGAGGAAGCGAGAAAAAACGCGACAACGCGAATGCCCGGCCCGGAATGAATCCGCGGAATCGCCGGTTGCACTCGTCGGCAAGCAGTCTCCGTACAACCCGGGAGAGATGTAGATGTCCGTATCGGACGAGACCACCACCGTCACCGACGGCATCATCCTGACCGACGCCGCCGCGGCCAAGGTCAAGGCCCTGCTCGACCAGGAAGGCCGCGACGACCTCGCGCTGCGCGTCGCCGTCCAGCCCGGCGGCTGCTCCGGCCTGCGCTACCAGCTCTTCTTCGACGAGCGCTCGCTCGACGGCGACGTCGTGAAGGACTTCGGCGGGGTCAAGGTCGTCACGGACCGGATGAGCGCCCCGTACCTGGGCGGCGCCACCGTCGACTTCGTGGACACGATCGAGAAGCAGGGCTTCACGATCGACAACCCGAACGCGACCGGCTCCTGCGCCTGCGGCGACTCCTTCAGCTGAGCCGAGCCGACACCGGACGCGAACGAGGCGGGGGGCCCCCCCCTGGGGGCGCCCCCCCCTGTCTTTCCCCCCCCCCCCCCGCCCGGCCCCCGCGTCCCCCCGCCAGCAACCCCCCCTCCCCTTCTCTGCCCCCTCTCCCTCCC
>NZ_JBVHVI010000015.1:217934-265032 GCF_055564915.1 Streptomyces sp. NPDC028928
GACAGAAAGCAGGTCCTCCGGGCACGAAACCCCAACAGAACCGTCTCCTTCCGCTTCTTCCGCCTCCCCCCCTGGACCCACACAACCCCCGCCCGAGAAAGCACCCCCCCCCCCCTCCTGCCCCCCCCCGCCTCGGCGTTTCCGCCCCCTAGCGCGGCTGGGCCGACGCGTCCGGCCGCAGCGAGCCCGCCTTCGCCTTCGGGACCTCCTTGCCGTCCGTGCCGACCACCGTCCGCCCGTCCAGCGGCGCGTCCAGCGTCACCGTCTTCACGTACTCCTTGGCGATCAGTACGCACACCCGGCCCGGCCAGGGCTTCTCGGTGACCGTCACCGTCACCCGGCCGCCGCTCTCCCGGGCCGACGTCCTGTAGTCGGCGCACACACCGCCGTAGAAGCTCAGGTTCAGCGTCCGCCCGTCGGCCGTGTAGGCGTTCACCTTCACGCTCCGGCTTCGGCCGGGCGCGCCGGTGGACGGCGGCGCCGAGGGCGCGGAGGGCGCGGCGGCCGTCTTCGACGTCAGGTACCTCGGGTCGACCGCCGGATACGTCACCGTGAACGCGCCGTCCGCCCCGGACCCCCGCACCTGGAACAGCCAGGACGGCACCAGCGTCTGCCGCCCGCCGACGGAGTGCGCGGCCAGCCCGAACACCGCCTTCTCGACCGTGACCGTGTTCGTCTCCCTGTCCGCCGTCGGCTTCTTCGGTGCTCCCGTGGACGCGCCGCACGGCTGCTCCAGCCGGTCCTTCAGCGGCACCGGAGTGGCGCACCCGCCGATCCCCATCCGGTGGCCGTCCTTCGCCGGCCCGTTCAGCAGCTCCAGCGTCTTCTCCGCGCCCAGCACCGGGTACGTGTCGCCCTTCACCGGGGTGGCGAGCAGCCCGTGACCGCCGACCAGCTCGCCCGTCCGGTCGACGGTCAGGCCGGTCGTCCAGCCGTACGTGGGCAGCCCGCCCACCACCGGGTCCGCGTTCACCACCCGCCGGGCGCCCATCACCTGGCCGGCGTCGGTCCTCGCGTCGTCCAGCCCCGCCGCCCTCAGCACCGGCGCCGCCGCCTTCTCGGCGTCGGCCACGCTCACCGGGTCGCCGGCCGGAGCGCCCGGGTCCTGCGTGCAGACGGTCACCTTCCGGCAGTTGTCGGTGCCGGGCGCGTACCGGTCGAAGCTCCAGCTGCCCGGCGCGTCCCGGTTCACCTTCAGGCTCGGCCCGGACCCGTCCTGGCCGCCGACCCGCCACATCCGCCCCTCGGCCACCGGCGCCCCGTCGATCCCGAGCGCCTTCGCCAGCCGGGCCACCTGCTCCCGGCCCACCTCGGCCCCCGGCTCGTACACCGGTGCCGAACCGGGCCCGTCCGGCAGCTCGCCCCGCGCGACGTACCGGGTGCCGTACGGGTCCGGTTCGCCGGGCGCGATACCGCCCGTGCCGGAGTCCGCCCAGCCGTCCAGGGCGAGCGGTGGGGGAGTACCGGCCCCGGCGGGTGCCGCCGCGTCGCCCGTACGGTCGCCCGGGGCGCCGCTCGCGGCGAGGTAGGCGCCGCCCGCGCCGATCAGGAGAACGGCCGCGGTGGCCACGGTGACGATGGTGCGACTACGCGCCCGCCTCGGTTCCGTCGTTGCCGACTGCGGGTCCGTGGTCGCTTCTCGCGCAGTTCCCCGCGCCCCTTCGGGGCGCTCAGGCCGGTCGGTGTTCACCGCATCGCTCCTCGCTGGGTCGGGTCCGGCGATGGGACGCGGGAAGGGAGCGTACGGTTCCCGGGCGCGCGCCTCCGGGTCAGTCGCCGTAGTCGGACATCGCGTCCAGCAGCCGGGCGGACCGCACCGGCACGCTCACCCCGTGGATGAGGGACGGCGGCACCGGCCGGGGCTCGGCGTGCTCCGGGACGGCCCAGTGCGGGGCCATCCGGGCGCAGTCGCCGCGCAGCGCGGCGAGATCGCCGTCGAGGTCGGCCGGGGCGTGGGAGGTGACCTTGGGGTTCGTCATGACCGAACCGTAGGCACGGCTCAGGGGGCGAAGAAAGAGCTACTATCGGGTAGTTTTGCCTGCTTCAGTGGCGGCTTCCGACCGGGTAGCGTGAACTGTCAACCCAGCCTCCCGCAGGAGAATCCCCGTCGTGCGCATCGCAGTCACCGGCTCCATCGCCACCGACCACCTCATGACCTTCCCCGGCCGCTTCGCCGACCAGTTCGTCGCGGACCAGCTGCACACGGTTTCGCTCTCCTTCCTGGTCGACAACCTCGACGTGCGCCGAGGCGGTGTCGCCGCCAACATCGCCTTCGGCATGGGCCAGCTCGGCACCGAGCCGATCCTGGTCGGCGCCGCCGGCTTCGACTTCGACGAGTACCGGGCCTGGCTCGACCGGCACGGCGTGGACACCGCCTCGGTCCGGATCTCCGAGACCCTGCACACCGCCCGCTTCGTGTGCACCACCGACTCCGACCACAACCAGATCGGCTCCTTCTACACCGGCGCGATGAGCGAGGCCCGGCTGATCGAGCTGAAGACGGTGGCGGACCGCGTGGGCGGCCTCGACCTGGTCCTCATCGGCGCCGACGACCCCGAGGCGATGCTCCGCCACACCGAGGAGTGCCGCACCCGGAACATCCCGTTCGCCGCCGACTTCTCCCAGCAGATCGCCCGCATGGAGGGCGAGGAGATCCGCGTCCTGCTCGACGGCGCGACCTACCTGTTCTCCAACGAGTACGAGAAGGGGCTCATCGAGTCCAAGACCGGCTGGACCGAGGCGGAGATCCTCTCCAAGGTCGGCCACCGGGTCACCACGCTCGGCTCGCGCGGCGTGCGCATCGAGCGGACCGGTGAGGACCCGATCGAGGTCGGCTGCCCGGAGGAGGAGCGCAAGGCCGACCCCACGGGTGTCGGCGACGCCTTCCGCGCGGGGTTCCTCTCCGGGCTGGCCTGGGGGGTCTCGCTGGAGCGTGCCGCGCAGGTCGGCTGCATGCTCGCCACGCTCGTCATCGAGACCGTGGGGACGCAGGAGTACCAGCTGCGCCGGGCGCACTTCATGGAGCGGTTCGTGAAGGCGTACGGCGACGAGGCGGGCCAGGAAGTGCGGGCCCACCTGGGCTGAGGGGCGTACCGACCCCCGGGCAACTCAGCTCACCCGGCGTACCAGGTACGCCGTCCCCCTCTTCGCCGGTTCCTCTCCGACGTACTCCTGCCCCCGCATCTCGCACCACGCCGGGATGTCCAGGCGGGCCGCCTCGTCGTCGGAGAGGACCCGGACGATCCCGCCCACCGGTACCTCCCCGAACACCTTCGCCAGCTCGATGACCGGAATCGGGCAGCGCTTGCCGAGGGAGTCGACGACCAGTTCCGCCGCCCGGACGGCCGTCGTGGGAGCCGGCGCCCCCAGCTTCTCCCGGACGCCCGCCACCGTCTCCGGCAGCACCTCCAGGAAGCGGTCCACGTCCGCCTCCGGCGTGCCGGGCGGCAGGGACACCCGTACGTTGCCCTCGCTGAGCACGCCCATGGCCTTCAGCACATGGCTGGGCGTCAGCGTGCTGCTCGTGCAGGAGGAGCCGGAGGAGACCGAGAAGCCGGCCCGGTCCAGCTCGTGCAGCAGGGCCTCGCCGTCGACGTAGAGGCAGGAGAAGGTGACGACCCCGGGCAGCCGGCGCTCGGCGTCGCCGACCACCTCCACGTCCGGCACCAGCCGCGGCACCCGTGCCCGGATCCGCGCCGTCAGCTCCCGCAGCCGTACCGCCTCCTGGGCCGCCTCGGCCCGTACCGCGCGCAGCGAGGCCACGGCCGCCACGATGGCCGGGAGGTTCTCGAAGCCGGGCGCCCGGCCGGACTCCCGCTCGTCCACCGGCCCTTGGGCGGCGAACCGCACCCCCTTGCGGACGACGAGCAGCCCGACCCCCGACGGCCCGCCCCACTTGTGCGCGCTGGCCGCGAGCAGCGACCAGTCACCCTCGACCGGCCCCCAGCCCAGCGACTGGGCCGCGTCCACCAGCAGCGGCACCCCGGCCGCCCGGCACACCTCGGCCACCTCGGCCACCGGCTGCACGGTCCCCACCTCGTGGTTGGCCGACTGCAGGCAGGCCAGCGCGGTGTCCGCCCGGAGCGCGGCCGCGTACCCCGCCGGGTCGACGGCTCCGGCCCGGCTGACGGCCACCCGGGTGACGCTCCCGCCCTCCGCCTCGAACACCTCCGCCGAATGGAGTACGGAGGAGTGTTCGACGGACGACACGATCAGGTGGCGTCCCACCCGCCGCCGCCCGGCCAACGCCCCCGCGATCCCGCTGTGTACGGCCCGGGTGCCGGACGACGTGAACACCACCTCGTCGGCCCGGCAGCCGACGGCCTCCGCGGCCGCCTCCCGCGCGGCGTCCAGCAGCATCCGCGCCTTGCGCCCCTCCCGGTACAGCCGCGCGGGATCGGCCCAGCCCTCATCCAAAGAGGCCAACAGCGCCTGACGGGCAACGGGATGGAGAGGGGCGGCGGAGGCAGCGTCAAAGTAGGCCATACGGCAACGCTAAACCGCCGGTCAGGGCAGTGCCCCGAAGGGGCGCGGGGAACGGCGCGACCAGCCACAACGCACCCGCAGCCGCCAATCAAGCGAACCACCCGAGTCAGTAGGCACCCCTCCCCGCGAACCCTCGGAGAGGGTGGGCTAGGGTTTGGTCCGCATAAACATCCAAACCCCTGCCCGACGCAGGGCGGCGACCGACCAGCGAGAAGGCCGCAGCCAACCGCGCGGGCGAGACTCTCGGGAAGGCGCTACGTGAGTCCCAACGGCTCCGACCGCTCGCCGCGGCGCCCGATGCGGCGGAAGCTGCTGCAGGCACTGACCGCGGGCCTGGTCCTGGCGACCGCAACCGGTTGCACATACAAGGACTTCCCCCGCCTTGGCATGCCCACCCCGACCACGGAAGAGGCTCCGCGGATCCTCTCCCTGTGGCAGGGCTCCTGGGCTGCCGCGCTCGCCGTCGGCGTGCTGGTGTGGGGCCTGATCCTGTGGAGTGCTTTCTTCCACCGGCGCAGCCGCACCAAGGTCGAGGTTCCTCCGCAGACCCGGTACAACATGCCGATCGAGGCCCTGTACACGGTGGTCCCGATCATCATCATCTCGGTGCTCTTCTACTTCACGGCCCGGGACGAGTCGAAGCTCCTGGACACCTCGAAGAAGCCCGACGTCACGGTCAACGTGGTCGGCTTCCAGTGGAGCTGGGGCTTCAACTACATCGAGAACGTCCCCGGTTCCACCGGCGATGCCAAGACCGACAAGAACCTGGACGCCATTCCGGACCGGTTCAAGAAGGCATTCCCGGCGAACGCCGGCGGTGTCTACGACGTCGGCACGCCCGGCACGCGGAACCCGCAGACGAACAACCCCGGTCCGACGCTCTGGCTCCCCAAGGGCAAGACGGTCCGCTTCGTCCTGACCTCGCGTGACGTCATCCACTCCTTCTGGGTGGTGCCGTTCCTCATGAAGCAGGACGTCATCCCGGGCCACACCAACGCCTTCCAGGTGACCCCCAACAAGGAGGGCACCTTCCTCGGCAAGTGCGCCGAGCTGTGCGGCGTCGACCACTCCCGGATGCTGTTCAACGTGAAGGTCGTCTCCCCCGAGCGTTACGAGCAGCACCTCAAGGACCTCGCCAAGAAGGGGCAGACCGGTTACATTCCCGCCGGCATCGCGCAGACGAGCCACGAGAAGAACCGGGAGACGAACAACCTGTGAGCATCCTCAACGAACCCCAGGGTGCCGCGGCAGCTGAAGGCTCATACGCTGACGAGCTGCCGGTCAGGCGCAAGCAGCCCGGCAATGTCGTGGTGAAGTGGCTGACGACCACCGACCACAAGACGATCGGCACGCTGTATCTGGCGACGTCGTTCGCGTTCTTCCTGATCGGTGGCGTCATGGCGCTGCTCATGCGCGCCGAGCTGGCCCGGCCGGGCATGCAGTTCATGTCGAACGAGCAGTTCAACCAGGCGTTCACGATGCACGGCACCGTGATGCTGCTGATGTTCGCGACGCCGCTGTTCGCCGGTTTCGCGAACTGGATCATGCCGCTGCAGATCGGCGCGCCCGATGTGGCGTTCCCGCGGCTGAACATGTTCGCCTACTGGCTGTACCTGTTCGGCTCGCTCATCGCGGTGGGCGGCTTCCTCACCCCGCAGGGTGCGGCCGACTTCGGCTGGTTCGCCTACAGCCCGCTGTCGGACGCGGTCCGCTCGCCGGGCATCGGCGCCGACATGTGGATCATGGGTCTGGCCTTCTCCGGCTTCGGCACCATCCTCGGCTCGGTCAACTTCATCACCACGATCATCTGCATGCGTGCCCCGGGCATGACCATGTTCCGCATGCCGATCTTCGTGTGGAACGTGCTGCTGACCGGTGTGCTGGTCCTGCTGGCCTTCCCGGTGCTGGCCGCCGCGCTGTTCGCCCTGGAGGCGGACCGCAAGTTCGGCGCCCATGTCTTCGACCCGGCCAACGGCGGCGCACTGCTGTGGCAACACCTCTTCTGGTTCTTCGGCCACCCAGAGGTGTACATCATCGCCCTGCCGTTCTTCGGCATCATCAGCGAAGTGATCCCGGTGTTCTCCCGCAAGCCGATGTTCGGCTACATGGGTCTCATCGGCGCGACCGTCGGGATCGCCGGTCTGTCCGTGACCGTGTGGGCCCACCACATGTACGTCACCGGCGGTGTGCTGCTGCCGTTCTTCTCCTTCATGACCTTCCTGATCGCGGTCCCGACCGGTGTGAAGTTCTTCAACTGGATCGGCACCATGTGGAAGGGCTCGTTGTCCTTCGAGACGCCGATGCTCTGGGCGACCGGCTTCCTGATCACCTTCACGTTCGGTGGTCTGACCGGTGTCATCCTGGCCTCGCCGCCCATGGACTTCCACGTGTCCGACTCGTACTTCGTGGTGGCCCACTTCCACTACGTGGTCTTCGGTACGGTCGTCTTCGCCATGTTCTCCGGCTTCCACTTCTGGTGGCCGAAGTGGACCGGCAAGATGCTGGACGAGCGCCTCGGCAAGATCACCTTCTGGACGCTGTTCATCGGCTTCCACGGCACCTTCCTGGTCCAGCACTGGCTGGGCGCCGAGGGCATGCCGCGCCGGTACGCCGACTACCTGGCGGCCGACGGCTTCACCGCGCTGAACACGGTCTCGACCATCAGCTCCTTCCTGCTCGGCCTGTCGATCCTGCCGTTCCTCTACAACGTGTGGAAGACGGCCAAGTACGGCAAGAAGGTCGAGGTCGACGACCCGTGGGGCTACGGCCGCTCGCTGGAGTGGGCGACCTCCTGCCCGCCGCCGCGGCACAACTTCCTCACCCTGCCGCGGATCCGCAGCGAATCCCCGGCGTTCGACCTGCACCACCCTGAGATCGCCGCGCTCGAACAGCTCGAGCACGCCGGTCACGGCACCGCCGTCGCGGGCAGCAAGGAGGCCGGCAAGTGAAGATCCAGGGTCGGATGTTCATCTGGCTGAGCGTCTTCATCCTGATCATGGCCATCGTGTATGGCGTGTGGTCGAAGGAGCCGGCCGGTACCACCGCTCTCTTCCTGGCCTTCGGCCTGAGCGTCATGATCGGCTTCTACCTGGGCTTCACCGCCCGGCGGGTCGACGCGGGCGCCCAGGACGACAAGGAGGCCGACGTCGCGGACGACGCGGGCGAGCTGGGCTTCTTCAGCCCGCACAGCTGGCAGCCGCTCATGCTGGGCTTCGGCGGCGCGATCGCCTTCCTCAGCATCGCGGTCGGCTGGTGGCTGATCTACTTCTCCGCCCCGTTCATCCTGGTCGGCCTGTTCGGCTGGGTGTTCGAGTACTACCACGGTGAGAACCGCACCCAGTAGGACACGCGGAACGCGCCGGGAGCCCGGACCCTCCCCTCGGGGGGTCCGGGCTCCCGGCTTTTCCGTCGCTTCCGGCGGGTCCTTCCTTTGCCGCAATGCCGTTCCCTCGTACGAGTTACCTGCCGCGCCGGTACGGTCTCCAGCTCATAGCGTGATCGTATGAACCACACTCCGCGGACCCGCACCGTCGTCAGCTGCACGCTGCTGGTGACCGCCCTCGGCGCGGGCGTCACCGCTTGCGGTTCGGACGGCAACCCCCTGTCGGCCAGGCCGTACGACGCAGCGGGCCTGATCTCCTTCAACGGCCCCACCGAAGCGGGGAAGCGGGCCGACCCGGACAAGCCCCTGGAGGTCACCGCCAACAGCGGTGAGGGCCGGATCACGGACGTCACCGCCCAGGACTCCACAGGGCGCTATGTGGCGGGCGAACTCGCCGCCGACGGCAGCCGTTGGCACAGCACCTCACCACTGGCCGCCAACGCCCACTACACGGTCACGGTGAGCACCGAGGACGAGGACGGCGCGCCCGGCCGCAAGGTCCTCACGTTCGACACCAGCAAGCCCACCAGCAAGAAGCGCCTGAACGTCACGTTCGGGCCGGAGAAGGGCACATACGGCGTCGGACAGCCGATCACGGCCCAACTCGACCACGAGATCAAGGACAAGGCGCAGCGCGCCATCGTGGAACGCGCCCTGCGGGTGGACTCCACGCCGGCCGTGCCGGGCGCCTGGCACTGGGTGGACAACAAGGAACTCCACTACCGTCCCAAGGAGTACTGGCCCGTCCACGCCACCATCCAGGTGCACAGCAACCTGGACGGCGTCAAGATCGGCGACCGGCTGTGGGGCGGCGCGTCCAAGCCGCTGACCATCACCACGGGCGACAAGATCGAGGCCGTCACCGACGCCGCCTCGCACCAGATGACGGTCTACAAGAACGGCCAGGAGATCAACCAGATCCCCGTCACGACGGGCAAGCCCGGCTTCGAGACCCGCAACGGCGTCAAGGTCGTCCTGGCCAAGCAGTACTTCGTACGCATGCGCGGCACCACGGTCGGCATCGCCGAGGGCAGCGCCGACTCCTACGACCTGCCGGTCTACTACGCCACCCGCGTCACCTGGTCCGGCGAGTACGTCCACGCCGCCCCCTGGTCCGTGGGCTCCCAGGGCTACGCCAACGTCAGCCACGGCTGCACGGGGATGAGCACGTCCAACGCCGAGTGGTTCTTCGAGACCGTGCGCGAAGGGGACCTCGTCAAGGTCATCAATTCCAACGGCGACGACATGGAGCCCTTCGGCAACGGCTTCGGCGACTGGAACGTCGACTGGCAGAAGTGGCGTCAGGGCAGCGCCCTCTTCAACGGCAAACCGGACGGCCCGGCCCCGTCGGACGCCCTGAGGATCCAGCCAGCGGCCCTGTGAACGCGCCGCGGGGGCGCGAGGCACGAGCCCCGCGCCCCGACCCGCTAGGCGCCGACCAACCGCTTCCGACGCAGCAGGGAAGCCAGGGCCGAGGCGAACTCCACCGGATCCACCGGCAGGGTGACCGCCGCGTCCGCCCGGCTCCACGTGGCCAGCCAGGCATCCTGCGGCCGTCCCATCAGCAGCAGCACCGGCGGACAGCCGAACACCTCGTCCTTGATCTGCCGGCACACTCCCATGCCCCCCATCGGCACGGCCTCGCCGTCGAGCACGCACACATCGATGCCGCCCTTGTCCAGCTCCCGCAGCACCGCGTCCGGCGTCGCGCACTCCACGAACTCCACCAGGGGGACGTCCGGGGCCGGCCGACGCCCGGCGGCCAGCCGTACTTGCTCGCGGGTGTTGGAGTCGTCGCTGTAGACCAGCACCGTGGCGGTCGGCTGCATTGTTCCTCCGAGACGTCAGCGTCGTACGGACAGGACGGGCAGGCCCGTTCCGGCGGATGTTACTCCCGTCGTCGTCCCCGTGAACACCACGTCGAACACCACGTCAACACCGGTCTGGCGGGTGGCAACACTCCGAACGGCACCCCCCGGAGTGAGCGCGAGATAAGCGACCGACATAATGTCGGTCGTGGCGACAGCAACGACAGTAGAAACCGGGCACGCGCACCCGTCGGTCAACCGGCCGAACCTCACCAGCGTCGGAACCATCATCTGGCTGAGTTCCGAGCTGATGTTCTTCGCGGCCCTCTTCGCGATGTACTTCACCCTCCGGTCGGTGACCGGACCGGTCCACTGGAAGGAACAGGCGGAGGCACTCAACGTGCCCTTCTCCGCCACGAACACCACGATCCTGGTGCTCTCCTCCCTCACCTGCCAGCTCGGCGTGTTCGCGGCCGAGCGCGGCGATGTGAAGAAGCTCCGTGGCTGGTTCATCCTCACCTTCATCATGGGTGCGATCTTCATCGGCGGTCAGATCTACGAGTACACGGAGCTGGTGAAGAAGGACGGCATCTCGCTGTCCTCCGACCCGTACGGCTCGGTGTTCTACCTGACCACCGGCTTCCACGGCCTGCACGTGACGGGCGGTCTCATCGCCTTCCTGCTGGTCCTCGGCCGCACCTACATGGCCAAGAGGTTCACTCACGAGCAGGCGACCGCCGCCATCGTCGTGTCCTACTACTGGCACTTCGTCGATGTCGTCTGGATCGGCCTCTTCGCCACGATCTACCTGATCAAGTAGCCGGGACCGCTCCCGCACATCCAGAAGCACCGACGCAGAAGATCCTGACACCGGGGTAATCCGTGAAAAAGCTCTCCGCACGACGACGCCATCCGCTGGCGGCGGTCGTCGTCCTACTCCTCGCGCTGGCGGCCACTGGGGGGCTGTACGCCGCGTTCGCGCCTGCGGGCAAGGCGCAGGCCGATGAATCCTCCCAGTCCCTGACCATCAAGGAGGGCAAGAAGCTCTACGAGGTCGGCTGCGCCAGCTGCCACGGCACCGGTGGCCAGGGCTCCTCCGACGGCCCGAGCCTCGTCGGCGTGGGTGCCGCCGCTGTCGACTTCCAGGTCGGCACCGGCCGTATGCCCGCCGCGACCTCGCAGGGCGCCCAGGTCCCGCGCAAGAAGCCCATCTACACGCAGGCCCAGATCGACCAGCTCGCCGCGTACGTCGCCTCGCTGGGCGCCGGCCCGAGCGTGCCCACCGAGCAGCAGTACGGCCCCGAGGGCGCGGACATCGCCAAGGGTGGCGAGCTGTTCCGCACCAACTGCGCGCAGTGCCACAACTTCACCGGCAAGGGCGGCGCCCTGACCAAGGGCAAGTACGCGCCGAGCCTGGAGGGTGTCGCTCCGAAGCACATCTACGAGGCCATGCAGACGGGCCCGCAGAACATGCCGTCCTTCCCCGACACCACGATGTCGGAGAAGAACAAGAAGGACATCATCGCGTACCTGAACGCGGTCAACGGCAGCGAGACGGAGAACCCGGGCGGTCTGGAGCTGGGCGGCCTCGGGCCGGTCAGTGAGGGTCTGTTCGGCTGGATCTTCGGCCTGGGCGCGCTGATCGCGGTCGCCGTCTGGGTCGCCGCTCGGACCGCAAAGGCCAAGAAGTCATGAGTAGCCAAGACATTCCTGAAGAGAACCTGCCCGCTGAGCAGGACCACGCACACGGCGCGGTAGGGATCGCGGACGAGGAGAACCCGTTCGCCGACCCGGGCCTGCCGCCGCACGAGCACCGGATCCAGGACATCGACGAGCGGGCCGCCAAGCGGTCCGAGCGCATGGTCGCCCTGCTGTTCACGGTGTCGATGCTGGCCACCATCGGCTTCATCGTCGCGTACCTGGCCATCCCGACCGACAAGTCGATCTTCGTCTTCCCGATCGGGCACATCAGCGCGATGAACTTCGCGCTGGGCCTGACCCTGGGCGTGGCGCTGTTCTGCATCGGCGCGGGCGCGGTCCACTGGGCCCGCACCCTGATGTCCGACGTGGAGGTCGCCGACGACCGGCACCCGATCGAGGCTCCCGCCGACGTCCGGGCGAAGGTCCACGCGGACTTCCGCCAGGGCGCCAAGGAGTCGGCGCTCGGCCGCCGCAAGCTGATCCGCAACACGATGTTCGGCGCGCTGGCCCTGGTGCCGCTCTCCGGCGTCATGCTGCTCGGCGGCCTCGGCCCGGCGCCCGGCACCAAGCTGCGCCACACCATGTGGGCCAAGGGCATGCGCCTGGTCAACATGAACACCAACCAGCCGCTGCGTCCCGAGGACGTCGCCGTGGGCTCGCTCACCTTCGCCAAGCCGGACGGCCTGGAGGAGCACGACGAGGAGTTCCAGAACGAGATCGCCAAGGCTGCCCTGATGATCGTCCGGATCCAGCCGGGCAACATCAAGGACAAGCGCGAGCTGGAGTGGTCGCACGAGGGCATCGTCGCGTACTCGAAGATCTGCACCCACGTCGGCTGCCCGATCTCGCTGTACGAGCAGCAGACCCACCACGTGCTGTGCCCGTGCCACCAGTCCACCTTCGACCTCTCCGACGGTGCCCGAGTGATCTTCGGCCCCGCCGGCCACGCCCTGCCGCAGCTGCGCATCGGCGTGGACAGTGAGGGTTACCTCCAGGCGCTCGGCGACTTCGAGGAGCCCGTCGGTCCTGCATTCTGGGAGCGCGGATGAGTACTTCAGAGAACGAGACCCGCTCTCGCGGGAAGGCTCCGGCCGGCGAGCGGATCGCCGACTGGGCCGACGGCCGGCTCGGGATCTACTCCCTGGCCAAGGCCAACATGCGCAAGATCTTCCCCGACCACTGGTCGTTCATGTTGGGTGAGGTCTGCCTCTACAGCTTCATCATCATCATCCTGACGGGTGTCTATCTGACGCTGTTCTTCCACCCGTCGATGAACGAGGTGGAGTACCACGGCTCCTACGTCCCGCTCCAGGGACAGCTGATGTCCGAGGCGTTCAGCTCGACCCTGCACATCTCCTTCGACGTGCGCGGTGGTCTGCTCATCCGGCAGATCCACCACTGGGCCGCGCTGATCTTCCTCGCCGGCATGTTCGTGCACATGATGCGCGTGTTCTTCACGGGCGCGTTCCGCAAGCCGCGTGAGATCAACTGGCTGTTCGGCTTCCTGCTGTTCGTCCTCGGCATGTTCACCGGTTTCACCGGTTACTCGCTCCCGGACGACCTGCTCTCCGGCACCGGTGTCCGCTTCACCGAGGGCGCGATCCTGTCCGTGCCGATCGTCGGCACGTACATCTCGATGTTCCTCTTCGGCGGCGAGTTCCCCGGCCACGACTTCGTGGCGCGGTTCTACTCGATCCACATCCTGCTGCTGCCGGGCATCATGCTCGGCCTGGTGGTGGGCCACCTGATCCTGGTCTTCTACCACAAGCACACGCAGTTCGCGGGTCCCGGAAAGACCGAGAAGAACGTCGTCGGCATGCCGCTGCTGCCCGTGTACATGGCCAAGGCCGGAGGCTTCTTCTTCCTGGTCTTCGGTGTCATCGCGGCCATCGCGGCCGTCGCGCAGATCAACCCGATCTGGGCCATGGGCCCCTACCGTCCGGACCAGGTGTCCACCGGCGCCCAGCCCGACTGGTACATGGGCTTCGCCGAGGGTCTGGTCCGCTACATGCCGGGCTGGGAGATCAACCTCTGGGGTCACACGCTCGTCCTGGGCGTGTTCATCCCGCTGGTGCTCTTCGGTCTCGTCCTGATGGCGATCGCGGTCTACCCGTTCATCGAGTCCTGGATCACCGGCGACAAGCGCGAGCACCACATCCTGGACCGCCCGCGCAACGCCCCGACCCGCACGGCCTTCGGTGTCGCCTGGGTGACCGTGTACATGGTCGGTCTGGTGGGCGGTGGCAACGACCTCTTCGCCACCCACTTCAGCCTGTCGATCAACGCCGTCACCTGGTTCGTCCGGATCGCCTTCTTCGCCGGACCGGTGATCGCGTTCATCGTCACCAAGCGGATCTGCCTCGGCCTGCAGCGGCGCGACCGCGACAAGGTGCTGCACGGTCGCGAGACCGGCATCATCAAGCGGCTGCCGCACGGTGAGTTCATCGAGGTGCACGAGCCGCTCAGCCAGGAGCAGCTGCACACGCTCACCGCGCACGAGCAGTACAAGCCGGCCGAGATCGGTCCGACGGTCGACGAGAACGGTGTCGAGCGCAAGGTGAAGGCCTCGGAGAAGCTGCGCGCGAAGCTCTCCAACGCCTACTACGGCGAGGACAACCAGATCCCGAAGCCGACCGTCGAGGAGTACAAGGAGATCACGAGCGGCCACGGCCACCACTGATCCCCGCGTCGCCACGCCACGCTGAAGGGCCCCGTCCGTAACCCGGACGGGGCCCTTCGCCGTGCCGCCGGCTGGATAGGGTGGGGTACGACGGAGCAGGAACCTGTACGAGGAGCGGCTGATGAGCGCTGTGACCCCCGCTGGAGGCGACACCGCGGCGGGCCGCTCCTGGCCCGCCCTGCTGAACGGCCTGCTGGACGGCCGGGACCTGTCCGCCGACGACACCGCCTGGGCGATGGACCTGATCATGCGCGGGGAGGCGACCGACGCCCAGATCGCCGGGTTCATGGTGGCACTGCGGGCCAAGGGCGAGACGGTCCAGGAGATCACCGGACTCGTCCGGACCATGTACGCGCACGCGAACGTCATCGAGGTGCCCGGACCGGCCGTGGACATCGTCGGCACCGGCGGCGACGGCGCCAAGACGGTGAACATCTCCACCATGTCCTCGATCGTCGTCGCCGGCACGGGCGCGAAGGTCGTCAAGCACGGCAACCGCGCCGCGTCCTCCGCCTCCGGCTCCTCCGACGTCCTGGAGAAGCTCGGGATCAACCTGAACCTGACCCCGCAGCGGGTCGCCGAGGTCGCCGAGGAAGCCGGCATCACCATCTGCTTCGCGGTCCGGTTCCACCCGTCCCTGCGCCATGTGGCCCCGGCCCGCGCCCAGTTGGGCATCCGGACCACCTTCAACGTGCTGGGCCCGCTCACCAACCCGGCCCAGGTGCGGGCGCAGGCCGTCGGGGTGGCGGACCCCCGGATGGCGCCGATCGTCGCCGGTGTCCTCGCCGAGCGGGGCAACTCCGCGCTGGTCTTCCGGGGCGAGGACGGCCTGGACGAGCTGACCGTCACGGCGCCCTCCCGGGTGTGGGTGGTGCGGGACGGCAAGGTGACGGAGGAGACCTTCGACCCGCGGGACGTCGGCATCGGCCTCGTCCCCGTGGACGCCCTGCGCGGCGCCGACGCCTCCTACAACGCGGAGGTCGCCCGGCGGCTGCTGGACGGCGAGATGGGCGCCGTACGGGACGCCGTGCTGCTGAACTCGGCGGCGGCGCTGGTGGCCCTCCAGCCGACGGACGCGCCGCTCGCCGAGCAGCTCCGGGCCGGCATGGCGAAGGCCGCCGAGTCGATCGACTCGGGCGCCGCGAAGCGCACCCTGGACCGCTGGGTGGCCGTCAGCAACGCCTAGCGGGTTTCACCCGTCGTCGTCCCGCGATCCGGACACCGGGTTGCGGGGCGACGATCACATCGCGTACGTTCCTGTACCAGGTCATGAGTGACAGTCATGAGGCCCCGGCCGACTGTCCGGCAACCCTCCGTCCGTGGCGGGGTGCCCCGGGTGAAGACCAGGCCGTGCACAGCAAGGTGTACGGCAAGCGCGGATCCCTCACGAACCCAGGGATCCTGGTCGTCGAGGAGTCTTCCGTGAGCAAGCGAATGCGTTAGGGCCGCAGAGCCCCGCCTCCGCACACCCTTTTCCTTCTTCTTCCTCTTCCTCTCACGGGAGTTCCGCCATGTCCGTCTCCAGCGCTGCCTCCGACCAGACCGTTTGCACCCCTCTGCCCGTTCTGGGGCGAGATGTCACTGTCCCGCTCGTCACCGGCGGCGAAGTCACCTACGCCGCACTCGACTACGCGGCCAGCGCCCCCGCCCTCCAGCGCGTCTGGGACGACGTCGCCGCGTACGCCCCGTACTACGGCAGCGTCCACCGCGGTGCCGGCTACCTCTCCCAGCTCTCCACGGACCTGTTCGAGAACGCGCGGAACACGGTCGCCGACTTCCTCGGCTGCCGGGCCACCGACCAGGTGGTCTTCACCCGCTCCACGACGGACTCCCTCAACCTCCTCGCCCGCGTGATCCCGGCCGACTGCCAGGTCTTCGTCTTCGAGACCGAGCACCACGCCTCCCTGCTGCCCTGGCAGGACGCGCGGGTCACCTACCTCGACGCCCCGCGCACCCCGCAGCAGGCCGTCCAGACGCTGGAGCGGGCCCTCGCCGACCGCGACCCCTACGGCCCGGCCCTGGTCTGCGTCACCGGCGCCTCCAACGTCACCGGCGAGCTGTGGCCGGTGCGGGAACTGGCCGCCGCCGCGCACGCCCACGGCGCCCGCATCGTCCTGGACGCCGCCCAGCTCGCCCCGCACCACCCGGTGTCCGTCACCGACCTCGACGTCGACTGGATCGCCTTCTCCGGCCACAAGCTGTACGCCCCCTTCGGCTCCGGCGTCCTGGCCGGCCGCGCCGACTGGCTCCAGGCGGCCGAGCCGTACCTCGCGGGCGGCGGCGCCAGCCGCAAGGTCACCCGGCGCGAGGACGGGGGAGTGGCCGTCGAGTGGCACGAGACCGCGGCCCGCCACGAGGCCGGCTCCCCGAACGTCATCGGCGCCTACGCCATCGCGTCGGCCTGCAAGGCCCTGACCGAGGCGGGCTGGGACACCCTGGTGGCCCGCGAACAGCAGCTCGTCCGCGCGGTCCGCGAGGGCCTCGCCGAGGTCCCCGAGGTGAAGATCCTCTCCCTCTTCGGCGACGACGCCCCGCGGGTCGGCGTCCTCTCCTTCGTCGTCGAGGGCTGGAACAGCTCCCACTTCGCCGCCGCCCTCTCCGCCGAGTACGGCATCGGCGTCCGCGACGGCCTCTTCTGCGCCCACCCCCTGGTCCGCACCCTCCTCGGCAGCGACCCCCAGACCCAGGGCGAGTGCGGCGCCCCCGACGCGGCACCCGGCGAGAAGTCCCTCAACGCCATCCGCGTCAGCTTCGGCGCCGGCACCCCCGACGAACACGTCGAGCGCTTCGTCAGCGCCGTCAAGGAACTGGTGGCGGAGGGCGCGAAGTGGACGTACAGGACGGAGGACGGCCGCTGCGTGCCGGCGGTGTGATGCGGCGCCCCGCACCCGTCCGACGCTGAGGCGCATATAACCTCCCCCTGACGACACGTTGGACAGGGGGACCCGGAGTGCAGCCGCTGCGCGCAGCAGACCCGCGCCACATCGGCCCGTATACAGTCATGCACAGACTCGGCGCGGGCGGCATGGGCGAGGTCTACCTCGCCGCGTCCCGCACGGGCCTCAGACTCGCGGTGAAGGTGGTGCGGGCCGAGCACGCCGAGGACCGTACCTTCCGCGCCCGCTTCCGCCACGAGGTCCGCGCCGCCCAGACCGTCGGCGGCGCGGGCACGTACACCGCACGGGTCGTGGACGCCGACACCGAGGCCGAACGGCCCTGGATGGCGACGGAGTTCGTGCCGGGCCCCAATCTGCGGGACGCCGTCCTGGACCACGGCGCGCTGCCCGGGCCCGCGGTGCGGATCCTCGCCGCCGCACTCGGCGAGGCGCTGGCCGCCATCCATGCCAAGGGCCTGGTCCACCGGGACCTGAAACCGTCGAACATCCTGCTCGGCCCGGACGGGCCCCGGGTCATCGACTTCGGGATCGTGCGGGCCCTGGAGGCCACCGCGCTGACCCGCACCGGCGCGGTCGTCGGCTCGGTCGGCTACGTCTCTCCGGAGCAGATCCGCAACGGGGGCCAGGTCGGCCCGCCGAGCGACGTCTTCTCCCTCGGCGCGGTCCTCGCCTACGCGGCGGGCGGCCGGGAACCCTTCGGCGAGGGGCAGGACTCGGTGGTCCTGCTGCGCATCCTGACTCGTGACGTCGACCTGTCCGGCGTCCCGGAGGACATCCGTCCGCTGGTGGCGGCCTGCCTGCGCGAGGACCCGCTGGAGCGCCCGGAACCGGCCGAGGTGGTGGCGAGCGCCGGCTTCACCCCGAAGACCCTGCGCACGGCCGTCCGCCCGGACTGGTACGGCCCGGCCGCGCGGCCCCGCCCGACCCCCGACGACCGCCCCAGCGGAGTGGAGTACCTGGCCCCCGCCCCCGCCGCCTCGACCTCCGCCCCCACCAGTTCGCCCGCTCCCACGACCCCGACCCCTGCTTCTGCCGCCTCGGCTCCTGCCTCTGCCGGCTCGACCTCCGCCCCCACCAGTTCCGGCTCGCCCGCTCCCACGACCCCGACCCCTGCCTCCGCCGCCTCGGCTCCTGCTTCTGCCGCCTCGGCTTCTGCTCCCGTCGGCCCGACTCCTGCCTCGGCCGCCTCGGCTTCTGCTTCCGTCGGCCCGACTGCCTCCGCCGCCTCGGCTCCTGCCTCCGTCGGCCCGACTGCCCCCGCCGCCTCGGCTTCTGCTTCCGCCGGCCCGACCCCTGCCTCCGCCGCCTCGGCTCCTGCCTCCGTCGGCGCGATCCCCGCGCCCGTCGGCCGCACCAGTCCCGGTTCACCCGCTCCCGCTCCCGCCCCCGTCCCCGCCTCCGCGACCCCGACACCCGCCCCCGCAGGTCCCACCAGTCCCGGTTCACCCGCTTCCGGCCGCCGCCTCGGGCCCGTCGCCCCCGGCCGCCGTCGTCTGCTGAAGGCCATCGCCGGCGGAGCCGTCGCCGTGGCCGGCGCGGGTGTCGGCGGCTGGCTGCTGGAGCGGGGAGTCGGTACCGAGAGCCTGCACGGCAGCTACCGCTCACCCGAGGGATCGTCCCCCGGCGTGGCGGCGAGCCAGGGCGCGGACCGGCCCGCGGTGCTGCGCTGGAGTTACGACCTCGGCGGCATCGGCGGCCTGGACGGGGCGTGCTGCGCGCTCTCCCCGGACGGCTCCGTCGTCTACGCCGGCACCTCCGGCGGCGTCCTGCACGCGGTCTCCCGGGACGGCTCCAAGCGCTGGAAGGTCCGGCTCGGCGACGACGTCTCCACCCCCGTGGCCACCCGGGACGCCGTGTACTGCGTGGTCGGGTTCGACGCCGACGACGAGCGCAGGCTGACCGCGGTGAGCCCGTCCGGCAGCCCGCTGTGGACCCGCACCCTCGGTGACCGGGGGTACGCCGTCCCCGTCCTGCTCGGCTCGGACGTGCTCGTCTCCGTCGGCGGCACGGACGCGGGCGGGCTGCGCCGCTACGCCTCTGACGGCAGCGAGAAGTGGACCGCCAGGACCCCGGCCGGCCCCACCGGCACGCCGATCGTCGCGGGCGAGGTGATCTACACCGGCAGCTACGGCGACGCCCTGCTGGCGCTGGACGCGCGGGACGGTTCACGCAAGTGGCAGGTGTCCGCGGGCACCGACGTCACGGCCGTCGCCCTCGCGGGCACCACCCTGTTCGCGGACTCCGCCGCCGAACGCCAGGGCCTGCGCGTCTCGGACGGCCGGCGTCTGTGGCGCAGGGAGGCCGACACGGGTTCGTTGAGCGCGGGCAGCCGCGCACTGGCCGTCGGCGCGGAACAGGGCACCGTGTACGCCGTGCGGGCGGCCGACGGCTCCCGCGCCTGGGCGTACGACATCAAAGGGAGCACGGCCGAGCCGCGGGCGGTCGTGGCCGGCGAGACCGTGTACGTCCGCGCGGGTGACCGGGTCTGGGCGCTGGACCTGGGCGGGAAGAAGCGCTGGAGCGCGGCCCTCGGCCGTGCCGCGGGCGACGACCAGCACACCCCGCTCGTCCACGCCGGCCGCCTCTACGTCCCCTCCGGCACCGGCATCGCGGCGGTGCAGATCAGCGGCCAGGGGGTGTCTTCCCCCTAGTTGTCGAGGCCGATCGCGAAGGCGGCCTCCAGGTCGTGCTGGGAGTAGGTGCGGAAGGCGACGTGCGTGTCCGTGGCCTCCACGCCGGGGATCTTGCTGATCCGGCCCGGGATGACCTCGGCGAGGTCCTCGTGCTGGCGGACCCGGACCATGGCGATCAGGTCGTAGGTGCCGGTGACCGAGAAGACCTCGCTGACGCTGTCGAGCGCGGCGATCCGCTCCGCGATCTCGGGGATCCGGTCCACGCTGGTCTTGATCAGGACGATCGCGGTGATCACGGCTGTTTCTCTCCCTCGGTGACCGGAGCTGGGGCGGCCTTCACTCTAGTCCCACGGCCGTACCGCACCCACGCGTAACCGAACCCGAGACCGAACCCCACCAGGTGTGCCAGATACGCCACCCCGGGCCCGTCCGAGGCCTGCCCCGCCGCCAGCCACTGCAGGGCCGCCCAGAGCGGCAGCACCACCCACGCGGGGAAGCGCAGCGGCAGGAAGAACAGGAACGGGAGGAGACTGGTCACGCGCGCGTGGGGGAACAGGTAGAGGAACGCCCCGAGGACCGCCGAGACCGCCCCGGAGGCGCCCACCAGCGACTGCTCGGACGTGGCGTTGGCCGCCGCGTACCCCAGCAGCGCGAGGTAGCCGCAGCCCACGTAGAAGAGGGTGAACTCCACCCGGCCCATCCGCTCCTCGGTCATCGCCCCGAAGACGAAGAGGAAGAGCATGTTGCCGAGCAGGTGCACCCAGCTGCCGTGCACGAACAGCGCGGTGGCCGGGGTGAGCGCCGCCCCGGCGGGTCCGTCGAACAGCTCGGCCGGGACCACGCCCCAGTGCCGGAAGTACGTCCGCTGCGCGGCGAGCAGCGCGTCCCCGGAGCCGTGTCCGGGGACCAGCCCGGAGGCCGGGCCGAGCGCGAAGATCAGGGTGCACAGGGCGATGAGGCCGTACGTCATCGGGGCCGAGGTGCCCCGGACCGCTCCGAGTGTCCTGCCGGCCGCCCTGCTCCAGGTGCTGATCATGACTACAGAGCATGACGTAACGGGACGCAAGCTGACAGACCGCCTCGCCGCCGTGAACGGACGGGCGGCGAGTCCCCGGCAGGCCGTAGGGTTACGAGCCACACGCGTCGGGGGACGGCGCGGACCGACACGAGAAGGAAGAGAACAGTCACCATGACGGTTCCCCTGCCGACGGCCACGACACGATGGCGCTGCACCCTGTGCGGCAACCTCACCCGGTTCGACGTCACCCGCTCGTCGAAGGTCGTCGAGTACGTCCACCTCGACCTGGCCGGTGAGCCGAAGGTGGAGGAGCGCGAGGTGGTCAGTGAGACCATCGAATCGGTGCGCTGCCGCTGGTGCAACGCGGTGGACCAGGTGGAACTCGTGGACAGGCCGGGCGCCGGCTCCTGAGCGGAGCGGCCCCCGGAGAGGCTTTTTCC
The DNA here is from genome assembly GCF_055564915.1 of Streptomyces sp. NPDC028928. Classification (NCBI taxonomy): domain Bacteria; kingdom Bacillati; phylum Actinomycetota; class Actinomycetes; order Kitasatosporales; family Streptomycetaceae; genus Streptomyces; species Streptomyces sp. NPDC028928. The sequence continues at coordinate 238,979 of NZ_JBVHVI010000015.1, forward strand.
GGTATTGGGGTGTGACGGATGGTGGAGACCGCAGGCGGGGGGCCGGGCGACGGCACCGCTGAGGTGCTTGACCGTCCGCTGCCCGACGGCGTGCGCCGGCGCGTCGTCCAGATCGTGTCGGACGGCTTCGGCGGGCTGACCGTGGCGGAACTGCCCGCCCAGCTGAGGCAGTACGCCCGGTTCGCCCCCAATCGCCGGGCGAAGTTCGCCGGGAACGCGATGGCGGCGGCGCTGGAGACCGATCCGCTGTTCCGGCAGCGGATCGGGGAGAAGTTCAGAGAGGCCCAGCCGGAACTCTCCGGCGCCCTCGACTCCGGCTCCCCGCCCCCGGCCGCGGACCCGCTCGACGTGGCGGCTGCGGCCTACGTACTGCGCCCGGCGGGCTGGGTGAAGCTGGTCACCGCGGCCGGCGAGGAGGCCCAGCGCGCGGACGCCGAGCGCGCCGACGAGGAGAGCCGGGCCGAACTGGAGCGGCTGCGGGCGGAGCTGGCGCAGGCCCGGGAGCACACCCGCGCCGAGACCGAACGTCTGCGCACGGAGCTGGAGTCGGCCCGGAAGGAAGCGGAATCGCTTCACCGGAAGCTGCGTGCCGCGCTCAGTGACGTCAAGCGGGGCGAGGCCGCGCTGCGCAAGGCGCAGGGCGAGATGGACGCCGTGCGCACCGAGGCGCAGGCCCAGGTGTCGGCCGCGGAGAGCGAGGCCCGCCGGCTCAAGTCCCGCCTGGGCGAGGCCGAGGCCGCGCTGGAGGCCACCCGCCGTGCCGCGCGTGAGGGCCGCAGCGTGGAGGACATGCGGGTACGGCTGCTGCTCGACACCCTGCTGGACGCGACCCAGGGTCTCAGGCGTGAACTCGCCCTGCCCCCGGTGTCGGTGCGTCCGGCCGAGACGGTGGACGCGGTCGAACCGGGCCGGATGACACCGAAGGACATCGCCGCCCGCGCGCTGTCCGAGGACGATCCGGCCATCCTCGATCAGCTGCTGGCGCTGCCGCAGGCGCATCTGGTCGTCGACGGCTACAACGTGACCAAGACCGGCTATCCGCAGATGCCGCTGGAGAAGCAGCGGCTGAGGCTGCTGGGCCAGCTGTCGGCGCTCGCCGCGCAGACCGGGGCCGAGGTGACGTGTGTCTTCGACGGCGCCGAACTCGCCGCGCCGGTGCTGCTCGCGCCGCCGCGCGGGGTGCGGGTGCTGTTCTCCAAGCCGGGCGTGACGGCCGACGAGCTGATCCGTCAACTGGTGCGCGCGGAGCCGCCGGGACGTCCGGTCATCGTCGCCTCCACCGACCGGGAGGTCGCCGACGGGGTCGCGAGGGCGGGTGCCCGACCGGTGGCCTCTGCGGTACTTCTGAAGCGACTGTCCTGAAGGTCCAACGGGCGTAGGCAATGCCCGAATTGGCCGCTTCCTCACGCAGCGCAGTGTCAGTCACGCATCACTGCATGTGAGTTGTGTGCAAAGAATGCATTGCGTGACGGGAATTTTTGGTGTGAGGATTTGAATGATCACAACTACATCACTAGGGTCTGGGCTCGAACCTCCGAACGGGTGATCACTCACAAGAAGGAGTTCGTCCTCCGTGGCGTCCCACCGTCGACCCAAGCAGCCGAGCCGCACCCGTGTGACCGTGCTCACCACCGCTGCCGCAGCTGCCGTCGCGCTCAGCGCCAACGCCGCCAACGCCGCGCCGAGCGAGAAGCTCAGCAAGGACGAGGTCAAGGCCAAGGTCGACAAGCTCTACGAGCAGGCCGAGCAGGCGACCGAGAAGTACAACGGCGCCAAGGAGAAGCAGCAGAAGCTGCAGAAGGAAATCTCCACGATCCAGGACAACGTCGCCCGCGGCCAGGAGGAGCTGAACAAGCTGCGCGACGGCCTGGGTTCGCTGGCCACCGCCCAGTACCGCTCCGGCGGCATCGACGCCTCGGTCCAGCTCTTCCTCTCCTCCGACCCGGACGACTACCTCGACAAGGCGTCCACGCTCGACCAGTTGAGCAGCCAGCAGGTCGACGCGCTGAAGAAGATCCAGGACAAACAGCGCGAACTCGCCCAGGAGCGGGCCGAGGCCACCGAGAAACTCAAGGACCTCTCCGCCACCCGCACCGAACTGGGCAACAAGAAGAAGGAAGTCCAGAGCAAGCTCGCCGAGGCGCAGAAGCTCCTGAACACCCTCACCGCCAAGGAGAAGGCGGAACTCGCCGAGAAGGAGCAGCGCGCCAACCGCTCCTCCACCGAGCGCGTGGACCTCGGCGACGCCCCGCCGGCCTCCAACCGCGCCCAGGCGGCCTTCGCCGCCGCCCAGACCCGGCTCGGCTCGCCCTACGTCTACGGCGCCACCGGCCCCTCCTCCTTCGACTGCTCGGGCCTGACCTCCTGGGCCTACGCCCAGGCCGGCGTCTCCATCCCGCGCACCTCCGAGGCGCAGTCGCAGATCGGTACGAGGATCACTTCGGTCAACGACTTGAAGGTCGGCGACCTGGTCTTCTTCTTCAACGACCTGCACCACGTCGGCCTCTACGCGGGCAACGGCCAGGTCCTGCACGCCCCGCGCACCGGCACGGTGGTTCGTTACGAGTCCATGAGTACGATCGGCGGCCCGTTCATGTGGGGCGTCCGGGTCTGACCCACGGCACCCCGCGGACACGGCACACGGGGCCGGTACACGGACCGACACACGGACACGGTGGCGCCCGAACGGGCGAATCCCCGGGACCCGAACTGACTCCACGCCCCGCCGGTGACCTGCGTCAGCGGCGGGGCGTCAGTCTGCGTTGACTCCGAGGTCTTTGGTCCGGGCCGGTCCGCACGGCTACTGTCTGCCGCGTTTCCCCGGCGCCGGGGCCTCCCCGTCCCCAGGCGCCGGGGCAACGGTCTTCGTCCGCCAGCAGAAGGACTGCCGTGGGGTCCCATCGCCGCCTTGCACCGTCCGGATTCGACCGGGGCGCCCTCGCCCTGTGCGTGCTGTCGGCCGCGGCCGCGCTCGGCGCCGTACCGGCGCAGGCCGCGCCGGGCGCCGACACCCGGGCCGAGGTGGACCGCCTGTACGAGGAGGCCGAGAAGGCGACCCAGGCCTACGACAAGGCCGACGAGCGCGCCGGCCTGCTGCGCCGGGAGGTCCGCGACACACAGGACCACATCGCCCGGCAGCAGCAGCGCGTCAACGAGCTGCGCGAGCAGCTCGGTTCACTGGCGGGCGCCCAGTACCGCTCCGGCGGCATCGATCCGGCGGTCGCCCTGCTCTTCTCCGCCGACCCGGACGACTACCTGGACAAGGCGTCCACCCTCGACCGCATCGGCGCCCGGCAGGCCGGCCGGCTCAGGGAGTTGCAGTCCGTGCTGCGCGAACTCGCCCAGGAGCGCGCGGAGGCGGCCGGCACCCTCGCCGAGCTGGAGCGCAGCCGCAAGGCCGTGGCCGCGCACAAGCGGACCGTGGAGCAGAAGCTCGCGCGGGCCCGGCAGCTGATCAACGCCCTGCCGGCCGGCGAACGCGCCGCCTACGACCGGGCCTCCCGGGGCAGCCGCGCGGACCTGCCCGAGCCGACCGGCGCCGCCGCCCCCGAAGGCCGCGCCGCCGCCGCCCTGGCCGCCGCCCGCTCGGCCCTCGGCCGCCCCTACGTGTGGGGCGCCAACGGCCCCTCCGGGTTCGACTGTTCGGGCCTGATGCAGTGGGCGTACGCGCACGCCGGTCTCCATCTGCCGCGCACCTCGCAGGAGCAGCGGTTCGCCGGCCGGCAGGTCCCGCTCTCCCAGGCCCGTCCCGGCGACCTGGTCGTCTACCGCTCCGACGCCAGCCATGTGGCGATGTACGCGGGCAACGGCCAGGTCATCCACGCCCCCTATCCCGGCGCCCCGGTGCGCTACGACCCGGTCGGGATGATGCCGGTCTCCTCGGTCACCCGGCCCTGACCGCGCTCGGCGCCGTACGATCGGCGCGTGGCTGGTCGCAGGCGGGCGTGGAGCATCGGAGCCGTGGGGCTCGGTCTGCTGCTGCCGCTGACCGGGTGCGACCGGCCGACGGCGGCCGACTCCGCGCGCGCCGAGGTGCAGCAGGTCCTCGACCGGCGCGCGGCGGCCCTGCTCGGCCACGACGAGACGGCCTACGGCACGACCGGCGCCCGCACCGAGTACACCCGGCTGCGCGCGCTCCCGCTGGCCTCCTGGAGCTACAAGGTCGGTGCCCTGCGCCGTACCGCCTCCGGCGCCACCGCCGACGCCGAGCTGCGCTACCGGGTCGCCGGCTACGACCGGGCCCCCGTCGGCACCCGCCGCACCCTCACCCTGGGCCGCACCGCCGACGGCCGCTGGTACGTCACCGCCGACAAGCCCGCCGAGGAGGCCGGGCAGCAGCTGTGGGACCAGGGCACGGTGACCGCCGTCAAGGGCGCGCGCAGCCTGGTGCTCGGCACCGGGGGCTCCGCCGCCGATCTGCGGACGTACGCCCGGCTGGCCGACCGGGCGGTCCCGGCCGTCTCCGGGGCCTGGGGCACCGACTGGAGCCGCCGGGTCGTCGTACTGGTCCCGCGGTCCCTGGCGGGCATGGCGTCCCTGCTGGGCTCGCCCGCCGCCGACTACCGGGGCATCGCCGCCGTCACCACCGGCGAGACGGGCGGGCCGGGCCGGGCGCCGGCGGACCGGGTGGTGGTCAACCCGGAGGCGTACGCCCTGCTCGGCGACGCCGGCAAGCAGGTCGTCCTCACCCATGAGACGACCCATGTCGCCACCCGGGCACGCACCACCGCCGCCACCCCGCTGTGGCTCTCCGAGGGCTACGCCGACTGGATCGGCTACCTCGGCACCGGCCGCACCCCGGCCGAGGCCGCCCCGGAACTCGCCCGTGCCGTCCGGGACGGCGAGGTGCCCGAGGCGCTCCCCGCCGACGAGGACTTCGGCTTCACCCGCGAGCCGGTGAAGCTGGCGCGGGCCTACGAGGGCGGCTGGCTGGCCTGCCGGATGATCGCCGACCGGTGGGGCGCCGCCCGGCTCGGCGCCTTCTACCGGTCCGTGGGCGCCCACCCGGAACGGGCGGGCGCGGTCGAGGAGGCCCTGCGGGAGGTGCTCGGGACGACACCGCGGGAGTTCACCGCCCGCTGGCGCGACTACGTCACGACCCAGCTCGGCTGAGCACCTCGATGGCCTCCCGCAGCCATTCCCGCTCGGCCTGCCCGGTGGCCCGGGCCACCCGCAGCATGCCCGCGCGGAACAGGTCCCCGGCCTCCTCCGCCCGCATCGGCTCGCCCTTGCGGTAGAAGAAGCTCGCCGGGGTCTCGAGGAACTCCAGGCGGCGGCGGAGCACGGCGGCCTGCTCGGCGGGGTCGTCCAGGTGCCGCAGGAAGGCCAGGACCGTGTTGAAGCGGACGTGGTCGGTGATCTCCGCCTGCTTCGGGTCGCGGAGCCGCTCGCGCAGCTCCGCGCGGCCCTTCGCGGTCAGGGACAGCACCCGGCGCGGGGCGGCGCTCACGCCGTCCTCGGTGCGCTGGTCGAGCAGGCCGGCGGCGACGAGGCGGTTGATGGCCGGGTACAGCGCGCCGTCGCTGACCGGGCGGACATGCCCGCTCAGTGCGCGGATGCGGTCCTTCAGTTCATAGCCGTGCAGTGGCTCCTCGGCGAGGAAGCCCAGGATCGACAGCTCCAGCACGTGCGTTCCTCCTTGCGGCTCTCCGGCCTCCATGCTACCTCTTATCGAGCTACCTCGAACCGAGGTAGCTCGATAAGAGGGCCTCGACAAGAGGGTCTCCCTGCCGAGGAGCCGGACCGTGAACGCCCACCGCAGGCAGCTCATCGCGCTCGCCCACCCCGTCTATCTCTCGCTGCTCGCCTCCGTCGCCTCCGGGATCATCAACACCGTCTGGGTCTCCCGGCTCGGCGGTGCCGCCGTCGCCGCCGTGGCCGTCGCGACCAACACCGAGAACGTGCTGCTCGGCGTCGCCCTCGTCTTCGCCTCCGGTACGACCGTGCTGGTGGCGCACGCCCGCGGAGCCCGCGACCCGGCCGCCGTACGGGCCGCCGTACGCGGGGGCTGGGCGCTGTGCGCGCTGGTCACGCCCGTGGTCGCGGTGGGCGGCTTCCTGCTGCGCGAGCCGCTGGCCGGCCTGGTGCTCGGCGGCGGCGGCCCGGCGGCCGTGCGCCTCGCCACCGCGTACTTCGCGCTCTCCCTGCCCGGCATGGCCGTCTTCTTCGTCCAGCAGCTCGTCGACGGCATCCTCAAGGGCACCGGCGACACCCGCACCCCGATGCGTCTCGCCCTGCTGGCCAACGGGCTGATCCTGGTCTGCGACCCCGTCCTCATCCACCTCTACGGCGTCCCCGGTGCCGCCGCCTCCACCGTGCTGTGCCGTGCCGCCGCCCTCGCCCTCGGCCTGCGCGCCCTGCGCCGCACCGCCCTGCTGCGCACGGCCGCCCGGACCCGGCCCGCCGCACCCCTCCCGGCCGCCCTGCGCCGCACCCTCGCCACCGGGCTGCCCATGTCCGCCGACTTCACCGTGCGGCAGGGCGGCGCCCTGGTGCTGGTGGCCATCGTGGCCCGGCTCGGCGTCACCGCGGTGGCCGCCTACTCCATCGCCTACAAGGTCATGTACCTCGCCACCATGGCCTTCTACGCGGTGCGGCAGGCCGCCGCCATCCACACCGCGCACATCCGGGGCTCGGGCGGGGACGCCCGCCGGGACATCGGCCGGCAGGCGGTGCTCGTCGCCGGGACCGCGGGCCTCACGGCCGCCGCGCTGTTCGCCGTCACCGCCCCCTGGATCATGGCCGCCTTCGGCGCCGGCCCGGAGGTCGCCCACCAGGGCGTGCTCTTCCTCCGCTGCATCGGCCCCTACCTGCTGCTGATGGCCTGCTTCATCGCGCTCGGCGGGGTCTTCGAGGGCAGCGGGGGAGCGCCCGCGCTGCTGCGGGTCACCCTGCTCGGCACCGCCGTCCAGCTGTCCCTGGCCCACGCGCTCTCCGGCCTCGGCCTGCCCGGCGTCTGCCTGGCGCTGGCGCTCGCGATGGCCGTGCAGTGCGCGGCCGTGGCGGCGCTGCTGCGGCGGGCCCGGCGTCAGGAGGAGACCGGGGTCTCCTTCGCGCGGGCGGCCTGAGGCGGGAAGGGGGAGGACGCGGCCCGCGGGACGGTCGCCCGCCACAGCCGGCGGGCCGCCGTGACCGTGGCCGCGACCAGCAGACCGTTGCGCACCACCAGCAGCGTCACGCCGTACCAGTCGCTCAGCACCACGTGCGAGAAGCCCAGCGGGAACTCCAGGACCGTCACGAAGGACGCGAGGACGACCAGCAGCGCGGGCGCCCCCATCCGGCTCGCCCGGTGCGTCAGGCACACCGCGGCCAGGCCGACCAGCCACACCAGGTACTGCGGGCTGATCACCCGGCTGGTCACCGTGAACAGCAGCACCGCCGTCAGTGCCGCGTCGGCGAGGGCGGGCGGCTCGAAGCGGGCCGCGCGCAGCCGCCACAGCAGCAGCCAGCCGAACGCGGCCCCGGTCAGCGCCAGCGCGGCCGTGCTGACCTGGTCCACATACGGGCCCAGGAACTCGATCGACCCGTAGTTCAGCAGCACCTCGCCCCGCCAGCCGTAGTGCCGGCCCACGTGGAAGACCAGGGCGCCCAGCGACTCCACCTCGGTGCCCCGGTCCCGCTGGAAAGTCAGGAACGCGAACGCGCCCGGCATGGACACCGTGAACAGCAGTGCCACGCCCGCCGCGGTCACCACCGCCGACGCCCACGCCCGCCGCCGCACGGCACCGACCAGCAGCAGCGCCGGCCACACCTTCAGCAGCGCCCCCACCGCCGCCAGCGCGCCCATCACCCGCGGGCGCCGGGCGCCGGCGAGCAGCGCCGCCACGGCCACCGCGGTCACCATCACGTCGTAACGGGCGTACACCGTCGGCCCCAGCAGCGGCACGCCCGCCACCCACACCCAGGCCCCGCGCGGCGACCGCCCGGGCCGCCGGCCCGCGTACACCAGCAGCGCCAGCACGGCGACGTCGGCGAGGCAGGCCAGCACGAAGAAGGCGTGCGCGTACGACAGGAAGGGCAGCACGGCGGGGGACAGGACCGGCAGTGCCGCGGCGGGCGGGTACTGCCAGGTCACGTCGTCCAGCGGAAACGTTCCTTGCCGCAGGACCTCGTACCAGCCGCGGTAGATCACCGACACGTCCGAGGTGACGTCGGGGCCCGGGAAGGTGTACACCCGGAAGACGAAGAGCAGCAGCACCACGCGTGTGACGCCCCAGGTCACGAGCAGCCAGGCCAGGGACCGCCCGGCACCCTTCGTCTCCACGTGATCCCCTGCCGTCCGATTCCCGGGTCGATTGCCGTGCCGTTCGAATCCGCTTCGAGCGACCATGATGTCCTGCGCGGCTGTGCGCATGCCACAGACTCGGCCGGGCCCGGCCGCGGACGGCCCATTCGGTAGGGTCGGCGGCGATGCACAAGACCCTGATCGTCACCAACGACTTCCCGCCCCGGCCGGGCGGCATCCAGGCCTTCCTGCACAACATGGCCCTCCGCCTGGACCCCGGCCGGCTGGTCGTCTACGCCTCCACCTGGAAGCGCGGCCGGGAGGGGGCCGAGGCCACCGCCGCCTTCGACGCCGAGCAGCCCTTCACCGTCGTACGCGACCGTACGACCATGCTGCTGCCCACCCCGCAGGCCACCCGGCGGGCGGTCGGGCTGCTCCGCGAGCACGGGTGCACGTCCGTGTGGTTCGGCGCGGCGGCCCCGCTCGGGCTGATGGCACCGGCGCTGCGCCGGGCCGGCGCCGAGCGGCTGGTGGCCACCACCCACGGCCACGAGGCCGGCTGGGCCCAGCTGCCCGCCGCCCGGCAGCTGCTGCGCCGGATCGGCGAGTCCACGGACACGATCACCTACCTCGGCGAGTACACCCGCTCCCGGATAGCGACCGCGCTCACCCCCCGGGCGGCCTCGCGGATGGTGCAGCTGCCGCCCGGGGTCGACGAGAAGACCTTCCACCCCGGCTCCGGCGGCGACGAGGTCCGCGCACGGCTCGGCCTGACCGACCGCCCGGTGGTCGTCTGCGTCTCCCGGCTGGTGCCGCGCAAGGGCCAGGACACGCTGATCCGGGCCATGCCCCGCATCCTCGCCGCCGAGCCGGACACGGTCCTGCTGATCGTCGGCGGCGGCCCGTACGAGAAGGACCTGCGCCGGATGGCGTACGAGACCGGCGTCGCCGACTCGGTCCGCTTCACCGGCTCCGTGCCCTGGTCCGAGCTGCCCGCCCACTACGGCGCCGGCGACGTCTTCGCCATGCCGTGCCGCACCCGCCGCGGCGGCCTGGACGTGGAGGGCCTCGGCATCGTCTACCTGGAGGCCTCCGCGACGGGCCTGCCGGTCGTCGCGGGCGACTCGGGCGGCGCCCCGGACGCGGTCCTGGAGGGCGAGACGGGCTGGGTGGTCCGGGGCGGCTCGGCCGAGCAGACGGCCGAGCGGATCACCGTCCTCCTCCAGGACCCCGGACTCCGCCGCCGCATGGGCGACCGGGGCCGGCAGTGGGTGGAGGAGAAGTGGCGCTGGGACCTGCTGGCGGAGAGGCTGAAGGCCTTGCTCTGAACCTTGCCGGCGCTCTAGGCGGAACCGAAAAATCCGCACATGCTGCGCATCATGACAGCAAACCTGATGCAGCGTCAGCTGACAAGACGTCACATCCTCGGTATGGCCGCACTGCAAACCGCCGCCGGCCTCGGATTCACCCGCATCGGCCTCCAGTCCGCCCGCGCGGCGGAACCCGCCGCCGCCGACAACGCCCCGGCGATCGTCGTCGGCTCCGGCTACGGCGGCGCGGTCGCCGCCCTCCGCCTCGGCCAGGCCGGCATCCGCACCCTCGTCCTGGAGATGGGCGGGCTCTGGAACACCGCCGGCCCCGACGGCAAGGTCTTCTGCTCCACCACCGCCCCCGACCAGCGCTCCATGTGGTTCCGCGCCCGCACCGAGGCCCCGCTCGCCACCTTCCTCTGGCTGGACGTGGTCAACAAGGCCATCACCCCCTACCCGGGAGTCCTGGACCGGGTGCACTACGACCACATGTCCGTCTACGTCGGCCGGGGCGTCGGCGGCGGCTCCCTGGTCAACGGCGGCATGGCCGTCACACCGCCCCGCTCCTACTTCGCCGAGCAGTTCCCGGCCGTCGACGCCGACGCCATGTACGGCACGTACTTCCCGCGCGCCCGCGCCATGCTCGGCGTCAACTCCGTCGACCCCGCCTGGTTCGAGTCGACCGAGTGGTACCAGTTCACCCGGACCTCACGGAAGGCCGCCGCCAACGCCGGCCTGAGGACCACCTTCGTGCCGAACGTCTACGACTTCGGCCACATGCGGCGCGAGGCCGCCGGCACCGCCACCAGGTCCGCGCTCGCCGGCGAGGTCATCTACGGCAACAACCACGGCAAGCGCAGCCTCGACAAGACCTACCTGGCCGCCGCCCTCGGCACCGGCAACGTCACCATCCACACCCTGGAGAAGGTCACCTCGGTCAGCCGGGCGGGCGACGGGTCGTACGTCCTGACCGCCGACCGGATCGACGGCACCGGCGCGGTCGTGGAGCGCAAACAGTACGGCTGCACCTACCTGTTCCTGGCCGGCGGCAGCCTCGGCACCACCGAACTTCTCGTCCGCGCCCGGGACACCGGCACCCTGCCCGACCTCGCCCCCGCCGTCGGCGCCGGCTGGGGTACCAACGGCAACACCATGCTCGGCCGCGCCAACCACATGTGGGACACCGTCGGCGCCCACCAGGCCACCATGCCCGTCATGGGCATCGACGACTGGGCCAACCCCGACAACCCGGTCTTCGCGGAGATCGCCCCGCTGCCCATGGGCTTCGAGCACTGGATCAGCCTGTACCTCGCGATCACCAGAAACCCCGAGCGGGCGTCGTTCTCGTACGATTCCTCGTCCGGCGCGGTGAGACTCGGCTGGACCGCCGGCCAGAGCGCCGTGTCGGTCGCCATGGCCAAGAAGCTGTTCGACCGCGTCAACGCGGCCAACGCGACCATCTACCGGTACGACCTCTTCGGCTCGGCCGGCAAGGTCTTCGCCGACGACTTCACCTACCACCCGCTCGGCGGCTGCGTGCTGGGCCGAGCGACCGACGACTACGGCCGGGTGAAGGGGTACGCGAGGCTCTACGTCACCGACGGCTCCCTCGTGCCCGGCTCGATCGGCGTGAACCCCTTCGTCACCATCACCGCGCTCGCCGAACGCACGATGGCGCGGGTCCTCGCCGAGGACACCGCGCCATGACGCTCTTCCAGCAGGGAGGCTATTTGGCGTAGATCGCCTCGATCTCGTCCGCGTAGTCCTTCGCCACCACGTTCCGCTTCAGCTTCAGCGACGGGGTGAGGTGGCCCGACTCCTCCGTGAACTGGGAGGACAGAATGCGGAACTTCCGCACCGATTCCGCCTTCGACACCGCGGCGTTGCCGTCGTCCACGGCCGCCTGGATCGCCGCCTGCAGATCCGGGTCCTCGCGCAGCGACGCCGCGGTGGAGCCCGCCGGCTTGCCGTGGTCGGCGGCCCAACGGCCCAGGAACTCCTCGTCGATGGTGACCAGCGCGCCCACGAACGGCCGCCCGTCGCCCACCACCATGCACTCCGCGACCAGCGCGTGCGCCCGGATCCGGTCCTCGATCACCGCGGGGGCCACGTTCTTGCCGCCCGCCGTGACGATGATCTCCTTCTTGCGGCCGGTGATCCTCAGATAGCCGTCCTCGTCCAGGGTGCCGATGTCACCCGTGTGGAACCAGCCGTCGGCCAGGGCCTCTGCGGTCGCGCCCGGGTTGTTCCAGTACTCCTTGAACAGGTGCTCGCCGTGCAGCAGCACCTCGCCGTCGTCGGCGATGCGGACCACCGAGCCGGGCAGCGGCTGGCCGACCGTGCCGATCTTCTGCCGGTCCCAGGGGTTGAACGCGGTCGCCGCACAGGACTCGGTCAGGCCGTAGCCCTCCAGCACCGTGAAGCCGATGCCCCGGAAGAAGTGCCCGAGCCGCTCGCCCAGCGGGGCACCGCCGGAGATGGCGTACTCGCCCCGGCCGCCCAGGACCGCGCGCAGCTTGCTGTAGACCAGCTTGTCGAAGACCTTGTGCTTGAGCTTCAGGCCGAACGACGGGCCCGACGGGCTGTCCAGCGCCTTGCTGTAGGCGATCGCGGTGTCCGCCGCCTTGTCGAAGATCGCGCCCTTGCCGTCCGCCTGCGCCTTGGCCCGCGCCGAGTTGTAGACCTTCTCGAAGACCCGCGGCACACCGAGGATCAGCGTCGGCCGGAACGCGGCCAGTTCGTCGGTGAGGTTCTTGATGTCCGGGACGCAGCCCAGCTTGATCGGCGCCATCATCGGCGCCACCTGCACCAGCCGCCCGAAGACATGAGCGAGCGGGAGGAAGAGCAGGACCGAGCACTCACCGGTGCGGAACAGCGGACGCAGCCGCTCCACCACGTTCCCGCACTCGGCGAAGAAGCTGCGGTGGGTGAGCACACAGCCCTTGGGGCGCCCGGTCGTACCGCTCGTGTAGACGATGGTCGCCGGGTCGTCGGCCCGGGCGAGCGAGCTGCGCTCCTCCACCGTCGCGTCGCTGACGTCCTGCCCGAGGCGCCCCAGCTCCTCCACCCCGGCGGCCTCGATCTGCCAGACGTGCTTGAGCGCGGGCAGCGCGTCGCGGACCGACTCGACGGCGGCCGTGTGGCCCGCCAGCTCGGTGATGCAGGCCGTCGCGCCCGAGTCGCCGAGGATCCACTGCACCTGCTCCGGCGAGCTGGTCTCGTACACCGGCACGGTGATCGCGCCCGCGCTCCAGATCGCGAAGTCGAGCAGCGTCCACTCGTACCGCGTGCGGGACATCAGGCCCACCCGGTCGCCCGGCTGCACCCCGGAGGCGATGAGCCCCTTGGCGGCGGCGCGCACCTCGGCCAGGAACTCCCGCGCGGACACGTCCTGCCAGACCCCGCCCACCTTGCGGGCGATGACGGCCACGTCGGGATGCTGCGCGGCGTTTCTGCGGACGATGTCGGTCAGATTGCCGTCCGCAGGGACCTCGTACAAAGCCGGAAGGCTGAACTCGCGCAAGACTGCTGCTCCTCTTAGGGCGCCGGCGCCACGACGTTGTGCGATGCGACGGTGCGGTCCAAGGCTCGGGCGAGTGCTCCGGATCAGCATGAGCGTTCACATGTTGAAAACCAGAGCACGACTGGACTGCCCGGACGTTACCCGCCGGTATGGCGTCTACGACAGGGGGTCCCGGCGAGATGTTCGCTGCGTCACACACGTGGGCGTTCCTTCGCGCACAGTAGTCCACGGCCGAACCGACCGGCGAGTAACCGCAGGTTGGACCGGCACTGTTCACAAGTGCACCGCTCCGCCTACGCTTGATCGTCATGGCTTCCACACGCACCGGCGACCGGCGGACCCGCGTCCACGTGGTCAGCGACGTGCACGGCAACGCCCGCGACCTGGCCCGGGCCGGCGAAGGCGCGGACGCCCTGATCTGCCTCGGCGACCTCGTCCTCTTCCTCGACTACGCCGACCACTCGCGCGGCATCTTCCCCGACCTGTTCGGCAAGGAGAACGCCGACCGCATCGTGGAGCTGCGCACCGCCCGCCGCTTCGAGGAGGCCCGCGCGTTCGGCGCCCGGCTGTGGGCCGGCATCGGCACCGACCGGGCCACCGCCATCGAGGCGGCCGTGCGCAAGCAGTACGCCGAGCTGTTCGCCGCGTTCCCCACACCGACGTACGCCACCTACGGCAATGTCGACATGCCGCAGCTGTGGCCCGAGTACGCCCGGCCCGGCACCACCGTCCTCGACGGTCAGCGGGCGGAGATCGGCGGCCGTGTCTTCGGCTTCGTCGGCGGCGGACTGCGCACCCCGATGCGCACGCCCTACGAGATCAGCGACGAGGAGTACGCGGCGAAGATCGAGGCCGTCGGCGAGGTCGACGTGCTGTGCACCCACATCCCGCCGGAGGTCCCCGAGCTGGTGTACGACACCGTGGCCCGCCGCTTCGAGCGGGGCAGCCGGGCCCTGCTGGACGCCATCCGCCGCACCAGACCGCGGTACGCGCTGTTCGGACACGTCCACCAGCCGCTGGCGCGCCGGATGCGGATCGGCGCCACCGAGTGCGTGAACGTGGGGCACTTCGCCGGGACCGGCACGCCCTGGGCACTCGAATGGTGAGGCCCGGCAGGCGCGGTGAAGGCGGCGGGCCGGCGGCGCGGTAGCCTTCACGCTGCACACACGTGCGCAGACCCGCGCACACGGAACTCTCCCACCGGCCCGCATCTGGAGGAGCCACGGCGATGGCGGAACACACCAGTTCGAGCATCACGATCGAGGCGGCTCCGGCCGACGTCATGGCGGTGATCGCCGACTTCGCTCGCTACCCGGACTGGACCGGCGAGGTGAAGGAGGCGGAGGTCCTCGCCACCGACGCCCAGGGCCGCGCCGAGCAGGTACGCCTCGTCATGGACGCCGGTGCCATCAAGGACGACCAGACCCTCGCCTACACCTGGACCGGCGACCGCGAGGTCTCCTGGACCCTGGTCAAGTCCCAGATGCTCCGCTCCCTCGCCGGCTCCTACCTCCTGAAGCCGGCGGGCGCTGGCGCCACCGAGGTCACCTACCAGCTCACCGTCGACGTCAAGATCCCCATGCTCGGCATGATCAAGCGCAAGGCGGAGAAGGTCATCATCGACCGGGCGCTGGCGGGACTGAAGAAGAGGGTGGAGTCGGGGCAGGAGTAGTCGCTCCGTTCGATCCTCGCGCACGACGGTACCGTTCACCCCCATGCGCACCCTCCTGATCACGGGCCCCGGCGGTAGCGGCCGTACGACCATCGCTGCCGCCACCGCACTGCGCGCCGCTGCCGAGGGCACCCGCACCCTCCTGCTCGGCGCCGACCGTACCGACACCCTCGGCGCGGCCCTGGGCACCGCGACAGGACCGGCCCCCACCGAGGTCACCGAGCACCTCACCGCCTGGCGGCCCGATGCCACGGAACGCTTCCGGCAGGACCTCACCGCCTTCCAGACCCGCGCCGCGAACGTCCTCGACCTGCTCGGCGCCGCCCGCCTGGACGCCGAGGAGGTCACCCCGCTGCCCGGCGCCGAGGAACTGTCCTTCCTGCGCGCCCTGCGGGACGCGGCCCTCTCCGAGCGGTACGGCCTCCTCGTCGTCGACCTCCCGCCCCTGCCCCAGGCCCTCGCCCTGCTCGGCCTCCCCGAGGAACTGCGCCGCTACCTGCGCCGCCTGCTGCCGCCCGAGCGGCAGGCCGCCCGCGCCCTGCGCCCGGTCCTCGGCCGGCTGGCCGGCGTCCCCATGCCCGCCGACTGGCTGTACGAGACGGCGGCCCGCTGGGACGTCGAGCTGGCCGCCGTCGAGGCCGTCCTCACCGACCGGGACACCGCCGTACGCCTGGTCGCCGAACCCGGCCCGGCCGGCGCCGCCGCCGTCCGCGCCGCCACCCTCGGCCTCGCCCTGCGCGGCCTGCCCACCGAGGCCCTGATCGCCCACCGCACGCTGCCCGAGACCACCCCGGACGCCTGGCTGGCCTCGCTCGTGGCCCAGCAGCGCAAGACGCTCGCCGACTGGCAGGAGTCGTACGACGTCCACCCCGTCCCGCACCTCGGCCGAGACCCGCACGGCCCCGACGACCTCACCGCCCTCGCCGTACCCGCCGTCAACCCGGCGCCCACCCCGGTCGAGTGGCCCGTCACCGACCGGATCGCCGAGGACGGCGTGCTGGTCTGGCACCTCCCGCTGCCCGGCGCGATACGGGACGAGCTGGACCTCATCCGGCGCGGCGACGAACTCCTGATCACCGCCGGCCCCTTCCGCCGCATCGTCGCGCTGCCCTCCGCCCTGCGCCGGTGCACCGTCGCCGGAGCCGGACTCCAGGACGGCGAGCTGCGCATCCGCTTCGCCCCGGACCCCGACCTGTGGCCCGCCAAGGGACGGTGAACGGGGCACGCCCGTTCGGGTAACGTCGTAAAGGCGAACCGTAGTCAGGAGCCGCCATGAGCGAAGAGCGCGCCGCACCCGACCCTTCCGAGGAGGAGCCGGCGAGGGCGACCGACGCAGACGCCGACGCCTGGGCACGGGCCTGCGCCGAGGACCTCGACGCCGAGCGGGCCCGCCGCCGCGCCGAGCACGGCCCGCCCCCCGGTTCCGCGGCCGAGGAGCTGAAGAAACTCGTGGACGCGGTGGCCGACAAGCTGTCCGGCCTCCCGTCACCGCTCCTCGGCGGCCTCGCCGGACCCGCCGCCCAGCAGATGGTGCGGCAGGTCGTCCAGCAGGCGAAGGCCGCCGTCGAGCCCGTCATAGACCGCAACCCGGACGTGTTCGACCACCTGGCCGCGGCCGGCAGCGAGCTGCTCGCCGCCTACCGCTCCGCCGTCCAGGCCCAGGAGTACCGCTGGACCGCCCGCACGGCCGGCCCGGCGGACGACGACCGGCCGGACCGGCGCGACCGGGGCGAGGGCACCGGTCCAGGGGAACGCATCGACCTGGACTGAAGCCCTCCCACGGCAGGGCCTCGGGTACGGTTGGCCGTAGCGGGGCTCGACCGAAACTGAGGGATTCATGGGACTCACCATCGGCGTCGACATCGGCGGCACGAAGATCGCGGCCGGCGTGGTCGACGAGGAAGGCAACATCCTCTCGACCTTCAAGGTGCCGACCCCCACCACGCCCGAGGCCATCGTGGACGCCATCGCCTCGGCGGTGGAGGGTGCGCGCGCCGGGCACGAGATCGTCGGCGTGGGCATCGGCGCGGCCGGTTACGTCAACCGCCAGCGTTCCACGGTGTACTTCGCGCCCAACATCGACTGGCGCAACGAGCCGCTCAAGGAGAAGGTCGAGGCCCGCACAGGCCTCCCCGTGGTGGTCGAGAACGACGCCAACGCCGCCGCCTGGGGCGAGTACAAGTTCGGCGCGGGCAAGGGCCACCGCAACGTCATCTGCATCACGCTCGGCACCGGCCTCGGCGGCGGCATCATCATCGGCAACAAGCTGCGCCGCGGCCACTTCGGCGTAGCAGCGGAATTCGGCCACATCCGGATGGTCCCGGACGGCCTGCTGTGCGGCTGCGGCTCGCAGGGCTGCTGGGAGCAGTACGCCTCCGGCCGCGCCCTGGTCCGCTACGCCAAGCAGCGCGCCAACGCCACGCCCGAGCGCGCCGAGGTCCTGCTGGCGCTCGGCGACGGCACCCCCGACGGCATCGAGGGCAAGCACATCTCCATGGCCGCCCGCCAGGGCGACCCGGTCGCCGTGGACTCCTACCGCGAGCTGGCCCGCTGGGCCGGCGCCGGTCTCGCCGACCTGGCCTCCCTCTTCGACCCGTCCGCGTTCATCGTCGGCGGCGGCCTCTCCGACGAGGGCGACCTGGTCCTCGACCCGATCCGCAAGTCGTACAAGCGCTGGCTGGTCGGCGCCAACTGGCGCCCGATGGCCGACGTGATCGCGGCCCAGCTGGGCAACAAGGCCGGACTCGTCGGCGCTGCCGACCTGGCCCGGGAGCCGGACCCCGTCATGTGACGGCGACTGTGCCTGCCTGAGGGGCGCGAGGCCGTATGAGCCCCGCGCCCCTCCCCATGGGGCGTACATTGATCCACATGGAGCTGCTCCCCAACTCCCGCACGGAGCCCGACGGTTCCGCCGTCATCCGCGTCCTGAGCTACAACATCCGCTCGATGCGGGACGACACCGCCGCCCTCGCCAGAGTGATCAGCGCCTGCGCCCCCGACCTGGTCCTCGTCCAGGAAGCCCCCCGTTTCTTCCGCTGGCGCAAGAAACTCGCCCGCCTGGCCCGCGCAGCCGGCCTCGTCGTCCTCACCGGGGGAGCCACGGCAGCCGGTCCGGCGATCCTGTGCAGCCTGCGCGCCACCGTCGAGCGCACGGAGGACGTCCTCCTCCCCCTCACCCCAGGCCTCCACCGGCGCGGCCTCGCCACGGCGGTGGTCCGTTTCGGCGGCGCCCGCCTCGGCGTGCTCAGCTGCCACCTGTCCCTCCAGCAGGACGAGCGCTACGACCAGGGCGGAATGCTCCTCGACCGGCTCGCCGGACTCGGCGTGGAACACGTCGTCGCGGGCGGCGACCTCAACGAACGCCCCGACGGCCGCACCTTCCGCCGGCTCGCCGAGAACCTCCAGGACTGCCGTGCGACCGCACCCTGGGGCGGCGAGTTCACCTCCACCCCCGCCGACCCCCGCCAGCGCATCGACGCGATCTTCGCCTCCAAGGACATCGAGGTGCTCGGCTGCGGCGTCCCCCTGGACCAGCCGGGGGTGCGCCAGGCAGACCTGAGGGCGGCCACGGACCACCTTCCGGTCCTCGCCGCCCTCAGAATCCCGGCCTGAGCCGGTTCAGACCACCGCCCCGCGTCCGGGGTCGTCGTCCTCCTCGTCGTCCGTCCGCATCCGCGTCACCAGGGTCACGAAGCCGCCGAGGAAGCCGCCGATGCCGAGGGTCGCCAGCCACCAGGTCATGTCCCAGCCGAGCAGCACCGCCAGCAGGAGCAGGACGGGGCCGCCGACCACGCCGAGCCAGGCGAACCTGGCGGTCGTGTCCGCGGTCGGCAGCGGCGGCGGCTCCGGCGGGACGAAGTGGCCCTCGTCGTCCTCGTCGAAGTCGTCGTCGGACGGCTCGGCCGGCGAGAAGTCGCGGGGGCCGACCCCGGGCGCGAAGGAGACCGAGCCGCCCAGCGGCCGGGCGGGCTGCCGGCCCGCGGAGTCCTCCGCGTCGGCCCCGGGGTCGCTCTCGGCGTCCTTCGCCGCGTCCCTCACCGGGTCCTTCGCAGGGTTCGTCACCGGGTCCTTCGCAGGTTTCGTCACCGGGTTCGCCGCCGGGTTCGCCGCCGTGTTCTTCTCCAGCAGCGCGAGGTCCTCCACCGGCTTGAACGGCCGGGCACCCGGCGGGTCCGGCGGCTCCTCGCCGTACCCGGCGACGATGGCACGCCAGGCGGCGTCCTCGTCGAACGGCACCTCCTGCCTGTCCGGCTCGCGAGCCTGACCGCCCTGGTCCTCACGGCCCTCGCGGTCCTCACGGTCGGAGTCGTGCTCAGCCAACTGCGGCCGTCCCTTCCTTGCCGACGATGGGTGCGAGCCGGCCGATGAAGGCGAGGCTCTCCTCGAAGACCCGGTCCGCATCCTTGTCCAACGTCGCCACGTGGTAGCTGTGTTCCAGCACGATCTCCGTGACGTCCGTGGACGACACCCGGCTCAGCACCCGCGCCGAGTCGGCCGCCGGCACGACATGGTCCCGGGCGCTGCGCAGCAGCAGCAACGGCTGCGTGACCTGGGGCAACTCGCCGTCCAGCCGACGCAGGAACACCCGCAGCGAGTGCGCCGCGTGCAGCGGCACCCGGTCGTATCCCAGCTCCGCCGCGCCCGGCTTCGCGATGTCGCTCGCGATGCCCCTCGTCGTCCGCACGAGGTGCCGGGCCACCGGAAGGGCGTACGCCGACAGGCCGTGCACCCGGTTCGCCGGGTTGACGACCACCGCGCCCGCGACCCGCTCGCCGTGCCGGGCGGCGAGCCGGAGCGCCAGCGCCCCGCCCATCGACAGGCCCGCGACGAAGACCCGGGAGCAGCGCTCGGTGAGGACGCGCAGCTCGCGGTCCACCTCCGCGTACCAGTCCTGCCAGGTCGTGAGCTGCATGTCCTCCCAGCGGGTGCCGTGGCCGGGCAGCAGCGGCAGGGACACGGTCAGGCCGCGGGCCGCGTGGTGCTCCGCCCAGGGGCGCAGCGACTGGGGCGAGCCGGTGAACCCGTGGCAGAGGAGAACCCCCACCTCCCCGCCCTCATGGCGGTACGGCTCGGCTCCGGGGAGAACTGGCATGTGCTTCACCGTACGCGACCGCACCGACACCGACCAGGGTCGTCGGGCCCATTGTCGGCGCTCCGGGTTAAGGTCTCTCCGACGGAAACAGGAGGCACACGGGTGTTGTACGGCACGATGAAGGTCGCCATCGGAGGGCCGCTGAAGGTCGCCTTCAGGCCTTGGGTGGAGGGCCTGGAGAACATCCCGGCCACGGGCCCGGCCATCCTGGCCAGCAATCACCTGTCCTTCTCGGACTCGTTCTTCCTGCCGATCGTGCTGGACCGCAAGGTCACCTTCATCGCCAAGGCCGAGTACTTCACCACCCCGGGCGTGAAGGGCCGCCTCACCGCGGCCTTCTTCAAGGGCGTCGGCCAGCTCCCGGTGGACCGCTCCGGGGCGCGCGGCGCCGGTGAGGCGGCGATCAAGAGCGGTATCGAGGTGCTGGAGCGCGGCGAGTTGTTCGGCATCTACCCGGAGGGCACCCGCTCGCCGGACGGCCGGCTCTACCGGGGCAAGCCCGGCGGCCTCGCGCGCGTGGCGCTCGCCACCGGCGCGCCGGTCATCCCGGTCGCCATGATCGACACGGAGAAGATCCAGCCGCCCGGCAAGGTCGTGCCGAAGCTGATGCGGCCCGGCATCCGCATCGGCAAGCCCATGGACTTCAGCCGCTACCAGGGCATGGAGCACGACCGGTTCGTGCTGCGCGCCCTGACCGACGAGGTCATGTACGAGATCATGAAGCTCTCCGGCCAGGAGTACGTCGACATGTACGCCACCGCCGCCAAGCGCCAGATAGCGGAGGCGGCGAAGGCGGCCAAGGAAGCGGAGAAGGCGGAGAAGGCCGGGAAGAAGCAGGACGAGTCCTAGACAGGGGCACAAGGGGGAGCCGGGGGGACCGGGGGAGATGCCCAAGCGCGAGCGCGTGATGCGGATGTCGGTCGAGCTGCCGCTGTGGCGGGCGCTCGCCGGCTACCGCGTTCTCACCATGCTGTACGCCATCGGCCTGTGCGCCACGGCGTACGACGACTTCGTGCGGCCCTGGGTGGCCGTCGCCTACTACGCCGTCCTGGCCGTGTGGACCCTCGCCACCCTGCCCAAGGTGGCGAGTGCGGCCAGCTGCACCGGGCGGTTCCTGGCCGCGGACCTGACCGTCGCTCTCGTCGGCATCCTGCTCACCCCGGTCGCCGACAGCCACGAGCGGATCGCGGGCGGCGGCCCCACGCTGCCGTCGATATGGACCGCCGGCGCGGTGCTGGCCTTCGCCAT
The DNA here is from genome assembly GCF_055564915.1 of Streptomyces sp. NPDC028928. Lineage (NCBI taxonomy): Bacteria > Bacillati > Actinomycetota > Actinomycetes > Kitasatosporales > Streptomycetaceae > Streptomyces > Streptomyces sp. NPDC028928. The sequence goes on from NZ_JBVHVI010000015.1 coordinate 260,048, forward strand.
CAAGGGCGGCTGGCGCTGGGCGGCCGTCGCCTCCACGGCCGTCGCCGCCGTCAACCTGGTCGAGCGCGGCCACCCCGCCCGGGACACCGTGCACAACGTCATCCTCGTCTGGGTCGCCTCCATAGCCATCGGCTACGTCGTGGAGGTGGCCCGCGCCTCCGAGCGCACCCTCGCCCGCGCGCTGGAGATCGAGGCCGCGACCCGGGAGCGGGAGCGGCTGGCCCGGGACATCCACGACAGCGTGCTGCAGGTGCTGGCGATGGTGAAGCGCCGGGGCGCGGCCCTCGGCGGCGAGGCGGCCGAGCTGGGCCGGCTGGCCGGGGAGCAGGAGGTGGCCCTGCGCACGCTGGTGTCGGGCGGCCTGGTGCCGGTCTCCCGGGTCTCGGAGGACGCCTCCGCCGGAGCCGTCGTACGCGCCGTCGAGGAGCCGGACGAGGAGGACGGAGCGGCCGGACCGGTCGACCTGCGGTCCCTGCTCGCCGGCTACGCCCGCGCCCGGGTCAGCCTCGCCGAGCCCGGCGCCCCGGTGCTGCTCCCGCCGGCCGCGGCCCGGGAGGTGGCCGCAGCGGTCGGCGCCGCCCTGGACAACGTCCGCCGGCACGTCGGGGAGGACGCGCGGGCCTGGATCCTGGTCGAGGACGAGCCGGACGAGATCGTCGTCACCGTCCGGGACGACGGCCCCGGCATCCCCGAGGGCCGGCTCGCGCAGGCCGAGGGGGAGGGCCGGCTCGGGGTGGCCCTGTCGATCCGGGGCCGGCTGCGCGACCTCGGCGGCAGCGCCGAGATCGTCTCCGTCCCCGGGCAGGGCACGGAAGTCGAACTGAAGGTACCGAAGGGCGCCGTGCGGGCGCGGGGGAAGAAGGCGGAGCAGCGATGACACAGCAGCAGGACCCGATCAAGGTCATGGTGGTGGACGACCACCCGATGTGGCGGGACGCGGTCGCCCGTGACCTGGCCGAGTCCGGCTTCGAGGTGGTCGCCACCGCCGGCGACGGCGAGCAGGCCGTCCGCCGCGCCAAGGCCGCCGCCCCCGACGTCCTCGTGCTGGACCTGAACCTGCCCGCCAAGCCCGGCGTCCAGGTGTGCAAGGAACTCGTGGGCCACAACCCGGCGTTGCGGGTGCTCGTCCTGTCGGCGAGCGGCGAGCACGCGGACGTGCTGGAGGCCGTGAAGTCCGGCGCGACCGGCTATCTGCTGAAGTCGGCCTCCACCGAGGAGCTGCTGGACGCGGTGCGCCGTACCGCCGTCGGCGACCCGGTGTTCACGCCGGGCCTCGCCGGGCTGGTCCTCGGCGAGTACCGGCGGCTGGCCGCCGAGCCCGTGCCCGCCCCGGACGCCGAGGAGCCAGGCGCGCCCCGGCTGACGGACCGGGAGACGGAGGTGCTGCGGCTGGTGGCGAAGGGCCTGAGCTACAAGCAGATCGCCGAACGCCTCGTCATCTCCCACCGCACGGTGCAGAACCACGTCCAGAACACCCTCGGCAAACTCCAGCTGCACAACAGGGTGGAGCTGGTGCGGTACGCGATAGAGCGCGGACTCGACGAGGGATAGGCACGAGGGGACGCGGAACGGAGCACGGGGAACGGAGCGCATTTCCGGCCATACGCAGGAATCACCCTTCTCGCCTATCCCGATGTGACCTGAATCACCATTAGCGTGACCGGTCGTCAGGCAAGCGCGGTGAAGGGACATTTCCATGCGGGTCGGAGTACTGACCGGAGGCGGCGACTGCCCCGGGCTCAACGCCGTCATCCGGGGCATCGTCCGCAAGGGCGTGCAGGAGTACGGCTATGACTTCGTCGGCTTCCGGGACGGCTGGCGCGGCCCCCTCGAAGGCGACGCCATCCGCCTCGACATCCCCGCGGTGCGCGGCATCCTGCCCCGCGGCGGCACCATCCTCGGCTCCTCGCGCACCAACCCCCTGAAGGTGCAGGACGGCATCCGCCGCATCAAGGAGAACCTGGCCAAGCAGGAGATCCAGGCCCTGATCGCGATCGGCGGCGAGGACACCCTCGGCGTCGCGGCCCGCCTGTCCGGCGAGTACGGCGTGCCCTGCGTCGGCGTACCGAAGACCATCGACAACGACCTGTCCGCCACCGACTACACCTTCGGCTTCGACACCGCCGTCAACATCGCCACCGAGGCCATCGACCGGCTGCACACCACCGCCGAGTCCCACATGCGGGTGCTGGTGGTGGAGGTGATGGGCCGGCACGCCGGCTGGATCGCCCTGCACTCGGGCCTGGCCGGCGGCGCCAACGTCATCCTCATCCCCGAGCAGCGCTTCGACGTCGACCAGGTCTGCGACTGGGTGACCTCCCGCTTCCGGGCGTCGTACGCCCCGATCGTGGTCGTCGCCGAGGGCGCCATGCCGAAGGACGGCGACATGGTGCTCAAGGACCAGTCGCTGGACTCCTTCGGGCACGTCCGGCTCTCCGGGGTCGGCGAGTGGCTCGCCAAGGAGATCGAGAAGCGCACCGGCAAGGAGGCCCGCACCACGGTCCTGGGACACGTCCAGCGCGGCGGCACCCCGAGCGCCTTCGACCGCTGGCTCGCCACCCGCTTCGGCCTGCACGCCATCGACTGCGTCCGGGAGGGCGACTTCGGGAAGATGGTCGCCCTGCGCGGCACCGACATCGTCCGTGTCCCTCTCGGCGAGGCCACCGCCAGGCTGAAGACGGTCGACCCGAAGCTCTACGAAGAGGTGGGGGTCTTCTTCGGCTGACGGCGGCCCCGGAGGGCTACACGGTCGTGCGGCGCAACTGACCGGCCAGTTCCCGCACGACCGCCGCCCCGTTCAGGGTGAGGACCGACTCCGGATGGAACTGCACCCCCGCGAACCCCGGCCCCCGCAGGGCGTGCACCTCGCCGTTTACCGCCCGGCTCACCTCCACCCCGTGCGCCGCCAGCTCACGGGCCGCCTCCTCGTCGCAGCGGGCGACGAAGCTGTTGTAGAAGCCGACCGTCTCCGGCCGCCCGAACAGGTCGATCTGCGTCTGCGCCCCCTGGTACGGCACCTCCTTCCGTACGATCTCCAGCCCCAGCTCGGCCGCGAGCAGCTCGTGCCCGAGGCAGACGCCGAGCACCCCGTGGCGGTGCTTCCCGATCACCTCGGCGGCCAGGCCCCGCAGGAACCGCATCTTCGGGTCGCCCAGGTCGGAGGGGTCGCCGGGACCGGGCCCGAGCACCACCGTCCCCGCGTGCGCGCGCACCGCCTCCCGCAGCCCCGGCTCGTCGTACCGCCGGACGGTCACGTCCAGTCCGCTCGACCGCAGCACATGCGCCAGCATCGCGGTGAAGGTGTCCTCGCCGTCCACGATCAGCGCGTGTCCGGTCAGCTCCCGGGACCGCTCCTGCATGCGCAGCCAGAACGGCGCCAGCGACGAGCGGCGCCCGTCCAGCGCGTCCCGCACCCGCGGGTCGTCGGCCAGCCGGGGCCGTACCGACTCCGCGCCCGGCCTGCCCGGGCGCACCCCGAGAGCCGCCAGCACCCCTGCCGCCTTCGCGTGCGTCTCCGCGACCTCGCCGGCCGGGTCGGAGCCGCGCACCAGCGTCGCCCCGACGGGAACGCGCAGCCGTCCGTCGGCACGGATGTCGGCGGTGCGGATCAGGATGGGGGAGTCGAGGGTCTGCGCGCCCCCGGAGTCCCGCCCGAGCAGGGCGAGCGCACCGGCGTAGTACCCGCGCCCCCCGACCTCGTGCCGCTCGATGACCCGGCACGCGTTCTGCACGGGCGATCCGGTGACCGTGGCCGCGAACATGGTCTCCTTCAGCACCTCCCGGACATCCAGCGAGGACTTGCCGCGCAGTTCGTACTCGGTGTGTGCGAGGTGGGCCATCTCCTTCAGCCGTGGGCCGACGACCACCCCGCCCATGTCGCCGACGGTGCACATCATCTTGAGCTCCTCGTCGACGACCATCGACAGCTCCTCGATCTCCTTGCCGTCGGCGAGGAAGTCGAGCAGGTGCTCGGGGGTCGGACCCTCGGCGGGATAGCGGTACGTCCCGCTGATCGGGTTCATGACGACGGTCCCGCCGGACATCCGGACGTGCACCTCGGGGCTGGCGCCGACGAGGGTCCGCTCACCGGTGTGGACGACGAAGGTCCAGTACGCGCCCCGCTCACCCTCCAGCAGCCGCCGGAAGAGCGCGAGCGCGTCGGCCCGTCCGAATCCCGGGATCTCACCCTCGTACGTCCGCCGGATCACGAAGTTGGCACCCTCGCCGCGCCCGATCTCGTCCCGCAGTACCCGCCCGACGATCTCGCCGTACTCCTCGTCACCGACGTCGAAGCCACCGCCCTCGACGCGGACGGCGTGCGCGGGGAGCTGCGCCAGGGCGTCGGCGAGCGGGATGCCGTACGACTCCTCGGGGATCAGGACGGACAGCGGGGTGCCGTCGTCACGGACGTCGAAGCCGCGCTCGCGGATCTGCCGGAAGGGGACGAGCGCGAGGCCCTTGTCGGGGAGGTCGGCGAGACGGTCGTAGGTACTGACAGGGCCGAGGAACACCTCCACGGTGTTCTCGTCATGGCCGGGGGTGCGGCGGCGCAGCAGGGCGAAAGGTCGGTCGTCGTCCAGCAGCTGTGTCAGGTCCATGGTTCCTCAGCAGTCGATGATGAGGAACGGCCCGGAAACGCCGAAGGCCGCCCCTCGGGCGGCCTTCGCGAAGTCTTGCGTACGCGCAGTCAGTGGGCCGCCGGATGAGCGGTCCACCACCAGTTCTGGGTCGAAAGCGCGAACATGCGGGGAACCCTACCGCACCCCCGGACCGTCCGCGGGATGATCGCTCCGTCTCATCCTTCGAGCCGGAAGAAAAAACACCGGACACGACCCCGTAATGTTTACGAGGTGACCGTGAACGCTAAGACCAGCCCGAGTGCTGGCAACACCTGGCGAGACCTGCCCGCGGCGCAGCAGCCCGAGTACCCCGACCCCGAGGCTCTGCGCGCAGTGATCGCGGACCTCGAGTCGTATCCGCCGCTC
>NZ_JBVHVI010000016.1:0-96340 GCF_055564915.1 Streptomyces sp. NPDC028928
AGCGCGAACATGTTCTTGCTGCGCTCGGCCTCCTTGCGGGACAGGTCGAACTCCTTCAGCGCCTCCACCGTCAACGTCGTCAACGGCACCGGATGGACGTGGTAACCGTCCAGCGAGCCGTCCTCCAGCGGAGAGGTCTCGTAACCCACCTTCGCCATCGCCCGCTTGGCGAACTCGTCCGTGTTGACGATGATCTCGCCCCCGCGCGGCACGTCCCCGATGTTCGCCTTCAGGGCGGCCGGGTTCATGGCGACGAGGACGTCCGGCGCGTCACCGGGAGTGAGGATGTCGTGATCGGCGAAGTGCAGCTGGAACGACGACACACCCGGCAATGTCCCCGCGGGCGCACGGATCTCCGCCGGGAAGTTCGGCAGCGTCGAGAGGTCGTTGCCGAACGACGCCGTCTCCGAGGTGAACCGGTCCCCCGTCAACTGCATACCGTCACCGGAGTCACCCGCGAAACGAATGACCACCCGGTCCGTCGATCTGACCTCTTTGGTGCCCCTGCGGGGGGCAGTCGTGTCGTTCTTCGTGGTGCCGGTCACAGGTCTTCTCCATACATCGGGGATATTCGCCAAGAGGCGCCTCTGCCGTTCAGAGGCGCCTCTCAACGGCGTCGGTCCCGCGGGACCATCGGGGGAACCGCCGTGGGTGGGTCAGTTCGACGCGGACGCGGCGGGCTTGCCACCCCGGAGCAGGAGGGCGATGACCGCGAGGAGCACCAGGCAGGTCGCGGCGAGCACCCAGAGCACGGTGTGGAAGGAACCGTCGTACGCCTTGATCAGGAAGTCGACGAAGCCGTCGCGCTGCGCCGCGGGGACCGCCTCGGCCGGGCCGGTCACGTTGCCGCCGGCGGCCGTACCCGCCACGGTGGCGGCGTCGCCGGCACCCGGGAAGCGGCCGATGCCGTCGCTCGTCCTGCCGGTGAGGAGGGTGGCGAGCAGCGAACCGTAGACGGCGACCGCGATGGCCTCACTGCCCAGGCGCAGGGTGTTGAGGAAGCCCGCGGCCATACCGGCACGCTCCGGGGCGACCAGGCTCAGGGCCTCGCCGTCCACCAGGCCCGCGGCCAGGGCGTATCCGGCGCCGGTGATGAGCATCGGCAGGGCGACCAGGGCGAGGTTGACGTCCGGCGAGTAGAGGGAGAGTCCGGCGACGCCCACCACCAGGCAGACCAGGCTGATGAAGATGATGCGCATCGCGGGGACGCCCTTGGCCACGAGCTTCGCGGCGACCAGGGGGAACACCAGCATCGGGAAGGTGAGCAGCACCATGATGACACCGGCCTTGCCGCTGGAGTAGCCGGCGGCCGCGGTGAGGTAGCTGGGCAGGTAGGTCAGCATGGTGACGAAGCCGAAGGAGCCGGCGACCGGCACCAGGCACAGGGCGAGGAAGCGGCGGTTGGCCACGGCGCTCAGGTCGAGCATGGGGTGCGCCTGGCGCTTCTCCACGGCGGCGAAGACGATCAGCGCGACGATCGTGCCGGCGAACAGGCCCAGCACGCCCGGGCTGGCCCAGCCCCACTGCGAACCCTGGGCGATGCCGGTGGTGAGCAGCAGCATCGCGAGGACGAAGACGGTGGTGCCCGGTACGTCGATCCGCGCGTCCGGGTTACGGCTCTCGGTGACGCCCTTGCTCATCGCCGGAACGGCGAGCAGCACCAGGCCGAGGACGATGGCGTGGAGGGCGAAGACCCAGCGCCATCCGGCGCTCTCGATCAGCAGGCCGGACAGCGACGGTCCGAAGGAGACGCCGATACCGGCGACGGTGCCGAAGAGGGCGAACGCGCGGCCACGAGCGGGGCCTTCGAAGACGGTGGACAGCAGTGCGGCGCCACAGGCGAAGATCGCGGCACCGCCGATGCCGGCGAGCGCGCGGGCGGCGTCCAGCACGTAGACGTTCGGGGCGAAGACGCTGACCAGCGAGGCGAGCGCGTAGATCACCGCACCGACCGTGAAGGCGCGGATGCGGCCGATGATGTCGGCGATCGAGCCCCAGGCGAGAGTGAAGCAGGCGAACGCCACGTTGAAGGCGTTGACCACCCACTGCAGCGGTACCAGGCCCGCGCCGGTGTCGGACCCGATGTAGGGCAGTGCCACGCCGGTGCCGGAGATCGAGGTGGGGACGACGAAGATCGCCAGCAGGACCGCGCTCAGGATCAGCGTCTGCCGCTGAGGCACCGCCTGGCCCGATGCGGGTGATGCGGCCTCTTCCCCGGTGGGGACGGACTCGGTTTGTGTCATTGGAAGAAGCTCCCGTTCCAGCGGCATCCGACCACGAAGGTTCGGAATTTTTCGAACCTAGGTTGGCAGAGGCGGAGGTACGATGCAAGTGAAACCTGACTGCGGCAGCAGTCACCGAACGAAGGAGCCGAAGAGATGCCCGACGAGGAAGGACACCCGAGTCGGAGCGAGATGGATCTCATGACGATCCTGAACGCCCTCTCGGACCCCCTGCGCTACGAGGTGATCCAGACGTTCCTCTCACTTCCCGAGGGGACCGAACGGACCTGCCTGTCCTTCGGCTTCCCGGTGTCCAAGTCGACGCTCAGCCACCACTTCAAGACCCTGCGCGAGTCCGGCCTGGTGCTACAGGTCAACCGGGGCAACAGTCGCAAGGCGCGGCTGCGCAAGGAGGACCTGGAGGCCCGCTTCCCCGGCCTGCTCGAACTGCTGGCGCAGAACCCGCTGCGCCAGGCCCGTACGGCCGGGAAGGAGGCCGCCGCGCCGGCCGCCGAAGCACCATCGCGGTCACGATCAGGCCGTCCCGGGCGAGCCACCGCCCGCTGAGCCGGAGCGACCGCGCGACCCGCTCACCGTGCCCCGGCACGGCGACCCGCGCCTGGAAGGTGCGGCCCGCCGGATCCACCGTGATCAGCGCGTCGCCGAAACCGAGCTGCCCGACCACCGGGTAACAGGCCTTGTAGACGCATTCCTTGGCACTGAACAACAGCCGGTCCCAGCTCACCTCGGGCCTGCGGGTGCGCAGCCGCGCCACCCACGAGCGCTCCGCCGCGAGTGACACCCGCGACAGCACGTCCTCATGACGCAGCGGCTCATCGGGTTCGGCGTCCACACCGATCGACAGCACCTCGTGGCTGCGGGCGACCGCGGCCGCGTGGTAGCCGGTGGTGTGCGTCATGCTGCCGGTCAGTCCCGCCGGCCAGAGGGGCGCGCCCCCCGGACCGCGCGGAATGGCCGCGGGTTCCATCCCGAGCTGTCGCATACCCCGGCGGGCGCAGTCCCGGACGGCCGCGAACTTGGTGCGCCGGGCCGTCCTCATCGCGGCGGCCGTCGCCTCCTCCTCGGGGAAGAGGCGGACGCCGTCCGGGACGTGGAAGGTGTCGACGGCGGCGACGGGCGCAGGAAGCAGTTCCTCGATCACGCGTGCCCCGCGTTTCCGGGGACGGCGACGGGCTCCGCGCCCTTGAGGATGCGGTCCTGGAGCAGTTGGACCTCCCTGGACGGTTCCATGCCCAGTTCCCGTTTGAGCAGTGTCCGCAGCGCCTCGTAGACCCCGAGTGCCTCGGCCCGTCGGCCCGACCGGTGCAGCGCGCACATCAGCTGCGCGTGCATCCACTCGTTGAACGGCTGGTCGGCGACGAGGGCGCGCAGTTCGTCCACGATCTCCCGGTGCCGGCCGCGCCGCATGTCTGCCTCCAGGCGGCTCTCCAGCGCCTGTTCCCTCAGCCCCGACAGCCTGGCCGCGAGCGGCTGCAGCACGGGTCCCTGCTGTACGTCGGCCAGAGCCGGGCCACGCCACAGCGCCAGGGCCCGGCGGAGCGCCTCGGCCGCCTCCTCCACCCGCCCCTGGTCGAGCAGATCGAGGCCGCGCCGGTGGGCCAGCCGGAACACCTTGGCGTCGACGCTCTCCTCCGGAACCTCGAGCAGGTATCCGTGCGGACGGCTGAAGACCAGCGGCCGGGAATCGCCCTCGACCGGCAGCCCGGCGAGCCATTTCCTCAGGTGGTACACGTGCGTACGGGCCGTCATGACCGCGCTGTGCGGCGGCTCGCAGTCCCACAGCTCGTCGATGAGGTCGTCGAGGCTCACGGTCTCGTTGGCCCGCAGAGCGAGAAGCGACAACACCTTTCTCAGTTTCGGGCCACCCAGCGTGAAGTCCCTTGCCCCCACCGTGAGTTGCAGGCCACCCAGAACGCCGAACCACATCATGCCGGCCATGGGTCGGTTCTCCCCCTATCCCCGATCCCCGGATGCGCGCTCATTCCCCACGCGCTCCTCGAAGCTATCCGGACGGACTTCGGCAGTTCCATGGCTCTACCGCCCAGGAGACATCGGGATACGTCCAAAGGCACATGTCCGGGCGATGACACGGGCCCGCGCCCGCCCCGGCCACGCTCCGCGCTCCTGGCCGGACGACCGCCGGGCCGGGAGCGCGGAGCGGAACGCCGCTACCAGCGCACCGGCAGCGAGGTCGGCCGTCGCAGCAGGAAGCCCTCGTCCCACGGCAGGGACTCGGGGGCGGCGTCGAGCGTCAGGCCCGGGAACTCGCGCGCGAGGCGGGTCAGGATCCCGGTGATCTCCAGCCGGGCCAGGGCGGCGCCCAGGCAGTGGTGCATGCCGTAGCCGAACTGCAGGTGCCGCTTGCCCTTGCGGTCCGGGTCGATGACCAGCGGGCGCTCGTACACCGACGGGTCGCGGTTGGCCTCGAAGGCGTCCGCGTAGACGACGTCGCCCTCGTGGATCGTTCCCTCGCTGGTGACCACCTCGCGGTGGGCGATCCGGGGGAACGTCGACATGCTGCCCAGCGGGATGAGCCGGATCAGTTCCTCGACCAGCTGCGGCACGATCTCCGGGTCCGCGACGGCGCGCTGCCACAGCGTGGGGGCGCTGAGCAGCGCGAGGGCCGCCTTGGCCAGGACCGACAGCACGTTCTGGTCGACCGCCACCAGGGCGGTGAAGATCACACCGACCAGTTCCTTGTCCTCGAGCGGCGGAGTGGTCTCGTCGCGGCCGGCGAGGAACTTCTCGACCAGGCCCCCGGGCACCGCCGGACGGACCCCGGTCACCATGTCGGTGACGTAGTTGTAGGAGGTGAAGAACTCCTCCATGAGACGCGGGACATCGTCGTGCAGCGCCATCTGGATGGTGCGGGAGTGCGGGCGGAAGTACGCCACGTCCTCCTCCGGTATGCCGAGGAACCGGCAGGTCACCTCGATCGGCACCGGGTCGAGCACCGCGGTGTACAGGTCCGGGCGCTCCTGGGCGCGCAGGGCGTCGAACCGCCGGGTGATGACCTCGTCGAGGAACGGGCGCAGCTTGGCCACCGCGTTGGCGCTGTAGTCAGCCGTGACGAACCGCCGTATCCGGGAGTGGTCCGGGCCGTCCAGGTTGATCAGCATCTCGGGCGGCAGCGTGGTGGGGAAGAACGTCGGCCCGCCCTCGACGTTGGTCTCGGCCCGGCTGTAGGTGGAGTCGGTCAGGACCTTGTGCACGTCGGCGTAGCGGGTCAGGTGCACCGCGGTGTGGCCGCTCGGCAGCTTGACCTGCGGCAGGCCGCCGGCCGAACGCTCCGCCACCGGCGTGTAGGGCGGCAGCGGATCGAGGCCGGGGATGTCCGCCACGGTGACGTCTTTTTCCAGCGAGGTGGTCATGCTCGGGCTCCTTCAGGGGTCCGTGGGGGACGCGTCACAGCAGGTCGGACAGACCGGTCAGGCCCGTCACGGCACGCAGGTCGGCGATCGTCTGCTCGTCGTCGCGGAACAGCACCGTCTGCCAGCCCTGGGCGCGGGCCGCCGCGAGGTTCTCCTCGACGTCGTCGATGAGGAGACAGCCGGCCGGGTCGACGGCGGCGGTCTTGGCGGCGATGTCGAAGATCTCCGGGTCGGGCTTGCGGTGACCCACTTCCGAGGAGTCGATGAGGACGTCCACCTCGCCCACCGGGGCGATGATCGCCTTCCAGTACGGGCCCCATTCGGTGACGTTGTTCGACAGGACGCCGGTGCGGAAGCCGTTCTCCTGGAGATAGCGGTACGCCCGGACCATCACGGGGTTGGCCTCGACACCGTCGAACCACTGCTGGCCGAAGGTTTCCAGCCGGGCCCGGGAGAGGTCGATCCCGGGGTTCTGCTCGGCCAGCACGCGGGCCAGCCGCCGGCCCCACTCGGGCTCGGAGATCGCCCCGATCTCGACGGGCGCCATGGTGGGCATGCCCATCTCGTCCGCGACGCCCTTGATCGCGGCCTTCAGCTGTGCCGGGGTGATGCCGGTCTTGACCTCGTATGCCTCGTAGATGCGCTCCAGGGGCGGCGACAGGACGCCTCCGAAGTCGAACCAGATCATGGAGAGCTGAACCACCAGTGTGCCTTTCAGGGGAAGTCGGAGGGGTGGAAGGGAGCGGAGGGGGGAGGAGTCGCCCGGCGTGCCGGGCGACTCCGTCGGTCCCGGCCGCGGGACGTCAGGCGAGCGTGACGGAGACGGACGCGACGGTCTCCTCGCCCTGCGCCGCCCGCATCAGCCAGGAACCCGCACCGTGCTCGGGGTCCGGGCCGGCCGACAGGTGCACGGCCTGGTCCAGTTCGGCGAACCGGTCGAAGGAACCGTCCAGGCGTACGACGCGTGCCGCGCCCTCGGTGCCGCGTGCCAGGAGCAGCCCGCACTGCCGGGCGGCCTCGCTGAAGACCATGGCCGGCACATGGTCGTACGGGTGGTCGTACATGCTGCGGTTGCGGAAGCTGCGCGGGCTGAGGACGGCCGTCAGCGTCCCGTCGGATTCGCGGACGTCGTCGAGGACGGCGTTCACCGGGTCGAGGCGGCCGACCGCGTGGGGCGCGACCGGCTCGCCCAGCGGCTCGGCCGGCAGGCCGAAGGCCGTCGGCACCTCGCCGCCCCGCTGCATGTACCGCAGGGAGTGGTACTGGTCGGTCGGGGTCGACCGGACGTCCATGGTCAGCCGGCCCAGCGGCCGGCCGTCGAGGACCAGGTCCATCGCGAACTCCAGCCGGCGCAGCCGCCCACCGCGCTCGTGCCGGCCGGTCACCTCTCCCGCGATGGCCAGTTCCCCGGGCCGGGTGCCGCAGCGCAGCGCCTCCGGGTCGGTGATCTCCAGCGACCACGCGGTGACCATGAAGGTGGTGGCGGACGGGACGCCCTGGTGGAGGTGCGCGGCGCAGGTGACGGACTGCCGGCAGGCCTCCAGCACCAGCAGGACGTCATGGTGCTCCAGACGCCCCACGTGGTCGCGGAAGTAGGCGTGCGACAGCGGGAGTTGGGCGGCCGCCTCGAACCGCCTGTCGTCCAGGGCGCGGGAGCCGGTCAGGAAGACCTCCGAGAGCGACCAGCGGTGGACCAGGCTCCGCGGCATGGTCTGCTCGTACGCGAGCGGGGTCTGCTCCGCGGCCTCCGCTCCCTGCGGGGCGAGGAGGGACGTGCTTTCCATGTGTGTTTCTCCAGTCGGTACGGGAAGTGGCCGGGCGTGGCGGGTCAGCGGGCCGTGGGCCGGGCGACGACGATCGCGCCGACGGAGCCGTCCTGTCCCACGGCGGTGACCACGGCGGCGCGTTCGCCGTCCGGGGAGGCGGTCCCGTCCTGCCAGCGGGCCAGCACAGCCGCCAACTGGAGCGCGGCGCCCGCCGCGTGCGTCTCGCCGAGCACACCGTCGATCCGGACCAGGCGGGACTCCGGGACCGTGCCGAGCGCCTCGCGCAGGGCGCGCCTCTCGACGGCCGCCCAGCCGCGCCGGGCACCCGCGCCGGGTGCGACGACCACCGGTTCGTCCTCGGTCATGCCGCTGCGCGCCAGCGCCGTGCGGACGCAGTCGGCGAGCCGCCGGGCCACGCCGAGCGGGCCCTCGGTGACGGGGTCGGCGAAGCCTGTCTCGCAGGCCAGCAGGTGTCCGAGCGGGCGGCCGTCCTCGTCACCCTCCGCGCCGTCCACGCCGTGCCGCTGGAGAACGAACACCGCGCAGCCCTCACCGAGCGCGGATCCCGGCCGCAGCGCTCCGCCGCGGTGCCAGGCCCAGGCGCTCACGGCGGACGCCTCCTCGACGCCGCCCACCAGGAGCCGGTCGGCATGGCCGCCGACCAGGGCGTTGCGGGCGTAACGCAGGGCGTGCACGGAGGCGAGCGCCCCGCCGGACACGGTCGCGTTCATGCCGGTGAGGCCCAGCCGGATCGCCGTCTTCCCGGCTGCCGAGTTCATCAACGTGCCGGGAAACGCCGACGGGTTGACCAGGTAGGGCCGTTCCTGCACGAACGTGTCGCGGAAGAAGGCCTCCTGCGCGCCCGCGCTGCCGACGTCGGCGCCGAGCACGATGCCGGTCCGCTCCGGGGCGTGCCCAAAGACCGGTGCGGGGCAGGCGGTCACGCACGCGGCCATGGCCAGCCGGTCCGTGCGCGACATCCGGCTCAGTCCCTTGCGGCCGAGGACGGCCTCCGGGTCGAAGTCCGTGACGGTCCGCACGGGCAGCCGCGGCCAGGAGTCGTCCTCCGGCGGCGCCGCCTCGCTCCGTGCGGACGTGGCCGCCGCGGTGGCGAGGGGTGCGAGCCCCCGGCCCGCGGCGCTGAACACCCCGTGGCCGACGATGTCGAGGGGTACGACCGGGGCGGGTACCGCGACCGCCCGGGCGGCGGCCGGCACCCCACCGGTCGTGGGTTCGGCGACTGCGATGGTGGTCATACCCCGGCCTTCCCGAAGAGCACGACGGCGTTGTTGCCGCCGAAGGCGAATCCGTGGTTCTGCACGACCCGGGGGCTCGCGGCCCGGCCGACGTGCGGTACGACGTCCACCTCGCCCAGCCCCGGGTCCAGGGTGCGCAGCGTCGCGCTGGGCGGCAGGAACCCCTCGTGCAGCGCCGCGCAGGACACCACGGCCCCGAAGGCGGCGGCCGCCCCCATGGTGTGCCCGAGCATGGACTTGATGGAGCTGATCGGCGGCAGGTCGTCGCCGAACACCTCCCGCACAGCGGTGACCTCGGTGATGTCGTTGGCCTTGGTCCCGGTCCCGTGCGCGCAGATGTAGTCCACGTCGGCCGGCTTTATCCCCGCCCGCTCGTGCGCGGCGCGCACGCAGGCGGCGATGGTCCCGGCGTTGGGATTGGTCATGTGCTTGGCGTCGCAGGTCATGCCGTAGCCGAGCACCTCGGCGTAGATCCGGGCGCCGCGCGCGAGCGCCGCCTCGAGCGGTTCCAGCACCAGGGCCGCACCGCCCTCCGCCGTCACGATCCCGTCGCGGTCCTTGTCGAAGGGGCGCGGTACGTCCTCGGCGAGGGCTCCCAGGGCGTGGAAGCCCGCGTGGGTCGCGCGGTTGGAGGCGTCGGCGCCGCCGCAGACGGCCAGGTCGGCCTCGCCGGCCCGGATCAGGTCGTAGGCGTACCCGACGGCGTAGTTGCCGGCGGCGCACGCGGTGCCGAAGGTCATGGCCTCACCGGTGAGCCCCAGTTCGGCGGAGGCGGCGGAGGCGATGTTGCCCGGGGAGGTCTTGCCGACCAGCTCCGGGTCCAGGCTTCCGGGCCCCTGGGCGACCCACCGGGAGACGGCCTCCTCGACCGCCTGGGACTCGCCGTTGGTCGTACCGAAGCAGCTGACGCCCCGTCCCGCGGCCAGGGCGTCGGACCCCAGCCCGGCGTCCTCGGCGGCCATGCGGGCGGCGACGGCGGCGAACTGGCCGCTGCGGCCCCAGCGCTCCGGGGCCGTACGGCGCAGGCGGGCCGCGGGCTCGAAGCCGTGGACCTCACCGGCCAGCGTGTGCTCGAAGCCGGTGGGGTCGAACTGCTCGACGGGCCCGATACCGTGCCGGCCGTTACGGATGGCGTCGATCAGCTCCGCGGCGCCGATCCCCAGGCTGCTCACGGCTCCGAGTCCGGTGACGACGACGCGCCGTGAGCCCTGACTATGCACCAACGGCCCCCGCGACGTAGTGCTTGGCCACCAGCTCGTACGCCTCCGGCAGGGTGTCCAGCTCGGAGAGGTCGTCCTGCGGGATCTTGATGTGCAGGTCGCGCTGGAAGCGGGAGATCATCTCGATCACCAGCAGCGAGTCGGCGTCGAAGTCATCCACGAAGCTGCTTTCCTCGGTGATTTCCGCGGGGTCCACCTCAAGCACGTCGGCGACGATTCCCCGGATGTTCACCCGGAGATCTTCAGGAAGCTGAGTGCTGCTCATTCTTTTCCCCTCGAAACTGATCGCTGCGGCCGGATTTCCCGCGCCCGAATTCTTCGCGCCTCGGCTTTCCCGGCGGTTGGCTAATCGGCGCCTTCCATCCGGAATAGAAGCCGTTGGACGACCCCCCGAACAACGTACCGATAGTGGTAGCCGACCATGTGTCGAAGGTAGTAAGGACCCCTCCCACCTGCCCAAACGAATATCCACCTCCCGTTTTTTCACGCAACTTCTAACTCGCTTCTATCGCGTATCGGCATACTCGTGCAGCGAATCCACCAGGAGAGGCGGTGCGGAGATGAAGCTGGCGGAACCGGTGGGCATTACGGCCGCGGCGCTGTGGCTTCCGCAGGGGCGGGACCGGGCCGACGAGGCCGTTCGGGAAGGCCGGCTGACCCCGCGGCACGCACGGGACCTCGGCCACGAGGACGTACCCGCGGCCGTGGACGAGACGGCACCCGACATGGCCGTGTCCGCCGCGCTCCAGGCTCTCGACACGGCCGGGGTCGACCCCAAGGAACTCGACCTGACGTTCCACGCGAGCATGTACTACCAGGGCCACGACCTGTGGTCGCCCGCGCACTACATCGCGCACCGGATCGGCGCCGAGCGGGCCCTGCCCATCGGCATCCAGCAGGTGTGCAACGGCGGGAGCAGCGCCGTACAGCTGGCCTCGACCTACCTGACCGCGGCCCGCGCCACCGGCTCACCGCGCTCCCGTCACGCCCTGGTGACCACCGCCGACCGGTTCGTCGCTCCCGGTTTCGACCGCTGGGCCAGCGACTACGGCGTGGCGTACGGCGACGGCGGAACGGCGGTCGTGCTCACCGCGCCCGCCGGTGACGACGACGCCCTGCTGCTGCTGTCGGTGGCCAGCACCGCGTCGGCCGAGCTGGAGGAGATGCACCGGGGCGCCGACCCCTTCGCTCCCGTCCCCCGGGCCGTGCGCGAGCGTGTCGACATGCGCGTCACCAAGCGTGCGTACCTGCGCGAACACGGCAACGAGCGCTTCGTCGCCGCCAATCTGCGCGGCATTCGGACGGTCGTCAGCGAGGCGCTGGTCGACGCCGGCATGCACCCGTACGACCTCCGGCTGCGATACGCCGTGCTGCCCCGCTTCGGCGACAAGACCCTGCGCGAGTCATGGCTGACCGTGCTGGCCGAGCACACGTCCGCGGAGCCGCTCGACTACGGGCGCGCCACCGGCCACTTGGGCGCCGGGGATGCCGTGGCGGGGCTGGCCGACCTCGTGCGCGAGCGGGCGCTCGCCCCGGGCCAGGCCGCGCTGGTGTTCAGCGCGGGCGCCGGTTTCACGTGGTCGTGCCTGGTGGTCCAGATGCCGGACCGCTGAGCCCGGCCGCCCGCCAGCCCCTTTCGGGGCGCACGCCAGGTGCCCACCGCACATGACAGTAACCAGGAAAGGACGGCCGGACAGCCGTGTCACGATCAGTGTTCATCACCGGAGCGAACCGGGGCATCGGTCTCGCCGTGGCCCGCATGATGGCGGAGGACGGCGACCGGGTGGCCATCGGACACCGCGGCGGCCAGGTCCCGGAGGGCTTCCTCGGGGTGCGCTGCGAGGTCACCGACCAGGCTTCGGTCGACGAGGCGTTCGAGACGGTCGCCCGCGAACAGGGCCCGGTCGAGGTGCTGGTGGCCAATGCCGGGATCACCCGTGACACCCTGCTGCTCCGCATGGGCGACAAGACCTTCGACGAGGTGCTGGACACCAATCTGCGGGGTGTGTTCCGCACGGTGCGCGCGGCGTCCTCGGCGATGCTGGCCGAGCGGCGCGGACGGATCGTGCTCCTCTCCTCCGCGCTGGGCTTCCTCGGCTCCCCCGGCCAGACCAACTACGCGGCCACCAAGACCGCGCTGCTGGGCTTCGCCCGCTCCCTGGCCTGGGAATTCGGCTCCCGGGGCATCACCGTCAACCTCGTGGCGCCCGGCATCATCGAGACGGACATGACGAAGGACCTCAGCGACCGCCGCATGAAGGACACCATGCGGATGACCCCGCTGGGCCGTCCCGGCACCGACCGGGAGGTCGCCGCCGCGGTCCGCTTCCTCGCCAGCGAGGACGCCGGCTACATCACCGGGGCCGTGCTCCCGGTGGGCGGCGGCATCGGCATGGGCATCTGACCCCACCAGACTCCCGACCCGGGCAGCCACCCCGGGGGCAGGCACCCGCCGCGCCCCCGGAGTCGGTGCCCACCCATGGCTCCCGGGTCGGGCGCCCCGCTCCGCACACTCCGGCCGACTTCGAAAAGGCACTGCGCGTGGTGATCAACTCCGGCGTCTTCCGCTCCCCCGAGACCGAGCCCTTCGCCTGGCCCGTGAGCGTCGCAGTCGACCCGTCCGAGCTGTGCTGGTGGCCCGCTGCCGACCCGCGCGGACAGCAGGAGCCGGCCACCGGCGCCGGCGCTCACCCCGCGCGCGACAGCGCGGGCCGTGCGGATGCGGAGGAGGAGCGAAAGCTCCTGGACCAAGGGCCGTACGGCGCGGGACAACAGCGCCGCGCCCTCAGATTCCACGCCGAGACCGCCCTCGCCCAACGCCTGGGCGTACTCCCCGCCACCTGATCGGCAGGTCGGACCGGCAGGTTCCAGGAGCGGCCGTGGGGTGTTCCGAGCCGCACGCGTGTCCGTTCGCCGGTGATCTGCCCGGACCTGAACGACTCGGTGATGTACGCCGTGATCCCGCTCGGCGCGGTCCCGATCGACACGGAGTGCGCGCCCGCCCCGTCAGCCGCGCGCCGGTGCCGGCGCTGGCAGATCTTCCCGTCTGTCCGAGGAAACCCCAGGTCAGACGGCCACCTGGTGAGGTGTCAGGTGGCGCAACACTGCGGCAACCCCGCTTTCCCTACCGGATAGGTAGGGTCCGAGCCATGTCACCCACCGACCGCGTCCGAGACCACGCCGGCCAGGGCGCGTCCACCGTCGCCGCCCACCGCGCGCGGCGGCGGCTGCGTGCGGACCGGGCCCGCCAGCTCGCCGACCTGCTCCGCCACCAGCTCCTGGCCGGGGGGTTCCCCGACGGCGCGCTTCCTCACGAGACGACCCTCGCCGCGGACTACAGCGCTTCCCGCAACACCGTTCGCCAGGCCCTCGGCCTCCTGCGCGCCGAGGGCCTGGTCGACCGCCTCCCCGGCGTCGGCACGGTCGTCGTGGCCCGGAAGTACCCCCACGGCCTCGACCGCCTGATGGGGCTCGCGGAAACCCTGCGCGAACACGGTCACGTCACCAACGAGATCCGCACCGTGGGCCCCGTCCCCGCCCCGTCCCCGGTAGCCGACCGCCTGCACGTCCCACCCGGCACGGACGTCCTCTACATCGAACGTCTGCGCCGGCTCAACGGCCTGCCCCTGTCCCTCGACCTCACGTACATCCCCCTCGACATCGGCACCGCCCTGCTCGGCGAGGACCTGGAGAACACGGACATCTTCCGGCTCCTGGAGACACTCACCGGACGGCACCTCGGCCACGCCGAGATCAGCCTCGAGGCGGTGAACGCCGACGCCCACTCCGCCGCCGTACTGCAGGCACCGCGCGGCGCGGCCGTCCTGATGCTGGAACGCCTCACGTACCTCGCCGACGGGCGACCCGTCGATCTGGAGTTCATCCGCTTCCGCGGCGACCGCATCTCGATGAGCGGTCTGCTGCGCCGGTCCCTGTAGACGCCGCGCTCGCGCACATTCCTGGAGACAGCCATGCCCTTGGTGCCCCAGCGGGCCGACGTGCCCGTGACCATCGACGAGTCGAAGTGCCTCGACGGCTGCACGCTCTGCGTGGACATGTGCCCGCTGGACTCCCTCGCCATCGACGACAGCAGCGGCAAGGCGTACATGCACGTCGACGAGTGCTGGTACTGCGGCCCGTGCGCGGCCCGCTGTCCCACCGGAGCCGTGACGGTGAACATGCCCTACCTGCTCCGGTGAAAGGCCACAACTCCCATGAAACGCACCGCCCTCTCCGTCCCCGCTGCCCTGCTCCTCCTTCCCGTGACCGCCTGCGGCGGCAGCGCCGAGGCGGGTGACCGCTCCACGGTCACCGTCACCGTCGGCTACCAGTCCAAGACCATCAACACGGTCACCGCGGGAACCCTCCTGCGCTCCCTCGGCTACTTCGAGAAGCAGCTGAACTCCCTCCACGACGGCCACACCTACAGGGTCGACTGGCAGGACTACGCCACCGGCGCCCCCATCACGGCCCAGATGACCGCCGGCAAGATCGACATCGGCTCGATGGGCGACTTCCCGCTGCTCATCAACGCAGCCCGCGGCGAGCAGCTGGGCCGCCCCACCCACCTGGTCTCCGTCACCGGCTACAACCTCCGCGGCGGCCTCAACACCATCGTCACCGCGCCCGACTCCAAGCTCGCCTCCCTGGCAGACCTGAAGGGCAAGAAGGTCTCCACCAGCGTCGGATCCGCCGCCGACGGCACCCTCGTACGAGCCCTGCAACGCGCCGGCATAGACCCCGATGGCGGCATCGAGAAACTCAACCAGCAGCCGGCCGTCGGCGCGTCCGCCCTGTCCGCGGGCAGCGCGGACGCGCTGTCGCAGTTCGTCGCCTGGCCCGGCCTGCTCGTCCACCAGGGCAAGGCGAAGGCCCTGTACGACGGCGCCCAGCTGAACCTGCCCACCTTCCACGGCGTCACCGCGCGCGAGGACTTCGCGAAGAAGAGCCCGGCCGTGCTGGAGGCCTTCTTGAGGGCCCAGGCACAGGCCACCGACTACCTCGACGCCCACCCCGTCGCCGCCGCCGAGAAGGTCGCGAAGGCCACCGGCCTGCCCGCCGAGGTCGTCTACCTCTACAACGGCGCCCACGGCATCTCCACCTTCGGCCCGGCCGTCAAGCCCCGGCTCGTCTCCGCGCTCAAGCAGGACGTGTCGGTCCTGAAGGCGGCGAAGCTGACCGGCGATGTGAACGTGGACTCCTTCGTCGACGACCAGTACGTGAAGAAGGCCCTCGGGGCGTCGTACGACAAGCAGCTCGCCGCCGAGCCGCCCGCCGCCGCGAGCGAGGCATGGCCGAAGGGCGCCGAGGAGACCAAGGCCTTCACGTCCCCGGCGGAGCTCCTGGGGTACGTCGCCGCGCACAAGGACGGCATCCGCGCCGCCTACGTGCCCGACGCCACCACCGGCACCCTGTGGTTCGCCGACAAGGCCGTCTGGGTCGCGGACGGCAAGCAGCTGCTGCCCTTCGTCGCCCCGACCACCGCGCAGGCCTACGTGGCCGGTCACAGTGGCGCCCGGGTGATCACATACACGGACGCCCTGGGACGGGCCTCGTGAGCCGGTACCCCCGGCGGGCGGGCCGGCTCGCGCTGCGGGCCGGCTCGCTGGCCGCCGCTCTCGGCCTGTGGCAGCTGCTGACCACGTTCGACGTGAACCTGTGGGTGCGCTTCTCGCAGTTCCCCACGGTGACCGACGTGGCCCGGACCTTCGCCGAACGGCTCACCGGCCCCGACTACTGGACGGACCTCACCGACAGTCTCACCAGGATCGTGACCGGCTTTCTGCTGGCCGCCGTCCTGGGGGTGGCCACCGGCGTGCTCGTGGCACGCTCGCGGCTCGCCGAGGACCTGCTCGGCCCGGTCCTCGAGGTGGTGCGGCCCATCCCGGCCATCGCCATGGTCCCCGTCGCGATCCTCCTGTTCCCCTCCAACGAGCAGGGCATCGTCTTCATCACCTTCACCGCGGCCTTCTTCCCCGTGCTGGTCTCCACCCGGCACGCGGTGCGCGCGCTGACGCCCGTGTGGGAGGAGGCGGTGCGCACCATGGGCGGCGGCCGGTGGCGGGTCCTCGGCTCGGTCGTCCTGCCGGGCGCGCTGCCCGGCATCTTCGGCGGCCTGTCCGTCGGCATCGGCGTGTCCTGGATCTGTGTGATCTCCGCCGAGATGATCTCCGGCCAGTACGGCGTGGGTTACCGCACCTGGCAGGACTACACGATCGTCAACTACCCGGGCGTCTTCGTCGGCATGGTCACCATCGGCCTGCTCGGCTGGCTCACCTCCACCGCCGTCGAACTCCTCGGCCGCCGCCTGACCCGCTGGCTGCCGCGCACGTCGTACGTCCCCGGCACCCGCCCCCGGCCCGCACGGGTCCCGGCGGCGCCGCCCACCGCCGCACCCGCCAAGGCCGAGGAGGCACGCGATGAGCACCTCGTCTGAGACCAGGCCGGCCGAGCCGAGGACCGCGCCGGCGGCCCCGCGCGGCACCCGCCTCACCCTGCGCGGCGCCACGCTCGGCCGACCGGACGCCGCGGCCGTGTCCGGCGTCGACCTGGACGTCGCCGCCGGTGGGATCCTCACCGTCGTCGGCCCCTCCGGCTGCGGCAAGTCGACGCTGCTGCGCACCTTCGCCGGGCTGCTGCCCCCGCTGGAAGGTGCGGTGGAACAGGACGGCCGGCCGGTGACCGGCCCGGGAGCCGACCGCGCGCTGGTCTTCCAGGAGGACGCCCTGCTGCCCTGGCGCACCCTGCGCGCCAACGTCGAACTGCCCCTCGCCGTCCAGGGCCTGCCGCGCGCACAGCGCAGGGAACAGGCCGAGGCCTGGCTGGCCCGGGTCGGACTCGCCGACCACGCCCGCCAGTTGCCCCACCGCGTCTCCGGCGGGCAGCGTCAGCGCGCCCAGTTGGCCCGCGCCCTGGCCGGGCGTCCGCACGCCATCCTCATGGACGAGCCGTTCGGTGCCCTCGACGCCCAGACCCGGGCCGGCATGCAGGACCTGCTGGCGGAGGTGCTGCGGGGCACGGGAGCGACCGTCGTCTTCGTCACCCACGACGTGGACGAGGCCCTGTTCCTCGGCGACCGCGTGGCCCTGCTCGGCACCGGCCGCCTGCTCGCCGTGAGGGACGTACCGCGCCCGCGCGACCGTACGGCCCTCGGCGACCCGGCCCGCGCGGCCCTGCGCCGCGACGTCCTCACCTCGCTCGGCACGTGAAAGGCACCCCGGTGAACCCCCGCGCGAACACCCCCACGGAGCCCCTCCCGATCCCCGCCCTCACCGACGCCGAGGAGCTGGTCTGCGACGTCCTCGTCATCGGCGGCGGCACAGCCGGCACCATGGCGGCCCTGACCGCCGCCGAGCACGGCGCGAGCGTCATGCTCCTGGAGAAGGCGCACGTCCGTCACTCCGGCGCCCTGGCGATGGGCATGGACGGCGTCAACAACGCGGTCGTCCCCGGCCGCGCCGAACCCGACGACTACGTCGCCGAGATCACCCGCGCCAACGACGGCATCGTCGACCAGTCCACCGTCCGCCAGACCGCCACCCGCGGCTTCGCCATGGTGCAGCGGCTGGAGTCGTACGGCGTGAAGTTCGAGAAGGACGAGCACGGCGAGTACGCGGTCCGCCAGGTCCACCGCTCCGGCTCCTACGTGCTGCCGATGCCGGAGGGCAAGGACGTCAAGAAGGTCCTGTACCGGCAGCTGCGGCGGCGCGAGATGCGCGAGCGGATCCGGATCGAGAACCGGGTGATGCCGGTGCGGGTGCTGACGGCGGACGAGGGCGCGGACCGGCGGGCGGTGGGGGCGGTCGGCTTCCACACCCGCACGGGCGCGTTCGTGGTGGTGCGCGCGGGCGCCGTGATCCTGGCGACCGGCGCGTGCGGCCGCCTCGGCCTGCCCGCCTCCGGCTACCTGTACGGCACCTACGAGAACCCGACCAACGCGGGCGACGGCTACGCCATGGCGTACCACGCGGGCGCCGAACTCACCGGCATCGAGTGCTTCCAGATCAACCCGCTGATCAAGGACTACAACGGCCCCGCCTGCGCCTACGTCGCGAACCCCTTCGGCGGCTACCAGGTCAACCGGCACGGCGAGCGGTTCGTCGACTCCGACTACTGGTCCGGGCAGATGATGGCCGAGTTCGCCGAGGAGGTCGCGTCGGACCGGGGCCCGGTCTACCTGAAGCTGAGCCACCTCCCGGAGGAGTCGGTCTCGGCCCTGGAGTCGATCCTGCACTCCACCGAGCGTCCCACCCGGGGCACCTTCCACGCCGGTCGGGGCCATGACTACCGCACCCATGACGTCGAGATGCACATCTCCGAGATCGGCCTGTGCGGCGGTCACTCGGCCTCGGGCGTACGGGTCGACGACCACGCCCGGACGACCGTCCCCCGTCTGTACGCCGCCGGTGACCTGGCCTGTGTGCCGCACAACTACATGATCGGCGCGTTCGTCTTCGGTGACCTGGCCGGAGCGGACGCGTCCCGGTACCGGGCCTATGGGGGCGAGTTGCCCGAGGACCAGCTGCGCGAGGCGCACGAGCTGATCTACCGCCCGCTGCGCAACCCGGACGGCCCGCCGCAGCCCCAGGTCGAGTACAAGCTGCGCCGCTTCGTCAACGACTACGTCGCCCCGCCGAAGTCCGGGGCCCGGCTCTCCCTCGCCCTGGAGGCCTTCGAGCGGATGCGGGACGACATCGCCGCGATGGGCGCCCGCACCCCGCACGAGCTGATGCGCTGCGCGGAGGTCACCTTCATCCGTGACTGCGCGGAGATGGCGGCCCGCGCCTCCCTGGCCCGCACCGAGTCACGCTGGGGCCTCTACCACGACCGCATCGACCACCCGCATCGCGACGACGCGTCCTGGTTCCACCACCTGGACCTGCGCAAGTCGCCTTCCGGCGCCATGGAGTTCACGGCCCGCCCCGTGGCTCCCTACCTGGTCCCGGTCGACGGCTTCACCCCGGCCGGCGGCCCCTCCCGGCACGTGGGCGAGGTCCACCCGGAACGTGTGGCGACGGCAGGGGCCCGGGAAGCGGCACCGGTGGCGTTGCGGCAGGAACCCACCGTGGCCGGCACAGC
The DNA here is from genome assembly GCF_055564915.1 of Streptomyces sp. NPDC028928. Classification (NCBI taxonomy): domain Bacteria; kingdom Bacillati; phylum Actinomycetota; class Actinomycetes; order Kitasatosporales; family Streptomycetaceae; genus Streptomyces; species Streptomyces sp. NPDC028928. The sequence goes on from NZ_JBVHVI010000016.1 coordinate 18,935, forward strand.
CGCCCGCCCCCGGGCCGACACGGACGCGCAGGCCACACCTCGCCTGCTCGAACTCCTCTCTCTCGCCGAGGAGGAGCCTGATCTCGCCGTGCTCTCCGACTACTTGACGGATCCCGAGTCCAGCGTGCGCCGGACGGCCGTCACGGTCCTGACGGAGATCGTGCCGCCGGGCACCGGACCGGCACTGGCCTCGGCGCTCACCGATCCCGATGCCGGCGTCCGCGCCGCCGCGGTCGCCTCGCTGCGCGAACTGGTCGAGACGCTGCCGCCGGAACCGGCCCTGCGCGACGGCCTCGCCGCCGCCCTGTCCGAGGCCGACCCCGCCGTCCGTGCCGTCGCACTGGACGTGCTGCGTGCCCTGCGGCTGGGTGACGCCGAGTTGTTCGCACGCTCCCTGTCGGATCCCGACATCGCCGTACGCATCTCGGCCGTGCGCGCGCTGGTGTCGGTCGACGCCTCCGTAGAGGTGGCCCGCGCAGCGGCCGTCGATCCCTCCCGCGAGGTCCGCGTCACGATCGCCAAGGCCCTGGCCACCATGGGCACAGGCTCGGACATGGCCCGCTCGGCCCTTGCCGCGCTCGTCGACGATCCCGACGCCCTGGTGCGGGGGGCCGCCTACGAGGCTCTGGGCGCGACGGGCTGCCCGACGGCCCTGGCCACCCGCGCCGAGGCGGCCCTGTCGGACCTGGCCTGGCAGGTCCGGGCGGGCGCCGCCACCGCTCTGTCCGTCGCGGACTCCGACCTGGCCGTCCCGGCCCTCGCCAAGGCCCTCACCGACCTGAACGCCGACGTCCGGAAGGCCGCCGTACTGGCCCTGGCCCGGCACCGTGCCGTCGAGGACGCCCGAGCCGCCCTGGCCACCGCGACGTCGGACCCGGACGCGGACGTCAGGGCCTATGCGGCACGGGCGCTGTGACCGTCGGCCAGGTCCGTCTGCCGCTGTCCCGCCCTCAGGGATTCGTCCAGGCCTCGGGGTCCTCTGCGAGGCTCAGGACCTCGCCGGGCAGCTTGGCCGCGGCCACGTGGGCCAGGGTCACCTCGTCGAGGATCCTGCGGACGTTGGCGCGTACGGCGATCCACAGCGGCAGCAGCGACTCCGCGGGACCGCTGTAGGAGAGCTCGGGTGGGCGCACTCCCCGCACCGAGACCAGGGGGCCGTCCGCCACGCGGATGACGTCGGCGATGGCGATCGAATCCGCCGGGCGGGCGAGCCGGTAGCCGCCCTTGCCGCCCCGCTGACTGACCACGACACCGCCCCGGCGGAGGTCGCCGAGGATGCCCTCCAGGAATTTGTGCGGGATGCCCTGCGCCGCGGCGATCTCCTCGGCCTTGAGCGAGGCCTCACCCCCTGCCGCGGCCAGCTCCAGTGCCGCCCGCACCGCATAGTCCGCCCGCGCCGAGATCCGCATGCCGCGATTATCCATCACTGTCGTGTCCGCCCCGCGCCGATCGCCCTCCCGCTCAGGCCGGAAGGGCGAAGGGCGGGTGCGCGCCGTTGAGGAAGTAGTCGCCCACCTCGCGCAGTCTGTGGGCGGCAGGCTCGCGCAGGGTGTGCGTCCGGGCGTTGCGCCAGAAGCGGTCGAAGCCGTGCCGCGCGGAGGCGGCGTCGGCACCGATGACGTCCAGGGCACGGGTGGTGATTTCCTGCGCGGCCCGGGCGGCGGCAGACTCGGCCACGCTCGCGAGGACGGCGATCTCCGCGCACTCCTCGTCGCCGAGGTCCTCGCCCTGTACCAGGCCGTGCGACAGGGCCTCCACCGCCTGCTCGGCGAGGGCGGACGCGGCACGTGCGACGACGGTGAGTTCGCCGTACACGGTCAGCGGGTACGGATCTTGCAGCGGGCTGTCCGGCCAGGGCCGCGGCGAGAAGGGCTGCCAGGGGGACCTCATGCCCCTTCCGCACTCGCGGACCTCGGCCAGCAGGCCCTCTGCCACACCGAGACAGAACTGGACGGAGACCAGCCGCGCGGTCGGCGCGGCCAGAGAGGCGAAGGGTGACAGGACGCCCTCGTCCGGCGAGAGGGAGCCGAGTACATCGTCGGCCGCGACCGGCACGGAATCGAACTCCACGCCGCCACCGGCCGCCAGCCGCTGGCCGAAGGCGTCCCCGCTGCTGCCGCTCACGACGCCCGAGCGGGCGGGGTCGACCAGGACGGCCACCGGCTCACCGGTGCCGTACTTGGCGGCTCGAACCACCAGCCGGTCGGCGATGCCGATCCCGGTGGCATACCTCTGGTAGCCGTTGAGCAGATAGCCGCCCGACGTCGGGGTCAGGACGAGTGGTGGTTCATGTGAGGCGATACCGCCTCCCCAGCACCACTCCCCCGCCGCCGACTCCCGCTCGATGCGGGCGGCACGGGTGGGGTCGGTGAAGAACCGGGGGCTGCGGGACAGGAAGTAGTGGTTGCCCAGCAGGTGGCCGATGGCGCCGTCGGCCGCGGCGACGGTCCGGATGACCGCGTAGGCCGTGCGCCAGTCCCCACCGCCTCCTCCCCCGGGTTCGGTCGGTGCCGGCAGTGTCAGCAGTCCCGACTCGCGCAGCCGCGCCACCTCGTCGAGCGGTGCCTTGCCGGCCTGTTCGCGCTCGGCCGCGTCCGTGGCCAGGTCGTCCGCCATCTCGCGGGCTATGTGCAGCCAGTCGGCCTGCCCGGCTCCCGCGTCGGTCACCTCGTCCGCCGTCACCGTCATGTCCTCACCCGCTCCATGTGCGTTGGTCATGGGGCCTTCCCTCACACCGAGGACCGCCGTGGACATTTTCCTAGTAAGTCGATAGGAAAACTAGGAAACCTGATGCGCTGCGGCTGATTCACGCTGCTGGATGGCGAGTTCGCGATAGCGGGCGGAGGCGTTCGCGGAGCACGGCGGCGCCTGGCGCGTTCTGCCGGCCGGACGCCCCTGAGCGGCAGACGAGTCGGGCTGTACGCCGGGGAGAGTCACCACGTCTCTATGACCTGCACAAACGTCCAGGAAGGGCGCTTTGATGGCTACCTTGTTGGCTACGTAACGAGTGGCCCAGCCCCGGTGCCGTTTGGACGGCACCCGCCCCCAGCTTGGTGACGGACGCTCTTGTGATGGGTAGGTCAGACCGGCAGGTTCCAGGAAGGACCGTCGGGTGTTCCGAGCCACACGCGTTGGGTGCCGTCCAAGTCCACGGTCAGGCCGAGGTCCGAGTGTGGGGGTGAGCCCGCGTCCTGCCAGATGGTGAGAGCGTCTTCCACCTGATCCCAGAGGCGAAGAGGGCCGTGCTGGTGCACGGTCCAGCCGTCTCCGGCCGGTTCGGTCCACGCCTGTGACCCGGTGGCGACGTCCACGAGGATCACGCCCGTGCCGGTGGTCATGAGTTCGGCGGACGGTGCGGCGAGCTGAGCGAGGAACTGCCCGGTCCAGTCTTCCAGGAGTGCGGGGTTCACGCGGGTGGCGCGGGTGTGACCGGGATGCTGCTGGAAGGTGGGTCGGGGTGGGCGTTCGTGGGGACGGGCGAGCATGTAGCTGATCTGGTCGGGTTGGAAACGACCGGTGGCGGTGGCGTCGTCCTGGACGGTGAGGCGGACGAGTCCGGAGGCGAGCATCCATCCGCTGATGGTCGTGGTGATGGTTCCGCCGGCGCGTACTTGGTACAGCCAGGCTGGGGGGATGTGGCGGACGGCGCAGGTGGCCACGATGTGGTCGTATTCGGCGTCGTCCTTGTGTCCGGCGAGGCCGTCGCCGGTGATCAGGGTGGGGTGATATCCGGCGGCGTGGATGTGGTCGGCCGCCGCGGCGGCCAGGCCCGGGTCGTACTCGATGGAGTACACGTTTTTGTCGCCGAGGCGGCTGCACAGGATGGCGGTGGAATAGCCGGTGCCGGTGCCGATCTCCAGCACCTTGTGACCCTCGCTGATCCCGGCGACGTCGAGCATGCGCACGATCAGGGAGGGCAGCGTGCTGGACGAGGTGGGGCGGCCGGTGACGGGTCCGGTGGCGTCGACGGCGGTGGTGCCGTCGACCTGGGTGACCCAGGTGGTGTCCTGGTAGACGAGCCCCAACCACTTTCCGGGATCGGTCCGGTCGCGGTGCACGGGAGTCCACTGGCGTCCGTCGAACTGGAACAGGCCGTTACCCAGGAAGAGTTCGCGGGGCACCGTTTCGAGGGCTGTGCGCCATGCCGGGTCGTCCACAGCGACGGCGGCGGCGAGTTGGCGGCGCAGGTCGGCGGGGTCGGTCATGCGGGTGCTCCATGCTGTAGGCGGTCGGCGATGGCGTGCTTGATGGGAGCAGTGATGTGGTCGGGGAACCAGGCCCATTGCCCGTTGGGGTTGCACTCATACCAGTGCCAGACGCCATCACGGTCTAAGCCGAAATCGAAGGCGCCGAAGGTGAGTCCGAAAGCATCGAGGTAGGCGCGTACGCCTTTGACGATGGCCGGGGGGACGGGCACGGGGGTGTAGGCAAGCCGGTCGTAGTGGCGGCGCCAGTCCACGCCAGGTGAACCATCGATACGGACGGCGGTGAGGTGGTCGCCTACGGCAGTGAGGCGGATGTCGGCGGACTTGCTGACGCGCTGCTGAAATAGGTGTGCAGTGTGCCGTAGATGGCTGTCGATCTGGCATGGGGTGACGTCCTCGATCCACACGGTCAGCGCGCGGCCGGTGTCGTCGGTGTACTCGGTTTCCCTGAGCGGCTTGTAGATGACCGGCCCATGTTCGGCGACGAAGGTGCGGGCCCGGTCGGGGTCGTTGGTGATGAGCGTGGGTGGCACGGAGAAGCCGCAGGCGGCAGCCGTGGCCAGTTGTGCCGGCTTGTACTCGGCGTCCCGGTTGCGCCATGGGTGGTTCAGGTAGTGCGCACCGGGGAGAGCGGCGAGAATGCCGCCGAGCCCGTAGCGGGCTTCTTCGACGGCCCATCGACCGGTCTGCTCGTCCATGGCGAGGTCGGCGGTGTAGGGGGTGGGCCGCCGCCAGTACACCGAGCGGACGTTCCCCAGGTCGACGCTCCGGGACACGGTGGCGAGAATGCCACCGGTCCCGATGCCGGCGAAGGTGCCGGACAGGGTCACCTCGCGGGGGAAGTCGCCGGGGTCCAGGCGGACCACGGGCACGCGACGCTGGTTCAGTTCGGTGATCACTTCGTCCGCAGTCGCGTCGTCCAGGCGCGTGACGACGAGGACGGGCGGCCCACCCACAGCCATCAGTCAGAGTCCCCGTTCTGGTCGCTGCCCTGGTCCGGGGTGCCGTCCAGGCTGGTCTTCGTGCTCGTCTCCTTCGACGTCTCCGACCGCTTGTGCTTGGCCTCCGCCGTCAGCGGTGCGCCGTCGGGGCCGACCCATGCGGGGACCTGCGTGTGCGGGTCGAGGACGGGCTGGGCGGCGGAGAGGACGGCCGCAGTCGGGTAGGGCCGCATGCGTCCGAGTCCCCAGGGCTTGGCCTGATCCAGTGACGTCAAGGGCTGTTGCATGATTCTCCTCGTCTCTCAGGTGATCCGACAGTGGCAGCCGCCGCCCGGGGCTTCCGGACGGCGAGAGGGGCTCAGCCGGGGCAGTTGGTGTGAACGAGCGTTGTGCCCCGGCCGGGGAGGTAGTTGGGCCATCCGCCCCAGGGGATAGGGCGGGCGGCCGTTGCGGTCCCCCTCGCGTTTGAGGGACCGCTGTGCACACCAGCACGGAGGACGCTCCGGTGTGGCGAGAGCCACTCCGTGCGGCTCCTTGTCGGGAACGGAGTAGGTATTCGGGGCAGACTCCGTGTGGACTTCGTCGAAGACCATGGACACCACCAGCCCGAGCCAGTGGCGACGGCTCCCAGGAGCCCGGTGCCAGCGGTTATCCCGTCGGCTTGAGGCATGCGGTGGCGGCCGATCATTGGTTACCGACCTTGATCGCGATCTCAGCCCAGACCCGCTTACCCCAGGGAAGGAGATCGGTTCCCCAACGGTCGGAGAGGGCGTCGACCAGGAGGAGGCCACGGCCGCCGATGGCGTCTGGTCCGACGATGTGCAGCTCGGGCACGCGGCGGGACTTGTCGACCACGGCGACGCGGAGCCGGTCAGGACTCGGCTGCTCGGCGATCACCCGGACGCTGTGAGAGTGACCGTGGCGGACTGCGTTGGTGACGATTTCGGAGATAAGGAGCGTGCCGGTCTCTGCGGCGTCCTGGTCCATGCCCCACTCCGCGCATGCCTCGCGGACTATCTGACGCGCCACCGGAACACTGGCGGCCTCGCTCGCGAGGGTGGCGCTCTGGCGCGGGTATTGCCCTGGACTCACTCGCTCGTTGGTCATGGTCGTCGTCACGCCTTGGTCTGGGCGGCTGGAAGAGGCCCCGACCGCGTGCCTCGGGGAGAAGCCTGCTGGCGGGGCGGCGCCGAGGTGCGTTCACGGGTGCGCCTCCCGGCGGCTGGCAGTCAGTCAACGCGTGGAAAAGGGGATGGGGAGACTCCAGAAGGTGACTCCAACGCGGAGTCAGCTCAGCGGCGTTGGGCTTACCATCGGTTCCCTTCGCTACCCGGGGGAGTTGCAGATGGACCGTCGGTCACCGGACCCGCGTGAGGTCGTCGCCGGTCTGCTCGGGGATGAACGCCTGCTCCATGCGTGCGCCGAGCGGGACATGGGGGCGGTGTTCCGGATGCTCAATGCGCGCGGTGTCAGTACGCGGCGCATCGCTGCCGCCGTCGACATCACGCAGGGGCGGCTTTACGACTACATGAACGGCAAGAGCCGGGTGGAGAAGCTGACCCTGTTCGAGCAGATCGCCGACGCCTTCCACATCCCCGGCCATCTGCTGGGGCTGGCTCGACGCTCGTGGGAACCCGCGCCGGCGACCGCCGAGCACGAGCGGACGGACCGGCCGCCGCCGGACGGTGACGACCTGGTGGCAATGGAGCATTTCCGCAGCGCTGACCGGCAGACCGGCGGCGGCAGGTTGTACGGGGCTGTCATCCGGCACCTGTCGGACCGGGTGGCGCCCCGGCTGGTCGACATCGGCAGCGGTCCGCAGGTGTTCGCCGCCGCAGCCGCGCTGACCGAGATGGCGGGCTGGATGGCTCACGACTCCGGTCATGATGACCGCGCGGCCCGGCACTTCGCCCGCGCTCTCCCTCTGGCCCACACCTCTGGTGACCTCCCGTTGGCCGCACACGTCGCTGCGAGCAGCAGCCACCTTGCCCTTGAGACCAGGGATGCGGCCAGGGCGGTCGGCTGGGCACGGACCGGGCTCGAACTGGCCGCGCAGGGACCTCGGATTCCCGCGCTGACAGCGCGGCTGCACACCATGCAGGCGCGTGCGCTGGCGGTCGCGTCTCAGCGCACCCCGGCCGCCCACGCGCTGGAGGCCGCGCTCCGCGACCTGGAGGCTTCGCCCGCTGCTGATCACCCGTGGCTGAGCCCGTTCGACACCGCCGCGCTGGCCAGCGAGTCAGCTCTGATCCTGCGTGACCTGGAGCAGTACGACGAGGCGCTGTTGCACGCCGAACAAGCTGTTGCGCTGCGCGAGGCGGGGCGGGCGCGGTCCCTGGCTCTCAGCCGGATCAGCCTGGTGGACATCCACGTGCGGCGGGGTGACCTGGACGCCGCAGTGAGCGTCGGCCACGACCTGCTCAGTACGAGCCCGACCCTCGGTTCGGTCCGGGTGGTGCAGCAGCTTGACGGGCTGCGCCGGCTGCTGGAGCCGCACCGGGGGTACCGGCCGGTCCGGGAGTACCTGGCGCGGTTCGATGATGCACGCCGCGCCAGAATGCTCCTGCTGGCCGATCTGATTCCGCCGTCCTCGGGAGGCACCACCGCATGAGGCCCACTGCACCCGATCCCGCCGACACCGACGCGTGGAATGCGTACCTCGCGGAGGGCAACGCCAAGCAGGCCCGCAAGCGCGTGGCGGCCGATGTGCTGCTGCGGGACCCGTCCGGCCGTGTGCTCCTGGTGAACCCCACCTACAAACCGGGATGGGATCTGCCCGGCGGTATGGCGGAGGCCAACGAGCCGCCGGAGGACGCGGTACGCCGTGAGCTGATGGAGGAACTCGGCATACGCCTCACGCTGCTCGGGCTGCTGGTTGTGGACTGGGTGGCTCCACACGGTCCCTGGGATGATCAGCTCGCGTTCGTCTTCGACGGCGGCACCCTGGACGAGGAGCAGGCCGACCGGCTACGGCCACGAGACGACGAGCTGTCCGAAGCCGCCTTCGTCACGGCCGCCGAAGCCGCCGGTCGCCTCCGGGACCGTACCCGGCGCCGGTTCGAGCACGCTCTGAAGGCACTGGACGCGGGACGCCCGCTGTACCTCCGCGACGGCGCACCCTTCATGTGAACAACAGACGGGCCACTGCGGGCGCCTCCGTTGCGGCTCGATGCTACTGCCTCAGGTGCCCGAGCACCGGAACAGCGCTCGCCGTGTGGTCATGATCGACTGAGGTGGCGAGGAGAATTTCGTGACGCTCCACACAGTCAGCCTTCCGCCAGCCGGATTCGGGCGAGGATCTCAGCGATCTCCTGGGTGTCCCCGTGGTTCGGCCCGTACACGACGTTCAGATCATCGTGCAAAGGGTGAAGGACTTCGAGCGCTTCGTGTACACGGTTCTCCGCGAGCATGAGCATGCCGATACTGCGGCGGAGGTCAAGTGCTTCCGGGGATGCGTCGCCGCCAGCCTGGCGCACCTGGTCGAGTATGGCCTGGAACTGTTTCAGGGCGGCGGTGGACTGGCCGAGTTCGGCGCGGCAGTAGGCCGCTTGGCGTCGGCATTCGAGGGCGTCCGTGCTGTTTGGGCCCGCCGTGCGCGCATACGCTGCCGCGAGTGCATCGAACTCGGGGAGCGCCCGGCGGAAGTCGCCGCCGATGATCAGGACGGCGGCGCGGCGCTTGCGGATCCATAGGACGCGCGGGTTCTCGGCTCCCAGCCCGGCGGCGGCCGGACTGGTGACGTCGTGGAGTACTTCTGCGGCCTGTGCGAAGCGTCCCTCGTCCAGGAGGGCGTCGCACTGGGCGATCGCTGCTTTCATCGCTTCGATTACCTGTGCGGCAGCCGGGGCGGGTTGCGAGGAGAGGTCGAGGACGGTGGGCGTGGGCACCGCCGCCTGGGGCTGGGGGCGCGGGGCGTAGGGCTGGCGGTAGAGAAGCGTGGGATCCGGTGTGTGGGCCGGGCCGTGGTCCTCGGCCGGTTGCTGCTGGCCGGGGAGCGGGAGATACGGCAGCAGCGCGTCGTAGACCTCTTGGGCGTTGGCGGGGCGGTCCTCCGGTTTCTTCTCCAGCAGGGAGAGGGTCAGCCGCTCCAGCGGTTCGGGGACGTCGGGGCGCAGTTGCCGCAGGGGCACGGGCGTGCCGTAGACCTGCTGGTGCATCAGGTCGAATTCGCTGCCGCCAGCGAAGACCGGCTGTGTGCAGAGGAGTTCGTGGAAGACACAGCCGAGTGCGTACAGGTCGCTCTGTGGGGTGGCCTGGGCGGCCTGGACCTGCTCGGGCGCCATGTACTGGCTGGTGCCGACCGGATTGCCGGTGGAGGTGATGCGAGTGACGCCCGTGCGCAGGATGGCGGCGATCCCGAAGTCGAGGACCTTCACCGTGCCGTCCTCGGCGACCATGACGTTGCCCGGCTTGAGGTCGCGGTGGACGACGGGGATGGCGTGGGCGTGGGACAACACGGTGCAGATCTGGGCCGCGATCGCGCAAGCCCAGGTGACCGGGAGCGGACTGGCGGGCTGGATGTACGCGCCCAGGGAGATCCCCTGCACCCACTCCATCACCAGGTACAGCTGCTCGGTGGTCTGGTCGAGCACGGCGTCGTAGACCTGGGGGACTCCGGGGTGTTTGATCCGTGCGGTGACACGCGCTTCGCGGCGGAAGCGCTGAGCCAGTTCCTCGGACCGTTCAGCGGAGGTGATCGCATCGGGGCGGATGCGCTTCACCGCGATCTCGCGGTCCAGGACGATGTCGTAACCCCGCCAGATCCGGCCCATCCCGCCACCGGGCACCTCATGGGTGAGTTCGTAGCGTCCGGAGATTGGTTGAGGCTGCACACGTCCCCCGTGCTGATCACTGCGTCTTGCCCTTGCACACCGATCTGATGCGGTCAGTGTGTCGCGTGTGCCGAGAGATCGTCCAGGTCGAGCACAGGCCCTGGCTGAAACCGTGCGGTCCACGGCTTCAGCCAGGCTCTGGCGGTACACACGGACGTCAGGCCACGTCGTCCAGCCCGGCGGCGTCCCGGATCATGCGCCATGCGGCACTGCGGGCGCTGCGGTTGAGCGAACTGCGGTAGTCCGGCTGTGCACCGAAGTACTGCCGTCCGATCTCCGCGGTGAGCGTGACGTGGTCCATCATCTTGGCCTCGAAGACCGGCTCGAAAACGTGCCCGAACTTCTCTTCCGACTCGTTGGCCAGCGCCGCCTGCTGTACGTCCTCATCGGCAAGGGCCTCCTCGAAGGCCGGCAGCACGTCCTTCTCGGTGAGCCCGGTACCGAACTTCTCGTTGAACCGTTCGATCAGCTCCGAGAGCAGCGACTGCTCCTTCTCCTTGCCGCCGCCGGAGCCGTCGCCGATGCCCTTCATCAGAGCCGGGCCCTCGGCGGTCAGGCTCTTGTCGTGTTCGCCGGTCTTCTGCACCTTCAGGTGGGTCAGGTCGACCTGGCCTATGTCCACGCCGCCGTCCTGGCGTCGCGGCAGTCTGTTGAGCAGGTGGCGGCCGAACAGGTAGAGCCGTTCCAGGTCGGCGTCGCTGTACGGCACGATCTGCGCGAGGAATCCGTACATGCGGACGTAGCCGTTGAGGTTGGCACGGAAGTCCTCCGCCTTCTGGCGCTCGTCGTCCTCTTCGCTGAACAAGAGGTCGGCGAAGCGCTCCCGGGCCGGGTCGGTGAACCGGTAGAGCTCGGCGTGCAACTTCTCCCACTTGGCGGTGTTGCCGCCCGCCTTCTCCTGGGCTGCCAGGTACGCCTCGACGAACGCCTGCATCTCTGCGTCGACCAGGACCTCGGCCTTCATGACCTTGCTCTGCGCGGTGTAGAGCAAGTTGGGGTCACTGGGCAGCGTCATCGCTTCCGAGAAGTACGGGCGGAACGAGTCCTGGATGTCGTCGGCGTCGTTGACGAAGTCCAGGACCACCAGGTCACCCTGGGACTTGCGGTCGGCCGTCCGGTTGAGCCGGGAAAGGGTCTGTACGGCGGAGATGCCGCCCAGTTTCTTGTTGACGTACATCGTCGTCAGCAGCGGCTGGTCAAAGCCGGTCTGGTACTTCTCGGCGACTACCAGGATCCGGTATTCGGGCTTGCCGGCTCCGCCGCTCTTGATGCTCTTGTCGTCGGCCCGGGTATACGCGAACGCTTTCGGCAGCGCACTCTCGGCCAGCCCGCCGTTCTCCTTCGACTCGGTCGTTTCCTCCCCGTCGTAGGTCAGGGTCCCGGAGAACGCGACCAGCACCCCGATGCCCTTGAAACCACGGTCGCCGATGTACTTGGTGATCGCACGCGCCATCTGCACCGCGCTCTGCCGGGAAGCGGTGACCACCATCGCCTTGGCCCGCCCGCCGAGGCGGCCCGCGGTGTGTGCCTTGAAGTGCTCGACGATCACCTGTGCGTGCTGGGCCACGGTCGAGGCGTGGGTCAGGGCGTAGCGGGCGAGAAGCGGGTTTGCCTTCGAGGGGTCGACTTCGCGGTCGTCCGGGTTCTTGTTGACCAGCTTCCAGTAGGTGTCGTACGTGACGTAGTTCTTCAGCGGATCGAGGATGAAGCCCTCCTCGATCGCCTGCTGCATCGAGTACGTGTGGAAGGGACGGTAGGTGGCCTGGCCGTCAACCTGGTCGAGCGTGCCGAACAGCTCCAGCGTCTTCGCCTTCGGCGTCGCGGTGAACGCGAAGTAGGAGAGGTTCGAACTCTGTCCCCGTTCCGCAGCGCTTTTCTTCAGCTTGGCTTCGGTATCGTCCGCCTGAGGCTCGGCGTCGGCAGGGACCTCGGTGGCACCCTTGTCCTCGGAGTCGGAGTCCAGGCCGAGGTCGCGCAGGGTCTTCCGGACGGCGGTGGCCGCGTCGCCGGACTGCGAGGAGTGCGCCTCATCGATGATGATCGCGAACCGGCTGCCCTTGATCTCAGTCGGCGTGCGCTGCAGATAGTCGATCAGTGCGGGGAACGTCTGCAGCGTCACGATGACGATCTTCCCGGTCTCCCGGGACAGCGCCCGGGCAAGCTGCTCAGATTTCGACCCGCTCTCCTTTCCCCTGCCCACCTTCACGACCAGGCCGGCCGTCTGCTCGAAGCTGCCGACGGTGTCCTGGAGCTGGCGGTCCAGGACGGTGCGGTCGGTGATGATGACGACCTTGTCGAAGACGGGCTTGCCCGGCAGGAGGCCCGCTTCCACGGCGTCCGGGTCCAGGGCGGACGCGTCGGTGAGCGTGTGCAGGGACGACAACCGGTGGGCGAGCCAGGCGATGGTGTTCGACTTGCCCGACCCGGCCGACGCCATCACCAGGTAGTTATGGCCCGCACCGTGCCTGGCCGCGTGCGCGGTCAGCTCACGGACGGCATGCCATTGGTGGAACCGGGGGAAGATCAGGGACTTCTTCGCCCGACCGTCGCTGTCCTTTTCCTTGTGGAGATGGACGTAACGCTCCAGCAGATCCAGCCAGTTGTCCGGCTGCCAGACCTGCTCCCAGAGGTAGGAGGTCGCGTACGTGCCCGGGACGGTAGCGGAGGGATTCCCCGCGCCGCCGGGCCTCCCGGGACCCTCCGAGCCAGTATTGAACGGCAGGAACCGCGTCTTTTCGCCTCGCAGTTGGGTCGCCACGAAGACCAGGTCCGGGTCAACCGCGAAGTTCGCGACCACGCGGCGGGTGAAGATCAGCTCGCTCGGGTCGCGGGAGGTCCGGTACTGCTGCTTCGCCTCCTCCACGCCCTGCCTGGTGAGCGGATTCTTCAACTCGGCGGTGGTGAGAGGAATCCCGTTGAGGAACAGGGTGAGGTCGAGCCGGTTGCCACGGTCGGCCTGCTTGGTGGCGTACTCCAGTTCCCGGACGACCGTGAGGCGATTGCGCCGATAGTTGGTGAGGATCGACTCGGACTCGACGAGCGACGGCTTGAAGTATGCGAGCCGGATGCGGACACCGTGGTCCTTGACTCCGTTACGCAGGACTTCAAGCACACCGCCGTCAGCGTCGGCGATGGCCCTGTCCAGCCGTTGGGCAAACCCACGCTGAGCGGCGTTCGGATCACCGCCGTAATAGCGGATCAGTTCGTTCCACGCGGCGGGCTGGGTTGCCCCAATGAACGTGAACAGCTGGCAGGTGTCCAGGCCGAGCTCGGGCTGGTAGTCGGCGGGGCTTGCCTCCCGCCAACGGAGTGCAGGCGAGCTTGTTTCCTCCCTGCCGTGCTCGCACAACGCCGCGACTATGGCGTCACCGAAGGCGGACTCATGATGGATGGGGCTCATGGGACTACTCCTCGACTCCTCGTCCGCTTGCGGTGGATACGTCGAATTGACCGGTTACGGCGGCGGTGATCAGAGCTTGGCGGCGCTCTGCGGCAAGCGCGTTTGATCGCTCCACCCGAGCGCGGAGAGGCGGGACGGCCCTGACCCACGCACCGATTTCTGCTTGCTCCTCCAAGGCGACACTCGGGATCGGAATCGCCCCGAAGAGGTCCCAGCTTCGAAAGTCCACAGCTCTCTCCCGGGTGCTCGTGGCAAAGAGCCCCAGATACCCGGAGATTGCGAGCACGCGCAGAAGACGACCGTAGAAGGCCGGGTCACCACCATCGCGAGGGACACAGACGTGGTACACCGGGCTACAGTTGCCGGCCGCTTCGGACGTACCAATTGCGCCTGCGAAGCCGTCAAGCCCATGGATGACGACATCGCCTACGAGCACGTGCTGCCCCTGAGCCTCGGTGCTCGCGGTAAGCGTGTACCCATCTGCACGTCGAAGCGAGCGTGCCGTGACCTGGCCGTCCCGGAAGGCAGTAATCACCTCATCCGTGGGCGCTGCTGGTCGAGTCACCTTGGTCAGTAGTCTGCGGATAGGACGGGCAGGCAGCCCAGACACCGAGTTGACGAGCTGGCTGGCGCCAATGTGCCCGAGGACGCGACTGTTGATCCGCTCCTCCAGGAGGGCGAGAATCTCAAGTTTCTTCGCCACAAGGGAATTGATTTTTCCGACTTCAGCATCAAGGAAGTCGGCAATACGACGCTGCTCCTCGCCCTCTGGATAGGCCCAAGGCGACGCCAGGAAAGATCCGGCATCCAAGTTTTGGATTCCGGTGGTCTGTTTGATGTTGCTCTGCGTAAGCCCTTTACTATAGGCCGCAGCGAAAACATAGGCGAGAAACCGCGAGTCAACGTCAGGGCGAGGCACCAAGCGCGAGCAGAAATTTGAACACACGGCCGGTTCTGCCAGATCGAACCTAACGGCAGCGCCCACAGGCTGCTTCTCTCCGCCACCAGACTTCTCAAGAATTAGATCACCTCTTCGCAGGAGGTGCTGGCTAAGAGACCTTTCATCCACGTGCCGCAGGGGCAACTTGTCGGCCCTCACACGCAGTCGGGTCCGATCGAAATCCGCCGCCCGGACGCAATAGACGTCAGATCCGTCGTTGATCGGATCGTTACCCCAGACTCCGTTAGCGCTATCAGAGATCAACGTCTTGAGCCGACCCCTACGCCACCGCTCTGGCGCCTCATCGATCCATGAGTGGACAGTGGAGGTCATTCCGTCACCTCACCGAGCAGCGTCTGAATCTCCGCCTCTAGAGCCTTAAGTTCAGCATCGATCACTGCCAGCGGCCGCGGCGCTTTGTAGGCAAAGAAGTGCCGCGTAACCGGGATCTCATACCCAACCTTGGTCTTTTCGTGGTCGATCCAGGCGTCGGGCACGTGCGGCAGCACCTCGCGCTTGAGGAACTCCTCGACATCCTCCTCCAGCGGTACGTTCTCGTAGTCGCGCAGCTCCGGGTCCGGCTCGGGATTTCCACTCTTCAGCGTCTGGACCTCGCCCTCCGGATCCCGAACGCCTACCGCATCCCGCACCGCCTTGTTGAACGGGGCCCCGGTGGGCCACATCAGGCCCGCCGCGACCACGGCGTCCTTCATCGCAAGCCACGCTTCTGCCTTCGCGGACCATTGCTGCCCGATGAGCGCCTTCAGTGCCTCGATGAACTCCCCAGCCTTGTCCAACCTTTGGACAGGCTTAGCGGCGGCCAGCGCTGACAGCGCCACCTCAGTGACCTCGAAACGGAGCTTCAGTGGACGCTCGACCGTGATGCGGCGGTAGCCGAAGTCCTCATTCTTGAACACCTTGACCTTGCTGTGCAGGGGGTGTTCCGGGTCGGTAGCAATGTCCAGGGCCTCCCCGTACAGACGGGTCAGCTCCTTGATCTGCTTCTCGCTGATCATCTTTCGCTTGTCACCGAGCGACTTGCGCATCTTGACGAAGTGTTCGCGCGCGTCGAGCAGGATGACCTTGCCCTGGTGGCCCGGGCTCTTGCGGTTGGTGAGGATCCAGAAGTACGTGGAGATGCCGGTGTTGTAGAAGAGCTGGTCAGGCAGGGCGACGATGCCCTCCAGCCAGTCGTTCTCCAGGATCCACTGCCGGATCTTTGACTCGCCGGACTCGGCCCCGCCGGTGAACAGCGGGGAGCCGTTGAAGACGATGGCGATGCGACTGCCGCCCTTCCAGTGGCCCGGCTCGTCGGGGCCCTGGGGCGGGACCCATTCGGCGGGCTGGCGCTTGGAAAGCATGTGCTGCAGGAACAGGAGCGAGCCATCGTTGATGCGCGGCAGGCCGGCGCCGAAGCGTCCGCTCTCGCCGAGCGTCTCGTGCTCGCGCTCGACATCGTCCTTGACCTTCTTCCACTCCACACCGAAGGGCGGGTTGGCCAGGATGTAGTCGAAGGTGGCGGGCTTGTTCTTGTCCTTGGCGTCGCGCTTGTGGCCGTCATTGCTGAAGGAGTTGCCGTACTTGATGTTGTCGGGGTCCTGCCCCTTGATCATCAGGTCGGAGCGGCAGATGGCCCACGATTCGGGGTTGAGTTCCTGGCCGTACACCACGACCTTGGCATCCGGGTTGAAGGCGCGGATGTGTTCTTCGGCAGCGGTGAGCATGCCGCCGGTCCCACAGGCCGGGTCCAGTACGGTACGCACCACATTGGGCATGGTGAGTGCATCCTCATCCGGGGCGATGAGGAGATTGACCATCAGCTCGATGACCTCACGGGGGGTGAAGTGCTCACCGGCGGTCTCGTTGGACTGCTCGGCGAAGCGGCGGATGAGTTCTTCGAAGATGTAGCCCATCTGGTGGTTGGAGACGACCACCTTGGGCTGCCCCTTGTCATCGAGGACGACTTCCCCATCCTCGTCGCGCTCGACCGGCCGCAAGTCCAGGTCGGCGAAGCTCGACACCACTTTGTAAAGCAACTTCGCTTCGTCGAGCTTGTCGATCTGGCGGGCGAACTCGTACTTCTCCAGAACCTCGCGGGCGTTCGGCGAGAAGCACCCGATGTACTCGATGAGATGCTCTGCGGCGCGGCCTGCGTCGCCCGCGATCTTCTTCAGTGTGTAGGTGCTGCTGTTGTAGAAGGTGTGGCCCGAAGCGCGGCGCAGGAAGAGATCCGCATCGATGCCCTGCTGACCTTTCAGGAGTTCTGCCTGCTCAATGACCTTCTTCTTGGTGGGTTCCAGGACGCACTCCAGGCGGCGCAGCACGGTGAACGGCAGGATGACCTTGCCGTACTCGGACTGCTTGTAGTCGCCTCGCAGGAGGTCGGCGACGGACCAGATGTGGTTCGCCAGCTCGGTGTGCTTGCTGCTGTTCAACGGGTTCCTTCCAGGGATCCCACCGGTGTCGGAGTGGTGGGCGGAGTTCTGATGATGCGGTATGTCTCGTGTGGGGTCAGAGAGTTCGCGTCATGAGATTGACGTGCCACCAGGTGCCGGGGGCAGAAGCGCGCCACTAGTGAGTCCGGTCTTGAGGTCGCGCGTGGTTGCCTCGGCGAGGCGGGTGACGTGAGCGGCGGTTGCACGTAGGGCGTGCAGGTGCCGGAAGGCCTCCCCGTATTGCTGCTGTTCGTTCAGCGGCAGCAGGGGGACGCGCAGACGGCGTGCGTCAATGCGCCTGATGGTGCTGCCGGTGGCGACGCTGTGGACGTTCTCGTCGGCCGAGAGGAAGCCCGCGAGGAACCACGGGTCGAGGCGTTCGGGATCGGGCCTGAACAACCACAGGTTGGGGCCGAGCAGACTGCCCTCGTCCGCCGAATCCGCTACGTAGGCCGGCGTTTCCGTGCTGTGCAGCAGTTCCGGCAGGAGGACATCGCCCTCCAACACCTCGATCGCCGCGCCTTTCTGGCCCTCCGGGAACTGTCCTGTTGCGGTGTGCCCGGCAATGACGTCGGCGGCGGTGAGCATGAGCATGGGGCGATCGCCGCCGAGTTCTTGTCGGTCCGTGACGCTTCCCTCCCACGCATCCCGCTCGGCCCGAGTGGCATAGCGACCGGGGACCGTGACGGCACGGTGCAGGATGAGCGCGGAACCCCGGGCCAGATCAGCCACCGTCGCGGTACGCCAGGTACGCGTCTCGTCTCCGGCCGCCGGCCACGTGCCCTCCCTGCTCAGTGCGGTTAGTTTCGCCGTGGCGCGCGTGAGTTCGGTACGGGTCCGGTGAGCCTGTTCGGCGAGGTCGTCAGGGCTGACCGTCACCGTCGCGGTTCGGGTATAGCGCGCCGGTGTGAGGTCAGTGAGGTCGTCAAGAAGGTCGATAACGCTAACCGCGTGTGCGATGCCGGGCTCGGCCTCGACCGCGTCCGGTGAGACTGCAAAAGACCGCCATCGCCGTACGACGGCTTCACGAAGGCCCTCTGTCTCGGTCGCCTTGCCACTCCGACTGTTCCATGGGCGAGGCTCTGACATCGTTCCTGGTGCAGTCACGTCGAGGAACAGGACCGATGGGGCTTGCGGTCGCTCATGGACCGGCCGCTGCAGGACCCACAGGTGCAGGCCGATATGAAGAGGCGGAGCGATGCCTGCGGGGAGGGCGATCACAGCCCGTACCGCTCCGCGGCGTACCAGTTCCGCGCGGATCCGGCGCCCAGAGGCGCGTTCCGCCGTCCCTGGTGGGAGGGCCAGGACCGCGTATCCGCCGGGGGCGAGATGGCTCAGACTGTGTTGGATCCAGGCCAGCTCGGACTCGTTCTTCGGCGGAACCCCGTACTCCCAGCGCGCGTCGTAGGCGAGTTCGTCGTGCCCCCAGTCGCGGTCGCCGTAAGGGGGATTGCACAGCACGGCCTCCGCATCGAGGTCCGGGAAGGCGTCATGGCGCAGGCTGTCGCCGACGTGTACCTGCGCGGAGGCAGCGGGGACGACGACACCGAGCCGTGCGGCGGCCTGACCGGCCTGGGCTTCCACTACGTCCTGTCCGTACAGGGTGGCCGCGCCTCGTTCCGCCGCGGCCACCAGTAGACCACCCGTTCCGCAAGCCGGGTCGAGGACACTTCGGGGATAGCCCTCTCCGGCACCGGCCACGAGGTCGGCCATGAGCTCGACGAGCACGGCGGGCGTCGCATAGGCGCCTCGCACTCCGGCGTCGTCCCTCGGCAACTCGGTCAGGGCGTCGAGGACGGGGGCGGCTCCCGTCTCGTCAACGCCGCGCACCACTGCGCGCAGTAGAGGCTCATCGTCGGGTGCGAAGTCTGTCAGTGCCGCCGCTCCTGGCATCTCAGCAGCGTGCTCCCGTACCGCTGAGCCGATGGCTGCTGGAAGAGCCTCTGCCTCGCAGGCGAGCAGTTGCTTCCGCCCTTTGTCCCCCGTGCGCACGAGGGCCAGCACCACAGCACTCATGCGCTGCGCGATCTCGACGCCGCTCGGATGCCTACGTACCTGAGCCTTGACGTCGTCCAGGGGCGACGCGACGGGCAGCTGCCCGCGGCCGGCCAGCCAGCTCTCCACGGCCCGCAGGTCGTACAGCGGGCTGGCTTCGCTGCCACCAGCTGGAGCCGGAAAGTCAGCATGCCGTCGGCGCCAGTTGCTGACGGTGGCACGCGTGACTCCCGCAAAACGCGAGATCTCGGCCGCGGTCACGAACGGGGTCGGTTCCGGCTTGTCAAGCATCCATGCTTCCCGTCGCTGGCTGAAGACGTGCTGTCGAACTGAAACCAGTGTACACACGAGGCAATACCGAACAAGAGATTTGACAGTGCTTTCACTGGATGCTTCTCTGGAATAGCTTTCACTGGCGCCACTGGCCCCAAGGCACTCACTCCCGCATGCCCGGCCCATGTCACCCGCGCCCCACCACCCCTCAACCGCACGCCTCGATCCCAGAGCACGCGAACCGATCCCTGGAGGCACTGTTGGCTCCCAGCACCACGAAGCGCACCCTGTACCGGCTCCCCGATGTCGCTCCGACGCTCGACGCCATGTTCGACGCTCTCGATCACGACTACCTCGCATCCCTTGGTGCCGACATCCGGCTCCCCAAGGGTCGGCTGACCGTGCCCTCCCTCGTGGTCACCGCACCCATGGAGAAGGAGGAGGCGTCCTGGGTCCCCGACGTCTCCCGCACCACGGGGCTGGCGTTCTCCGAGCCGGTACGGCGCCCTTCCTGTCTGCATCTGCTCGCGGTCGACGACTACGTCTACGCCATCGGCTACGACCAGGGATTCCGGCTGATCCCCAACCAGCTGAAGGACAAGCGCTTCGGACTGTCCTTCGCCATTCGCCAGGTGGACCCGATGCAGGTCCAGGACCTCGCCTCACAGGCCCTGGGGGAAGCCAGGACCGATATCGCGATCGCCCCTGGCGGCATGCCCGTACTCCGCCTCGGTATCCAGGAGCATTCCCAGATCGTGCGCCGCCTGGGCGGTTATCTCGACGGCCGGGCGCTCACCCGGGCCCGCGCGGGCCGCGGCGAGATCTTCAGCGCGGACGGCGGCTGCGGTCTCCGTCTCCCCCTCGGGATCGAGGCTGAGGACCTGGTCGCCGACATCCGGGAGATCGCACGCGTGTGCCGCGAGGTGGCGCCCCAGCCCGCCCTGGAGTTCGTCGAGCACATCGTGCCCCTGAAGGACGATCCCGTCGTGACCCGTCTGGAGGACGCACTTGATGACGCACTCGGCGAACCTGCCGACGGCCGGATCGCCAGCACCGTCCCCATGGACCACTGGGAGGACTACTCCGCCGCGCACGCCTTCCACGTGAAGATCAACAGTCACGAGGCCGGGCGTTCCGACAAGTTCGACCTGGAGTATGTGCTGCGCCGGGCCCGCGTCCAGCGGGCAGGCCGGCGCCTGGACGCCCTGCGGCAGGGCACGGTCACCCTCTACCGTCACCGCCGGGCCGCGGCGCAGGATGCACTCGCTTCCACCACCGTCTTGCGCTGGATCGAGGCGAATCTCTCCCTCGGCTCCCGCCGGTTCTGCCTGCTGGACGGCGAGTGGTATGAGATGGGCGCGGCGTACCTGGACTCGGTCAGGAATACCGTGGCCCGCCTCTTTCCCACCTCGCCGTCGGTGAACCTGCCGCCGTGGCGCGACGGCGACACCGAGCGCTCGTACAACGCCCATGTTCCCGACCAGGTGAACGGCTACGTCTGCATGGACCGCAAGAACGCGAAGAACCCGCTCAGGCCCACCACCGAGTTCGAGGTCTGCGACCTGCTCACGGCCGACGGCACGCTGGTGATGGTCAAGCACGCGCACGGCGGCTCTGGCCCCCTGAGCCATCTCTTCAGCCAGGGCCTCCTCGCTGTTCAGCTCCTGCAGAAGTCGGCCGAGGTCCGCGCCGAGTTCGCCCGCCGGGCCTTCGAGGAGAGCAAGGGAAGGCACGTGTTGCCGGACGACTTCATGCCCAGGCGCGTCGTGTTCGCCATCCTGCTCAAGCACGGCACCGTGCTGACGCCTGAGACGCTCTTCCCCTTCTCGCAGGTCACGCTTGCGCAGGTCGCCAGAACGCTGGAGCTGTGGGGCGTGACGGTGGAAGTGGTCGGGATCCCGGAGGTGCCGTCGGCGGTCGACGACCGACCGGAGCTGTGCCGTACGGCCGCATGACAGCGGCTACTGGAGCTGTACAGGCTAGTTGGCCGATCGGTGCCTGGGAGCGGGGAGCTGGTGGGGCGGCCGGTGTGGATGATGCGGTGAGACAGGGGCCCTGGTCAGGGCCACAATGGCAGACGAGTCGGGCTGTACGCCGGGTTCTGTTCCCGGTGCTCCTCGCGGAGCGCCGGGCGACGGCCATCCATCTAGGACCGGCGTTGCCGCCGGCCTCGTGCGGTCTACCCGCGGACTCGGGCGGGCAGCCCTCGATCGTCCGCGCAGGGACGCCCTTCGTGCGAAAGGCGGCCCCTTCTTGACCTTGCTCCGGGTGGGGTTTACCTAGCTGCCCAGGTCACCCTGGGCACTGGTGGTCTCTTACACCACCGTTTCACCCTTACCAGGGGCCGAAGCCCCGGGCGGTTTGCTTTCTGTGGCACTGTCCCGCGGGTCACCCCGGGTGGCCGTTAGCCACCACCCTGCCCTGTGGAGCCCGGACGTTCCTCGGGAAGCCCCCTTGCGGGAACTCCACGCGGCCGTCCGCCCGGCTCGTCTGCCGTGCCGACCATGGTACCGGGCGGTCGCCGCGCCGTGGACCGCCGGCCGCCGCCGGGAGGTCGGCGGGCCCTCACCGCCCGCCGGGGTCCCGGTCAGCAGGCCACCCCCGCCCGCTCCAGCACCCCGAACGCCGCCTCCAGCCGTCCCCGGTGGTCCCGCGCCACCTCCTCCACCGGATCCCCGGCCAGCAGCCGGCGCACGGACGCGAGGAAGACCGTGCGGTACGCGGCCACCGTCAGTGCCGCCGCCAGCTCGGGGTCGGCCACGCCGGCCTCGCCGAGCGCGTCGGCCAGCGCCCGCTCGACCTCCTCGACGCCCTCGCGGGCGCGGGCGCGCAGGGCGGGCGAGCCGACGACGACCCGCCAGAAGCCGGCGAAGGTCTCCCCGACACCGCCCAGCGGGTGCCGTTCCTCGAGGAGCCGGAGCGCGAGGCGGCGCAGGGCGGTGAGCGGGGGTTCCCCGGGGGCGCGGTCGCGTACGGCGGCGGAGAAGAGGTCGGCGGCCTGCGGGATGCGGTCGAGGAACAGGTCTTCCTTGCGCGGGAAGTAGTTGAAGACCGTCATCGGGGAGACCCCGGCCGCGCGGGCGATCTCGGCGACGGTCACCGCCTCGAAACCCCGCTCGCCGATCAGCACCGTCGCGAGGTCCGAGATGCGCTGCCGGGTCTCGCGCTTCTTGCGCTCCCGGAGGGGGAGTTCCTGATCGCCCGTTGAGTCCATGGGACAACTATAAGGAACAAACTTGTAGCCACTCAAAAGTTTTAGTGGCTACAGTGAGCGGCATGACGATGACCGAGTACGACGTGGTGGTGGCCGGCGCAGGCCCCGTGGGGCTCTTCCTCGCCTGCGAGCTGACCCTGGGCGGGGCGCGGGTGCTGGTCCTGGAGCGGCTGACCGAGGTGGACGAGACGATCAAGGCGGGCTCGATCAACGTGCCGACCGCGGTCGCCCTGTACCGGCGCGGCCTGCTGCCCGAGGTGACGGCGGTGTGGGAGGCGGCCCGGGCCCGGATGAGCGCCTCCGGCCGGTCGGGCAAGCTCCCGCCGAAGTTCGCCGGGCACTTCGCCGGGATCATGCTGGACCCGGACCTGTTCGACGGTTCCGACCCCGTCTGGGCGGACGTCGGCCCCGCCGGCGCCACCGGCCTCGCCGTGCCCCAGGCCGAGCTGGAGCGGATCCTGGCCCGGCGGGCCGGCCGGCTCGGGGTCGAGCTGCGCCGGGGCGTCGAGGTGACCGGCTTCGACGCCGACGACGAGGGGGTGACCGTACACACCGGGGAGGGCAGCGTCCGGGCCGGCTGGCTGGCCGGCTGTGACGGCGGGCGCAGCACGGTCCGCAAGCTCGCCGGGTTCGACTTCCCCGGCACGGACCCGGAGATCACCGGCTACCAGGCGCTCGTGCGGCTGACCGGTGCCGAGCGCCTCGGCCAGGGCTGGCACACCACCGACGTGGGGACGTACGCCCACGGCCCGTTCCCCGGCCGCATCCTCACCGTGGAGTTCGACGGCCCGCCCGCCGACCGCACCGCTCCCGTCACCGCCGGGGAGCTGGAGGCGAGCCTGCGCCGGGTCTCGGGGGTGCCCGAGGTGAGCGTCACCGAGGTGGTCACGGCGACCCGGTTCACCGACACCGCCCGCCAGGCGAGCGCCTACCGCGAGGGCCGGGTCCTGCTCGCGGGCGACGCGGCGCACGTGCACTCGCCGTTCGGCGGGCAGGGGCTCAACCTCGGCATCGGGGACGCGCTGAACCTGGGCTGGAAGCTGGCCGCCGTGGTCCGCGGCCGGGCGCCCGAGTCGCTGCTGGACACCTACACCGCCGAACGGCACCCGATCGGCGCCTGGGTGCTCGACTGGACCCGCGCCCAGATCGCGCTGATGCGTCCCGACCGGCACGCCCGCGCCCTGCGCGCGGTCGTCACCGATCTGGTGCGGACCACCCCCGGCACCACCCATCTGGTCGACCGCATCTCCGGCGTCCGGCAGCGCTACGACCTGCCCGGCGCCCACCCGCTGACCGGCGCATCCGCCCCCGACCTGCCCCTGGCCGACGGCACCCGGCTCGGCGAGCGGCTGCGCTCCGGCCGCGCCCTGCTGCTGGACCTGGCCGACGACGCCGGGCTGCGGGCCCGCGCGGAGGGTTACGGCGACCGGCTGGACGTCGTCACGACCGCCTGCCCGGACCGCCCCGGCCTCAAGGGCCTCCTGGTACGCCCGGACGGCTTCGTGGCCTGGGCCGGCGACGAGCCGGGCGGCGACGGCCTGGCGGAGCCCCTGGAGCACTGGCTCGGCACCCGGCAAGCCGTGGCCTGATCTTGACCCCGACCGAGTGTCACCCGCGGCTCCCGCCGGCCGGGATCAGCGCCGTACACCGACGCCCCCGGCGCCCTCGTCCGGCCCTCACGCCACGGTGAACAGGATCTTCGCCGTGCCCGGGTCGGCCCGCGCGAGCCGGACCCGCAGGCGTTCGCCGAGTGGCAGGTGAGCGCCCTCGACACGGCCGATCACCGCCGGGCGGAGCACCTGGACGGTCCCCACGGTCGGCCGGTGCTCGTCGACGTCCACCACACAGCCGTCGAAGACCTCCCCGACCCGGTCCTTGAGCAGGGCCGCCTCCACGATGTCGACGCACTCCCGCTCGACCGTGCCCGCGCGCCGAGAGCCCTCGGCCATCCGCGGGGGCAGCGCGTCCAGCGCGGCGAGCACCCAGTCGGGCGGGGCCTGCCCGGCCGCGGCGGCGAGGCACAGCTCCGAGGCGTAGCGGTCGGCGAGGCGGCGCAGCGGGGCGGTGCAGTGGGCGTAGGGCGCGGCGACGGCGGCGTGCGTGGTGAGCGCGGGCAGCGCGCCGTCCCGGAAGACGGTGTAACCGGCGCCGCGCAGCAGCGTGGTGCACTCCTGGAGGAAGGCCGCGTGGTGCGGGTCGTGCGGGTTCAGGGTGCGCAGCAGCGCGGCGTACGACACATGGTGCGGCCAGTCGATGTGCAGGGCGGTCGCGGTACGGCGCAGCCGTCCCACGGCGCCGTCCGGGGCCGCCGGGAGGGTGCGCAGGATGCCGGTGCCCTGGGCGAGCATCAGATCGGCGGCGGCCATGCCGGTGAGCAGCGAGAGCTGCGCGTTCCAGCCGTCGGCGGGCAGCGGGGCGCGATAGCGCAGCGCGTAGGCGTGGTCGTACTCGATGATCTCCTGCTCGGGCACGTGCAGGGAGATGCCGCCGCGGTCGGCCTCCAGCCGCTCCCGGGCCTCCCCGACCTCCTCGAGCAGCGCGACCGGCTCCTCGGCCGTCCCGGCGTCGACGTCCCGCTGCACGCCCGCGTAGTCGAGCCGGGCCCGGCTGCGGACCAGGGCCCGCCGCACGTCCACGGCGAGGGTACGGCCCTCCTCGTCCAGGTCGATCGTCCACAGCACGGCCGGCCGGGTCTGGCCGGGCAGCAGGCTGGCGGCGCCCTCGCTGAGCACGGTGGGGTGCAGCGGGATCCGCTCGTCCGGGAAGTACAGGGTGGTCACCCGCCGGTGCGCCTCCGCGTCCAGCGGACCGCCGGGTACCACGAAGGCGGCGACGTCGGCGATGGCGTACCGGACGCGGTAGCCGGTGCCCTGCCGGGAGAGGTGGACGGCCTGGTCGAGGTCCGTGGCGCCGGGCGGGTCCAGGGTGAAGAAGGGGACGTCCGTCGCGTCGTCCAGCGGCAGGGCGGGGTCCCTGGCCGCCTGCTCGGCCGCCTGCCGGACCTCCGCGGGGAAGGCCTCCGGGATGCCCAGCTCGGCACGGAGCGCGGCGAGCGCGGCCCGGAGGGGGGCCTCGGGGGCGCCGGTGACGCGGATCTTGCGGCGGGGCATACAGCGAGCGTAGGCCGGGGCCGGGCGGGCGGCACGCCGTACTCTGGCGCGGAGGTCTACGTAAGGAGTACGTGTTGCTGGTCCTGCTGCCGCCCTCCGAAGGAAAGGCGAACCCGGGCGAGGGTGCCCCGCTGGAGCTGGAGTCGCTGTCCCTGCCGGGGCTGACCGCCGCGCGGGAGGCCGTGCTCGGGGAGCTGGTCGAGCTGTGCGCCGGCGACGAGGAGAAGGCGCGCGAGGTGCTCGGGCTGAGCGAGGGGCTGCGCGGCGAGGTCGCGAAGAACGCCGGGCTGCGCACGGCCGGCACCCGCCCCGCCGGGGAGATCTACACCGGTGTGCTCTACGACGCCCTGGGCCTGGCCACGCTGGACGCGGGCGCCCGGCGGCGCGCGGCGGACTCGCTGCTGGTGTTCTCCGGGCTGTGGGGCGCCGTGCGGGTGACGGACCCGATTCCCTCCTACCGCTGCTCGATGGGCGTGAAGCTGCCGGGGCTCGGCGCGCTGGCCGGGCACTGGCGGGCACCGATGGCCCGGGTGCTGCCGGAGGCGGCCGGCGAGGGGCTGGTGCTGGACCTGCGGTCCTCGGCCTACGCGACGGCGTGGAAGCCGAAGGGCGAGGTGGCCGGGCGGACGGCGACGGTACGGGTGCTGCACGCGCCGACCCGGAAGGTCGTCAGCCACTTCAACAAGGCGACGAAGGGCCGCATCGTCCGCAGCCTGCTGACCGCCGGGGCCGCGCCGAAGGATCCCGCCGAGCTGGTGGCGGCGCTGCGGGAGCTGGGGTACGTCGTGGAGGCGGAGGCGCCCGGGAAGGCGGGCAAGGCGTGGGCGCTGGATGTGCTGGTGGACGAGATCCACTGAGACAGATGGACGGAGGGCGTTGCAACATGCGCAATGCTCATTGCGCGTGATGCTGCCGCTGGGCACGATGAGGGCATGACCTCGCCGCTGCCCTCCTCTCCGGCTGCCTCCGTCCTGGACCTCGCCCCCGTCCTGCCCGTGGTCGTGCTCGCCGACGCCGCCGACGCCGTGCCCCTGGCGCGGGCCCTGGTGGCGGGCGGGCTGCCCGCGATCGAGGTGACGCTCAGGACCCCGGCGGCGCTGGAGGCGCTGCGCGCCATCGCCGACGAGGTGCCGGAGGCGGTGGTCGGCGCGGGCACGGTGGTCACCCCGGAGCAGGTGGAGGCGTGTACGGCGGCCGGGGCGCGGTTCCTGGTCAGTCCCGGGTGGACAAAGGCGCTGCTGGCGGCGATGCGCGCGTCCGGGGTGCCGTTCCTGCCCGGGGTGTCGACCACCTCGGAGGTGGTCGCGCTGCTGGAACGCGGGGTGCGGGAGATGAAGTTCTTCCCCGCGCAGGCGGCGGGCGGCACGGCGTATCTGCGGTCGCTGGCCGGGCCGTTGCCGCAGGCCCGGTTCTGTCCGACCGGCGGGATCGGGCCGGAGACCGCGCCGGAGTACCTCTCCCTGCCCAACGTCGGCTGTGTCGGCGGGAGTTGGATGGTCCCGGCGGAGGCGGTGGCCGCCGGGGACTGGGACCGCATCGAGGGGCTGGCCCGGGCGGCGGCCGGTCTGGGACCTTCCGGCGGGCGCAGGGGCGCGGGCGGGACGTGTCGCTGAAGAGCCGTACGCTCGCGCCGCCGTCCGCGTAGGAGGCCACCGCCCACCGAAAACCCCGGCCGCAACGCGGAACCGGCGCGGGCCACGGCCCGGCCGGGTCAGGGGCGCAGGTGGGACGTGTCGTTGAAGAGCCGCACGCTCGCGTTGCCGTCCGCGTAGTAGGCCACCGCCGACAGGGAGGCCGCCGAGAGCTCCATCCGGAACAGCGACGTGGGCGGGGCGCCGAGGGCGAGGCGGACGAGGGTCTTGATCGGGGTGACGTGCGTGACCAGCAGGACCGTACGGCCCGCGTACGCCGCGACCAGCTTGTCCCGCGTGGCGGCGATCCGGGTGGCCGTCTCGGCGAAGCTCTCGCCGCCGCCGGTGGGGTGGGCCTCCGGGTCGGCGAGCCAGGCGTTCAGGTCGTCCGGGTAGCGCTCACGGACCTCGCCGAAGGTCAGGCCCTCCCAGGCGCCGAAGTCCGTCTCCCGCAGGCCGCCTTCGACCGTCACGTCCAGGCCCAGGCGGGCGGCGACGATCTCCGCGGTCTCGCGGGTCCGGGCGAGAGGGGAGGCCACGATCGCCTGGATCGTGCCGCGCCTGGCGAGTGCCTCCGCGACTCGGTGAGCCTGCTCGCGGCCGGCGGCGGAGAGGGAGGGGTCGGTGCCGCCGCTCCCGGAGAAGCGCTTCTGGGGGGTGAGGGGGGTTTCGCCGTGCCGGAGCAGGACGAGGGTGGCGGGAGCGCCGAGGTCCGGGGCGGCGCTCCAGCCGGGGGCGCTGGAGAGCTGCTGCTCGCTGGGGGCCGTCAGGCGCTGCTCGCCGGCGGGCGCCGCTGCGGCGGCCTCCGTCTCGCGTACCGCTTCCGCCTCGACGTCGTCCTCGGCCGGAGCGGCCACCGGCTTCACCTGACCGGCCGGCCGGCCCTCCGCCAGCGCCGCGCGGGCCTTCGCCGCGCCCGCCGCCGCGTCCCCGGGCGGGCCCGACGGCTCGGGGACGGCGGGCGGTGTGTCCAGGGCCGCCCTGGACTCGGACGGGGACCACTGCCGGCCCTTCGCGCCCGCGTCCATCGCCTCGTTGGCCAGGCGGTCGGCGTGTTTGTTCTGCTCCCGCGGGATCCACTCGTAGGTGACCTGGTCCGGCGCGAACACGGAGCGGGCCTCGGTCGCCAGGGGCTTCATCGCGGGGTGTTTGATCTTCCAGCGGCCCGACATCTGCTCGACGACGAGCTTGGAGTCCATGCGGACGTGCACCGTCGCCGTGGCGTCGAGGGCGTGGGCGGCGCGCAGGCCGGCCAGGAGACCGCGGTACTCGGCGACGTTGTTCGTGGCGACGCCGATGTACTCGGCCGCCTCCGCCAGTGTCTGGCCCGTCGCCACGTCACGGACCACGGCCCCGTAGCCCGCGGGCCCGGGGTTGCCCCGCGACCCGCCGTCGGCCTCGACGATGAACTCCCGCACGCCCAGAGCCCCCAACGTCCCCTACAGACCCGACTCGGCCGTACGCACCAGGATGCGGCGGCAGTTCTCGCAGCGGACCACCGTGTCCGGCGCCGCCGAGCGGATCTCGTTCAGCTCGGTGATGGCCAGTTCCTGCCGGCAGCCCTGGCAGGTGCGGGCGTACAGCTTGGCCGCGCCGATCCCGCCCTGCTGCGCGCGCAGCTTGTCGTAGAGCTTCAGCAGGTCCGCGGGGACGGACGCCGCCACGACCTCGCGCTCCTTGGTGACCGAGGCGACCTCGGTGTCGATCTGCTCGAACGCCGCGTCCCGCCGACCGGTCGCGTCGTCGATCTTCGACTGGACGGAGCCGACCCGCTCGGTCAGCTCGTTCACCCGCTCCTGCGCGGCCTCGCGGCGCTCCATGACCTCCAGGACGACGTCCTCCAGGTCGCCCTGCCGCTTGGCGAGGGAGGCGATCTCGTGCTGGAGGTTGGACAGGTCCTTCGGCGAGGAGACCGCGCCGGAGTCCAGGCGCTGCTGGTCGCGGGCGGCGCGCTGGCGCACCTGGTCGACGTCCTGCTCGGCCTTGGTCTGCTCGCGGGCGCAGTCGCTCTCCTCGGTCTGCGCGGCCACGAGCAGGTCGCGCAGCTGCGTGAGGTCCTTCGTCAGCGACTCGATCTCGGCGTGCTCCGGCAGGGACCTCCGCTTGTGCGCGAGCTGCTGCAGGCGGACGTCGAGGTCCTGGACGTCGAGGAGTCGGATCTGGTCGGCGGGCGCGGCGTTCAGTTGGGGGCTCCTGTTTAGCTAGAGGTGGTGGACGCCGCGTGGGCGGTCCAGGGGTCGGTGACCGTCTTGGACACGTGGACGCGGAGGTCCCAGCCGTGGCGGTCGGAGATCTCGTCGAGCTGGCTCGCGGCCAGCTCGCACCAGGGCCACTCGGTGGCCCAGTGCGCCGCGTCGAGCAGCGCGAGGGGGCTGTGGGCCACCGCCTCGGAGGCCGGGTGGTGGCGCAGGTCGGCGGTGAGGAAGGCGTCGACGCCGGCCGCGCGGACCTGGTCGAAGAGGCTGTCGCCGGAGCCGCCGCTGACGGCGACCGTGCGGACGACGGCCTCGGGGTCGCCGGCCACCCGGATGCCCTGCGCGGTGGCGGGCAGCCGCTCGGCGGCGCGGGCGGCCAGCTCGCGGACGGTGAGCGGGTGGTCGAGTTCGCAGACGCGGCCGAGGCCCCGGCAGCCGTGCGGGTCGGCCGGGTCCGGCACGAGGGGGCGTACGACCCGCAGGTCGAGGGCTCCGGCGAGGGCGTCGGAGACACCCGGGTCGGCGGTGTCGGCGTTGGTGTGGGCGACGTGCAGCGCGATGTCGTTCTTGATCAGCGTGTGCACGACCCGGCCCTTGAAGTGCGTGGCCGCGACCGTGGTCGTACCGCGCAGATAGAGCGGGTGGTGGGTGACCAGCAGGTCGGCGCCGAGTTTCACGGCCTCGTCGACGATCTCCTGCACGGGGTCGACGGCGAACAGCACCCGGGTGACCTCCTGGCCGGGGTCGCCCACCACCGTGCCGACCGCGTCCCAGGACTCGGCCCACTCGGCGGGCCACAGGTTCTCCAGCGCGGCGATGACTTCAGACAGACGGGGCACGGCCCAAGGCTACCTGGCTGTTCGGCGGGGCTGTACCGCATGCGTCCGGTCTGACCCCGGTCAGCACACACGCCCCGGTTTCCTCAGGCGAATCGGTTCTGCACCACCCGTACGTGTGAAGCCGCAGATGGCCGCTCCCCCGCCTGTGCGTGCGAAAACTAGCTTCGTCGCCGGAGGTGACCGAACGATGACGGCCTGTGCGATCGAATCCCCGTCCACGGAGGGAGCCGACGGCGTGCCGGAGGCGGGGTGTGTGATCACGGCGGACGGCGCGTACGCCGCCCGGCTCGCGCGGGACGGTGACTCCTGGTTCCCGGAGCGCTGGACCCTGGACGGCCCGGAGCCGTACGCCGTACCGCTGCCCGGCAACCAGCCCGAGGAGCCCGGCACCGAGGTGCAGCCGATGGGTGACGGGCGGGTGCTGATCCACCGGCTGGTGGCCGGGCGGCACGCCTTCTCGCTGCTGTACCCGACCGGTCCCGGCACCGGCGAGCTGCCGCTGGGCGCGGTGGAGTGCCCGGAGCCCGGTACCCGGCTCACCCTGCTGCCGCCGGCGCCGGGGGGCGTCCGGGCGTACGCGCTCGCGGTCGGGCCGCGCTGCAGCGTGGTGTGGCTGGTGGCGGGCGGGGCGTTCGGACCCGAGCGGCTCGCCGAGGTGCCGGGGCGCTGCTCGGGCGGGGTCTGGCTGGACGGCGCCGGGCGGATGCTGGCGCTCGACCGGGAGCTGGGCGGGCGCACCAAGACGGTCGTGGTGGACCTGGAGCGCGGGGAGGTCTCGCCGCTGCTGCAGATCGCGGACGGCAGCGACGACCGGCTGCTGCTGGCCGACCCGGACAGCGGCCTGCTGCTGATCTCCTCCGACGCACCCTCCCCCGGGCAGGAACGATTGGGCTGGGGAGTGCTCGGCAGCACCCTGCCGGTGCGGTTCCCGGAGTGCCTGCGGGTGACGGAGTGCGCGGTGACCCCGTTCGCGATCCAGCCCGGGCAGGTGCTGATGCCGGAGAACTGCGCCGTGGGCCTCAGGATCGACGGCGCGTTCGGCACCTGGGTGGGCACCTGGCGGCCGGCCGAACGCCGGGTCCGCCACCTCGCGGCACCCGAGGGCTGGCTGGCGGGGGCCGGGGTGTGGACGCGGGACGGGGTGCTGCGGCTGCCGTACGCCACGGAGACGACGCCGTGCGGGGTGTCGGCCGTGTCTGATGTGTCACCCGTGGCTGATGTGTCACTCGTGGCTGACGTGTCGCCCGTGGCTGACGTGCCGGTGTCCGAGGTGACCGCCGTGTCTGATGTGACGGCGGCGACGGAACCGGATCGTCCGGTGGCGGACGCGGATCCTCCGGTGGCGGTAACGGATCCGGCGGCGGCCGAAGCGGATCCGGCGCTGGTGGAACCCGACCTTCCGCCGGTGGAACCGGAGCCTCCGGTGCCGGTGATGACCCGTCCCGTGCCGTTGCAGCAGGCCCCTCTGGGACGTCTTGTAACGAACTAGTGGCGGTTGGCGTGTGCGCCTGGATTCGCACCGTGGTGCGCCGGTTACACTCGCCCGGCTGTACGAAAGATCATGTTGACGGGGTGAATACGTCCGATGAGCGACACCAGCACGACTGAGCAGCTGTCTGCCGACTCTTACGAGACCGCCGGCCACGGTCGGCACCGGGGCCCGGTCGCGGCCCACGAGAGTGAGTCGACTCCGCACGGCCGGCACCGCAAGCCGGTCCAGGAGAAGGCGGAGGCGGCTGCCTGACGGCAGTGAAGAAGAGGGGGCGTTCGCTCGGCGAGCGCCCCCTTCGCCTTACCCCCGCCTGAGCCCCAGCACCTCCGCCGCCGCGAACGTCTCCCCCTCCGGCCGGCCGGCGTAGTACGGGGTGAGCAGCGCGTCGAGTTCGTCGTAGCTGAAGGTCTCCTGCTTGCTGTCGAACTTGGCCTGCACGCGCGGCCGTTCGAGTACGGCCACCATGCCGCCGTGCACGACGAGCAGCTGGCCGTTGATCCCGGCGGCGGCCGGCGAGGCCAGGTAGCCGACGAGCGGGGCGACGTGCGCGGGGGCCAGCGGGTCCAGGCCCTCCTCCGGTTCGCGCAGGCCCGCGAAGACGTCCTCGGTCATCCGGGTCCGGGCGCGCGGGCAGATGGCGTTGGCCGTGACGCCGTACTTGCCGAGGGCGAGGGCGGTGGAGGTGGTCAGGCCGACGATCCCGCCTTTCGCCGCCGCGTAGTTGGGCTGGCCCGCGGAGCCGGCCACGAAGGCCTCCGAGGAGGTGTTGACGATCCGCCCGTACACCGCCGCGCCGGCCGCCTTGGACCGCTCCCGCCAGTGCGCGGCGGCGAAGTGGGTGGTGTTGAAATGTCCCTTGAGGTGGACCCGGATCACGGAGTCCCACTCGTCCTCCGTCATGGAGAAGACCATGCGGTCGCGCAGGATGCCGGCGTTGTTGACGAGGATGTCCAGCTTGCCGAACTCCTCGACCGCCAGCCGGACCAGCTCGCCGGCCTGCCGGAAGTCGGCGACGTCTCCGGTGTGCGGTACGGCGGTGCCGCCGGCCGTACGGATCTCCTCGGCGACCTGCCCGGCCGGGCCCGCCGACGCCGCGCCGGAGCCGTCCCGGCCGGGTTGCCCGTAGTCGTTGACGACGACGGCCGCGCCGAGCCGGGCGAGTTCCAGGGCCTCGGCCCGGCCGAGCCCGCGCCCGGCGCCGGTGACGATCGCGGAGAGCCCCTCGAGTGGCAGTGACATGCGCCGTCCTCAGATCTCGATGCAGGTGCGCAGGGCGGTCCCGGTGCGCATCTGGTCCAGCGCCTCGTTGATCTCCGTGAGCGGCACCCGGTGGGTGATCAGGCCCGCCAGGTCGACGCGGCCGGCCCGCCACAGGGCGATCGTGCGCTGGTAGGAGCGCAGGACGTCGCCGCCGCCGTACATGGAGGGCAGGATGCGTTTCTCGTCGAAGAACAGCTCGAACATGTTGAGCTGGAGGAAGTCGTCCATGGCGCCGGCACCGACCACGACGAGGGTGCCGCCGCGCCGGGTGTTCTCGTAGGCGGTGCGGGCGGTGGCGGACCTGCCGACGACCTCGAAGACGTAGTCGAAGCCCTCGCCGCCGGTGACCTGCTGCTTGGCGTCGGCCAGCTCCTCCGGCGAAACCGCCCTGGTCGCGCCGAACTTCAGGGCGGACTCGCGCCGGGAGGCGACCGGGTCGACGGCGACGATCTCGGCGGCGCCCTTCAGCCGCGCCCCCTGTACGGCGGAGATGCCGACGCCTCCGCACCCGATGACGGCGACCGACGAACCGGCCGCCACGTCGGCGGTGTTGAGGGCGGCGCCGAGCCCGGTGGTCACCCCGCAGCCGATGAGGGCGGCGATGTCGAAGGGCACGTCCTCCGGGATGGGCACGGCGCAGCCGGCGTCGACCACGACCTCCTCGGCGAAGGTGCCGGTGCCCGCGAAGCCGAACAGGTCGCCGCCGGAGCGCCGGAAGTTGGGGGTGCCCGCGTTCATGAACCCGGCCAGGCAGAGCTGGGTCTGCCCGCGCCGGCAGGCCGGACAGGCGCCGCAGGCCGGCAGCCAGCACAGCACGACCCGGTCCCCGGGCTTCAGGTGCCGTACGCCGTCCCCCACCTCCAGGATCTCCCCGGCGCCCTCGTGACCGGGCACGAAGGGGGCGGGCTGGGGCAGCACCCCGCTCATCGCGGACAGGTCGGAGTGGCACAGCCCGGTGGCGCGCACCCGGACCCTGACCTTGCCGGGACCGAAGCCCACCGCCTCGACGTCGTCGAGGACCTCCAGTTTTTCCTGGCCGATCTCGTGCAGTACGGCTGCGCGCATGGTGCGGCTCCCCTCGCGGTCTGTCACTCGCGGTCTGTCACCCGCGGTCTGTCACCCGCGGTCTGTCACTCGCGGTCTCTCAGGAGTGCTGGACGACGGTGTCGGCGAGGACCGGCGCGTCGTCCCGTTCGACGGCGCTCACGGCGACCCGCGCGGAGGCTTCCGAGGCCCACATGCGGATCCGCAGGGTCTCCCCCGGGTACACGACCCCGGCGAACCGCGTGGTGTACGACCGCACCCGGCTCACGTCCCCGCCGAGCAGGGTGTCCACGACCGCCTTGAGCGTGACGCCGTAGGTGCACAGGCCGTGCAGGATGGGGCGTTCGAAGCCGGCGGGCTTGGCGAACTCGGGGTCGGCGTGCAGGGGGTTCCAGTCGCCGGACAGGCGGTAGAGCAGCGCCTGGTCCTCGCGCAGGCGCCGCTCGACGACCCGGTCCGGCTCCCCGGTGGGCGGCTCCGGCCGGGCGGACGGCCCCCGGTCGCCGCCCCAGCCGCCCTCTCCCCGTACGAAGATCTGCGCGTCGTTGGTCCACAACGGGCCGTCGGTGTCGGCGACTTCCGTGCGCAGGACGAGGATGGCGGCCTTGCCCTTGTCGTACACGGCGGCGATACGGCTGATGGCGGTGGCGGTGCCCTCGACCGGGATGGGGCGGTGCAGGGTGAGCGTCTGACCGCCGTGCAGGACCTTGGCCAGGTCGACGTCGACGCCCGGCATGGACAGTCCGCTGATCACCCCGGGCGAGCCGGCGCCCGCGACGGTGGCGAAGCTCGGCAGGACGTGCAGCCGGGTCTCCAGGGTGTAGCGCAGCTCGTCGGGGTCGGTGGCGGGGACGCCCGCGCCGATGCCGAGGTGGTAGAGCAGGACGTCCTTGCGCGTCCAGGAGATCTCTCCCGACCGGGGTTCGGCGGCGAGTGCCTGGGCTGCGTCGATGGGCATGGGGCTCCTGACGGGTCTCAAGACCTCGGTGCGGACGTCCGCACCGTCGGCCGCACCGAGGTCGTCCACGTGCGGACCTAGAACGCGTTCCAGTCCGGCGCCCTCTGTATAGCCGAGCGCTCCGCAGTTGTGAAGGCTCCTGACGCTGCGTCAGCTCGGCAGTGACATTTGTACCGTCCGACTCCGTACATGCCTCCCTGCCGGGGCCGGGCCCGGTTCCGTACCGTTCGATTCGTACGCTGTGCTGCCCCGCCGTGACCGGGCGGGGACACACGAACGGTTCGAACGGGGGACACCGAGATGACGTGGTGGCGGAGACTGCGCTGCCGGACGGCCGCCTGGCAGTCGGAACGGCTGGCCTGGCGGGCGCAGATGCGGCGCTCCGAGGCGGCCAGGCACAGCGGTGCGGACTCCGCCGCCGCCGACCATCCGGGCCCGCCGCCCACCGGCTTCGCCCTGCTGCCCTGGCTGCTGATGGGCATGGGCTCCTTCTCCAACCTGCTCCAGGGCCGGACCCCGGACCCGTGGATCGGCGGTCTGGGCCTGCTGGCCTTCAACTCCCTCTACATCTACGTCACCTTCCGCGCCTTCGACCGGGCCAGGCGGGAGTCGGCGTCCACCCGGGTGGCGCTGGGCCTGATGGGCCTGCTGACCACGGGCCTGGCCCTCGGCTACGGCGGCAGCTGGCTGATGTTCTTCCCACTGCTGGGCCTGGCCACCGGCGCCGTCCTGCGCGGGCCGTGGCTCGGCCGCACCGGCATCCTGCTGGCGGTGTACGCCGGTGCCGTCACCGCCGTCCAGGACGGCTGGGAGGACGCGACCAGCATCGGCTACGGCACCTTCATCTCCGCCATGGTGACCGCCGCGATCCTCAGCCTGTCCGAGGCGGTGCGGGAACTGCGGGCCGCCCGCGAGGAGCTGGCCCGGAGCGCGGTGGAGCAGGAGCGGCTGCGGTTCTCCCGGGATCTGCACGATCTGCTCGGGCACACGCTGTCGGTGGTCGTGGTGAAGTCGGAGGCGGCCCGCCGGCTGGCCCCGCGTGATCTGGACGCGGCGCTGGCACAGATCTCGGACATCGAGTCGGTGGGCCGGCAGGCGCTCACCGAGATCCGGGAGGCGGTGACCGGCTACCGGGAGGGCAGCCTGGCCACCGAACTGACCCGGGCCCGGTCGGCGCTGTCCGCGGCGAGCGTGCGGGCGGTGGTCCGCCAGTCCGGGGCGCCGCTCGACCCGCAGACCGAGGCGCTGCTCGGCTGGGTGGTGCGGGAAGCGGTCACCAACGTCGTCCGGCACAGCGGCGCGAGCCGCTGCGAGATCACCGTGACGGGGGCGGCCGAACGGGTCCGGCTGACGGTCACGGACAACGGCACGGGCACCGGCACCTTCACCGGCGGGGGTGTGGGCGGTACCGGGCTGAAGGGGCTGGCCGAGCGCCTCGCGGCGGCGGGCGGCTCCCTCACGGCCGGCCCGGCACCGCGCGGCGGCTTCACGGTCACCGCCGACCTCCCGGCCGGCGGTGACGGACCGGTGCCGTCGGCGGCTACGGCGCCCAGGGCGCTGTGACCGCCCAGCTGACGTCGTCCGTCCAGGACGTGGCGCTGTCGAAGGCGTTGCTTCCGCCGTTGCTCGCTATGTAGAGGGTGTGGTCGTAGTGGCGCAGATACCTCGTCGGGTAGTTGTACGAGGCGAACGACGTGCCGGTGCCGCTCTTGTCGGTCCCCGGGCAGAAGGTGGCGTCGGCCCGGAACCGGGCGGTGCCGTCCATCGGCTGCCGGTAGACCCGGTAGTCGTAGTGGCGCAGGAAGTCACCGGGGTAGTTCCGGGACTCGAAGGAAACGCAGGAGCTGTCGGCGAGCCCGCGGCGGACGATCCAGGTGGCGTCGTTCTTGTCCAGGGACGAACTGCTCGACGTCACCGTGGAGATGGCGGCAGCGTCGTTCTGGTGGCGGACGTAGCCGCTGGTGCAGCAGGAGGTCGTGGCGCGCAGGGAGATCTCCGAGCCGGGGGTCAGCGTGCCGGTGCTGCCGGTCGGGCCGCCGTAGCCGACGGAGACGATGCCGGCCTGGACCGCGTCGTCGGCGGCGTCGGTCGGGATGCCGGCGGTCATCGCGCCCTCGAAGAAGGAGCCGATGGAACCGTTGCTGTTGTCACCGCCGGTGCCGAGGACGATCGCGCCCTCCTGGTGCATCGGCGCGTACCCGCCCGCGGTCGGCTCGCCCCCGGAATAGGTGGTCGTCAGCCCGCCCGACCGGGCGTTTCCGTATTTCAGCGCGAAATGGTTCTGGCCGTTGTTCTTGAGCAGCGCGGTGACGAAAGGAAGCGGTCCGGCCCCGGTGTTGGCGGTGTTCTTGCTGTAGCCGGCGTCGGACTGGAACAGCCCGTTCTCCAGGTCGGCCTGCACCCACGGCCCCTGCCCGTAGCAGGGTGAGAACCAGCACTCGGTACCGAAGTTGATGGCGTCCATGTGGCCGTTGCCGGTGTCCATGTTGTTGGTCTCGGCGTTGCCGTAGTCGAAGCAGCAGCGGTTGTTGACGTGCGTGCCCGAGGTCACCATGTACATCCCCTCGGCCTGCCCGTTCACGGCCACGCCCGAGGTGGAGTTGTCCCGGTAGCCCATGCCGGCGGAGATCTCCAGGCCGTAGACCTGGTGGCCGCCGGCGGTCACCGGCAGGGCGTCCGCGGGCGCCCCCACATCGGCGGCCCCGGCCCCGCCGGCGCCCTCGATCGTGAGGTCGTTGTGGC
Organism: Streptomyces sp. NPDC028928; assembly: GCF_055564915.1. Lineage (NCBI taxonomy): Bacteria > Bacillati > Actinomycetota > Actinomycetes > Kitasatosporales > Streptomycetaceae > Streptomyces > Streptomyces sp. NPDC028928. Next base: position 56,441 of record NZ_JBVHVI010000016.1, read on the forward strand.
GCGGGGACTGGTCGTAGATCTCGGTGGTGATGCAGGTCGTGCCGGAACAGAAGGAGTCCTGGGCGGCGGCGTCGGCGTACCCGCCGGCGGACAGCAGACCGATGTTCGTCTTCGCCCCGTCCTTGGCGCGCTGCACCTGGTACAGCGGCCCGTTGTACGACGCGTAGAGCGCCCGGACCAGGCTGTGCGCGGCGACGCAGGGCGTACCGGCGGCGGCGTAGAGGTCGCAGGGCAGCGAACTCGCGGCGGCGGCCGGGGGCGCTCCGGCGCCGAGGAACAGCGCGGCGAGGGTGGCGCAGACGGCGAGGAAGGAGAGGAGTGCGCGGGGGGTTCGGCGTGCGCGAAGGGTTCGGCGTGCGCGGGGGGTTCTCAACAGCACGGTGCACCTCGGGTTCGTCGTGGGGCGAGGCCTGCCATCGTCCGATATCCCGAACAACGTTCGACCGACATACCGAACTCATTCACCTGCGAAATGGGGCGGGAACGGCGAGAAACGCAGGGGTGATTGTTTGGGGCCCGCCGAGCACCGTCAACCCCCGCCGCAACGGACCATGCCGAGTCTTTACAGGCCGGCCAGCAGCCCGTCGAGCGGAGCGGGGACGCGGTCGGGGTCGAGCGCCTCGACGAGGACGCGGCCGTAACGGATCTTCCGCCCCTTCTTCGTGCCGAGGAAGCGCCGCACCTGCTGCTCCGCGGGACGGCCCTGCTGCGCGGGCTGGCGCAGGAACGTCCGCAGGGCCCGCAGATCACCCTCCGCCCGGACCAGCTCCTCCACCCGGGGCACACCCAGCGCGCGGATCAGCTCGTCCTCCAGGTCCGCCGCACAGACGAAGAACCCGTGCGGTGCCGCACCGGCCCGCTCCCAGCCACGGGCGTAGTAACCGCGCTCCCTCTCGTCACACAGCCCCGTGAGCCGCAGCCCCAGTCCGGACGGCCCGAGGAGGCTCGCGAAGCGACCGACGTTCATCGCCCCGCCCATCGGCAGCACGCAGACCCCTTCGGCCGCCAGGTCCCGGCCACGGCCCTCGGCCAGCGCATCCACCGCCGCGGCATCGCTCAACCCTTCGAGCAGCACGACCACGCGGACGGACAGCCGCCCGGCCAGCTCCCGCGCGGGATCCCCGGAGCCACCGCCCGCCCACGCGGTGACCGCCTCCCGGAACGCCCCCATGTCAGCCATGGGACCGAGTCTCCGCCCTTTCCGGCCACCACGGTAGGGAATTACGGCCCGGCGCCGAACCATCTCTCCCGGCAGGACAGTTGCCGCACCTCCGTGCCGGCCCACAGGTGCCGGTGTCCTGGTGGACGCGACAGCGGAACCCCGGCGCAACCCCCGCCCCCGCAGCACCCCCGCCGTACGCTGGCCCCATGAACGAGATGCCCCGGGACCACCGGCCCGCGAAGTGCATCCGGGTGCTGCTCGCCGAGGACCAGGGCATGATGCGTGGCGCTCTCGCCCTGCTGCTCGGCATGGAGAAGGACATCGAGGTCGTGGCCCAGCTGGGCGCGGGGAACGGCATCGTGGACGCCGTGCTCATGCACCGGCCGGACGTGGCCCTGCTGGACATCGAACTTCCGGGCATGAGCGGGCTGGACGCGGCGGCCGAGCTGAGGGACCAGGCGCCCGACTGCCGGGTGCTGATCCTCACCACCTTCGGCCGGCCGGGCTATCTGCGCCGGGCCATGGAGGCCGGAGCGGCGGGCTTCCTCGTCAAGGACGGGCCGGTGGAGGAACTGGCGGCGGCGATCCGGCGGGTGCTCACCGGGGAGACCGTGGTCGATCCGGCGCTGGCCGCCGCCGCGCTCAGCGCCGGACCCAATCCGCTGACGGCCCGCGAGTGCGAGGTGCTGCAGGCGTCGGTGGACGGGGCGACCGTCGCCGACATCGCCGGCAAGCTGCACCTGTCCGAGTCGACCGTCCGCAACTACCTCTCCTCCGCGATCGGCAAGACCGGCACCCGCAACCGGGCCGAGGCGGTGCGGGAGGCCCGGCAGCAGGGCTGGCTCTGAGCCGGGCCGGCCGCACCGGCACGCCCCCGGATCACTGGATCACCTCCGCCGTCTCGTTGCTCCGCCCCTCCGGCCCCAGGCACACGAACCATTTCACCGGTGACCCCGCGGCCTCCCCGGGCAGCTCCACCCTGCTCATGCCGCCCTGCCAGGTGCACTTGACCTGCTGGGCGGTCCTGGCGACCCGGCCCACCACGAGGCGGTCGGGGCCGGTGGTGCCCGGCTCCGCCATCGGCAGCGCGGCGAACACGATGTCCCGGCCCGCCATGCGCTCCCACTTCTCGACGGTGTCGAAGAGGAGCACTCTGGGGCGGGCCTCGTCGCCCAGGTAGAGGCTCGCGTAGTAGGACGTCCGGCCCACGAGGGTGGCGCGCTCGGGCCGTGCCCCGGTCCCGATACCGAAGTCCTTCATCGCCGCCAGCTGTCTGGACGCCTCCGCGTCGTCCCGCGGCGCCCCCCATACCGACAGCTCCACCCGCCACGGCCGGCCCTGGTCGACCCCGCTCGCCAGCCGGGTGCGCTGCGGCCGGTACACATGCCGCGACTCCGGCGAGGACGGTGCGGCCACGCTCGCCTTCCGGTCGGCCCCGCCGGGCAGCCCGGCGAAGGCCAGCGTGGCCCCCGTGGATCCCGCCAGCACCAGGGCCGTGGCCGCCGCCACCGCCCAGCGCCGCGCCTTGCGGCGCCGGCCGCCGCGGATGACGGCCTGGACCGGGGCTATACCGATCTCGACCTCGTCCGCCGCGTCCGCGAGCAGGAGGGCGATGTCCGTCTGTGTCATGTCGTGGTTCTCCCGGTCCGCGCTCATCACTTCCGCCCTCCGTGCGTCACCATGTCGGCCAGTCCCGGTATGGCGCGGAGTTTCGCGATCCCCTTGGCCGCGTTGCTCTTCACCGTGCCGACCGAGCAGCCCATCGCCTCCGCCGCCTGTGTCTCCGTCAGGTCCTCCCAGTAGCGCAGCACGACCGCCTCCCGCTGCCGGGCGGGCAGTTGCGCGAGCGCCGTGAGCAGGGCACTGCGGTCGTCGGCCTGGGCGATCCGGTCGCCGGTGTCGGCCACCTCGCGCACCAGGCCGGAGTCGTCCTTCGGCGCCAGGAACTCCCTGAGCCTCCGTCGGTGTCTGCGCGCGTGCGCGTTGATCATCACGCGCCGTACGTACGCCTCCGGGTCGTCCGCGCCGCCGACCCGGCGCCAGGCCACATAGACCTGTTCGAGCGTCGACTGGACCAGGTCCTCGGCGGCGTGCTGCTCCCCCGTGAGGAGAAATGCCGTACGCATCAACCGCGGCCAGCGGCCGACCACGAAGCTCTGGAACTCCTCGTTCCGAGTCTGCTTCCCGTCCCCCATGGGCACCTCCTAGATGTCTAAAGGAGTCCATGGGCCGCCCGGACCGTTGCCCCGTCCCGTCCGCAGAACCCGAAGATTTTTCCGGCCCGGCCCGGCTCGGCCAGGACAGGCCAGGAGAGGACAGGCCAGGCCAGAGTCCCCCACGTCGCCGACAGCCCGTGACACCCGGTCAGAAACCCATGAATCGGTCAAGAATTCGTTAGAGGCCCGAAGCAACGGAATAGTTGCCTGTGCATACGAGGTTTACCCGGCACTTATGACACGCGGAAGGCCTCACCCCATGCCAGACACGACGACCGACCAGCCCACCCCGAGAGCGGGCGGCGCCGTGGTCCCCGTGCTCGCGTTCGCGGGCATCGTGGTCGCGGTGATGCAGACGCTGCTCGTGCCGGTCATCAAGGACCTGCCGCAGCTCCTGGACACCGCCCCCAGCAACGCCACCTGGGTACTCACCTCGACGCTGCTGTCCGGCGCCGTCGCCACCCCCATCATGGGCCGGCTCGGCGACCTCTACGGCAAGCGCCGCATGCTGATCCTCAGCCTCACCGTGATGGTGGTCGGTGCCCTGGTCAGCGCGGTCACCAGCCAGCTGCTCCTCATGATCGTGGGCCGTACCCTGCAGGGCTTCGCCATGGGCGCGATCCCGCTCGGCATCGGCCTGATGCGCGGCATGCTGCCCCGCGAGAAGCTCGGCTCGGCCATGGCCCTGATGAGCTCCTCGATCGGCGTCGGCGGCGGCCTCGCGCTGCCCGCCGCCGCCCTGGTCGCGCAGCACGCGGACTGGCACGCCCTGTTCTACGGCGCCGCCGGCCTCGGCGCGCTCGCCATCGTCCTCACCCTCCTGGCCGTACCGGAGTCCCCGATGCGCGCCGAGGGCTCCTTCGACCTGCTCGGCGCGCTGGGCCTGTCCACCGGCCTGGTGCTGCTCCTGCTGCCCATCACCAAGGGCAGCGACTGGGGCTGGTCGTCGGGTACGACGCTCGGCCTGTTCGCCGGGTCCGTCGCCGTCCTCGTGCTGTGGGGCCTGTACGAGCTGCGCGTCGCGGCACCCCTGGTCGACCTGCGCACCACCGCACGCCCGGCCGTCCTCTTCACCAACCTCGCGTCGATCATGGTCGGCGTCGCGTTCTACGTCGTCTCGCTCGTCCTGCCGCAGCTCCTCCAGCTGCCGGAGGCGACCGGCTACGGCCTCGGCCGGTCCATGGTCGTCGCCGGCCTGTGCGTGGCCCCGCTGGGCCTGACGATGATGTTCACGGCACCGGTCTACGCCCGTCTGTCCGCCCGCTACGGCCCCAAGGTCACCCTGATCATCGGTCTGCTGGTCATCGCGATCGGCTACGGCGGCGGCCTCGGCCTGATGGACGCGGCCTGGCAGACGGTCGTCACGTCCGTGGTCCTCGGCGCCGGCATCGGCCTCGCCTACTCCTCGCTCCCCGCGCTGATCGTCGGCGCGGTCCCGGCCTCGGAGACCGGCGCGGCCAACGGTCTGAACACCCTGATGCGGTCCATCGGTACGTCGGTGTCCAGCGCCGTCATCGGCATGGTGCTGGCCAACACCGCGAACGACGTGGGCGGCGTCGAGATCCCGACCATGCACGGCTTCCGGGTCTCCTTCCTCATCGCCACCGCCGCGGTGGCCGTGGGCCTGCTGCTGGCGCTCTTCCTGCCGAAGGCCTCGCGGCCGGGCCCGCGGCACACGCAGCTGCGGGCGAGCAGCGAGGAGGACGCCAACCTGGAGCGGGCCGAGGAGGTGCTGCGGGGGTTCCGGGGGCGGGTCCTGGACGCCGGCGGCGCGCCCGTCGCCCGGGCCAAGGTCACCCTGATCGACCGCCGGGGGCGGCAGGCCGGTGCGACCGTCTCCGACGAGGACGGCACGTATGCGCTTGCCGTGCCGGCGCGGGGGGCGTACGTACTGGCCGCGCGGGCCTCCGGCCACGGGCCGTCGGCCTCATCGGCCAGCCATTCCGGTGAGGAGCGGGCCGTCGATCTGGATCTTTCGCTGCCGGGCGAGACCGTGAACGCCTGACGGGCTGCCCCGGCCCCGCTGTACGCACCCCCTGTCACCCAGGTGACCGGGGGTGCGGCAGCATGGGCGCTCTGATTGCCGTACGACCGAAAGGCGCCCCATGCCCGCCGCTCCCCAGCCCGAGATCCTGGCCGCGTTCGAGGCGGCGAAGGGGTTCATGCCCGTCGACGAGGGGCTCGCCCTCTACGACGCCGCCGTCACCGCCGGCCGGCTCGGGCTGCCGGTGCTGGAGGTCGGGACCTACTGCGGGCGCTCCACGATCCTGCTGGCCGACGCGGCCCGCACGGCCGGGGTCACCGCGCTGACCGTCGACCACCACCGGGGCAGCGAGGAGCAGCAGCCCGGCTGGGACTACCACGACCCGGAGACGGTCGACCCCGAGATCGGCCTGATGGACACGCTCCCCACCTTCCGGCGCACGCTGCACAAGGCGGGCCTGGAGGAGCACGTCGTCGCCCTCGTGGGCCGCTCCCCGCAGATCGCGGCCATCTGGAACTCCCCGCTCGCCTTCGTCTTCATCGACGGCGGCCACACCGACGAGCACGCCGGCGCCGACTACGAGGGCTGGGCGCCGCACGTGGCCGAGGGCGGGCTGCTGGTGATCCACGACGTCTTCCCCCATCCGGAGGACGAGTTCACGGGCCAGGCGCCGTACCGGGTGTACCTGCGGGCCCTTGCTTCCGGGGCGTTCACGGAGGTCTCGGCGACCGGCTCGCTGCGTGTCCTGCGGCGAACGGGAGCGGGGATCTGAGGCCGCGGTTAGAGTCGCAGACGTGTCGTACACAGGACCGGACTTCGATCCCCCGCAGCAGCGTCGGCCCCGCCGCGGCCCGCTGACCGTGGCGCTCGCCGCGCTGGTGCCCGGTGCGCTGCTCGGCTGGCTGGTGTACGAGGCGGTGGGCGGCGGCGGTTCGGATGCCGAGGTCCGTACGGCGTCCCCCGCGCCGGCCTCCAGCGCCTCCTCGTCCTCCGCGCCGGGCGCCTCCTCGTCCGCTTCCCCGGACCACTCCCCGGACGCCTCCCGGGACGCCTCCCCCGGTGACGACGGCAAGGTGTCCGGTTCGCCCTCCGCCCGGCCGGGCGGCTCCGGCCCGCTGAAGGGAAAGGTCGTCGTCATCGACCCCGGGCACAACCCGGGCAACTTCCGGCACACGGCCGAGATCGACCGCCAGGTGGACATCGGCACCAACCGCAAGGAGTGCGACACCACCGGGACGTCCACCAACGGCGGTTACACCGAGGCGGAGTTCAGCCTGGACGTCGCCCACCGGCTGCGCACGCTCCTGGAGCAGCAGGGCGCGACCGTGAAGCTGACCCGCGACGGGGACAGCCCGGCCTGGGGGCCGTGCGTGGACGAGCGGGCCCGGATCGGCAACACCGCGCGCGCGGACGCGGCGATCTCGATCCACGCCGACGGCTCGGCCCCCGGCAACCGCGGCTTCCACGTCATCCTGCCGGGATCGGTGCACGCCGGTGCCGCCGACACCCGTCCCATCGTCGGCCCGTCCCACGACCTCGGGGTGCGCATCGCGGGCAACTTCCTCCGCGAGACCGGCGAGCCGCCCTCCAACTACCTGGGCGAAGGTACCGGTCTCGTCACGCGTACGGACCTGGGCGGTCTCAATCTGTCAACGGTTCCCAAGGTGTTCATCGAGTGCGGCAACATGCGCGATAGCAAGGACGCGGCACTGCTGACCAGCGGAGCCTGGCGGCAGAAGGCGGCGCAAGGAATCTCTGAGGGAATCGTGAGTTTCCTGCGTCGGTCCTGACGGCGGGCGGAACCGGCCGGACAGCCGGATCTTGCGGACGGTAGTGTCTACCGACGACGAGACGACCTACGAAGGACCTGAAGTGAATATCCGCTCCCTCACTAGAGGCGACGGCGTGGTGATCGGAGCAGCGGTGGTGCTGTTCATCGCGTCGTTCCTCGACACGTTCGACAGCGACGGCAGCGACATCCCCAACGCCTGGGACAACCTCGGCCTGGTGATGAGCATGTATGTCGGCGGCATCGTCGGCGCGGTCCTGATCGTCGTCGCCCGTGCCCTTCCGCAACCGCGCAAGGTCGCCGGCCTCGACCTGGGCCAGGTCGGCGTCGCCTTCACGCTCCTGGCTGCGTGGACGTCGTTCTGGACGATCATCGACCCGCTGGGCGCCCTGGACGAGAACGAGCTGTTCAAGGTCGATGCCGGCTCCGGACTCATCCTGGGCCTCATCGCCGCTCTGGTGCTGGCCGCGGGGGCCATCGCCACGCCGCTCGTGCCCGCCCTCCAGGCCCCCCTGGTGCCGGCCGCCAAGCCGGTCGCCCCGCAGCCCTACGGCGCGCAGCCGCCCGGTGGTTACGGCTACCCGGGTGCCCAGCCGCAGCAGCCGTACGGCGCGCAGCCGCAGCCGGGCCAGCCGTTCGGCCAGCAGCCGCCGGCCGCCCAGGCCCCCGCTCCGGGTGCGCCGGCGGCGCAGGCTCCGGCCGCGGACTTCTCGCCGTTCTGGTTCGCCGTGCCGGTGGCCCGTCCGCTGTTCGCGGAGGACGGCTCGCCGACGCCGATCGCCGAACTGGCGCCGGGTACCTGGTACCTGGCGGTCGAGCAGCGCGGTGCCGCGCTGGTCGCGCAGACCCAGGACGGCCGCCGTGGCGTGCTCCAGGACACCTCGGGCATCCAGCGCGGCTGAGCCGTACCGCCGTACCGCACCGGCCCCTCGCCCTTCCGGGCGGGGGGCCGTTGTCGTACAGTCGCCTGCACCGCTGATATCTGACAATGCGTCAGGAGGCAGGTGTATGCGGCTCGGTCTCGCACTCGGGTACTGGGGACGCGGTCCGGACGCCGGTCATGTGCCGCTCGCCCGGGAGGCGGAGCGGCTCGGCTACGACTCGGTGTGGACGGCGGAGTCCTGGGGCTCGGACGCCTTCACCCCGCTGACCTGGATCGCCGCGCAGACCTCAAGGATCGGGCTGGGTACGGCGGTTGCCCAGATGGCCGCCCGGTCACCGGCCGCCACCGCGATGCACGCGCTCACCCTGGACCACCTCTCCGGCGGGCGGGTGCTGCTCGGGCTCGGGCTCTCCGGGCCGCAGGTGGTGGAGGGCTGGTACGGCCGTCCGTTCCCGAAGTCGCCGCTGACCGCGACCCGGGAGTACGTGGACGTCGTACGGCAGGTGCTGCGACGGGAGGCGCCGGTGGAGGTGGACGGGCGGTTCCATCCCCTCCCCTACCGGGGCCCGGACGGCACCGGTCTCGGCAAACCGCTCAAGCCGATCACCCACCCGCTGCGCGATCTCCCCGTCCTCCTGGGCGCCGAAGGCCCGCGGATGGTCGCCCAGACGGCCCGGATCGCCGACGGCTGGCTGCCGCTGTACTGGGCCCCGAGCAGGCCCGAGGTGTACGGGGACGTGGTGCGGGAGTTGCCCGAGGGCTTCCTGGTGGCGCCGATGGCCCGGGTGAAGGTGTGCGACGACGTGACCGAGGGGCTGCTGCCCGTGAAGGCCATGCTCGGTTTCTACATCGGCGGGATGGGGCACGCGGCCCGCAACTTCCACGCCGACCTGATGGCCCGCATGGGTTACGAGGCCGAGGCGCGGCGGATCCAGGAGCTGTTCCTCGCCGGGCGCCGGGAGGAGGCCGTGCTGGCCGTGCCGGACGCCTTCGCCGACGAGATCTCCCTGGTCGGCCCGCGCGAACGCATCGCCGAGCGGCTGGAGTTGTGGCGCGAGGGCCCGGTGACGGACCTGCTGGCCCTGTCACCGGACCCGCACAGCCTGCGGGTGCTGGCCGAGCTGAACTCCTAGCCCTTGGACAGCTGGGAGGCGGAGGGCACCTGCTCCTTGACCGGGGCGCCGGCGCTGTGCCCCGCGTCCTTGACCTGACCGATGACGTCGTCGAACGAACTCGCCGCGTTCTCGTCGCCCTTGCGGAGCTTGGACGGCAGGTTCTTCAGGGCGTCGATGCCGGCGCCGAGCGGTGCGAGGGCCTTGGACAGGGTCGGGTCGCCCTGGGCGTTGCGCTGGGCCGCCTTGAGCCGGTTGTAGGCGAAGGCGCCGGCGAGGCCGGCCTTGACCAGGGCCACCCTGCGGCCCTTGGCGCCCTTCTTGAACGTGCCGGCCTTCCAGGGCTTCACGATCCACTGGTAGACCGCGCCGGCGGCGAGGCCCGCGTTCGCCACGAAGCGGGTCTTGGCGAACTTCTGGCGTTGCGCGGAGGTGGTCGGGCTGGGCGTGTCGGCGGCGGCCTCGGCCCGGGCGGCCGCGGTGTCGTTCGCAGTGCTCGTCGTGCTGCTCTTCGTGCTGGTCTTCGCGCTGCTCGTCTCGCTGCCGCAGGCCGTGGCTCCGGCCACCAGCGCACAGCACAGGGTGAGCGCCACGACGAGGCGCCGTATCGGTACGGGCACGAGGTCCTCCGGGCGTGTCCTCCCCGAGCGGTCTGCTTCCTCCGGCAGCCTCACCCGGGCCGGCCGGATGCGCCACCCGGGCGACGCCGTCCGGGTGGCGCGTCCGGGCTCCACCCGGGTCCCCTCGGGGTCCGGTCCGGGTCGCGTCCGGGTTTCACGGTCCGCCTCGCGGCAATTCGAAAGGCATGTCCCCTCGATATCGCAACGGCGCGAATCAGGCCGGGACCGTGATCGCGGTCGTCGCCGACATCATGGCGCTGATCCTCGGCCTGTGGATTCTGATGTACCTGCTGGACGCCAACCGGGCCAACAGCCTGGTCCAGTTCGTCCACGACGCGGCCTCCTGGCTGGCCGGCTGGTCCCACGACCTCTTCACGTTCGACGAGGCCTGGGCCCGGGTCGTCGCCGGGTACGGCCTCGCCGCCGTCGTCTACCTGTTCGTCGGCCACGCCATAGCCAACCGGATGCACCGCCACTGAGCGGCGCCGGCCGGGGCGTGGGTCACGCGCAGCAGTCCGGGTCCAGGCCCGTCGGCAGGTGTTCGCCGCCGAAGACCGCGCAGGTGGCCTCGTGGCCGCCCAGCGCCGCCACGGCCAGGAGGAGGGAGCCCGCCGTCCAGGTGGTCAGCTCGCGGGGCCAGACGGCGTCGTCGTCGAAGACGTAGCCGGTCCAGTACAGGCCGCTGTCCGGGTCCCGCAGGTGCTGGATGGACTGGAGGATCTCCAGGGCCCGGTCGGACTCGCCCACCGCCCACAGGGCCAGGGCGAGTTCGCTGGACTCGCCGCCGGTCACCCACGGGTTGGGCACCACGCAGCGCACGCCGAAGCCAGGGACGACGAAGCGGTCCCAGGACTCCTCGATGCGGGCCTTGGCCTCCGCGCCCGTCAGCGCGCCGCCGAGGACCGGGTAGTACCAGTCCATCGAGTAGCGGTCCTTGTCCAGGAAGCGCTCGGGGTGGCGGCGGATCGCGTGCCGCAGCGCCCCGGCCGCCAACTCCCAGTCCGGCTGCGGCTCCTCGCGCTGCTCGGCGATGGCGAGCGCGCAGCGCAGGGCGTGGTGGATGGAGGAGCTGCCGGTGAGCAGGGCGTCCGCCGTCGGCGTGCCGTCGTCCTCGCGGCGCCAGCCGATCTGCCCGCCGGGCTGCTGGAGCCGCAGCACCCACTCGACGGCCGCGTAGACCGTCGGCCACATCCGGTCCAGGAACGTGTCGTCGCCCGTGGACAGGTAGTGGTGCCAGACGCCGACGGCTATGTAGGCGACGAAGTTGGACTCGCGGGCGCGGTCGGTGACGTCGTCGTGGGCGCCGTCGGCATAGGCGGCGTACCAGGACCCGTCCTCGTTCTGGTGCCGGGCGAGCCAGTTGTACGCCCGCTCGGCGGCCTCGTGCTCACCGGCCGCGTCCAGGGCCATGGCGGCCTCGGTGTGGTCCCACGGGTCGAGGTGGTGCCCGCGGAACCACGGGATCGCCCCGTCCTCCCGCTGCACGGCGAGGATGCCGGCGACGGTCGCGGCGGCCTGCTCGGCGGTGAGGACCCCGGGCAGGACGAGGTGTTCTGTCCGGGGAGTCGTCACCGGGTGGCCGCCTCGGAGGTCTCGGTCTCGGTCTCGGTCTCCGTCTCGGCGAGACGCGGCAGGTGCGGCTTGGTCGCGTAGACCACGAAGCTCTTGCCGATCAGCGGGTTGAGCGCCTGCTCGGCGACCCGGGTGGCGAGCGGCTTCTTCATGATGTCCCAGACCAGCAGCTTGTGGTACGCCCGCACCGGCAGCGCCTTGTCGTTGTCGACGCCGAACGCGCACTTCAGCCACCAGTACGGCGAGTGCAGCGCGTGCGCGTGGTGGCTGCCGTACGGCTTCAGGCCCGCCTCGCGGATCTTCGCGACCAGCTCGTCGGCCTTGTAGATGCGGATGTGGCCGCCCTCGACCTCGTGGTAGGCGTCGGACAGCGCCCAGCAGACCTTCTCCGGGCCGTAGCGCGGCACGGTGATCGCGATGCGCCCGCCCGGCCTGAGGACGCGCACCATCTCCGCGAGCACGCCCTTGTCGTCGGGGATGTGCTCCATCACCTCGGAGATGATGACGACGTCGAAGGACTCGTCGGGGAAGGGCAGGGCGAGGGCGTCGCCCTCCATCGCCGTGGCGGTGGCGCCCTGCGGTGCCTCGCCGGCCTCCTTCATCGCCGCGAACCACTTGGCGACCTCGCGGATCTCCTCGCCGTTCTGGTCCAGGGCCACGACCTGGGCGCCGCGCCGGTAGCACTCGAAGGCGTGCCGGCCGGCTCCGCAGCCGAGGTCCAGGACACGGTCGCCCGGGGCGAGCGGGAACCGGGAGAAGTCGACGGTCAGCACGTGGCCCTGCTTTCGGAGGAGACGCCTGCAACACTTGCCGAGGCCGCGGAGCGGCCGGGGATCGGGGCCGCGGAGCGGCTGTCGCCTGCCGCGGAGCGGCTGGGGCCCGCGGAGCGGGCCGTGCGGGTGGGGCCCGCCGAGCGGGCGATGGCCTCGCGGTAGTGGGCCACGGTGCCCTCGGCGGCGCGGGCCCAGGTGAACTTCTCCAGCACCCGCTCCCGGCCCGCCCGGCCGAGCCGCACCCGCAGCTCACGGTCCCCCAGCAGCCGGCCGAGCCCGGCGGCCAGCGCGCCCGCGTCGCCGGGCGGCACGGCCAGACAGGTCTCGCCGTCGCGCCCCGCGACCTCGGGGATCGCGCCGCCGGTGGTGGCGACCAGCGGGGTGCCGGTGGCCATGGCCTCGGCGGCGGGCAGCGAGAAGCCCTCGTACAGCGAGGGCACGCAGGCCACCTCGGCGGAGCGGATCAGGTCGACCAGCTCGGCGTCGGAGATGCCCTTCACGAACTCGACGGCGCCTTCGAGGCCGTACCGCTCGATCGCCTGCGCGACCGGCCCCTCCTGCGGGCGCTTGCCGACGACGACGAGGTGCGCGGCGGGGTGCTCGGTGCGCACCTTGGCGAGCGCCTCCACGAGGAACACCAGCCCCTTCAGCGGCACGTCCGCGCTGGAGGTGGTGACGATCCGGCCCGGCACCTCGGGCACGGCCGGATTCGGCGCGAACAGGTCGGTGTCGGCGCCGATGTGGACGACGTGGACGCGGTCGCCGCGGACGCCGAGGTGGTCCACGATCTCCTGGCGGGAGCTGCCGGAGACGGTGAGCACGGAGGGCAGCCGGCGGGCGACGCGCTTCTGCATGCGGGTGAAGGCGTACCAGCGGCGCACCGAGTAGCGGCGCTGCCAGGTGTCGGCGGCGTCCAGCTCCAGCTGCCGGTCCACGGTGATCGGGTGGTGGATCGTGGTGACCAGGGGCGCGCCGATGTCGCCCAGCAGGCCGTAGCCGAGGGTCTGGTTGTCGTGGACGACGTCGAACTCGCCGCGTCGGGCGCGCAGATGGTGGCGGGCGCGCAGCGAGAAGGTCAGCGGCTCGGGGAAGCCGCCGGTCCACATGGTGGCCACTTCGAGAGCGTCGATCCAGTCCCGGTACTCGTCCCGCTTCGGGGTGCGGAAGGGGTCGGGCTGGCGGTAGAGGTCGAGGCTGGGCAGCTCGGTGAGGGTGAGGCGCGGGTAGCCCTCGTCGAGGACGGGGTACGGCTGCGAGCCGATGACCTCGACGCGGTGGCCGAGGCGGGCCAGCTCGCGCGAGAGGTGTCGTACGTAGACGCCCTGGCCCCCGCAGAACGGGTTCCCCTTATAGGTGAGGAGCGCGATGTCGAGCGGTCGCTCGCCGTCGGCAGCGGGTTCCTGGCCGGCACCCGCTTCCCGGGCCTCAGCGGTCACTCCGTGCCCCCTTCTGCCTGCACTGTCCCGCGAGACTACGACGGGACGCTAATCTAGAACAAGTTTCAGACTTGATCGTTCAAGAGGCTCTGAATCTACCGGCAGGTAGGGGCGCTGTGAGCAGTGGATCAGGTGATTCGCGCCACGACGCGCGGCCCTGCCATGCTGTCCGATCACGAGCCCTACAGACACCCTCACCGACTGTCACGGAACGGGATCCATGCCTGCGGAAGCCAGCACCTCGCGTCCGGCCTCTCCACCTCTCACCGAGCGGCAGGAGGCCCGCCGGCGCAGGATCCTGCACGCCAGCGCCCAACTGGCCAGCCGGGGCGGGTTCGACGCCGTACAGATGCGCGAGGTCGCCGAGTCCTCCCAGGTGGCGCTCGGCACGCTGTACCGCTACTTCCCGTCCAAGGTGCATCTGCTGGTCGCCACCATGCAGGACCAGCTGGAGCACATGCACGGCACCCTGCGCAAGAAGCCGCCCGCGGGCGACACGGCGGCCGAGCGCGTCGCGGAGACCCTGATGCGGGCCTTCCGGGCCCTGCAGCGCGAGCCGCATCTGGCCGACGCGATGGTCCGCGCGCTGACCTTCGCCGACCGCAGCGTCTCCCCGGAGGTCGACCAGGTCTCCCGGCAGACGACCGCGATCATCCTGGACGCGATGGGCCTGGCGGAGCCGACCGCCGAGCAGCTCTCCGCGGTCCGGGTCATCGAGCACACCTGGCACTCGGCCCTCGTCACCTGGCTGTCGGGCCGCGCCTCGATCGCCCAGGTGAAGATAGACATCGAGACGGTGTGCCGCCTGATCGACCTCACGGAGCCGGCCGCCCGCCCCTGATCACCCCCGCCGCCGGCGCCGCAGCGCCCCCAGAAGCCGGTCGAGCACCCTGAGCGCCGCGGTGCGCCGGGCCGGCCGGCGGGACCACACGGCGGGCAGGACGACCCCGGCGTAGACGGCGAGGAAGACGAGCGCGGCGAGCAGGACGGGCAGCTGAAGGGTGACCGGCAGCTGAAAGGTCATGGCGTTCCCCCCGGAACGGACGGCCGACGACGTGTACGACGACCATCACCCCCGGCAACCCCGCGCCGGCCGGACCCCGACCCCCTCCGAACCCCCGTCGGAACCCGCAGGTCGGGCCGCCTTCTTCGGAGCCCCCGCCGAAGCACGCCGAAGGGGCGCTCAACGCGAAGAGGGCAGCGGAAGGCACGAAGAGGGCAGCGAAAGACCTACGAGACGGGTTCCCTTCGCCGGCATGGTCCGGATCAGGTGATGGGGGTCGCCGTCCGGCCTGACTGCTGCCTTCCGGCCTCTCAGCCCTACCGTCGCTGTCGGCCCGGGCGGATGCCTGTGCGTCTCGCCCAAGTCGGCTACTCCGGTGGGACTCCCTCACTCGCCTCGTAGGCTGATACCAGCATAGAACGGATGGTGCCTGACGGAACCCGCCAATTCACACCATTTGCCAACAACCGGGACGACTCCTCTAGCCGACCGGGTCCAGCCCGCTCCAGCCCCGCCCGCTCGCCGTCCCGCCGGCCCACTCCTCCAGCAGGCGGCGGGCCTCCTCATCGGGAGCCGCCAGCAGGACCTGCTGGGTGCCCGCGTGCGTGCCGCGCTCCCGCTCCACGGTGCCCTCGCTGCAGCAGGCGCACAGCAGCTCGAAGCTGCTCGCGGGCTCGACGCCGTAGCCGCGCCCGGAGAAGAGGTCGACCAGCGCCTCGACGTCGGCGGTCCCGGCCGCGTGCACCGTCACCGTGAGCGTCGGCAGGTCGGAGGACTCGAAGAGCAGCAGCTCGTCGAAGACCGGGTACTCGCGGCCGTCGACGACGCGCCTGCCCTTCGGTTCGCCGTCGTGCACGACGATCTCGCCGAAGCGGCGCCCGGCGCTCCCCGGCACATTCATCACCCGGCCGCGGGTGGGGCAGAGCCGGTCGATCCAGACGACCTCCCGCTCCCCGCCCGTGTCCAGGCGGACGCAGGCGGCGCCGAAGCGCCCGTTGATCTCGCCGCCCCCGTCCGGCACCGGGATGCCGAAGCCCTCCCAGGCCCGCCGTGCGGTGGCCCAGTCCCGCTGGATCGTGGCCGCGATGCCCAGGTTCCAGTACGCCGGGTCGCCCTCCCCCTGCGGGGCGCGGGCAGCGGCCTCGCGGCCCAGCTCGTACGCCTTCGCCCAGTTGCGCAGGAACTTGTGGGCGAGCGCGGCGTCGTACCACCACACCGGGCTCTTCGGCGCGTCCGGGTGGTGGGCGAGCACCCGCTCCAGGAGGCCGGCCGCGACCGGCCAGTCCTGGGCGTCCCAGGCCTCGTAGGCCTCCTCGATCAGCCGCTCGGCCTCGGACTCGTGCACGCCGCTCCCCACCCGGTCTCTTCTCGGAACCGCAGGAGCGTACCCCGCGGTCAGGCGCCGACCGCCTTGCGGGTGCCGTACTTCGTGCCGATGTAGACGATCTTCTTGAACAGCACGGCGCTGCGTCCCTTGATGTGGCTGTCGCGGAGGGTGTCGTCGCGCTGGGTGAACTGGGCCACCCCGTCCTTGCCGCCGAGACTGACGCACCGGGCCACATAGTGCAGCTCGTACGGCTCCGGCGCGCGGCCCTCGGCCAGCCGGGCCAGGGCCTCGACCGCGGCACTGGCCTGCGGGGCGGCGGTCTGGCAGCCGAAACGGGCGCCGGGTACGGCCGCGCAGTCGCCGATGGCGAAGATCCGCGGGTCGCTGACGCTGCGCAGGAACTCGTCCACGACGACCCGGCCGCCCGCGTCGACCCGGAGGCCGCTGCGCTCCGCGAGCGGGGGCACGCCGGCCACGATGGCCCACAGGGTCAGGTCGGAGCCGATCTCCCGCCCCGACCGCAGCCGCAGCAGACCGCCGAACCCGCCGTCCCGCTCGGTCACTTCCTCGACGCCGTCGTCCACGACGTCCACCCCGAACCGGTGCAGCGCGGCGAGGACCCGCTGCCGCGCCCGGCCGGACAGGCAGTCGGCGACCGTCGCCCCGACGAGCCGTACCCGCAGGTCGGGCCTGGCCTCGGCGACTTCCGTCGCCGTCTCGATGCCGGTGGCCCCGCCACCGACCACGGTGACGGTGCTCCCGGCCGGCAGCGCGGCGAGCGCCGCCCGCGCCTGCTCCGCGCCCTCCCAGGTGCCCACCGGAACGGTGCCCGGCAGCGGCCGCACCGTGCTGCCCACGGCGAGGAAGAGGTGGTCGAAACCGATGCTCTCCCCGTCGGCGAGGGTGACGACGCCGTCGCCGATCTTCTCCACGGTCCCGATCCGCGACGTGATCCCGGCCCGCAGCATCGACGTGAGCGGCGTGGCCGCCACGGCGGTCCCGGCGACCTGCTGGTGCAGCCGGATCCGCTCCACGAACTCGGGCCGCTCGTTGACCACCGTGACCTCGGCACCCTTCACCCGCTTGGCCACCCGGTTCGCCGCGAACGCCCCCGCGTAACCGGCGCCTACCACCACAACCTTCATCTCGGCCTCCCGTCGAAGCAGTTCTTCGCACCCGAGACGAGGAAGGGCCCGCAGCCCGTGACACCCCAGCCATGTGACCCCCGTCACGCGCCCACCGGCCCTCTGGCACACGGCTGTACAAGTGCGGGACGACGTCGGGTTGTCGGCTCCCGTTGATGTCGTGATGATGGACCGCATGCCGGGACACAGGAGCGGGGCGGACGAGGCACCGCGCAACAGCCGGCATCCCTCCCTGGCAGCCGAGGCAGCGGCCTGTCCACCGGCCCGCCGGGCGTGGTCCCGTCCGGCCGAAGTCGATCCGGACAGCGCGGCGGCGCGGCAGCTGGCGCTGCTCGACGCGTTCACGCAAGGCGCCTGCAGCCCACCGGACTTCGCACGCGGATGGTGGGAGGCACGGCGCGCCTCCCAGGCGAACGGCGAACGGATCCGAGGGGCCCTCGAAGACCTCTTCGACCGGATGTTCATGCTCCTTGAGGACTACTCGATCGCCCCGGACCTCGCCGAGCCGGGAGACCTCACCGACGCCGAACTCCGCGCAGCGGTGCAGGAGATCTGGGCGGCATTTCGCGGGAAGCCGTGCGTAAGAAGATCCTCGCCGTCCGCCCCTACTCCTCCGGCGGGAACACCGCCTCCCCGCTGCCCAGCAGGGTGATCACGATGGCCTCCACCGGGCAGCTCTCGGCCGCCTCCAGGATCTGTTCGCTCGCGTCGGTGTCCGGTTCGACGGGGTGGGACTGGCGGGCGGTGTCGAGGCGGAAGCCGGTGGGGGCGTGGTGGAGGCACTGGGCGGAGCCGATGCACACCGACCGGTCGACCTCGACGTGCCAGCGGTCGCCCATGGGCTACGCCCCCGCCGGGAGGTGGATCATCTTGTGCTCCAGGTACTCCCCGTACCCCTCCGGGCCGAACTCCCGGCCCAGGCCGGAGTTCTTGTAGCCGCCGAACGGGCCGAGCATGTCCAGGCTGAAGGTGTTGACGGAGTAGGTGCCGGTGCGGACCTGCCGGGCGATGTCGATGCCGTGCTCGGTGTCCGCCGTCCACACGCTGCCGGAGAGGCCGTAGTCGGAGTCGTTGGCGATCGTCACGGCCTCGGACTCGTCGCCGTACGGGATGAGGCAGATGACCGGGCCGAAGATCTCCTCGCGGGCGATGCGCATCGTGTTGTCGACGTCGCCGAAGAGGGTGGGTTCGACGTACCAGCCGCGGTCCAGCCCGGCCGGACGGCCGCCGCCGGTGAGGATCTTGGCGCCCTCCTCCTGGCCGATGCGGATGTAGTCCAGGTTGCGCTGCTGCTGGCGGCGGGCGACCAGCGGGCCGACCTGGGTGGCGGGGTCCAGCGGGTCGCCGACCTTCAGGGCGCTCGCGGCCGCCGCGAAGGCGTCCGCGAACTCGTCGTAGCGGGAGCGCGGCAGGAGGATGCGGGTCTGGGCGACGCAGGCCTGCCCGTTGTTCATCCAGGCCGCCGGCACGATGCCCGCGACCGCCGCCCGGACGTCCGCGTCCGGCAGCACCAGCGCCGCCGACTTGCCGCCGAGTTCCAGGGTGACCCGGGTGAGGTTGCGGGCGGCGACCTCCATCACGCGTCGGCCGGCCGCGACCGAGCCGGTGAAGGAGACCTTGTCGACGCCGGGGTGGCCGACCAGGTACTCGCTGACCTCGCGGTCGGCGGGGAGGACGGACAGCACGCCCTCGGGGAGGCCGGCCTCGCGGGCGATCTCGGCGAGGAGGTAGGCGTCCAGCGGGGACTCGGGGGACGGCTTGAGGACGGCCGTGCAGCCGGTCAGCAGCGCGGGCGCCAGCTTGGCGGCGGCGACGAACTGCGGGACGTTCCAGGGGACGACCGCGGCGACCACGCCCACCGGTTCGCGCCGGACCAGGATCGGGCCCAGCACACCGTCCCTGCGCTCCTCGTACGTGAAGTCGCGCGCGACCCGGATCGCCGCGTCCCACACCATCATCGCGCCGAGCGCCTGGGCGAGGACGCTCCAGGAGTACGGCGAGCCGTTCTCGGTCGAGATCACCCGGGCGATCTCCTCGTGCCGGGCGGCGATGCCGTCCTTGATGCGCGTGACGACCTCGATCCGCTCCTCCGGCGTGGCGCGCGGCCACGGCCCCTCGTCGAAGGCGCGGCGCGCTACGGCCACGGCCCGGTCGACGTCCGCCCGGGAGGCGTGCGGGACCCGGCCGATGACCTCCTCGGTGTGCGGCGAGATCACCTCGATGACGTCCTGGCCCAGGGGGTCGGTCAACTCCCCGCCGATGAACAGCTGTCCGTGTTCCACGAGCTCGGTCATGGCCGACTGCCTCCCGCCGCACCGCACCGCATCCGTCGCTGCCGCCGTTTCTGACGCTGTTTCAGAACTGATACCAGTTCTAGTTATAGTGGGCAATGGCCGTGGGGGCGGAGGGTGGAGGGGCGGAGAGCTGATGGCGACGACGTTCGATCACGGCGGGGGCGTGCGGTCGGTGCGGGTGCCCATCCCGGACAACCCCCTCGGTCACACGCTGGTGTACGTGGTGGACACCGACCGGGGCCCGGTGCTCATCGACACCGGCTGGGACGACCCGGGGTCCTGGGACGCGCTGGTGGCGGGCCTCGCGGACTGCGGTACGGCGGTCGGGGAGGTCTACGGGGTCGTCATCACCCATCACCACCCGGATCATCACGGCCTGTCGGCGCGGGTGCGGGAGGCGTCCGGTGCCTGGGTGGCGCTGCACGCGGCCGACGCGGCGATCGTGCGCCGGGCGCGGGAGACCCGGCCGGAGCGTTGGTTCTCGTACATGGCGGCCAAACTGGCGGCGGCCGGGGCGCCGGAGGAACATGTGGCGCCGCTGCGGGTACCGCGCGCCCGGACCCTGCCCGGCCTCTCCCCCGCCCTGCCCGACCGGGAGATCGTCCCCGGCGAACTCCTCGACCTGCCCGGCCGCCGGCTGCGCGCCGTGTGGACCCCGGGGCACACGCCGGGCCATGTCTGCCTGCACCTGGAGGAGGAGCACCCGGCGCGGCTCCCCGGCCACGGGCGCCTGTTCAGCGGTGACCACCTGCTGCCCGGGATCACCCCGCACATCGGCCTGTACGAGGACCCCGACGACGCGACCGTCACCGATCCCCTCGGCGACTACCTCGACTCCCTGGAGCGGATCGGCCGGCTCACCCCCGCCGAGATCCTCCCGGCCCACCAGCACCCCTTCACCGACGCCCCGGCACGGGTGCGCGCGCTGCTCGGCCACCACGAGAGCCGGCTGTCCAACCTGCTCGCCCTCCTCGCCGAGCCCCTCACCCCCTGGCAGCTCGCCGAGCGCATGGAGTGGAACCGCCCCTGGTCCGACATCCCCTACGGCTCCCGCACCATCGCGGTCTCGGAGGCCGAGTCCCACCTGCGCCGCCTGGTGAAGCAGGGCCGCGCGGAGCCGGTGCCGGGGAGCGAGCCGGTGGCGTACGCGGCGGTGTGAGAACGGGTCGCCGCACAGGGCCGGCGAGCTGGTAGAGAACCGGCCTCCGTGGCGGAGCTGGTCACCGAGGACGGCAGCTGGCAGTGGCCCCCGCCCGGGAACGGGCGCCGGGTCGTGGGACGCCAGGCCCTGCGGACGTACTTCGGCTCCCGGCCCGCTGACCGGCTCTCCCGCCGGCTGATGTCCGACGTTCTGGTCACGGTGACCGCACCGGACACGGCGACGGCCCGCTCGTACTTCTCCACCCACCGCGTCGACGGCTACACGGGCGGCCTCGTGCCCGCCGGCCCGCCCGTCTTGATCGGCCACTACGACGACGTGTTCCGCCGCGCCGGGGACCGCTGGCCGATCGCCTGCCGCACACTGCACCTCCCGTTCGCCGGGCCCACTCCCCGTGCACCGCCGGCCGATCGGTATCGATGACCGGTGTCAGGCGTGTGAGACGACCGATGTCAGGCGTGTGAGTCGAGGTCCTCCGCCGCGACCGCCTGGCGACGGAACCTCTCGATGTCTGCCGCGTGGAAACGCAACACGTGGGCCACGGACTCCAGTTCGCTGTCCGGGACACACACGAACCCGGGGTGCCCGGCGGGCAGGGGGCGCTCGCGGTCCTCGGGTGCGTGCAGCGCGTCGGCCGCGACGAGGATGTCCACCGCCGCCGCGATGCTCCGCGCGGCCGCCTCCGGATACCCCGCCGCGCTCGCCGCCTGCCGCGTCCGCCGGCGCCGCTCCGCGCACAGGTGCGGGGCCAGCTTGAGGAGCCCGTCGTTGATGGCGGCCCGGCGCAGTTCCAGGCGGAGCGCGGCACCGCTGACCCGGCCGGTCGCGGGCGCCGCCGGCGCGGTGACGGTCAGCATGGCCTGCCACAGCGGCTTCAGGCGCCGGTGGGTGCGCACCAGCCGCCGGTGCTCCGCCACCCACGGCCCGGCCTGTCCGGCGAGGAAGCCGACGGCCACCAGGACGGCCTCGACGATGGCGAACGGCGGGGCGACGTACGTCGACAGCCAGTCCCAGTCCCGGCCGCTCCACCGGGCGCCGATCGCGGCGAGCTTGGCCACGTCGAAGACGAGCCCGAGGGCGTAGGCCACCTGGAGGAAGATGACCGCCCGGCGCAGCCAGGTGTCCTCGACCTCCCGGTACCAGGCCCACAGCATGCCCGCCGCGACCAGCGCGGACACCAGGTGGGCGGCGAGGTAGAGCAGCACGAACTCGCGCATCCAGGGCGTGTCGGCGTAGTAGGTGTCGAGGTCGCGGGTCCGTTCCACGTGGTGGTCGCCGAGCAGGAACGTCGTCCACAGGCCCACGATGATGACGGCGTACGCCACCCGGACCAGCCGGGTGCGCCGGCGGCGCACGGCGGACGGGGGCTCCCGCCAGGTGATGATGAGCCACAGACAGGCGCCGCAGTAGGCGGCCAGCAGCGAGTACACCCACAGGCCGGCGAAGTTGGGGATGCCGGTGAGTACGTTGATGCGGTGCAGGTTGGCCGGCGGCAGCGAGGCGAAGACGATCGCGCCGATGCCGAGCAGCACCGCGGTGGCCCGCAGGATCGGGTCCTGCCAGGCGCGCCGCAGCAGCGGCAGCTTGATCACGAAGGCGCCGGCGAGAAGGGCGGCGGGGACGGCGTAGGCGGCGAAGGAGCCGGCGATGTCCCAGCGCATCAGGGTCCGCCGATGTTGCCCAGCGAGGACGACAGCCGGTCGGTGAGGGTGTCCTGGGTCATCCGGCCGGCCGCGCCGGGCCCGACGACCTTGGAGAACTTCGCCGCGAGGCGCAGCCCGCACTCCTCGGCCTCCCACTCGGCCTCGGCCGCCGCCGCGGCGGGCGAGGCCGCGGTGGGCGAGCGGGTGGCCATGGCGACCACCCGGTCCCAGGGGACGTCGTCCTCGGCGCGGGAGAGCAGCCGGCGGGCGGCGGCGGGCAGGCCCTCCGGGTAGTGCACGTCCAGCGTGCCGTAGTGGATGTGGCCGATCTCGTGCCCGGCGATGACGAACTTGTGCGGGTCCGGGGCGCGTTCCTCGACCACGACGATGTACTCCTCCTCCCGCGCGAGGGTGATCCCGGAGACGTCCAGGCCCGTCGGGAAGGCGACGAACTTCAGCCGGACCGGGCGGTCCAGCTGCGGGCTGAGCGTGGTGCACAGCGCGTGCAGGAACGTCTCCGGGGTGGTCGGCGGGGTGAGGCCGCGGACGGTGTCGCGCACGAGCCGGTCCAGGAAGCGCTTCGGGGACCGAGCGGACTTCGGGGGCTTCGGGAACTTCGGGAGCCTCGGCTGCCTCCTGCCCGCCGCTGACCAGGGACGCGTGAGGCCGGCGGACTGTTCAGGCACGCCCGGTGCCCTCCGCCCGCTCCGAGGCGATGATCATCTCGGCCAGGTCGGCCAGGGTGGCGAGCTGCCGGGCGTTCATCTGCGGGGCCCGGGCGGCCAGTCGTATCAGCCCGCTCTCGCGCAGCCGCAGCAACGGGTCCGCCTCGGCCTCCAGGCTCTGCAGCACCGGTTGCAGCGCCTCGTGCAGCGCCTCCGGCTCGTCCGCCGTGAAGAAGCCCGCGGGCAGGCCGAAGAACCGGCGCAGCCGGTCGGCGTGTTCCAGGCTCGGCATGCCGCTCTTGCGCCACTCGCTCAGCCACTGCCGGCTGGTTCCGGCGATCCTGGCCAGCTCGTCCAGCGAGTACCGCTTGCCGTCCGGCCGGCGCCGGCTCTCCCGGATGAAGTCCAGCCGCTGGCGCACGCGTTGGGCGAGGCAGGTCTCGGGTGCGCGCCCGCCGGAGAGGAGTTCCACGACGACGCCGACGGGGATGCCGGTGCGGTAGGAGAGGCCCGCCACGTCGAGGGCCTCCGGCAGCCGTCCGGGTCGGCCGGTCAACGCGCCCAGCCGGTCGAGGACTTCGGCCAGCGAGGCGTAGGCGTCACTCACCGAGGTCCCCCCTGGGCGTGTCGTCCGTTTCGATGGCTGGGCTGACCGCGAGGCTACCCGTTCGCCCGTTCGGCTACCAGATGCGACAAGGGTCCCTGCCTAATTACGCAGCTATCGTTGACAGTTGATGCCGCCGTGGGTGAGGATCACTGCACGGAGAGCAAGATCCGACCCGCCCCGGGTGCCGCCTATGGGGGAGCGGCACCCGGGGTGTTTCTTGTCCGCCCTCTCCCGAGGAAGGTCCAGGCACCCATGGCGCAGCCCGTCGTGCTCCTCGGGGCCGGCCGCCGGGACTCCTGCGACGAGTTCCCGCTGGCACGGATCGCCGCGGCCCGCCCGGTGGTCCTGGTCGACCCGGACCCGCCGGCCTGGACGCACCCGTATCTGGCAGGGCACGTCCCGGCCGACCCCACGACCGAGGCGGTCCTGGAGTACGCGGCCGGGCGTCCGGTCGCCGGCGTCCTGACCTGGTCCGCGGAGCACCTGACCACCGCCGCCCGGATCACCGCCCGGCTGGGGTTACCGGGCCTGCCGTACGAGACGGCGGCGGCCTGCGCCGACCCCGTCGCGTTACGGGCCCTGCTGCACCGCCACCGCCTGCCGACGGCCGGCCCCCAGGACGCACGGGACGTGCGGGATGTGCAGGACGTACGGGACACGGAAGGCGCCCTGGTGTCCGCCGAGACGGTCGTCCTGGACGACGAGGTCCGCATCGTCGCGCTCACCCGTACGACCCCGGGCCCGCCGCCCGCCCGCAGCCCGCTGCGGCACCACGTCCACGCCCACGACGGGCTGCTGCACAACCGTTTCCTGCGCCAGTGCGTGGAACGGACCGTACGCGCCCTGGCCCTCACCCACACGGTCGCGCACATCACGTTACGACTGACCGCCCGCGGCCCCCGGGTCCTGGCCGTCGCCCCGCACCTGCCCGGCGACCTGATCCCGCTCCTGGTCGAACGGGCCACCGGCGTCGACCTCGCCACGGCCGCGGCAGCCCTGGCCACCGGCCACCACCCCGACCTCACCCCCACCCGACAGCGCGCCGCCGCCGTCCAGTTCGCCTACCCGACCGTGACCGGCCGCCTGACCCACCTTCACCTGGACCCCGCCGCCGAACACGACCCGTCCGCCGACCGCGTCCACCTCACCCGCCACCCCGGCGACCCGGTCACGGCGGCCCCCCACGCGGACGTCACCGACCGCCTCGCCCACTGGGTGGCGACGGCCGAAACCCCCACGGACTGCGAAACAGCCCTCCGCCGCATGGCCCACCACCTGACCGCGACGGTCCTTCCCACGGCCGACATGTACGCGGCCTAGCACCCCTGCCCACAGCCGCCCCCCAGCCTGTGCGGGGCGGCCGGTAAAGTGGCGGGGTCGTCACACCCGTACGGGGGGAAGCCGGTGCAATTCCGGCGCTGGCCCGCAACCGTGTGCCGCCCGAGGGCGGTGAGCCGGACTGCCCCGGGCGGGACGTTGACCGGCTCGCGTGCGTCGGCGGCCCGCCGCGCACGGCACCGTCGAGGTCTACGGAGCCGAGCCGCCCGGGTGTCACCCGTGCGCTGCCCGGCTCCCCGCAGGAGAGGCAGTCGCCGACCATGAACGTCCGCCGCAGTGCCGCGGCTCTCGCCGCCGTAGGCGTGCTGGCCGCCGCCGCGCCCGCCACGGCCGCCGACCCGTCCCCGTCCCCGAAGGTGACGGTTCCGTCCGGGCTGTACGGCAAGGGGGACCCGACGTACGACGGCGTGTGGCGGCAGTCGCTCACGCTGATCGCGCAGCGGACGCTCGGCTACCGGCCCGCCACCGCGGCCGTCGACTGGCTCACCGGGCAGCAGTGCGCGAACGGCGCCTTCGCCGCCTTCCGCGCCACCCCGGCCGGGCCCTGCGACGACAAGGTGAAGGCCGACACCAACAGCACGGCCGCCGCAATCCAGGCCCTCGCCGCGACCGGCGGCCACGGCGGTGCCGTGGAGAAGGCCGTGGACTGGCTGAAGTCCGTGCAGAACAAGGACGGCGGCTGGAGCTACTACCCGGGCGGCCCCAGCGACACCAACTCCACCTCCGTCGTCATCGGCGCGCTCACCGCGGCCGGCACCGACCCCGCGGACGTCCACACGTCCGGCAAGTCCCCCTACGACGCGCTGCCCGCCTGGTCCATCCCCTGCGACCAGGACGGCGGCGGCGCGCTCGCCTACCAGCCGGACAAGAAGGGCAAGCTGCTCGCCAACGCGGACGCGACGGCGGCCGGTCTGCTGGGCGCGCTCGGCAAGGGCTTCGTGGCGGAGGCCGGCAAGGCCCCGGCCCAGGAGGCCTGCGCCGAGGCCGGGCACCCCACCCGCGCCCAGGTCGCCGACAACGCCGGCGCCTACCTGGGCACGGCCGTCGCGAAGAGCGGCCACCTCCTCTCCACCCTGCCCGGCGCCAAGGACCAGCCCGACTACGGCAACACCGCGGACGCCGTCGTCGCGCTCGCCGCGGACGGCCGGACCGAGCCCGCGAGGAAGGCGTACGCCTGGCTGGAGAAGAACGCCGGCCCCTGGGCGGCCCAGAGCGGCCCGGCCGCGTACGCCCAGCTGATCCTCGCCGCCCACGCCATCGGCGAGCAGCCGGGCGACTTCAACGGCACCAGCCTGGTCAGCTCCCTCAACGCACTCGGCCCGGCCCCGCGGATGGACTCCGCCGCGCACGAGCCGGCCGCGCAGGAGGAGGACTCGAAGACCGGTGTCTGGTGGATCGTCGGCATCGGTCTCGTCGCGGGCATCGGCATCGGCTTCCTGCTCAGCGGCCGGAAGAAGCACCGGCCGTGACCGCCGTCCGCCGTGCCGCGCCCGCGTTCGTCGCCGCGCTGCTGCTCCTCGCCTCCGCCGGGCCGGCGGATGCCACCGGATACCGCTACTGGTCCTTCTGGGAGCGCACCGGCGGCCACTGGACATACGCCACCCAGGGCCCGGCGACCGTCCGCCCCGACGACGGCGCGGTCCAGGGCTTCCGGTTCGCGGTGAGCGCGGACTCCGCGGACGCCGGCCGGCCGCGCGGCACGGCGGACTTCGACACGGTCTGCGCGGACACGCCCGCCGCGTCCGGCAGCAAGCGCGTCGCCCTCGTCCTCGACTTCGGCACGCGCGCGGACGCCCCGTCCGGTGAGACACCGCCGGGCCGCCGTACGGCCTGCGCGCGGGTGCCGAAGGACGCGACCAGCGCCGACGCGCTGGCCGCCGTCGCCGAGCCGCTCCGCTACGACAGCAACGCCCTGCTGTGCGCGATCGCCGGGTATCCGCGGCAGGGGTGCGGGGAGCAGGTCTCCGCCGAGGGCGCGGCGAAGGAGAAGGAGCGGAAGAAGGAGAAGGGCGCGACCGACAGCGGTCCCTCGCTGGGGCTGCCGATCGGCGCGGCCGTGGTCGCCCTCCTCGCGGGGGCGGCGGTGTGGCAGGCACGGCGGCGGCGGCGCGATGAGTCCGGGTGATCTTCGCGTCGGTCCGGGGCGCTCCCGCCGGACCACCCTGCACCCCGGTGCCTGGTGGCTCTGGGCGATATCGCTCGGTACCGCCGCCACCCGCACCACCAACCCCCTCCTCCTCGGCCTCCTGACAGCCGCCTCCGGCTATGTCGTGGCCACGCACCGCTCCCCCGCCCCCTGGGCCCGCTCCTACACCGCCTTCGTGAAACTCGCCCTCGCCGTCCTCGTCGTCCGCGTCGTCTTCGCGGTGGCGCTCGGCTCCCCCATCCCGGGCACCCACACCCTCCTCACCCTCCCCGAGGTCCCGCTGCCGCACTGGGCGCGGGGCATCCGGCTGGGTGGCCGGGTCACCGCCGAGGCGGTCGTCTTCGCCGCCTACGACGGTCTGAAACTCGCCACCCTCCTCGTCTGCGTCGGCGCGGCGAACGCCCTCGCCAGCCCCACCCGCCTGCTCAAGTCCCTGCCGGGCGCGCTCTACGAGACCGGTGTCGCCGTCGTCGTCGCCCTCACCTTCGCGCCCCACCTGATCGCCGACGTGCAGCGGCTGCGCGCCGCCCGCCGGCTGCGCGGCCGGCCGGACCGGGGCGTACGGGGTCTGCTCCAGGTCGGACTGCCGGTGCTGGAGGGCGCGCTGGAGCGCTCGGTCGCGCTCGCCGCCGCGATGGAGTCCCGCGGCTACGGCCGTACCGCCGAGGTCCCCGCCCGGGTCCGCCGTACGACGACCGCGCTCACCCTCGGCGGTCTGCTCGGCGTGTGCGCGGGAACGTACGGTCTGCTGACGGCGGAAGGGGGATCGTACGGGCTTCCCGTGCTGCTCGCCGGAGTCGTCGCCGCGCTCGTCGGACTGCGGCTGGGCGGCCGGCGTTCGCCGCGGACGCGGTACCGCCCGGACCCGTGGGGGCCGCGCGCCTGGCTGGTCACCGGCTCCGGAGCCGCGGTGGCCGCGCTGCTCACGCTCGCCTCCGTCCGCGATCCGCAGGCGCTGCACCCCGGGGTCGTCCCCCTCGTCGCGCCCGCCCTCCCGCTCTGGCCGGCCGCCGCCGTCCTGCTCGCCCTGCTGCCCGCCCTCGTCCCCAGGGAGCACCCGTGATCCGCTTCGAGGATGTCAGCGTGACGTACGAGGGTGCCGCCGAACCCACCGTCGCCGGTGTGGACTTCGAGGTGCCCGAGGGCGAACTGGTGCTGCTCGCCGGTCCGTCCGGGGTCGGCAAGTCGACCGTGCTGGGCGCGGTCAGCGGACTGGTCCCGCACTTCACCGGCGGCACCCTGCGCGGACGCGTCACGGTGGCCGGCCGGGACACCCGCACCCACCAGCCGCGTCACCTCGCCGACGTGGTCGGCACGGTGGGCCAGGATCCGCTCGCGCACTTCGTGACCGACACCGTGGAGGACGAACTCGCCTACGGCATGGAGTCGTTGGGCCTCGCCCCGGAGGTGATGCGGCGCCGGGTGGAGGAAACCCTCGACCTGCTGGGCCTGGCCGGGCTGCGGGACCGGCCGATCGCCACCCTCTCCGGCGGGCAGCGGCAGCGGGTGGCGATCGGCTCGGTCCTCACCCCGCACCCGCACGTCCTCGTCCTGGACGAGCCGACCTCGGCCCTGGACCCGGCCGCCGCCGAGGAGGTGCTGGCCGTACTGCAACGTCTGGTGCACGACCTGGGCACGACGGTCCTCATGGCCGAACACCGCCTGGAGCGGGTGATCCAGTACGCCGACCGCGTCGTCCTGCTCCCCGCCCCGGGCGCCACCCCCGTCGTGGGCGCCCCGGCCGAGGTGATGGCCGTCTCCCCCGTCTTCCCGCCGGTGGTGGACCTGGGGCGGCTGGCGGGCTGGTCCCCGCTCCCCCTGACGGTGCGAGACGCCCGCCGCAGGGCCGCCGGCCTCAGAGAACGCCTGGCCGCCTGCGCAGGGGACGGTTCCGGTGCGACGGCGACCGCGGCGGCGTCGGGGCTGGTCGCGCAGGCACCCGCGCGCCTGCGGGGCGCTGAACCGGCCGCGGGCAGCGCCCTGCCGGTGCCGGCGAGCGACCCCACCCCCGCCGAGCCCGCGCACCGGGCACCCGGCATCCCCTCCCCCCGCCGCTCCCTCTTCCGTCGCCGCCCCCCTGCCGCACCGGAACCCCGGCAGACCCGCATCGCCCACATCCGTTCCCTCTCCCTCCACCGCGACCGTGTCCAAGCCCTCCGCCACGTCGACCTGACCGTGACCCCCGGCGAGACCATCGCCCTCATGGGCCGCAACGGCGCCGGCAAGTCCACCCTGCTCGGCTCCCTCGTCGGCCTGCTGACACCCACCACCGGAACCGTCACCGTCGGCGGACTCACCCCCCACCGCACCCCGCCCCAGGCCCTCGTACGCCAGGTCGGGCTCGTCCCGCAGGACCCCCGCGACCTGCTGTGCTCGGACACGGTCGCCGACGAGTGCTCGGCGGCCGACCGGGACGCGGGCGCCGCGCCCGGCACCTGCCGGGCGCTGGTGTCCGGCCTGCTGCCGGGCATCGCGGACGACACGCATCCCCGGGACCTGTCCGAGGGCCAGTGCCTGGCGCTGGCGCTGGCCGTGGTGCTGACCGCCCGCCCTCCCCTGCTCCTGCTGGACGAGCCGACACGCGGCCTGGACTACGCGGCCAAGGCCCGCCTGGTCGCCGTACTGCGCGGACTCGCGGCCGAGGGGCACGCGATCGTGCTGGCCACGCATGACGTGGAGCTGGCGGCCGAGCTGGCCCACCGGGTGGTGCTGCTCGCCGAGGGCGAGGTGATCGCCGACGGCCCGACGGCCGAGATCGTGGTGTCCTCGCCGTCCTTCGCGCCGCAGGTGACGAAGATCCTCGCCCCGCAGCGCTGGCTGACGGTGGCCGAGGTGCGGGAGGCCCTGGCATGAGCAGCGTCCGTCCCCGTCCCCGTGTGCACGCCGTCCGCCTCGGCCCCCGCTCGCTCGCCGCGCTGGCGCTGACCAGCGCGGTGGGCGTGGCCGCCCTCTGCTGGCCCTTTCTCACCCCGCCCGCCTCGCAGGTGAGCGCGCACGCGCAGGACGCGCCGTGGTTCTTCGCCGGCCTGCTCGTCCTGCTGGTCGCGGTCGTGGCGGCGACGATCTCGGAGTCGGATCTGGGGCCGAAGGCCGTGGCCATGCTGGGCGTGCTGGCCGCTACGGGGGCGGCGCTGCGGCCGATCGGCGCGGGTACGGCGGGGATCGAGCCGATGTTCTTCCTGATGGTGCTGAGCGGGCGGGTGCTCGGACCCGGTTTCGGGTTCGCGCTGGGCTCGGTGACGATGTTCGCGTCCGCGCTGCTCACGGGCGGGGTCGGGCCGTGGCTGCCGTTCCAGATGCTGTCGATGGGGTGGTTCACCATGGGCGCGGGCCTGCTGCCGGGGGCAGTACGGCTGCGCGGTCGTGGCGAACTGCTGGTGCTCGCCGGATACGGCTTCCTCGCGGCCTTCGCCTACGGCACGGTGATGAACCTGGCCGGCTGGACCTTCATGGACGGCGCGGCCTCCCACATCTCCTTCGCCGCCGGTGCGCCGGTGGCCGTGAACCTGGCCCGGTTCGCCGCGTACTGCGTCGCCACCTCGCTCGGCTGGGACCTGGGCCGGGCGCTCTGCACGGTCGTACTGACCCTCGTCCTCGGTCCGGCGGTACTGCGGGCGCTGCGCCGGGCGACGCGGCGGGCCGCTTTCGAGACGGCGGTCACATTCGACGGTCCCGGTGGGTGAGGACTCGTATCCCCGCTGTGAGCGAGACGGTGAAGCACCCCACATGACGCACGTCACCTACGACGCCGGGCCGTAGTCCCATTTGTCCGATACATCCATCCATGCACCCCTTCTGACCTGCGGATTGCGGCGTGGGTCACAGAGAAGACGTTTCCCTCCCATCCGGCCACAACTAGTAAAAGGGGTCATTGCGGGCGGCTTCCGGGCCTGCTTGTCTTGAGGACGTCGCCAGGCACCACGAGCCCATCCGGGCCGCGGCGCCGACGCAGACGGCCACAGCGTGTGGTCCTTCCCTGCGGGCGATCCCCTGTCCCCGACGCAAGAGGTTCTCCGTGTCCGTCTCCTTCATCCGCCGCATCGCTTCCCCGAAGAAGGCCCTCACCGCCGCCGCCGTGGCCGCCGCCACCGCCGGTATGGCTCTGACCGCGGCGCCCGCCCAGGCCGCCACCACGTCCGCCTCCTCCGCCCAGGCGATCGCGCACCAGATGATCCCGGACGCCGCGCAGTTCAACGCCTTCAGCAAGATCGTCGAGCACGAGAGCGGCTGGAACCCCACCGCCACCAACAGCTCCTCCGGCGCCTACGGCCTGGTCCAGGCCCTGCCGGGTGCGAAGATGGCCTCGGCCGGTGCCGACTGGAAGACCAACCCGGCCACCCAGATCAAGTGGGGCCTGGACTACATGAACTCCCGCTACGGCAGCCCCGTGAAGGCCTGGAGCTTCTGGCAGGCCAACGGCTGGTACTGAGCCACCCGTAACTGAGCCACCACGACCGGGTCACCCACCGCTGGGCCACCCCCGGCCGGGCCCCCACAACCGAGCGGCGCCACCGCTGACCCAGCGCCCGCATCGCACCGCCTCCGCACCCTCGCCCACGCTCGGCGAGGGTGCGCGCGCATGTCCTGCCTCCTGCGGGACTCCCGTCGTCAGCCGACGCCGACCCGGAGTTCCTTCACCCCGTTGATCCAGGCCGAGCGCAGGCGGCGAGGGGGCTCGGCCAGGTGCAGGCCGGGCATCGCGTCGGCGACGGCGTTGAAGATGAGGTCGATCTCCAGGACCGCGAGGGACTTGCCGAGGCAGTAGTGGGGACCGCCTCCGCCGAAGCCCAGATGGGGGTTGGGATCGCGGGTGATGTCGAAGGTGTCGGGGTCGGTGAAGACCTCGGGGTCGTGGTTGGCGGAGGCGTAGAAGAGTCCGACCCGGTCGCCCTTCCTGACGAGTACGCCGCCCAGCTCGGTGTCCTGGGTCGCCGTCCGCTGGAAGGCGTTGACCGGGGTCGCCCAGCGGACGATCTCCTCGGCCGTGGTCGACGGGCGCTCGCGGCGGAAGAGGTCCCACTGGCCGGGGTGGGTGAGGAAGGCGTGCATGCCGTGCGTGATGGCGTTGCGGGTCGTCTCGTTGCCGGCGACCGCCAGCATCAGCACGAAGAAGCCGAACTCGTCGGAGTTCAGGTTGCCCTCGTCCTCCGCCGCCACCAGGGTCGACACGATGTCCCGGGCCGGGCACCGCTTCCGCTCGGCGGCCATGTTCATGGCGTAGGCGATGATCTCGGCGGCCGACCGAGCGCCGACCTCCTCGGTGATCGCGTACTCGGGGTCGTCGTAGGCGATCATCTTGTTGGACCAGTCGAAGATCTTGGACCGGTCGTCCTGCGGGACGCCGATCAGTTCGGCGATGGCCTGGAGGGGCAGTTCGCAGGCGACCTCGGTGACGAAGTCGAAGGGCCCGGAGCGGGCGCGGGCGGCGGCGACGATCGCCTCGGCGCGGGCCCGCAGCCGGTCCTCCA
The DNA here is from genome assembly GCF_055564915.1 of Streptomyces sp. NPDC028928. Taxonomy (NCBI): domain Bacteria; kingdom Bacillati; phylum Actinomycetota; class Actinomycetes; order Kitasatosporales; family Streptomycetaceae; genus Streptomyces; species Streptomyces sp. NPDC028928. The sequence goes on from NZ_JBVHVI010000016.1 coordinate 88,783, forward strand.
GCGCGCGGATGGAGCGTGGCGTGAACCCGCGCTGCACTATCTGGCGCACCCGCGTATGTTCCGGTGGATCCATGTTGAGCAGGATCAGCCGCTGCGCGTCGATCGCCTCGCGCTGGATGTGTTCGTTGAAGCGGATGATCGCGGTGTTGAGGGAGGAGGAGAAGAGTTCCGGGTGCGTGGAGACGTACCGGACGTCGGCGTGCCGGGTCACGGCCCAGTACCCGGTGTCGGTGAAGCCCGCGACGCCGTGCGGCTGCGGGATCCAGCGGACCGGCTCGGTACGGCGCAGCTCGGCGAACTCCGGGAGGGGCACACGGTGGTGCAGCAGGTCGGGGTCGGTGGGGTCGAACCCGTCGGGCAGCGCTGGACAGGGCATCGGCGACTCCAGCCATCTGACGGTCCATCAGCGGGTGCGGTGAAGGTAGTAACGGGTTCTACAAGTCGCAAGGGGTACGGCGCCGCCAATCCGTAGGGAACTCGCGCGGATCGCTCCGTCGACACCTGCAAGACCCTTGCGGTGATGGACGTCACGTCAGCAGACTGCTGGGCAGAACTAGAACGCGTACTAGTTCTGGAGGAGAGCCCTCTCGGAGAGGACCCGCACCCATGGCCGCCGAACCCGTGATCGTCGAAGCCGTACGCACCCCGATCGGTAAGCGCGGCGGCGCGCTCGCCAACCTGCACCCCGCCTACCTCCTGGGCGAGACCTACCGTGAACTCCTCGGCCGCACCGGCATCCCCGCCGACGCCGTCGAGCAGATCGTCGGCGGCACGGTGACCCACGCCGGCGAGCAGTCCATGAACCCCGCGCGCACGGCCTGGCTGACCATGGGACTGCCGTACGAGACGGCCGCCACGACGGTCGACTGCCAGTGCGGCTCCTCCCAGCAGGCCTCGCACATGGTGGCCAACATGGTCGCGGCCGGCGTGATCGACGTCGGCATCAGCTGCGGCGTCGAGGCGATGTCCCGCGTCCCGCTGGGCTCCGGCTCCAAGCACGGCCCCGGAAAACCGTTCCCCGACGAGTGGAACGTCGACCTCCCCAACCAGTTCGAGGCGGCCGAACGCATAGCGCGCCACCGTGGCCTGACCCGCGAGGACGTCGACGCGCTCGGCCTCCTCTCGCAGGAGCGGGCGGCCCTGGCCTGGGCGGAGGAACGTTTCAAGCGGGAGACCTTCGCCGTACAGGTGCCGACGACGGAGGAGGAGCAGTACGCCGGACAGGGCATGTGGCGCCTGGTCGACAAGGACGAGGGCCTGCGGGACACCTCCCCGGAGGCGCTGGCGGGCCTGAAGCCGGTGATGCCGACGGCGGTGCACACGGCCGGCAACTCCTCCCAGATTTCCGACGGCGCGGCCGCGATCATGTGGGCCTCGAAGCGGATGGCGCGCGCCCTGAAGCTGAAGCCGAGGGCGAGGATCGTCGCCCAGGCCCTGGTGGGCGCCGACCCGCACTTCCACCTGGACGGCCCGATCGACGCGACGCGCGCGGTGCTGGGCAAGGCGGGCATGTCCCTGAAGGACATCGACCTGGTGGAGATCAACGAGGCCTTCGCGTCGGTGGTGCTCAGCTGGACCCAGGTCTTCGACCAGACCCTGGAGAAGGTCAACGTCAACGGCGGCGCGATCGCCCTCGGCCACCCGGTCGGCGCGACGGGCGCCCGCCTGATCACCACCGCTCTGCACGAACTGGAGCGCGCCGACAAGGAGTTCGCGCTCATCACGATGTGCGCGGGCGGCGGCCTGGCCACCGGGACGATCATTCAGCGGTTGTAGCCGGAGGACACCGCCGAGCGCGGGGCCGGCCTGCGGCCGGATCCGGGACATCGGTCATGGGCCACGAGCCGGTCGGCCTCGGGGGTCCGCTGGTAGTACACCCTGCTGCCGTCCCGCATCCGGTTCAGCAGGCCGACCCGGTGCAGGCGGCGCAGGTGGTACGACACCGTCGAGGCACTCATGTGCTGCCGTACGGCGAGTTCGGTGGTGGTGCGCGGACTGTCCAGGTCCGCCAGGAGCACCAGCCGGGCCTGCCCGATCACCTCGCCCAGCGGGTCCACGAGCGGGGGCCGTACCGCCGGCGGGCCCTGCTCGCCGGCGCCATTCACGGGGTAGGCGAGGTGGGTGCCGTCCTCGCCCCACGGGTCGTCACGCAGTGCCCAGGTGGTCTGCAGCGGCGAGGGGTGCAACACGATCCTCCTCGGCTCGAAGCTGTGCCAGGTCGACTCGTCCCGGATGCGGAGCGCTCCGGCGTCGTAGGAGAGGGCCGGGTGGAGGGAGTTGAGGGTGGCGATCAGTCCGCGCCGGGCCATGGAACCGGCCCGGTGCCGGATGTCCCCCTCGATCGCGGAGCGCACCACGGTCCAGTGGGCGGCCATGGACCCGGCCCACAGCAGCCCCAGTTCCCGGGCGACGCGCTGGGCGAACGACCGCTCGCCGGCGTCCAGGGCGTCCAGGATCGTCCGCGCCTCCATCGACGGGGGCCGGCCTCCTTGTGTGGGTGCGGTCCCGAGGAACCGGTTCATCTGGCGTGTCACCACGTCACCGGGCGTGGTGGCCACCTGGTGCAGCTCCGCCTCCAGCGAGGCCTCCTGGCTCCCGCTCGCGAACAGGAAGCCGGGCACATAGGTCCGCGCTTCGCGGCGTAACGCCATGAGCAGCCGCAGGTCGCGGCGGAGCAGTACGCCGCCGGTTCCCTCATGCTCCCGGTGCGGCCGGCCCCCGGCCGCTCTTCGGCCGAAGCCGAGCAGGAAGCCCAACTGGGCCAGCGGCGAGATCGCGAACGTCGTCCCCACGAGCGCTTCAGCATCCAAACGGACAGAGATCACTCATCCCCCTAGCGCCGTTCAAGGCCGCCGCCGGTCCGGTCGTCGACCGGCGGCGGTCGCATGGTCACACGTCTCTCCTGGGCCCCTCCAGACCATTTCGTGCCGTGCCCTTGACCGAGGGGGAGCGAAAGGGCCATAAGGGAGTGCATCACCTCAATTCGAAGCACCCCATACGGGACATTCCATTAGGTTCGAATCTCCGGTCGGCGCACACAGTGCCCCGGGCGGGCGTAGACGGAGGGGCTGGACAGCAGCCAGGGCGGGAGCGGTGGGCCACCTGGTCGGTGACCGACTCGTCGCGCCCCATGCTGTCGTGCCGGTCGATCCACCACAGTTGGAAGGCCGGGGTGCCGCTCGTACACCTCGATCCGTGCCGGGCCGACGGCCCGCACGGCGCGGCGTGCGAAGTACGCCCTCAGCACCGCCTGCTTGGCCCGCTCCCGCGCGCCGCGCTCGGCGCGCTCCCGAGCGGGGTCCCGCACCACGACGATCCGGGGGACGCCCAGCATGGCCGAACGGATGCCCGCGGGCGGTGACTCCGTGCCGTACAGCGTGTGCGAGGCGTGCGGCGCACCGGCCAGCGCGAGGTCCGCGGCACCGTACGACGCCGGCCGCGAGCGCAGGGTCCACACCCGCCGGCTGCCGGGCAGGAAGAGCACCCCGTCGCCGGGCGCCGCCGTCTCGCGCAGGGCGCGGGCGATGGCCGTGACGTCGTCCGCCCGGCTCTGCGGGCCGCGCAGACGCGTCCCCACGGGCACCAGCGCGACCAGCGCGGCGGCCGCGGTCAGGGCCGCCAAGGCCGCACGCGGGCGGACCGCACCCCACAGGCCGTCCAGCGCCGCTCCCCCGAGCAGCGCGAGACCGGCCTGGGCGTACAGCACGTACCGGTCGACGTAGAGGGGTTCGAGGGCCGAGGCGAGCAGGAGCAGCGCCGGCGGCACCACGAGCAGCGGGAGCGCGAGCGCGGTCAGCCCCGGCCCGGGCCGGCCGGCGGTGGTACGGCGGTGCACGGCCGCGCAGGCGACGCCGATCCCCGTGCACGCTCCGGCGCCCAGGACGTCCCCGCCCCAGGAGACCTCGATCCACGCCACCTGCTCCTGCTGGCGCAGGCTCAGCAGGACCACCGGCAGTGTCGCCGCGGTCGCACCGCACAGGGCGGCCAGCCAGGCCCGGACGGCGGTGCGGGGTGCCCGGGCGGCGAGCAGGGCCACGCCGTGCGCGAGGACCGCGAGCAGCGCGAACTCGTGCAGCAGCCCGGATACGGCGGCGAGCGCGGCGTACCCGGCCCACCAGGCGCGGCGGCGCCCGGCCCGGGCCTCGACCAGGATCCGGGTCTGGGCCACCACCAACGCGGTCACCAGGGCGTACGAACGGCCCTCCTGGGCGTAGCGCTGCACGGCGGGAAGGAGCGCGAACAGCACGCCGGCGGCGAGGCCGGCCCGCGGTCCCGCCAGTCTGCGGCCGAGGGCGCCGACGCCCGCCGCCGCGGCGGCCATGGCCAGCACCGACGGCAGCCGCAGGGCCACCAGGCCGCCGTCCCAGAGCCGGAACACGCCGTGCATCAGCAGGTAGTAGACACCGTGCACCGCGTCGGCCCCGCCGAGGGTCGCCCACAGGCCGGGCAGGCTCCGGTGGGCCATGTCGTACGTCACGGCCTCGTCCTGCCACAGGCTCCCGTGCCGGTCCAGTCCCCACAGGCCGAGCAGCACGGTCAGGGCCGCGGGCAGCGCGGCGGCCGGGTACGCCGGGAGCCGGGGGCGCCGCGCGGACGGACCGCGGTGGGCGAGGGGCGGGCGGGCGAGCTGTTCCGTGGCGATGGCGGACTCCTGACGGTTCGTTGCGGGAGGACGGCCGCGGACGGCCGGGCGCGGAGGACGGCCGCGGTCCGCCGGGTGCGGAGGACCGCTGCGGTCGGTCGGGAGTCAAGTGGCCGGAAGATTGTTGGTCAGCCCGCTTCCGGGCCGCCCATCAATGCCGGTCCGCGTACGGTGAGGTCCTGGTCGGGGGCCGGAAGGACAGGAGGAGCCGTGGGCCGTTCCGAGAAGCCGCTGGATCCCGCGGCGGGACCGGTGCAGCAGCTGGCCCACGAACTGCGCGAGCTGCGACGCCGGTCCGGCGGCCCCACCTACCGCGAGATGGCCCGCCGGGCCGGCTACTCCGCACCCACCCTGTCGAGCGCGGCCGGGGGCGAGAAGCTGCCGTCCCTGCCGGTGACCCTCGCGTACGTCACCGCGTGCGGCGGTGACCGCCAGGAGTGGGAGGACCGCTGGCGCCGGCTCGCCACGGCCGCCGCCGCTCTGCCCGCGGCGGACGGCGAGGACGAAGCGGCGCCCTACCGGGGGCTGGCCCGGTTCGGCACGGAGGACGGCCATCTCTTCTTCGGCCGCGACCAGCTCGTCGCCGATCTGCTGGAACTGACCCGCAAGCACCGGTTCGTCGCACTCGTCGGGCCGTCGGGCAGCGGCAAGTCCTCACTGCTGCGGGCCGGACTGGTGCCCGCGCTGCGCGCGCTCGGCCGGGATGCCGGGCGGCCGGCCGCCATCCGGATCTGCACCCCCGGCAAGCTTCCCCCCGGCGGCCACGACGCGCTCCTCAGGCCCGCCGACGGCGACGGCGACACCGTGCTGCTGGTCGACCAGTTCGAGGAGGTCTTCACCCTCTGCCAGGACCCGTCGCGCCGGGCCGCCTTCATCGGGGATCTGCTGCGCGCCCGTTCCGGCCCGGAGGGCCGGCTGGTCGTGGTGGTCGCGGTCCGGGCCGACTTCTACGGCCGGTGCGCCGAGCACGCCGGCCTCGTCGAGGCGCTGAACGCCGCCACCCTGCTGGTGGGCCCCATGACGCCGGAGCAGCTGCGGGAGGCGATCGTGCGGCCCGCCGCGGCCGGCCGGCTGGTCGTGGAGCGGGCCCTGACCGCGCGGATCGTGGCCGACGTGGCCCAGGAGCCCGGCGCGCTGCCCTTCATGTCGCACGCCCTGCTGGAGGTCTGGCGCCGGCGGCGGGCCCGGACCCTGACCCTCGAGGCGTACGAGGCGGTCGGCGGGGTGCGGGGCGCCGTGGCCCACACGGCCGAGGAGGTCTTCCGCGGTTTCACCGGCGCGCAGGCCGAGCCGGCCCGTGCCCTGCTGCTGCGGCTGATCACGCCGGGCGAGGGCGTGCCGGACACCCGCCGGCCGGCCGGGCGGGACGAGCTGGTTCACTCGGCGCAGGCCGCAGCGGTCCTCGAAGCCCTGGTCCGGGCCCGGCTGGTGACCGTCGACGGCAGCACCGTGGACCTCACACACGAGGCGCTCATCACCGCCTGGCCCCGGCTGCGCGGCTGGGTGGACGCCGACCGGGAGCGCCTGCGGCTGCAGCGGCGGCTGACGGAGTCCGCCCGGGAGTGGGAGCGGCTGGACCGCGACCCCGGTGCGCTGTACCGGGGTACGCGGCTGCTGGCCGCGCGGGACGCCTTCCTGGGGCCGGACGGTCCGGCGGCCGATCTGACGCCGCTGGAGCGGGAGTTCCTCGTCACCAGCGTGCGCACCGGGCGGTTCGTCCAGCCCGCCCTGGTGCTGCTGCGGCGGTTGGTCCGCAGCCGCTGGTGGCTCGTGCTGCGGCTGGCCGTGCTGTGTGCGGTGGCGCTGTGGACGGTCTGGTTCCTCACCCGTGACCATCCCTGACGCCACCGGCCGTGGGTCGTTCCCGGGCGAGGACGGCGCGGGCGGCGTCCAGGTGCCGTTCCTTGGCGGCGGCCACCCCGGCGAAGTACCGCGCGTGTGCGCGGATGTGCCGCCGCTGGACGCCGGTCTCGGTCCGCACCAGCAGCTCGACCAGGCCGGTCCGCTCCTTGCACGTCACGTCCGACTCCGCGGTCTTCCGCTCCGCGGCGGACGGCTTCGCTGTCTTCGCCCAGCGTGGGTCGTCGGCGGCGGCGTAGAAGTCCTCGTAGGGGTGCCCCTGTGCCGTCATGCAGCGCTTCCAGGCATGCAGGGCGGCGGTGACGTCCGGGGTTTTCAGTGTCTGCCGGAGACTTTCCGAACTCAGTTTGTCGACCAGTCGGTCGTCCACCCGGCTGTTCCGTGCGAGTTCGTCACCGGCGCGCTTGTAGCAGCCGTCGCCGGGGTCCAGTGCGGCTTCTCTCTCGTCCGCGCTCAGCGTGTTCTCCCGGTCGGCTTTCCGGGCGGTGATGTCGGTGGAACCCAGCAGGCGGGGATTGGTGTGATAGCCCATCTGCCGGGCGACCGGAGCCTCGATGACTCCGTAACGGCGGCGGTTGCGCAGGTCGGGGGCATGCTCGCGGTCGGTGATGACCTGCCAGTCGAGTCCGCGTTTCCTCATGCAGTCGCGGGTCAGCAGGTCCGCCGCGCTTTCCACGAGGTAGATCTCGTCCACGGACAACTGGTAGTGGTCCAGTGGCAGAACGAGGTCCGCGGCCTCGCCGGTCGGCGCCGGGGCCGCTTCGAGCACGGTCCTGCCCGTCGTCCCGCCGGACGACGTCCCACCGGACGCCGTGTCACCGGACGACGACCCGCCGGCCGATGTCCCGCAACCGGTCGCGAGGACCAGCAGGGCCGCGATGCCCAGTCGGCGTGCGTTCACTTCCCACCTCTCGGCGAAACCTCGTCGGAACCCCTGGTGAAGAGCGGGGTGGGGGGGGGGGGGGGGGGGGGGAGGGTGGGGGGGGGAGCGGGGGGGGGGGGGGGGGGGGGTTTGTGTGGCTGGTTGTGTTTTTGGTGTCTTTTGTGGGGTGTGTG
>NZ_JBVHVI010000016.1:96350-174732 GCF_055564915.1 Streptomyces sp. NPDC028928
GTTTCATAAACAGGTGGAGGAGAACAGAAGGTACGGGGTTCCCCGTGGGCTGTCGTTCCCCTCCCCCCCCCCGGCAAACCCTTCGTCGAACCCCTGGGGAAGGGGGGGGTGGGCCCGGGGAGCCCCCCCCCACCCCGAGGGCGTCAGAGGAAGACGACGCAGCTGGCGTCGTTGTCGAAGCCGTTGTTGCTGAAGTCGCTGTCGACGCTGTGCGGCTTGGCGTTGTAGTTGTCGCCCGTGCACGAGGTGCCCTTGTCCCACAGGCCGACGTACGAACCGGTGTTGTTGCGCATCGAGCTGGCGCCGTTGTTCATGACCTGGTGGGTGCCGGCCCAGTACTTGTTGTTCAGCTCCTTGTCGGTGCCGGAGAACTCGGCGTAGTTACCGGCGTAGTTGTCGTGCTGGTAGAGAACGAAGACGGCGGCCTGCGCCCCCGTCTCCGCCGCCGACGCCGTGGGCGCGAGACCGATCCCGGCACCCGCGCACAGGGCCAGGGCACCGAGCGTGACAGCGAGCTTGCGCTTCATTTCCGTCCTCCCGTTTCGACAGTCCGGCGGGGGTCGATCCGCCACCGACAGTCCATACGAGTCCGGACGCGACGAACAGGTGTTTCGACAAGGCTCGAATACGACCCGCGGAAGGCAGGAGAAGGCGGGCCGGACGGGCCGCCCCGCGTGCGCGGATGCGCGTCGAACGGGGGGTGCGGACGCGACAAGGATCACAGTGAGCAGCAGGAATGGCCGTGTGTGAGCGGGCAGACGTACCTGCGTATCCACCCTTTAGCTGCACTCTGCAGCTAAGTGCATACACCACGTAAGGGGCAGAAGTCCCCCTATGGTCGTTTTTCGGCCCGTCGTACGTCACCGCCGCCGTCCGGGTCCCGTACCTGTCCCCGTCGAAAGGTAGGCGAGCCCCGTTTTGGCGACCGCCACAGCCGTCATCCCGCATCAGAAGACCCGGCGGGCCACCAAGGCCCACGACGTCACCGTCACCGACCCCGCGCTCGTCAGGCGCGCCGTGAAGGCGGCGGCGCTCGGCAACGCGATGGAGTGGTTCGACTTCGGTGTCTACAGCTACATCGCGGTCACCCTGGGCAAGGTCTTCTTCCCGTCCGGCAACCCGACCGCGCAGCTGCTGTCCACCTTCGGCGCCTTCGCGGCGGCCTTCCTGGTCCGCCCGCTCGGCGGCCTCGTCTTCGGCCCGCTCGGCGACCGGGTGGGCCGGCAGAAGGTCCTCGCCCTGACCATGATCATGATGGCGGCGGGTACGTTCGCGATCGGTCTGATCCCGTCCTACGCCACGATCGGCGTCGGCGCGCCGCTGATGCTGCTGGCCGCCCGGCTGGTGCAGGGCTTCTCGACCGGCGGTGAGTACGCGGGTGCGTCCACGTTCATCGCCGAGTACGCGCCGGACAAGAAGCGCGGCTTCTTCGGCAGCTGGCTGGAGTTCGGCACGCTCGCCGGCTACATCGGCGGCGCGGGCCTGGTCACCCTGATGACGGCCCTGCTGTCGACGGACGACCTCACCTCCTGGGGCTGGCGCATCCCGTTCCTGATCGCCGGTCCGATGGGCATCATCGGCCTGTACCTGCGGATGCGGCTGGAGGAGACCCCGGCGTTCGCGGCGGAGGTCGAGAAGGCCGAGGCCGCCCGGCCGAAGGTGCCGCTGCGCGAGATGGTCACCGGCCAGTGGAAGTCCCTGCTGCTGTGCATGGGCCTGGTGCTGGTCTTCAACGTCACCGACTACATGCTGCTGTCGTACATGCCGAGCTACCTCACCAGTGAGCTGAAGTACGACGAGACGCACGGGCTGCTGGTCGTGCTCGCCGTGATGGTCCTGATGATGATCGTCCAGCCGTTCGCCGGCGCGCTGACCGACCGGGTCGGCCGGCGTCCGGTGATCGCGGCGGGCTGCGCGGGGTTCCTGTTCCTGTCCGTCCCGGCGCTGCTGCTGATCCGCGACGGCAGCCTGCTGGCCGTCGGGCTGGGCATGGGCGCGCTGGGTCTGCTCCTGGTCTGCTTCACGGCCGCCATGCCGGCCGCCCTGCCCGCGCTCTTCCCGACCCGGGTCCGCTACGGCTCCCTGTCCATCGGGTTCAACGTCTCGGTGTCCCTGTTCGGCGGGACGACTCCGCTGGTCGTGACCGCGCTGATCGGGGCGACGGGGAACATGATGATGCCCGCGTACTACATGATGGCCGCGGCTGTCGTGGGCGGTGTCGCGGTGTGGCGGATGTCGGAGTCGGCGGGGCTCCCGCTCCCCGGCTCCGCGCCGTCCGTGGAAGGCCGGTAAGCGCCCAAGGGGTGCGGGCCGGGTGCCGGGTGCGGGCGCGCGGGGGCTGATCGCGCAGCTCCCCGCGCCGCTTCGGGGCGCTCCTGGCTGCGGGCCGCCCCCGGCCGGCACCGGGACCGGAACCATGTACACGCCGGCACCGTCTGTAGCCCCGTGAAACGCGCCCGGATACTCACCGTCGTCCTCGCACTGCTCGGTATACAGCTCGGCTGGCTGATGGCCCCGGCCTACGCCTGCGGGTGCGGTGCCATGGTTCCCGACCCCGCGACCCGTATCGCCGTCTCCGACGAGCAGTCGGTGCTGCGCTGGGACGGCCGGCGGGAGCAGATCGTGATGCGGCTGACGGTGAACGGCGACGCCGAGCACGCCGCGTGGATCATGCCGGTCCCGCACCGGGCGACCGTCCGCCTCGGCGACCCGGCCCTCTTCGACCAGCTGGCCGAGGCCGTCGCCCCGGTCCACCGCACCCGGTACCACTTCTGGCCGCGCAACGGCGAGTGGCCCTTCGACGACCGCACCCTGGCCGGCGACGGCGCCCCGCCCCCGGCCGCCGGCGGCACCGGCGTCGGTGTCGTCGGCCGCCAGCGGCTCGGCCCCTTCGACGTGGCCCGGCTGACCGCCACCGACCCGGCCGCCCTGCGGGACTGGCTCCGCGACCACGGCTTCGCCCTGCCCGGCCGGCTGAAGACCGCCCTCCAGCCGTACGTCGACCGGCACTGGGAGTACGTCGCCGTCCGCCTCGCCCCGGACACTCGCGGCACTCCGCTGCACGGCGCCCTCGACCCGCTCCACCTCACCTTCGCCGCCGACCGCCCGGTCTACCCGATGCGCCTGTCCCGGCTGGCGAGCACCCCTCAGTCGCTCGGCCTGTACGTCCTCGCCGCGCACCGCATGGAGACGCGGTCGACGATCGGCGGCACGCCGCCCGACGTGCTGTTCGCCGGGCGGGTCCGCACCCGGCGGGGCGCCCTGGGCGAGCTGGCCGACGGCACCCCGTACCTGACGGCGCTCACCCAGGTCTTCCCGGAGCCCGCCCTCATCTCCGGCGACCACGAGCTGCGCCGGGCCGCCGCCGACACACCGGTGCAGCCGGTGATCTACGAGGACGAGCTGCGCCGGGTCGCCGGGATCCCCGCCTGGGCGCTGACGGTCGGCGGCACGCTGGCGGTACTCGTCGCGGCGGCCGCCCTGATCGTCGTACGCCGCTCACGCCGGCCGGTGACTCCGCCGCCGCCGGTCTCCCCGCCCGCGCCGCTCGGCTGAGATCATCGAGACAGGACACTCGGGAAAGGCAGCAGACGCTATGAGCGGGCAGCAGCACTGGGACGACGTCGACGACTACTTCATCAGCAACCTCTCCCCGGACGACGAGGCGCTGCGCGCGGCCCTGCGGGACAGTGATGCCGCCGGGCTGCCCCCCATCGCCGTCACCGCGGCGCAGGGCAAGTTCCTCCAGCTGCTCGCCCAGTTGCAGGGGGCCCGGAACATCCTGGAGATCGGCACGCTCGCCGGGTACAGCACGATCTGGCTGGCCCGTGCCCTGCCCGAGGACGGCAGGCTGATCTCGCTGGAGTACAGCGCCAAGCACGCCGAGGTGGCCGTGCGGAACATCGCCCGCGCGGGCCTGGACCGGGTCGCGGAGGTGCGGGTGGGACCGGCCCTGGAGTCGCTGCCCAAGCTCGCCGACGAGAACCCGGCCCCCTTCGACCTGGTCTTCATCGACGCGGACAAGGTCAACAACCCGCACTACGTGGAGTGGGCGCTCAGGCTCACCCGGGCGGGCAGCGTGATCGTCCTGGACAACGTGGTGCGCGGCGGCCGGGTGGCCGACCCGGGCAACACCGAGCCGGACGTGGTCGGCACCCGGGCCGCGATCGAACTGATCGCCACCCACCCGCGGTTGACCGGTACGGCGCTGCAGACGGTCGGCAGCAAGGGCTACGACGGGTTCGCGCTGGCCCGGGTGCTCGGCTGAGGCCGTGCCCGGCGGGGGAACCGGCTCAGAGTTCGTGGTAGAAGCCGACGTTGACGCTGCGCGGCGCGGTGCGGTCCTGGATGACGATCTCGCCGGACCCGCCGTGCGGCAGCGCGACGGTCGCGCCGTAGCCGACGGGCTGCACGTGCGGTCCGACGGTGAGCCGGACCTCGGACGCCGGGTCGGGCTGGGAGCCGCGCAGCCAGGTCAGCTGCCAGGTGCCGTCCGGGCCGCACACGAACTCCAGGTGGACGCGCGAGACGAACAGCCAGTCGTCGGGGGTGGCCAGCCGGCACATCCCCCCGTCGCGGCCGACCCGCAGGACGGCTCCGGGCTCGCTGGGAGCCTCGGCCATCGTCATGCCGGCGGTGGCGCCCGTGTCGGCCCCGGAGACGGCGGCCATGGTGAGTTCGAGCACGAGCGTTCCCCCTGAAACGTCCTGGTGCGGTGGGTGGGTCGCGGCGGCGGGGTGCCGTACCGACGCCGCATGATAAAACGCCCGGCGGGGCCGCGTCCGGCACAATGGGTTCATGACCGAGCGAAAGCCACCGGGTGTGCCGTTCGAGTCCTGGGTGGACAAGCAGATCCGCGACGCGCAGGGGCGCGGGGAGTTCGACCGGCTGCCGGGGGCGGGGGCGCCGCTGCCGGCGGACGTGGAGTCCACGTACGACGAACTGTGGTGGGTCAAGCGGAAGTTGGCGCGAGAGGGGCTGGCCGTGCTGCCGCCCGCGCTGGCGCTGCGCAAGGAGGCGGAGGACGCGCTGGAGGCGGCGTACGCGGCGCCCTCGGAGCGGATCGCCCGGAAGATCATCGAGGACGTCAACGTCCGGATCAAGGACATGATGTTCAAGCCGCCGCCCGGTCCGCCGCTGGGGAAGAAGCCGTACGACGTCGAGCAGGTCGTACGGGAATGGCGGCAGCGCAGGGCTGCCGCCAGGGGTGCCAAGAGTGACGGGGGCGCGGCGGGGTCAGCCGTGTAGCAGACGCCCGGCCAGCTCCCGGTAGTCCCGCAGGGCCAGCCGCAGCTGTTCGGTGTCGGCCTCGGCGGCGGGCCCGCGTCCCTCGGTGCCCTCCCAGGACATCCGCAGGGTACGGCGGCGGCGGGTGACGGCCTCGGTGAACCGCCTGGCGATCTCCTCCACCGTCCGGTCGGCCTGCTCGACGGCCTCCCTGGGCTGCTCCACGAACCCGGCGGTCACCTCGCGCAGCCGCCGCTCCCACCGGTCCGTCTCCTCGTGCGGCAGCAGCGGGGCGCCGGTGCCGGAGGGGGCGGTGGTGGTCTCCCCGACGGTGCCGGGTGCGGCCGGGCTGCCCGGCGCCGTCGGCCATGCGTCCGGCGCCCGCCCCTCGGTCGTACGGGCCTCACGCCAGCTGACCCCGCCGACCGCCGGAGCCCCGAGGCCGTTGTCGGGCATCTGCCCGTCCTCCTCCCACTCCTCCCGCTCCTCCACCGGAGCCTGCCGCCCGGCCGCGCCCGTGCTATGCGGCCTGTTGTCCTCCGCACCGGGCGTCTGCGATCCCAGGTCCTCGGTACCGGGCCGCAGTCCCTCGGAACCGTGCTGCGGGCCCGGAGCCGGCTCGGCCCGGCCGGCCGCTGCGGACTCGGTCACCCCTGCCGGACCCGGCGGCGGCTGCGGGCTGTCCTCCGGCGTACGGTCGTCCCCCGTCAGCCCTTCCCGCCCGGGACCGACCGCCCCCGGACGCCGAGCCCGCGCGTCCTCGCCCCGAGGCCGGTCGCCGGCGCCCTCGCCCGGGAGCCGACCGCCCGTACCCTCCCTGTGCGGGCGCTCGCCCGGTGCGGGTTCGCCCGGCAGGCGTTCCTCCGGCCGGGGTTTCCTCGGCACCCGGCGACCCGGGGCCGCGTCGCCGGGGGCCCACTCGTCTCTCTCCACCGACTCCTGCTCCGGCGTCCACTCGTCCCCGCGGGAGAGGCGTTCCGTGCGGTGGCGGTCGCCGCCGGGGCCGCTCGTCCTGTCCGTCATGGCGTTCAGCTCTCCTTCGGTCGGCTCCGGTGCGGAGCCCACGGCGCGTGGGAGCGGGCGTGGGAGCGGCTCGGGGTGGCCGGTGCCGGCCGGTCCGTGCCGGCGGCGGCCCGGTGCCGGCCGGGCTCGGTGCTGGTCAGGTCCTCGAAGAGGGCGCGGGCGCCGAGCAGCGCCGACCGCAGTTCCTCGGTCCCCGCACCGGTCTCGCTCGTCCCGCCGGCGCCCGCGCGGGCCAGCCGGTGCACGTGCCGGTAGCCGTCGACGTGGTCGGCGTGGTGCACGGACAGCGCGGCGAGCTGTTCCTCGTACCGCCCGCCGTCCGGGTAGCCGCGCCGCGCCGCGAGTTCCCCGAGCAGCCGGTCGGCCTCGGCCACCGCCTCCCGGGGCGATTCGACGAAGTGTTCCTGCACGGCCGTCCAGCGGTCCGCGTACCCCTGCCGCTCGGTGCCGTCCAGTGGCCGTTCCTGCAGGTCACCGTGGCGTTCGAGGCGTTCGGCGAGTTCGCGTTCGGCGGCCTTGGTGTCCCCGTCGTGCAGGGCGACGGCCCGCTCGTACTCGGGCCCGAAGCGCCGCTTCAGGCTGGGCCCGCCGCGCCTGCCGCGCCCGCGCACGACCAGGGCTGCGGCTGCGCCGAGGACCACGACCGCCGCGATCACGATCAACAGAATGATCAGGCCTGTGGACATGCTTGCCCTCCGGTCCGACCGGCCCCGCTGGCCGGTTCACCGTCCGGGTGACCCGGAAGCCCGTCCACAAACGGCGCCCGGTCCCGCGGCAGGCCCGCCAAATCGGGTTGCGCAAGGTGGCGTGCGGCTCCGGACAATGGCCGGCATGACGTGGACGATCGCTCCGGAACCGTACGACTCCCCGGCCGCCGCCGCCCTGTGGCGGGCGTACTACACGGAGGTCAGCGACCGCTGGTACCTGCTGCACGAGGGGCACCCCACCGACCCGGAGGAGCTGGAGCGGGAGATCGCCGCGCACTCGGGCGCCGACCTCGCGCCGCCGGGCGGCCGGTTGCTCGTCGGCCGGTACGACGGCACGCCGGCCGGTTCGGCGGGCGTACGGCTGCTGGACGCGGACACCGCCGAGCTGACCCGGGTGTTCGTGCTGCCGGGGATGCGTGGCCGGGGCGGGGCCGCGCTGCTGGTGGCCGCCGCCGAGGAGGCCGCGCGAGCGCTGGGCGCCCGGCGGCTCGTCCTGGACACCCGCAGCGACCTGGTCGAGGCCCGCGCCCTGTACACCCGCCTCGGCTACACGGAGACCGGCCCGCACAACAGCGACCCGTACGCCGAACACTGGTTCCGCAAGGAGCTGGTGCCGGCCAAGGCCGTCAACTGACCTTGGCGACCGTGCCGTTGTGCGGACGTTCGCGTTCGGCGCCGCAGAGTTCGCCGGTGAGGTCGTGGACCAGGCGCATGAGGTCGGTGGAGCGGCCGGGCTGCCACCAGTCGCCGAGCAGTTCGGCCAGGGACTCCTCGCGGGCCGTGGCGAGCCGTTCGGCGACCTCGCGCCCGGCGTCGGTCAGGACGAGGTCCAGGCCCTGGCGTTCGGCGAGCCGCCGTTCCTCGACCTGACGGGCGGCGGCCATGACGGCCTGGAGCGGGACGGGGCTGCGCTCGGCGAGCACCGCCGGTTCGACGGAGCCGTAGCGGCGGATGCGCAGCAGCATCCAGCTGGCGGCGGGCAGCAGGTCGTACCCGGCCCGTTCGGTGATCTTCCGGTAGATCTCGCGGCGGCCCTCGCGGGTGCCGAGGACGGACAGGGCGCGGCACACCTCGTCGTAGGAGGAGCGCTCGACGGGGTTGGGCGGGATGGTCTCGGAGGCGTCCGGTGCGGTGACCGAGCCGCGCAGCCGGTCCTCCTTCAGGAACCAGGCCAGCAGGAAGCCGAGGAGGGCGACGGGCGCGGCGTAGAGGAAGACGTCGGTGATGGCGGACGCGTACGCGTGCAGGGCCGCCGGGCGCAGTGCGGGCGGCAGGGCGGCGATGCCCCGCGGGTCGGCCTTCAGCGCGTCGGTGGTGGCGCCGGGCGGCAGGCGTACGCCGCGGAAGGCGTCGGCGAGTTCGTCGCCGAGGCGGCTCGTGAAGACGGTGCCGAAGACGGCCACGCCGAAGGAGGCGCCGATGGAGCGGAAGAAGGTGGCGCCGGAGGTGGCGACGCCGAGGTCCTCGTAGGAGACGGCGTTCTGCACGATGAGCACCAGGACCTGCATGACCAGGCCGAGGCCGAGGCCGAACACGAAGAAGTAGGCGCTCATCACGGCGGTCGCGCTGTGCTCGTCGAGGCGGTGCAGGAGCAGCAGGCCGAGGGCGGTGACGGCGGTCCCGGTGACGGGGAAGACCTTCCAGCGGCCGGTGCGGCTGACGATCTGCCCGGAGACCGTGGAGGACAGCAGCAGGCCGGCCACCATCGGCAGCATGTGCACGCCGGACAGGGTCGGGGAGATGCCGTGCACGACCTGCAGGAAGGTCGGCAGGTAGGTCAGCGCGCCGAACATGGCGAAGCCGACGATGAAGCTGATGACGGCGGCCAGGGTGAAGGTGCGGATGCCGAACAGCCTGAGCGGCAGGACCGGTTCGGCGGCCCGGCGCTCGACGGCGACGAACGCCACGGCGAGCAGGACGCCGAGCACGGCGAGCCCGATGATCTGCGTCGAGTCCCAGGCCCAGGTGGTGCCGCCGAGCGAGGCGACCAGCACCAGGCAGGTGGCGACGGCGGCGATCAGGAAGGTGCCGAGGTAGTCGATGACGTGCCGGGCGGTGTGGCGCGGGATGTGCAGGGCGGCGGCGATCACGGCGAGCGCGACGACACCGACGGGCAGGTTGACGTAGAACACCCAGCGCCAGCTGAGGTGCTCGGTGAACAGCCCGCCGAGCAGCGGTCCGAGCACACTGGTCGCGCCGAACACGGCCCCGAACAGGCCCTGGTAGCGGCCGCGTTCACGGGGCGGCACGAGATCGCCGACGATCGCCATGGACAGCACCATCAGCCCGCCGCCGCCGAGGCCCTGCAGGGCCCGGAAGGCGATGAGCTGGGGCATGTCCTGCGCCATGCCGCACAGCGCCGAGCCGATCAGGAAGATCACGATGGCCGTCTGGAACAACCTCTTCCGCCCGTACTGGTCGCCGAGCTTGCCCCACAGCGGGGTCGCGGCGGTCGAGGCCAGCAGATAGGCGGTGACGACCCAGGAGAGGTGCTCCAGGCCGCCGAGGTCGCTGACGATCGTCGGCAGCGCGGTCGACACGATGGTCTGGTCGAGGGCGGCGAGCAGGAGTCCGAGCAGCAGCGCGCCGATCGGCACCAGCACACTGCCCGGAACGTGTTCGCCGCTGCCCACGTCCTTCGCCGCGCCGTGCGTGTCCAGGGCCATGGAGACCTCCCGGGGCTCGGGTGCACCTCTTCCATCGTGATCGGTGTCACCACTTATGGCCTGTTGAGTCCTGCGGATGTGAAGGGGATCCGCATAATCTCTGAAGTTCCCGAGGGGAGGGGACACGGGCGTGACGGAAGAGCGGGGCACCACGTGCCCGGAGTGCGGTGCGCCGAGGGGGCCGGACAACACCCCGTCCTGCGACTGCACCGAGCGGGCCTCGAAGGCACTGCGCGAGGCCCGTACGGCCGAGGCGGCAGCGGCGGAGGACTTCGATCCACTGCGGATACGACCGTATGTGGAGGTTTCCGACACGGGTACGGCACCGGCCGCGCCGCTCCCCCCGGTTACCGGCCCGGACGGTCCCCGCCCGGCACCGCCGGCCCCGCCCGCCGAGGACCTTCCGCCCGCACCCGAGGCCGCCCCACCCCGGCACCGCTCCCGCCGCACCCTGCCGCTGGCCGCCGCGGGCGCGGGGCTGACGATCCTCACGGCGGCCGCTTTCGCCCTGCTCTCCTACCAGACACCGGCCCGGGAGCGGGCGGTCCAGGAGGTCAGGGAGAGCATCCCGGAAGCGACGACCCGGACACCCGCCACACCGCCGGCACCGGCACCCCCGGTCCGCCCCCGCCCACCGGCTCCCTCCCCCTCGGCAACGGCCGGCCCGAGCCCTTCCGCCGGCTCGGCTTCCCCGTCGCCGACCCCCACGGCCTCCGCCAGCGCCTCCCCGACCCCGTCCGCAACGGCATCCGCCACCCCGCAGACCACCCCCGCCCTGGCCCCGGTACTGCGACGCGGCGACACCGGCCCGGAGGTCACCGAACTCCAGCAGCGGCTACGCCGGCTGAACCTCTACGGCGACCGGATCGACGGCGTCTTCACCCGCCCTGTGGAGGACGCGGTGCGCAACTACCAGCTGGCGCGGGGCATCGGGGGCGACGAGCCGGGGACGTACGGCCCGGCCACGAGGAGAAGCCTGGAGGCGGAGACACCGCAACCGTAGGGCGCCGGGGAGCGGGCCGGACCGCCCCGTCAGCCGATGTGCAGCCGGATCCCGCCGTCGGCCAGTGCCTCGACCTTCACGTGGGTGAGGTCCGGTACGACGACATCGGGCCCGTGGGAACGGGCCCGCGCCCCCACCCCCACGACCCGCATCCCCGCGGAGCGCCCCGCCGCGATTCCCGCCCCGGAGTCCTCGAAGACCACACAGTCGGCCGGGTCGACGCCCAGTTCGGCGGCGCCCTTGAGGAACCCCTCGGGATCCGGCTTGCTCGCGCCGACCGACTCGGCGGTGACACGGACGGCCGGCAGGGGCAGCCCCGCCGCGTTCATGCGGGCGGTGGACAGGGCGACGTCGGCGGAGGTGACCAGGGCGTGCGGGAGCCCGGCCAGCGCGGCAAGGAAGGCACTCGCGCCGGGGATCTCCACGACGCCGTCCGTGTCGGCGGTCTCCTCGGCGAGCATGCGGGCGTTGTCGGCGAGGTTCTGCTCGACGGGGCGGCCGGGCAGCAGAACGGCCATGGAGGCGTGGCCCTGCCGGCCGTGCACGACCTTCATCACCTCGTCGCCGTCCAGCCCGTGCCGCTCGGCCCAGCGCCGCCAGATGCGCTCGACCACGGCGTCGGAGTTGACGAGGGTGCCGTCCATGTCGAGCAGGAGGGCGCGGGCGGTGAGGACGGTGGGCGTGACGGTGGCCGGCATCGGCAGCTCCAGGAACGAAAAGACCCCGTGTCGGGTGGGACGTCGGGAGGGACAAGGCGGCCCCGCCCGCCGGTCAGGGAAAACGGGCGGGAGCCACTTTGTTTCTCCACGGTACAAAACCCGGCCGTGATTGCGCCACCACCCCCGGCGGGCATTCACCCGCCGTTCGCTCAGCCGCTCACGGCCTCCCACAGGCTCCACACGCCGAGCGCCAGCATCAGCAGCGCCGCGACCTGCGTGATCAGCCGCAGCGGTACGCGCTTCATCAGGGCCTTTCCGCCGACGATGCCGAGTCCGGCGACGGCCCACAGGCCGAGGACCGCGCCGAGGCCGACGGAGACCGGGTCGTCGTAGCGGGCGGCCAGGTTGGCGGTCATGATCTGGGTGAGATCGCCGAACTCGGCGACGAGGATGAGCATGAAGCCCGTACCCGCGACCCTCCAGAAGGACTGGTCGGCGGGCTTCTCGATCTCCTCTTCGTCCTCGTCCCTCTTCAGCAGCAGCATCGCGGCCCCACCGAGGAAGAGGACGCCGGTGAGGGCGTGCACGATCTGCCGCGGGAGCAGGGTGAGCACGCTGCCGGCCGCGACGGCGAGCACGACGTGCAGCAGGAAGGCGGCGGCGACGCCCGCGAAGACGTACGAGGCGCGGTAGCGGGTGCCGAGGACGAGGCCGGCGAGCGCGGTCTTGTCCGGCAGCTCGGCGAGGAAGACGACGCCGAAGACGAGCGCCGTCACGGTGATGCTGATCAAGGTTCCTCAATCGGTCGGGGCTGCCCCGCCGAGAGTGCGGTACGTCACGCGATGACACCTCGGCACGGCAGCGCACTCGGCGCCCGCGCCAGGGGGCACGGGCGTGCACTGCTTGCCGAAGGTCTCGCTGGCGGCCTCCGCAAGGTCCGCCTCCGGGCGCCGGCTCAGGCTCGCTGAGCAGTATGTCGACGGTCCGGCGAAGAGCTACTCCCCTTCTGCGCTCCCCATCGTACGGGATGTGAAGGTTCCGCCGTAAACCTTGTCGTGACATGTGCACGTCACTAACTTCTTACCGAGCGCTCACCCCCCGGCAACACCACACCGCGAGCATTCCCTCGCTCGCGCACCAACACCCCGACCCCACAAGGGAGTTCACGCATGTCGAAGTTCTACGCGCGTCGACGTACGAGCATACTCGCGGCGCTCACCGGCCTGATAGCCTCCGTCGCCCTGTTCAACTCCCCGAACGCCTCCGCCGCCCTCCCCACGCCGGTCAGCGCCGGCACCGCCCGCACCTACCTCTCCCAGCTCACCGTGGCCACCGAGAACCGCACCGGCTACAGCCGCGACCTCTTCCCGCACTGGATCACCATCAGCGGCGCCTGCAACACCCGGGAGACGGTCCTCAAGCGGGACGGCACGAACGTCGTCACCGACTCCTCCTGCGCCGCCACCAGCGGCAGCTGGTACTCCCCGTACGACGGCGCCACCTGGACCGCCGCGTCCGACCTCGACATCGACCACCTCGTCCCGCTGGCCGAGGCCTGGGACTCCGGCGCGAGCAAGTGGACCACCGCACAGCGGCAGGCCTTCGCCAACGACCTGACCCGGCCGCAGCTGATCGCCGTGACCGACGACGTCAACCAGGCCAAGGGCGACCAGGACCCGGCGACGTGGGTGCCGTCGCGGTCGGCGTACCTGTGCACGTACGTGCGGGCGTGGGTGCAGGTGAAGTACTACTACAACCTGTCGGTGGACTCGGCGGAGAAGAGCGCGCTGACGAACTACCTGGCCGGCTGCTGAGTCTTCCGGACAGCCGGTCAGGAAGCCGGGCGGCGGCGCACCAGGAAGCCCGCCGCCGCTCCCGCGCCGAACAGCGCGGCCACCGAGACCCCGGTCGCCAGCCAGGTCGCGCCCAGCCACTGCGCGCCGTAGTAGCCGAGGGCCACGCTGTACGCGGCCCAGGACAGGCCGGCCAGGGCGGACCAGGGCAGGAAGTCGCG
Organism: Streptomyces sp. NPDC028928; assembly: GCF_055564915.1. Lineage (NCBI taxonomy): Bacteria > Bacillati > Actinomycetota > Actinomycetes > Kitasatosporales > Streptomycetaceae > Streptomyces > Streptomyces sp. NPDC028928. Next base: position 109,649 of record NZ_JBVHVI010000016.1, read on the forward strand.
GGCGCGGCGGTGGGCGGCACCCGCGCAGAAGGAGACGACCGAGCGGCCGGCGGGAGCGAAGCGGGCGAGGACGACCAGCGCGCCGCCGCCCCGGGCGAGGGCCTCGCCGAGACGTTCCTGCGCGGTGGTCAGCCGCCGGGAGCGGGCTATCGCCCGGTCCAGCCGCTCCCCGCCCCGCCAGGCGAGGCGGTAGGCCACCAGGTCACCGAGGACGGAAGCGGTCGCGGCGGACAGGATCAGGGCCAGGATGTCCGGCACGTCGTGCGGGACCCCGCCCGCCGCCGCGCCGGTGCCGGCCGCCGCCGCGGTGGCGGCGGTGATGACGAGCACCCCGCTCGGCAGGACCGGCAGGAACACGTCGAGCAGCACCGAGAGGGCCACGACGGCATAGATCCACGGTCCGGCCGCCAGCGACCCCACGCTCTCCAACACGACGACTCCTGTCACTCCCCCATTGACAGCCATACAGCGTACGCGGGGGGTGTGACAGGAGGTTCGCGGGGGTTAGGCGGGTTGCACGGGTTCAGCGGGTTGCACGGGTTCGTCGGGTTGAGCGGATTCCGCGGGTTCGCCGGCTTCCCGGGCCGGGGTCAGACCGCCAGCGGCTGCTTCTCCCCCGTGGGCTCGCCGTCCGCCGCGGTGCGCCGGCCGAAGAGCCGGTCCAGACCGAAGGCGCCGGAGCCGGTGAAGACCAGCAGGAAGAAGCCCCAGCAGAACAGCACCGACAGCTCGCCGCCGTTCTGTATGGGCCACAGGGCGGCCTGCTGGTGGACGTCGAAGTAGGCGTACGCCATCGAGCCGGAGGCGATCAGCGCGGCTCCGCGGGTGCCGAGGCCGAGCAGCACCAGACCGCCGGCGACCAGCTGGATCACGGCCGCGTACCAGCCGGGCCAGGTGCCGGCCGCGATCGTGCCGCCGTTGGTACCGGCGGCGCCACCGAGGACACCGAACAGGGAGGCGGCACCGTGCACCGCGAAGAGCAGGCCGAGGACGACGCGGAAGAGCCCGATGACATAGGGCTGAGCGGAATTGAGACGTGCGGACATGAGGGGATTTCTCCTCTTCGGTGTCGGTCGGGCCGGCCGGGGACTGAGCAGGCCGGTCGTGGGGGCGGCGGTACCGAATGGGAGACCAGGTTAGGCGAACCTAATCATTGCTTGCAAGTTCAACATCTAAGCCTCGGCGCATGCCACGACCGCCCGGCACGCCCGCACGGGGGCACACCGGACGCGAACAACCTTGCGGACGACTCTCACTTGACGGAATGTCAGACGACCCGGGCGATACGCAGGGCCCTACCCCGCGCGCCTCACCGACCGCCCCCGCACCTCCAAGTCCCCGAGCAGCTCGGCCGTCGCCTCCGCCACCGCGGCCACCGCCCGGTCGAAGGCCTCGCGGTTGTGGGCGGCGGGGGCGCGGAAGCCCGAGATCTTGCGGACGTACTGCAGCGCGGCCGCGTGGATGTCCTCGTCCGTGGCCTCACCGGGCAGCGCGGGCGGGCGCAGGGTCTTGATGCTTCGGCACATGAGACAAGTCTGGCGCGGGAAGGCGGCGCGCTGCCATGATCGTCTCGAAGGCGGCCACCGACACCCGGGGCCGACCGTCGGAAGGACAACTCCATGACGCACCCCCTCACCGTGGCCGTCCTCGGCCCCGGCGGCACCGGCGGCCTGCTCGCCGCCCTGCTGTCCCGCTCCGGTCACCGCGTGATCTGCCTGGCCGGGGAAACCACGGCCGACACCCTGCGCCGTACCGGCATCACCGTCCGCAGCCGGCAGTTCGGCGACTTCACAGCCGCCGTGGACGCGGACACCGAGCTGCGCGAACCGGTGGACGCCTGCCTGGTCACCGTGAAGCACACCACGCTCGACGCCGCCCTCACCCGGATCCCGCCCGCCGCCCTCGGCGACGCCCTGATCGTGCCGCTGCTGAACGGCGTCGAACACCCCGCCGCCCTCCGCTCCCGCTACCGCCCCGAACTGGTGGCCCCGGCCGTGATCCGGGTGGAGTCGACGCGGATCGCCCCGGGCGTGATCGAACACGGAAGCCCGTTCACCGAGATCGACCTCGCCGGGGACGCCGTACCCCGCGCCCGCCTCGACGAGCTCGCCGGCCACCTCTCGGCCTCGGGTACGACCGCCCGGGTGGCCGGGGACGAGACGGCGGCGCTGTGGGCGAAGATGGCGTTCCTCGCCCCGTTCGCCCTGCTCACCACCCGCCACGGCGTCCCGCTCGGCACGGCCCGCACCCGGCACCGGGACGAGCTGGAGGCGCTGGTCGCCGAGACGGCCGCGGTCAGCCGAGCCTGCGGCGCCCCCGCCGACCCGGCCCAGGCCCTGGCCCGGTACGACGCCTTCCCGGCCGCGACCAAGTCGTCCATGCAGCGGGACGCCGGGGCGGGCCGTCCGCTCGAACTCGACGCCATCGGCGGGGCGTTGCTGCGCGCGGCCGAGCGGCACGGCGTTCCGGTGCCGGTGACGGAACGGCTGGTGCGGGAGCTGAGGGCCGCCGGCCACTGACCCCCGGCCACTCGTTCGACTGAACCTCCGCCCCACCCCTCATCCGACCTCGCACCTGAAAATCGAACAGGCGTAGCATTGCCGCGTGGCTACGACCTATGAATTCCCCAGTGACCTCCTCGCCGGTCAGGAGGAGCTGCATCAGGTCCGGGCCGAGCTGTCGGCCCTGCTCAAGCGGCTGCCCTGGTCGGTCGAGCCGATGGACGGCTTCAGCGACGACACCGGCTGGCGCAAGGTGGAGCGGCCCGCGTCCCCGGGCTGGACGGAGGACGAACAGGCCGAGGTGGAGAAGCTGCGCCGACGCGAGCACGAACTCGCGGTCTTCGTCAGCACCCACCGCTTCTGGGCCGAGGTCGCGGCAGCGGACCGCACGGAGGCCCGCTCCCGGCTGAAGCACGCCCACGAGCGGGCGGCGGAAGAGGAGTAAGAACACGAACGGCCCCTCGGAGAACTCTCCGAGGGGCCGGACCGGTGGGCGCGGACGGTTTCGAACCGCCGACATCCTGCTTGTAAGGCAGGCGCTCTACCCCTGAGCTACGCACCCGGACAGGTCGACAGCCTACATTGCCCGAGCGGCTGCGCTGCAAACCAGACTCCCGGGTTCCCCGCACACCGCCGATCCGACGCCCCCCACGGCGAACTGACCGCCCCGTGTGTTCGTCCTACCCGGGTGGGAGAATGTCACCACCCAGCGCGAAGCACAGCACGGGAGAGGGATGTGACGGCGACACCGGGCACGCCAGCGAGACAGCCGTACCCGCCGTCGTCCGCCGCAGGTGCCCGGCGTGGGGTCTCGCCGCTGTGGGACGCCGTGGTGCTGATGGGCCTGCCGGTGCTGGCCGTGCTCGCGGTGCCCGCCGCGTTCGCCGGTGGTGGTACCCGGCGCTGGTTCGGCGGGCGGGCGGAGAGTCAGCGGGCCGAGGCGCAGGCCGCGAAGGACGCGGCGGCGACGGCGTTCTACGAACTCGACACCGCGCAGCGGGACCTGCGGATCTCGATCGAGACGATCTCGGCGGTGGACGACTCCCCCGCCGCCCGGCGTGCCGTCGCGGACTTCGCGGCGCTCGGGCAGCGGATCGACGAGGCCAGCCGGCAGTACATCCAGGCCGTGGACGCGCATGATCTGGACCGGCACGATCTGGAGGCCTCCGCGGCGGTCCGGGCGCGGACGGAGCTGACGGCGGCCAAGGACGAGCTGGTGCGGGTCCGGCAGGAGCTGGACCGGTTCGGCGGTTCGCTCGGTCCGTTGCTCGGCAAGGCGGAGACGCAGCTGGCCCGGCTGGCGCCCGCCGTGGAGCGGGCCCGGCAGTCGCTGCTGGCCGCGAGCAACGCGCTGGACGCCGTACGGGAGAAGGGTCTGCGGGCGGAGGAGCCGGCGGCGCGGCTGGCGGCCCTGGCGCCGGAGCTGACCCGGCTGAACCAGGGTGCGGGGCAGCACGGGGTGCAGGCGACGCTGGAGCGGGCCGAGCGGGTGCAGCGGGAGGCCGGGGCGATCCGGGCGGAGGCCGAGCGGCTGCCGGAGCGGGCGGCCGAGATCGATCACCGGTTGGTGAGCCTGCGTACCCGGGCGCAGGCGCTGACCACGCGGGCGGGGCAGGTGGAGCCGGTGCTGAGCGAGCTGCGGCGCCGGTTCGCCGCGGCCTGCTGGCAGGATCTGCAACAGGTGCCCGCGCTGGCGGCGGAGAATGTGCGGCAGGCGGAGCTGAAGCTGCGGGAGGCGCAGGCGGCGCGGGACGCGCAGCGCTGGCCGGACGCCGTCTCGCTGCTGTCGACGGTGCGGGCGCTGCTGAACGCCACGGACGACGCGGTGTCGGCGGCCGGTGACCGGCTGGGCCGGCTGAACGCGGTGCAGAAGGATCCGCAGGCGGAGATCGAGCGGACCCGGTTCGCGATCCGGGACGCGCAGCGGCTGGCGATGACGGGCCGTACGACTCCTGATCCGCGGCACGCCCGGCCGCTGGACGACGCGGTGGCGCGGCTGGAGCGGGCGGTCGGCACGCTGGAGGGGCGGCATCCGGACTACTGGCACTTCCTGACCGAGACGGAGGGGGTGCGGCAGACGGTGGCGGGGGTGGTGGCGCAGATCCGTGAGGAGCGCGGTGCCGGGCACTGAGCCGTGGCCTGTGTGTGTTGCCGGGGGTGCGGGGCAAGCGGATATTGAAGAGGACGGATGGCCTCCGCTAGCGCCCGAGGAGGCGGACATGGCCACACACGCAGTGCATTCGAGGAAGGCCGAGGAGCGGCGGCGTCCCCGGCTGGACGACCATCTGCCGGTGGATCACCGGCTGAACACGGTCTACCGGATCGGCGCGGGCCTGATCGGCACGTTCCTGGTCGTCTTCGGCGTTCTCGGCGTGATCGACCACATCGGCTTCTTCAACACCGGCGGTGACACGGTCGCCGGGCTGAACACCAACGGCGCGCTCAGTGTGCTGTCGATCTGCATCGGCGCGATCCTGCTGGCCGGCATGGTGATCGGCGGGAACTTCGCGTCGACGCTGAACATGGTGCTCGGGGTGCTGTTCCTGCTGAACGGCTTCCTGTTCCTCGGCCTGCTGGACACCGACAGCAACTTCCTGGCCTTCAGGATCCAGAACGTCTTCTTCAGCTTCATCGTGGGTCTGTTGCTGATGACGTTCGGCATGTACGGCCGGGTCGGCCATGCCCTGCCGCACGACAACCCGTACTGGCGGGCCCGCCACCCGGAGGCCTCCCCGCAGGAGCGGCGGATGCGGCAGGAGCAGCAGCCGGGGCCGGGGGAGGTCGAGGGGCGGCAGGGCCCGCGTCAGCCGGGACGGGGTCAGGTCCTGTAGGCGTGGAACGCCGCGTTCGAGTACGAGGCGACGAGGCTGGCCACCGACCGGTTGTAGGTGTTGGTGGAGTGGTAGCTCACGTACGGCACGCCCCGGCGGTCCCGGTAGGTGACGATCATCGAGTGGTCCTTGGACCCGTCGCGGTTGAAGTCCATCTGCAGCACGTCGCCGAGGTCCATCTGGTAGACGTTGGCGAGGCTGGTGGCCCGCTTGGAGGACAGGGCGAACCAGGAGAACTCGTTGACGCCGACGAAAGAGTCGGACTGGATCTCGGAGTTCCCGAACCACTTGTGGAAGTCGTACGTGTAGCCGGGTACGTGCTTCCAGCCGCCGGCCTTCAGGGCCTGGCTGACGAAGTTGGTGCAGTCGCCGCCGGCGCCCTGCCCGTTGAAGTCGGGGTAGGCGGGGTTGTAGTTGTTCCAGTACTTCTGGGCGTACGCCACCATGGCCTTGTAGTCGTAGCCGGTCGCGGAGAAGTTCTTCGCGTTGGCGGGTGCGGGCCAGGTGGTGGCGGCGCGGGCCGCGGAGGGCGGGCCGTCGTCGTCGCCGGCGGTCTTGACCTTGGCGACGGTGGGCTTGGCGACCTGGTTGACGGCGAGGTAGCCGTCGTCGGTGTCGCGGATGCCGGTGAGCTGCCAGGTGCCGTGCCGGTCGGCCTGGAAGGTCAGCTCGTGGTGGGCCTGGAACCCGGTGGTCTTCGGGCTCTTGCCGGTGGTCTTGTCGTAGGTCAGCGTCGTGGTCTCGGTGACGGCGACCTTGGCGTGGCGGCCCTTGACCTGGGTGGCGTCGAGCGTGACCTTGGTGCTGCCCGCGCGGTACGTCTCGCCCAGGCGGGCGAGGCGGCTGCGGCGGTCGCGCAGCGCGTCGAGCGCGGACTTCTCCTCGCGGGTCTGCCCGCCGGACAGGCGCACGGAGCCGGAGAAGCCGGACGTGTGCCGGGTCTGCTGCTTGCCGGCGCCCTCCACGAGGGCCTGCGTGCGGTCGGTGAAGACCGCGTCGGCCAGCCGCTGGAAGGTCGCCTTGGTGGCCGCGTCCACCGTCGGGTCGTCGGTCACGGCCGCGCCCGCGCTCCAGTTGGGCACCAGGGCCACGCCGGCGACCACGGAGGCAGCCGCGGCGGTCACTATGGCCGTACGGCGCCGCCCACGGCTCAGTCTTCTAGATTTCAATGATGTTCCCCTCTACGCCGGTACACCTACCGGGCGAGGGGCATCTTGCCATGACGGATGCGGCGGTTGTGAAGGGGGTTGCACAAGTGGAATGCCCTGCCCGTACTTGTCACTTGACGACCGCGGACCAGTCCGGCGACTGGGCGGGGTCCAGGCTGCGCAGGGCGGCCAGGGTCTGCGGCTTCTGCACGTCGAGCCAGTCGGCCAGTTCCTTGAAGGAGACGCACTTGACGCCCTTCTTGGTGCAGACGTTCTTGACGACCTGGTCGACGGATTTCATGTAGATGCCGCCGTTCCAGTCCTCGAAGTGGTTGCCGATGAACAGCGGGGCCCGGCTGCCGTAGTAGACGCGGTTGAAGCCCTTCATGTACGAGTCGACGGTCATCTGCTCCCACTCGGCGAACTTGGCGGGGTCGCCCTGGGTCTCGCCGTCGGACTGGTTGTAGAGGAAGTTGAAGTCCATGGACAGGGCCTGGACGTCGTCCGTGTACGGCAGCAGCTGCAGCGGGAAGTCCCAGATGCCGTTCTTCTTGCTGGGCCATATCTGGAAGTCGCCCGGGGAACTGGCGTCGTAGCGCCAGCCGTAGCTCTTGATGGCCTTCAGCAGGTTGGGCTGGCCCTCCAGGCAGGGCGCGCGGCCGCCGACGACCTCCTTCTTGAAGTCGAAGGGCAGCGCGGGTACGTCCTTCCAGCCGGTGTTGGTCTTCCAGTGCTCCACGAAGGAGTAGAACTGGTCGATCTCGCTCTTCCACTCCTGCACGCTCCAGTCGCCGCCGCCCTTGGCGCCGCAGAAGTGGCCGTTGAAGTGGGTGCCGATCTCGTTGCCGTCCTCGTAGGCCTTGCCCAGTTGCTCCAGTGTGGTGCGGATGTGGTCGTCGGTGGCGTAGTCGATCGCGGCGTCGCCCGGGGAGTGCATGGGGCCGTGGTACTGGGCCTTCTTGCTCTTGGGCAGCAGGTAGATGCCGGTGAGGAAGAAGGTCATGTGGGCGTTGTACTCCTTGGCCAGCTCCCGGTAGTGCGAGAACAGCTGGTCGCTGCCCTGCAGCGCGCCGTCCCAGGAGAAGACCACGAACTGCGGGGGCTTCTCGCCGGGCTTGAGCGGCTTCGGCTTCAGCTGCCCCTTCTGGGGCCCGGTGTAGGAGGTGGAGCCGTCGCCGAGGATCTTCGTCTTGCCGTCCCATTCCGGGGTCGGGGAGGCCTTCGGCGCGGTCGTGGGCTTCTTGCCGGCCGCGGCGGCCGGGGTGCTGCTGCTGTCCGTGCCGGACAGCGCCAGGAACCCGGCCACGAGCGAGGCCACGACGAGGAGGGCGGCCAGCGTCAGGACCTGCGGCCGGGTGGCGCGGGGCGCACCGCGGCGGCGAGGGGCTCGACGGCGGCCTGACGACGACATCTTGCGGGGCATGCGCGGCTCATTCTGCGGAAGGGGAGGGTGCACGGGTCCCGGCTCAGCCGAGGCCCGTCGCTGCCGACCAGAGGGCATACGGGACGCTGTTGGCGGATGTGCCGGCCAGGCCCTTGAGCGGCAGTGGCTCCAGGGACTTGGCCAGGTCGATCCGGTAGACGACGATCGCGGTGGACACGGAGTCGGCCGTGCCGACGTACCAGGCGGCGGTGTCCTTCTCGGTGGTGCCGGCCTTTCCGGAGACCCCGGGGCGGCCGGCCGCCGCCTCGGGGTGGGCGGTGCGGAAGGAGTCGGTGAGCGCCTCGGTGACCTCCTCGGCCACCTGGGCCCCGACGGCGCGCTTGGGGTGCGGGGTGGCCAGCGGGACCGGGGAGCCGTTGCGGGTGATGCGGCGCACCGAGTACGGCTCGGTGTGGTTGCCTTGGGCGGCGAAGGTGGCGTAGCCGCTGGCCATCCGGATCGCGCTGGGCGTGGAGTTGCCCATCGACAGGGCGGGCACCTGGGGGCCCATGCTGGAGGACAGCAGTCCGGAGGCCACGGCGGTCTGGCGCACCTGGTCCAGGCCGGTGTCCATGCCGAGCTGCATGAACGGGGTGTTCACCGATTTCGCCATCGCCTCGCGCAGGGTGATCTGTCCGTAGGACTTGCCGCCGTCGTTGTGCGCGGCGACCTTCTTGCCGCTGCGGTCCCAGTACGGCCCCTCGGGGGTGGTGACGGGCACGCCGTCGTCGCCGTTGTAGACGCTGTCCGGGGTGACCGGGGTTGCGGGTCCCACGCGTGTCTTGTGCACACCGTGTTCGAGTCCGGCGGCGTAGACGAACGGCGTGAACGCGGTGCCGGCCGGGACGGTGGTCGCGTTGGACTCGTTGTAGCCCTGCTTACGGTGGTCCGGGCCGCCGTAGACGGCGAGGATCCGGCCGTCCGCGGTCACCGAGGCGGCGCCGTAGTGGCCGTTCTTCGCCGCCTGCGGATCGTCCTTCTTCGCCTGCTTGCGGGCCTTGGTGACGGCGTCGGTGAGGGCCTTCTCCCGCTTGCGGTCGAAGGTCGTGTAGATCTGGTAGCCGCCGAGGTCGAACTGCTTGTCCGTCAGGTGCGCGGCCTTCTTGGCGTACTGCGACGCCAGCTCCACCAGGTAGTCGCTCTGCGCACCCGTGTTGTACAGCGGGTTGCTTCTCAGCGGCTCGGGGAACGTGGTGTACTCGGCCCGCTCCTGCGGCGACAGCTTGCCGATGGTGACCATGCGGTCCAGGATCCAGGACCAGCGCTCCACGGCCCGCGCGTGGTTGGCCTTGTTGAGGGTGGGGTCGTACAGGCCGGCGCCCTTGAGCAGGGAGGCGAGCATGGCCGCCTCGGAGGCGTTGAGCTTGCCGACGTCCTTGCCGTAGTAGGCCTGGGCGGCGCGCTGGATGCCGTAGCTGCCACGGCCGAACCAGCTGGTGTTGAGATAGCCCTCCAGGATCTGGTCCTTGCTCATCTTGTTGTCGAGCTTGAGGGCGATCATCGCCTCGGTGAATTTACGGCTGATCGTCTGGTTCTGTGTCAGGTAGACGTTTTTCACGTACTGCTGGGTGATGGTCGATCCGCCCTCGGTGTCCCCCTGCCCCAGCGTGCGGAACACCGCCCGGGTGATGCCTTTGGCGGATATGCCCGGGTCCGAGTAGAAACTCTCGTTCTCCGCCGCGAGCACCGCCCAGCGGACGTCCGGGGGTATGTCCTTCAGCGGCATCGCCTGCCGCTGCACCCAGCCCGTACGGGCCATGGGGGTGCCGTCGGACCAGAAGTAGACGTTGTCCTGCTGTGTCGCGTACGAGTTGAGGTTGTCCGGTATGTCCGTCATCGCGTACGCGGTGACGAGGAACGCGCTGAGCAGACCGAACGAGGTCAGGGTGGCGCCGAGCCACTGGCGCCAGGAGGGTATCCAGCGCCGCCAGCCGGTGCGGCCGGGGCGCGGATAGACCGGCTTCAGCCGGCGGGCGTACGGGGCCATGCGGCGCGCGTACGGGGCCAGCGGCCCGAGCAGGCGGCCGAGCGGCCCGAGCACGCGGCCGAGCGCGGCCGTGACCGCGTCCGCCGCCGCGGTGCGCTCCCGTCCGGCGGAGCGCGCGCCGCGGCGGCGCTCGGCCCGGCCGCCGCCCGGAGCGGCTGGCTCCGGTGGCGGGGGAACGCGCAACTGCATGGTCTCGTCCGCCCTGAGGGCGTCGACTCTCAGATGCAGGGTCTCGTCGGCTCCCGACGGCTTCTTCTCGCCACGGCCACCCCCCATGGGGCCGCCCTCCCCCTGCGACGCATCGGTCACGCCTGCGTCTCCCTCCGCACTCGGTCTTGCTCGCGCGGGTGAGCTGAGCATCCTCGCAACGGCGTTCACAAATTATCAGTAACGTTTTCGAATGACCTGCACATATGCCGGATGAAAAGCAACACTCAGGAAACATTGAGATGCCCCCGGCCAGGCCTTGACGGCTAACCTGGGCCCATGCCTCGTTACGAGTACCGCTGCCGGACCTGCGGCGACACGTTCGAACTCAACCGGCCCATGGCTCAGTCGGCCGCCCCCGCGACGTGCCCCGCCGGGCACGACGACACGGTCAAGCTTTTGTCGACGGTTGCCGTGGGCGGCGTGTCGCAGGCCTCCACGCCCGCTCCGGCCCCGCGGGCGGGCGGGTGCTGCGGCGGAGGGTGCTGCGGGTAGCCGCCTACGGGGCGTCCCCTACGTCGGCTGCCGCACCGCTCTCAGGAACTCCCGCAGGATCCGCTCCCCCGCCAGGACCCCCCTTTCCGGCAGTGCGCTGATCTCCGGGGCCGTCCAGCCCGTGTCCGCCAGTTCGCCGTGGCCCGGGCGCCAGCCCCTGTCGGCGGCCAGGAGCAGGTCGGCGTCGAGGAGGGAGTCGCCGGCGGCCAGCGTCAGCTCCGCGCCGGTGCGCCGGGCGACCTCGCGGACGGCCGCGCTCTTGGTGAGCGGCTTCGGGACGGCGTAGATCTTGCGGCCCTGCAGGGACACCGTCCAGCCGCGGTTCTCCGCCCACACCGCCAGCTCCTTCACCCAGTCCGCGGGCAGCAGCTCGCGCTCCACCACCAGATAGGCGAACAGGTCCTCGGCGATCCGGTGCTTGCGCACCCACACCGGGTCGGCGGACCGCAGCAGGTGCTCGCTGACCTCTTCCAGCGGCGCGCACTCGTCCGCGAGCCGCGCCAGTACGCGCGCGTGCCAGTCGGCGTCCGTGACCCCGTCCACCAGCAGGTGCCCGCCGTTGGCGCAGATCGCGTAGGCGGGCGGCGGGCCCGGCAGGTTGATGCGCTGGTACTGCTTGCGCGTCCGGGTCGTCGTCGGCACGAACACGGCCGTGTCCCCGAGGTCGGTCAGCAGCTGGGCCGCGGTCTCCGTCATGTAGGAGAGCGGCTTGGCTTCGTGCACCTCCACGCACAGCAGCCGGGGCGCCCGCGCATCGGGCATGGTCAGCGCCAGGGCCGCCGAGGAGTAGATCAGCGTACGGTCGAGGTCGCTCGCCACCAGCACCGGCATCAGACGTTCACCGCCTTGCCGTCGGCGCCCGTCGCGCCCCGCGTGTACTTGGGGTGGATGAGGCCGACGCAGGTGTACGGCAGGTCACCGACCTCCTCGACCGGCACCCCGCGCTGCTCGGCGAGCAGCCGCACATGGTCCAGGTCGGCGCCGGCGCCCTCACGCGCGAGGATCTTCCACGGCACCCGGCGCAGCAGCACCCGGGTGGTCTCGCCGACGCCCGGCTTGACCAGGTTGACGTCGTGGATGCCGTACTCCTCGCTGATCCGCTCCACCGCCCGCCAGCCCGCCCAGGTGGGGGTGCGGTCGGCGGCCAGCAGCTCCTTGACCGCGCCCTCTACGGCGTCGGCGACCTCCGGGAAGCGGGCGGAGACGGCGTCGAGGAAGGCCACGGAGACGTCGGCGCCGGCCAGTTCCCGGTAGAACTTGGCGCCGTGGAAGTCGTGCGGGCCGACCAGGTCGGCGCGCAGCACCGTACGGGAGATCAGCCCGGAGACGGTCGAGTTCAGGCAGGCGGAGGGGATGAGGAAGTCCTCGCGGGTGCCGTAGGTGCGCACGCAGGAGCCGGGGTCGGCGAGGACGGCGATCTCCGGGTCGAACCCGGTGACCCCCTCGGCGGCCTCGAACGCCTCGACGGCCTGGGCGAGTTCCCGGGTGATCGCGCCCTTGCCGGTCCAGCCGTCGACGAAGACGACGTCCCGGGGGTCGTGACGGTCGGCGAGCCAGCGCAGGGCGTTGGCGTCGATGCCCCGGCCGCGCACGATCGACACGGCGTAGTGCGGAAGGTCCAGGCCGTGCCGGAACTGCGCCCACCGGCGCATCAGGATCCCGACCGGGGTGCCCGCGCGGGCCAGGGAGACCAGCACCGGCCGGGGCGACCGCTCGGTGATGACGGTCTCGGTCACCACACCGACGGCCTGCGCGATCCGGGCCGCCGACGCGTCGAGCGCCGCGTGGAACAGCTCCTGGTACTGCGCGCTGGGCTGGTACTCCACCGGCAGCGACTCGGCGTAGTGCGCACCGCCGCTCTGGATGGCCTCCTCCCGCTCCTCGGTCGGCGCCTCCAGGGTCACGGCGGACAGGTCCTGGAGCAGCCAGCCGACCTCCTCCGGCGCGTACGAGGAGAATGCGGGGCCGCGGAGGGGCTCGGGCAGCATGACCGGCCTTTCGGGAGCGTGCGGGACGTACGAGGGTACGACCGCGAGCAGGACGTGCGGGACGTGCGCGGCGAGGGCGGCCAGCAGGCCGTCGGGCGCGTGCAGGGCGGGGGTGTCGGCGACGGAGTCGACCACGGTGACGACGGCGTCGAAACCGGCGCCGGCCACGTTGTAGGCGTACCGCTCGCCGGGCCCGTCGGCCGGGTCGTCGTGGGCCGGGAAGACCAGCCGGGTACGGATCGCATAGCCCGGGTCGTCCACCGCGAGCACGGGTGACCGCGTGGTGGTGGAGAACCGCACCTCGGCGTCCATGTCCCGCTCCAGCTCACGGGCGAGCCGCAGCGGGGCGTACATCAGCTCCTCGGAGCCGAGGACGAGCACGCGCCGGGCGCCGGCGGGGAGGGCGTCGCGCAGGCGGGCGGCCATGCCGGGCAGGGCGGCTTCGAGACGGGCGCGGTGGGCGGGGGTGAACCCGTGCCGACCGCCGTCGGGGAGGCCGGAAGGCCAGTGCAGGTCGACCCTTACGACCTGGTCCGACTGAGGCGCCCTTCCAGGGGCGCGGGGAACCGCGCGACCAGCCACAACGGTCCCGCACCCGGCGGACTCACATTCCGCGACCAGTCGCCGCCCCTTCTCCAGCACACCCTCCGGCAGCCGCACGACCCCGGACGCGGCGGCAACCAGATCCACCCGCGCCCCGATCTCCTCCGCGAACCGCTCCAACCGGCCGGAATCCTCGGCCGAGCGCATATCGACCAGAGCGACCACCACATACCGCTTCCGCGGATACCGCACATGCAGGTCACGAATGGTGTTCAACACGGTGTTACCGGTGGAGAACTCATCGTCCACCAGCACCAGCGGCCCGTCCCCGGCCAGTAGACCGGGGTCCTCCGGCAGCAGCAGATGCGACGTGGCGTGCGAGTGCGACTCCTCGAACCCGCCCGCCAGGGCGACCCCGGCCACCGGCCGCCGCGTGGAGTGCAGATACGGCGCTGAACCGAGCCCGTCAGCCACCGCATGGCCGAGCCCGGTCGCGGTCTCCGCATAACCGAGGACTACAGCAGCCGCCGCCTCAGCCTCGCCGAGCAGCGCAGCGACCCGTCGGCCCAGCCGGACCCCGTACTCGTACACCACGGCCGGCGACTGCGGCACGTGCTTGCCGAGGACGTTCGAGACCAGCAGGTGGGCCCGCTTGGGGTTGCGCCGCAGGGCCAGTCCGAGCAGCGCCGGAAGCTCGTCGTCGCCCACGAGTCCGACCCCGAGCCGCTCGGCGACCCAGCTGCCGGACCAGACCCCGTCGTTCACTGCGTTGTTCATGCGTTCCTTGGAGAGGTGGAGAAAGGTTCAGCCGGGTATGCCGGCGGCGAGCAGTTCCACGAAGCCGACGTCCTCGTTGGCGACGCCGAACACCTCGGCGCGCAGCAGGGTCCGCTCGGCCCAGGCGCGGTGCGGTTTCACTTCGTTCATCTTGTTCGTGTAGGCCGACCGGAGTACACCCCCGCCGCCGCGTTCCGGCCGCAGGATGTCCTGGGCGTCGCTGAACTCCTCGTGGCTGACCACGGAGAGTGCGTGGACGGGCAGGACGTGCGAGGGGTGGATGCAGGTCTTGCCGAGCAGGCCGTTGGCCTGGTCGAGGGAGATCTCCCGGAGCAGTCCGTCCATGGCGTGTTCGATCAGCTTCGCGCGCAGCTCGGCGGCCTGCACCTCCACGAAGGGGCTCTGCCTCAGCTGCGGCTTGAACATGCGTTCGGAAACGCGGAAGTACTCCCAGACCGGGCCGGTGACGGTGAAGCCGGTGCCGTCGGCGCGGCCGAGCATGTTCACGACGTCGGCGATCACGGAGGCGACGATCTGCACGTCGTAGGCCGTCATGTCGGGGGCGCGGCGCAGGCCGTAGGAGGAGCAGAAATCGGTCACGCCGAGGCGGAGGGCCAGCACCCGGTTGCGGTACTTGTCGACCGCGCGGAAGATCCCCTCCAGGGTCTCCACGCGGGACTCGCGGTAGAGCAGCTCCGGGGACTCCAGGACGGGCATGGCGAAGAGCCGCCGGCCGCAGGCCTTCTCGGCCGTGGTGAGGGCCTCCAGGAAGGGGATGCCGCGTTCCTCGGTGAACTTGGGCAGCACGAACCCGGACAGCAGGGGCACGGACGGGCCGAGGCGGCGGACCAGGTCCGGTATCTGCTCGGGGGCGCGGACCCGGATGAACAGCAGGGGCGGCTCCACGCCGGGCCGGGCGGCCAGCTCGGCGAACTGCCGGACCAGGTTCTCCTCCCCCGCGCCGACGTCCGCGTCGTCGATCGAGTCCTCCAGGCACAGCACCATCGAGACCACGCCGTTGCCGGCCTGTTTGACGATGTCGTCGGCGAGCCGGGGCCGGGTGGCCGGGCTGTACAGCGTGGCGCCCAGGGCCGCGGAGAGCAGCCGGGCCGGGGAGTCGGCGGTGAACGCGCACGGCTCCTGATGGAAGAGGCGCTGTCGCACCTCGGGGGCGATGTGCCCGAAATGACGCATAGGACTCCCTCAGGGTGCGGGTCAGGCCTGTGGGTTCGGCAAAGGGTGGCCGGTAATAGTACGTAGGGATCCATGTCGGGGGTTCCCGGCGGGCATGAATTTCCGGTAACTCGCCCATGTCGGCGCCGCCACCCCCCGCATTGTCGTGACCAGGACCGAGAGGGCAGGATGACCGCATGACGCACGCGATGCTGAAGGGGTCGAACGTCCCGCTGGAGGCCACCACGGTGCGCGCCGTGCTGCGCTGGACGCCCGGGCAGGGCGTACCGGACGTGGATGTGTCGGCGCTGCTGCTGGGCCCCGACGGCCGTGTGCGCTCCGACGAGGACTTCGTCTTCTACAACCAGCCCCGGCACCCCTCCGGGAAGGTGTGGCGGCTCGGCAAGAAGCGGATCGCCGAGGGGCTCACGGACACGATCCAGACAGACCTCTCCGGTGTGGAGCCGGGTGTCGGCCGGATCGTGCTGGTGGCCTCCGCGGACGGGGTCGCCTTCGACCAGGTGCCGGCGCTGTGCATCCTGCTGTACGACGCGGCGGTGGCCGACGGGGAGCCGCTGGCCCGCTTCGAGATCAAGCCGGAGACCGGCGCGGAGACGGCGCTGATCTGCGGTGAGCTGTACCGGCGCGGGGAGGGCTGGAAGTTCCGGGCGCTGGGCGAGGGCTACTCGAACGGGCTGAAGGGGCTCGCCACGGACTTCGGTATCTCGGTGGACGAGTCCGAGATGGAGGAGGAGCCGGCCTCGTCCCAGCCGTTGCCTCCGGAGCAGCCGACGGCCGCGGTTCCGGCGCAGCCGCCCGCCTATGGCTACCCCCAGCCGATGCCGGCGCCGGCGGCTGTGGCGGGGGACGGTTACTTCCGGCTGCCTCCGCAGGGGCCGCAGTTCATCGGGCGGTAGTGCGCGGGTTCAGCGCGTTCACCTGTCCACCTTCGTCTTGTAACCCCTGCCCCACTGCAGCCCCCACCCGTACAGGCGGTCCAGTTCGCCCTGGAAGCCGTAGACGAACTTGACCTCGCGGCGGACCATCAGTTCGCCCTTGATGTTCTCGATCATGACCACGGCGCAGGAGCGGGCCTGGGGGTGGCGTTCGTCGAGGCCTATCTCGATGCGGGGGCCGTTGCTCGGGTAGAGGGTGACGACGGCGTGGGTACGGTCGAAGGCGGGCGTCTGGTCGTAGATGTAGACGAAGACCAGCAGGCGTTTGAGGGCGTCGCGGTGGTCGAGGTTGACGTACATGGTCTCGCCGGACGCCGAGCCGAACCGGTCGTCGCCGCTGAGTTTGATGTACGGCGGTGCGTTGACGTCGCCCAGGTAGCCGCCGAGCGGCTGTACGACGCCCTTGGTGCCGTCGGCCAGCTCGTAGAGGCAGCCGAGGTCGAGGTCGACGTTGACCATGCTCTGCCCGTGGCCCAGGACCTCCGGCGGCTTCAGCGCCTTGAAGGGGTGCCGGAACAGGCTGGTCCGCTGGATCCCGTCGAAGTCCGAGGTGCGCATCCGCCAGGAGAGGTTGATGCGCAGGTGGCCGGTGGCCGCTTCCTGCTTGGTGAGGGACACCGTCTGGTGCCGTTTGGTCAGTTCGATGGCGTTGCTCGAGGCGTTGCCCGAGTCGAAGTCGGCCGCGCGCCCGCCCAGCAGTCCGTCGAAGAAACCCATTCCCGCCCCCAGGTACCTGTTGTGACGCCGACGGGGCGGCCGACCGTGTCGGCCGCCCCGCTCAGAGCGTTCCTCACCCGCCGGGGTGTCACACCCCGGAGGAGACCTCGGCCTTGTCGTCGCTGCCCTCGCCGGCCGCGGCCAGGGCGCGGTTGCGGCGGACGGAGGAGAAGAAGGACCAGGCGATCAGGACGACACCGACCAGGCCGGTGATGACCTCGTTGATCTCGTACTGGATGGTGATCATGAGGATCACGGCGAGGGCGCCGATGGCGTAGTGGGCGCCGTGCTCCAGGTAGACGTACTCGTCGAGGGTGCCCTGGCGGACCAGGTAGACCGTGAGCGACCGGACGTACATCGCGCCGATGCCCAGGCCGAGGGCCATCAGGACGATGTCGTTGGTGATGGCGAAGGCGCCGATCACACCGTCGAAGGAGAAGGACGCGTCCAGGACCTCCAGGTAGAGGAACATGAAGAACGCGGCCTGGCCGGCCAGGACGATCGCGGGCTTCTGCTTGCCGGTGCGGGCGGCCTCTTCCTCCTCCTCGTGCTCGCGCTCCTCCTCTTCCTCCAGCTTGTCCTCGAAGTAGCCGGAGAGACCGCCGACGACCATGTAGGTGATCAGACCGGCGATACCGGCGATCAGGACCGTCTGCGCCTTGTCGACGTGCGCGCCGCCGTGCTGGTGGGCGTGGGTGGCGAAGGTGAAGGAGGTGATCAGCAGGACGATCAGGGCGATGCAGACCGACAGCATGTCGACCTTGCCGAGCTTGGCCAGGGGCCGCTCGATCCAGCGCAGCCACTGGATGTCCCGGTCCTCGAAGATGAAGTCGAGGAAGATCATCAGCAGGAACATGCCACCGAACGCGGCGATCGCCGGGTGGGCGTCGGTGACCAGCTCCTGGTAGCGGTCCTTGTTGTTGAGCGCGAGGTCGACCGCCTCGATCGGGCCCAGCTTGGCGCTGATCGCGACGATGACGACGGGGAAGACCAGCCGCATGCCGAAGACGGCGATGAGGACACCGACCGTGAGGAAGATCTTCTGCCAGAAGGCGTTCATCTTCTTCAGGATTCCGGCGTTGACCACCGCGTTGTCGAAGGACAGCGAGATCTCCAGGATGGCCAGGATCGCCACGAGCCCGAAGGCGGTCCACCCCCCGTAGAACGCCGCCGCGACCAGACCGAGCGCGGTGACCGCGAACGACCAGCCGAAGGTTTTCAGAAGCACTGGCTACCCCATCGTGGTGTGTACGGGTCTCCCCCGAGCCGTACCGAGTTTTACGAAACGTTGACTCCGAAGTCTAGAGCGATCCCCCTGAGCCCCGACGCGTACCCCTGACCGACTGCACGGAATTTCCACTCACCCTGGTAGCGGTACAGCTCGCCGAAGATCATCGCGGTCTCGGTGGAGGCGTCCTCGCTGAGGTCGTAGCGGGCCAGTTCCTGGCCGTCGGCCTGGTTGACCACGCGGATGAAGGCGTTGGAGACCTGGCCGAAGGTCTGGCCGCGCTCGTCCGCCATGTGGATGGAGACGGGGAAGATGATCTTCTCGCACTGGGGCGGCACCTTGGCGAGGTCCACCAGGACGGACTCGTCGTCGCCCTCGCCCTCACCGGTGAGGTTGTCACCGGTGTGCTCCACGGAGCCGTCGGGGCTCTTGAGCTGGTTGTAGAAGACGAACCACTCGTCGCCCAGCACCCGGTTGCCGGCCCCGCACAGCAGCGCGCTGGCGTCCAGGTCGAAGGGGGCGCCGGTGGTGGACCGCGCGTCCCAGCCGAGCCCGATCATGACGTTGGTGAGGTTCGGTGCGGCCTTCGAGAGGGAGACGTTGCCCCCCTTGGCGAGTGTGACGCCCATGATGCTGGTCCTCCCCTGGTGGTGCTTCCCTGGTTGTCCTGCGCGTCCGGCGCCGCCCCTAAACGGAGCGGCGCCGGTCTCAAGGGCTTTCGGTCCTCACACGCCTGTCGTCAGACGTTGACGCCGAAGTCCTGCGCGATACCACGAAGACCCGAGGCGTAGCCCTGGCCGATCGCGCGGAACTTCCACTCCGCGCCGTGCCGGTACAGCTCACCGAAGACCATGGCGGTCTCGGTGGAGGCGTCCTCGCTCAGGTCGTAGCGGGCGATCTCCTGGCCGCCGGCCTGGTTCACGACGCGGATGAACGCGTTGCGGACCTGGCCGAAGGACTGCTGGCGGTTCTCGGCGTCGTAGATCGACACCGGGAACACGATCTTGTCGACGTCGGCCGGCACGCCGGCCAGGTTGACCTTGATCTGCTCGTCGTCGCCCTCGCCCTCACCGGTGAGGTTGTCACCGGTGTGCTCGACCGAGCCGTCGGGGCTCTTGAGGTTGTTGAAGAAGACGAAGTGCTGGTCGCTGATGACCTTGCCGGAGTTGTTCAGCAGCAGCGCGCTGGCGTCGAGGTCGAAGTCCGTGCCGGTCGTGGTGCGCACGTCCCACCCCAGGCCGACGATGACGGCGGTCAGGCCCGGGGCCTCCTTCGTCAGCGATACGTTGCCGCCCTTGCTGAGGCTGACTCCCACGGGTCCTCCATGTGGTGTCCAGGGGCGGGGAGCCCCGTCGTGCTTCGGATATGGGATCAACGTGCCGATCCTAGTGACGGGTTCCCGCCCCCCGCAGACCCTGGAGCCGAACCGTCACAGGTGTCGGCCCGCACGGCTCACAGAGTGTCGAGCGCCTTCACGTAGTCGTCGAGGTCACGGGCGTCCGGCAGGCCGTTGACCACGGTCCACCGCACGACGCCCTCCTTGTCGATGATGAAGGTGCCCCGGACGGCGCAGCCCTTGTCCTCGTCGAAGACGCCGTACGCGCGCGAGACGTTGCCGTGCGGCCAGAAGTCGCTCAGCAGGGGGTACTCGAGGCCCTCCTGCTCGGCGAAGACGCGCAGGGTGTGGATGGAGTCGTTGGAGACGGCGAGCAGCTGGGTGTCGCGGTCCGCGAACTTCGGCAGGTTGTCGCGCAGCTCGCACAGCTCGCCGGTGCACACGCCGGTGAAGGCGAAGGGGTAGAAGAGCAGGACCACGTTCTTCTCGCCGCGGAAGTCCGAGAGCTTCACGCTCCGGCCGTGGTTGTCCTTCAGTTCGAAGTCGGGCGCCTTGTCGCCGACCTGGATCGCCATCGTCGTGTATCCCTTCGGTGGGCTGATCGGGTGAGAGCACAGCAAACGCTGGACCCCACCCTACGCAGCGATCACCGGGGACCGCGGACGGGCCGATTCGGGGCCGGCCCGTCCGGGGGCGGACTCAGGTCACTTCTTGGGCTTGGTCGCCTTCGGCGTCGCCAGCCGCGAGCCGCTCCAGTCCTTGCCCACGCTGACGCTCTTGGCGGCCGTCAGACCGGCCGTCTTGGCGGCGTCCTGGATGTCGCTCGGCTCCACGTACCCCGCACGTCCGGTCTTCGGCGTGAGGAGCAGGATCGAGCCGCCCTCTTCGATGTACGTGGTGGCATCGACCAGCGCATCCGTCAGGTCGCCGTCGTCGTCACGGAACCACAGCACAACGGCGTCGGCCACGTCGTCGTAGTCCTCATCCATCAGGTCGCCTTCGACGGCTTCCTCGATGGCCTCGCGGAGCTCCTGATCGACGTCGTCGTCGTAGCCGATCTCCTGGACCACCTGCCCGGGCTGGAACCCCAGCCTGGCGGCAGGGTTCGTCCGCTCCTCCGCGTGGTCCGCGGTCGCGCTCACGGGTTGCCTCCTGATCATGTCTTGGTAAGTATCTCAGCCACGCGCGTGCGCGAAGCATTGGCCGTAGTCCACACGGGCGGGACGGATCGCGCAAGTACCCGGCCGTCGGGACCGTCGAAACGGTGACGATCCCGGCCGTGTCGCCGCAACTCCTGGCAGCGTATCCCGGTTCCACGCCAGCCACATCACACCGATGTGCCCGGTTTGCGCGGTTCGGAATCATCCGGGGTTACGTCGCTCGAACAACTTTGCCAAGCACGTCACACCCCGGGCGTATCGTTGCGTTTTGACCGGTACAGATGACGTACGCCGTCCCGAGGTACACGATGGGGAACGGTGTAGGCAGGTGCAGAACTGGCCCTCTGACAGGTAAGGAACAGCGTGGCTTCCGGATCCGATCGCAACCCGATCATCATTGGCGGCCTTCCGAGTCAGGTTCCTGACTTCGATCCCGAAGAAACCCAGGAGTGGCTCGACTCCCTGGACGCCGCCGTCGACGAGCGCGGCCGGGAGCGGGCCCGCTATCTCATGCTGCGCCTCATCGAGCGGGCCCGCGAGAAGCGCGTGGCCGTGCCCGAGATGCGCAGCACGGACTACGTCAACACGATCCCCACCAAGAGCGAGCCGTTCTTCCCGGGCAACGAGGAGATCGAGCGCAGGATCCTGAACGCGACCCGCTGGAACGCGGCCGTGATGGTCTCGCGCGCCCAGCGCCCGGGCATCGGCGTCGGCGGCCACATCGCCACCTTCGCCTCCTCCGCCTCGCTCTACGACGTCGGCTTCAACCACTTCTTCCGCGGCAAGGACGAGGGCGACGGCGGCGACCAGGTCTTCTTCCAGGGCCACGCCTCCCCTGGCATCTACGCGCGCGCGTACCTGCTCGACCGGCTCACCGAGCAGCAGCTCGACGGCTTCCGCCAGGAGAAGTCGAAGTACCCGAACGCCCTGTCCAGCTACCCGCACCCGCGCTCGATGCCGGACTTCTGGGAGTTCCCGACGGTCTCCATGGGCCTCGGCCCGCTCGGCGCGATCTACCAGGCGCGGATGAACCGCTACATGCAGGCGCGCGGCATCGCCGACACCTCGAAGTCGCACGTGTGGGCCTTCCTCGGCGACGGCGAGATGGACGAGCCGGAGTCGCTCGGCCAGCTCACCCTGGCCGCCCGTGAGGGCCTGGACAACCTGACCTTCGTGGTCAACTGCAACCTCCAGCGGCTGGACGGCCCGGTGCGCGGCAACGGCAAGATCATCCAGGAGCTGGAGTCGGTCTTCCGGGGCGCCGGCTGGAACGTGATCAAGCTGATCTGGGACCGCACCTGGGACCCGCTGCTCGCGCAGGACCGGGACGGGATCCTGGTCAA
Source organism: Streptomyces sp. NPDC028928 (assembly GCF_055564915.1). Taxonomy (NCBI): domain Bacteria; kingdom Bacillati; phylum Actinomycetota; class Actinomycetes; order Kitasatosporales; family Streptomycetaceae; genus Streptomyces; species Streptomyces sp. NPDC028928. The sequence goes on from NZ_JBVHVI010000016.1 coordinate 131,462, forward strand.
CAAGATGAACATCACGCCGGACGGCCAGTTCCAGACGTACGCCACCGAGACCGGCGCGTACATCCGCGAGCACTTCTTCGGCGACGACCACCGGCTGCGCGCGATGGTCGAGAACATGACCGACGACCAGATCCTGCACCTGGGCCGCGGCGGCCACGACCACCGCAAGATCTACGCGGCGTTCAAGGCGGCCAAGGAGCACAAGGGACAGCCGACGGTCATCCTGGCCAAGACGATCAAGGGCTGGACGCTGGGCCCGAACTTCGAGGGCCGCAACGCCACGCACCAGATGAAGAAGCTGACGGTCGACGACCTGAAGCGCTTCCGGGACCGCCTGCACCTGCCGATCTCCGACAAGGAGCTGGAGTCCGGCCTGCCGCCGTACTACCACCCGGGCCGGAACTCGGAGGAGATCCAGTACATGCACGACCGCCGCAAGTCGCTCGGCGGTTACGTCCCGACCCGCGTCGTCCGCGCGAAGCCGCTCGCCCTGCCGGACGACAAGGCGTACGCGACCGTGAAGAAGGGCACGGGCCAGCAGTCCATCGCGACGACCATGGCCTTTGTGCGCCTCCTCAAGGACCTCATGCGGGACAAGGAGATCGGCAAGCGGTTCGTGCTGATCGCGCCGGACGAGTACCGCACGTTCGGCATGGACTCCTTCTTCCCGAGCGCGAAGATCTACAACCCGCTCGGCCAGCAGTACGAGGCGGTGGACCGCGATCTGCTGCTCGCCTACAAGGAGTCGCCGACCGGCCAGATGCTGCACGACGGCATCTCCGAGGCGGGCTGCACGGCCTCGCTGATCGCGGCGGGCTCGGCGTACGCCACCCACGGCGAACCGCTCATCCCGGTCTACGTCTTCTACTCGATGTTCGGTTTCCAGCGCACGGGTGACCAGTTCTGGCAGATGGCCGACCAGCTGGCGCGTGGATTCGTCCTGGGCGCGACCGCCGGCCGTACGACCCTGACCGGCGAGGGCCTCCAGCACGCGGACGGCCACTCCCAGCTGCTGGCGTCCACCAACCCGGCGTGCGTGGCGTACGACCCGGCGTACGCCTACGAGATCGCGCACATCGTGCAGGACGGCCTGCGCCGGATGTACGGCGGCTCGGCCGAGCACCCGCACGGCGAGGACGTCTTCTACTACCTCACCGTCTACAACGAGCCCATCCAGCACCCGGCCGAGCCGGCGAACGTGGACGTCGAGGGCATCGTCAAGGGCGTCCACCGGATCAGCGAGGGCACCGGCGGCTCCATCCCGGCGCAGATCATGGCGTCGGGCGTGGCGGTCCCGTGGGCCCTGGAGGCCCAGCGGATCCTCGCCGAGGAGTGGAACGTCAAGGCGGACGTGTGGTCCGCGACCTCCTGGAACGAGCTGCGCCGCGAGGCCGTGGAGTGCGAGGAGCACAACCTGCTGCATCCGGAGGAGGAGCAGCGGGTGCCGTACGTGACACGGAAGCTCAGCGGTGCCGAGGGTCCGTTCGTGGCCGTGTCCGACTGGATGCGATCGGTTCCGGACCAGATCGCGCGCTGGGTGCCCGGCACGTACCAGTCCCTCGGCGCCGACGGCTTCGGCTTCGCCGACACCCGGGGCGCCGCGCGCCGCTTCTTCCACATCGACGCGCAGTCGATCGTGGTGGCGGTGCTGACGGAGCTGGCACGCGAGGGCAAGGTCGACCGCTCCGCGCTGAAGCAGGCCATCGACCGGTACCAGTTGCTGGACGTGTCGGCGGCGGATCCGGGGGCGGCGGGCGGCGACGCGTAGCCCACGCGCTCGGCTCAGGGCGATGGAGCTTGATTCTCCATCGCCCTTACTCTTTCTTTACGATTGCCGGCATGGAGCAACTGTCGGCGCAGGCGCGGTGGGAGCGGCACACCCAGCGGCCGCTGTTGGCGCTCGCGGTGGCCTTCGCCCTCGCGTACGCGGTGCCGATCGTGGACGCCTCCGCCGGTCACTCCCTGACGGCCGTCTGCACGGCGGTGGAGTGGGTGGTGTGGGGGGCGTTCGCCCTCGACTACGTGGTCCGGCTGGCCCTCGCCCCGCACCGGAAGCAGTTCGTACGACGGCACTGGCTCGACCTGTGCGCGGTGGTCCTGCCGCTGCTGCAGCCGCTCCGGCTGCTGCGGCTGGTGTCGACGCTGATGCTGGTGGGCCGGCGGGCGCGGATGGCTCCGCAGATCCGGCTGACCACGTATGTCGTCGGGGCCGTGGTCGGCTTGCTGATGTTCGGGTCGCTGGCCGTGCTGTCCGTGGAGCGGGAGTCACCGCACGGGAACATCCGGACGCTGGGTGACGCGGTGTGGTGGTCGTTCACCACGATGACGACCGTCGGGTACGGCGATCACGCGCCGACGACCGGGCTCGGGCGGATGATCGCGGTCGGGCTGATGCTCTCGGGGATCGCCCTGCTGGGTGTGGTCACCGCGAACATCGCCGCGTGGTTCATCTCCCGCTTCGACAAGGACGACGTGGAGGAGCGGCGGCAGACGGAGGCGATCAGCGCTCTGACCGAGGAGGTACGGCTGCTCCGGGCCGAAGTGGCTCGCCTGGCCGAGCGCCCCGAGCAGGGGCGGGCAGCCGCGCGGTCGGCAACCACGCAGCCGCCGCCGCTGGAGCACCTTCCGCTGGGCGGAGAGGGGCTGTCGGCTACAGGAGACCGTGGCCCCAGGTCGCCGCGCCCGCCAGGGCGATGATGGCCAGCAGCGTGTCGATCGCGCCCAGGATCAGGGCCACCAGAGCGGGGACGTCGCGGTCGTTCGACCACGTGCGGCCCATCGCCTGCCAACCGCAGAACATCGCCACCGGGCCCAGCACGATGCCCAGCGCGAAGAAGCCGGCCACCGCGCAGATCGTGCCGATGATCCCGAGCGTCGCACGGTCCGGCCCTGTCCGTTGCCACGTCCGGCCACGTGACCGGGGGTACCCGCGCGTTCCGTGCCCGAAGCCTGCCATCATCAACTCCCTGATGTCTGCGGACAGTTCGGCTTCGGTCTGCGGGTACCCCGGTTTCGCCGGGACAGACGTGCGCGCGCTGCCCCCCTCCAGCAGCGCGCGCCGCTGCCCGTCCGTCCTCCCATGCCCTGCGGAGGACTTGACCCACTGTGACCTGCGGCGCGTGCCGAGAGCGAGGGATCTTTAGCGGAGTCACCCTGATAGGGGAACTCCGCCGCTCAGATGTGGCCCACGCCCGCGCCCGCCTCCGCGTTCGTGCCCCGCTTGGTGAGCAGCGCGACGAGGACGGCGACCAGCGCGACACCGGCCGCGACCAGGGAGGCGAGGCTCATACCGGAGAGGAACGTGTCGTGCGCGACGGTGGTGATCTTCGCGGCGACCCGCTCCTGCATGTCCTTCGTCACCGGCGCCACACCGACCTGGACCGCCTCGGAGGCCTTGTCCAGCTGTCCGGGGGTCAGCTTCGGCAGCCCCGCGTCCGCCCACTTGCCCGGCAGCACGCTGTCGACCTTGGAGGCCATCACGGCACCCAGCACCGCCGTACCGAGGCTGCTGCCGATCTGCATGGCCGCCTGCTGGAGGCCGCCCGCCACGCCGGACAGCTCCATGGGGGCGTTGCCGACGATGACCTCGGTGGCGCCGACCATGACCGGCGCGAGCCCGAGGCCGAGCAGGGCGAACCAGAGGGACATCACACCGCTGCCGGTGTCGGCCTCCAGCGTCGACATGCCGTACAGCGCGACCGCGGTCACGGCCATGCCGAAGGCGAGCGGGATGCGCGGGCCGAGCTTGGTGATCGCGGTGCCGGCGAGCGGCGAGCCGATGATCATCATGCCGGTGAGCGGCAGCAGGTGCGCGCCCGCCTTGACCGGGCTCATCCCGTGGACGTTCTGCAGATAGAACGTCACGAAGAACAGGCCGCCCATGAAGGCGATGGCCATCAGGACCATCAGCACGACACCCGCCGACAGCGCGACCGAGCGGAACAGGCCCAGCGGGATCAGCGGTTCGGCGACCTTGGTCTCCCAGAAGGAGAAGACGGCGAAGAGCACCACGGACGCCGCGATGAACAGCCACGTCTTGCTGTCGCCCCAGCCCCAGGCCGGGGCCTTGATGAGGGCCCAGACCAGGCAGAACATCGCCCCGGACAGCAGGGCGATGCCGAGCAGGTCGAAGGAGCGCGGGGCGTTCTCGGCCCGGTGGTCGAGCAGGATCAGCGCGCCGAGGAGCAGCGCGAGGGCACCGACCGGCACGTTGATGAAGAACACCGACTGCCAGTTGACGTGCTCGACGAGGACACCGCCGAGGATCGGGCCGCCCGCGGTGGACGCGCCGATCACCATGCCCCACACGCCGATGGCCATGTTCAGCTTCTCGGCCGGGAAGGTGGCCCGCAGCACGCCGAGCGCGGCCGGCATCAGCAGCGCGCCGAACAGGCCCTGGAACACCCGGAAGGTGACGACCGCGGCGATGCTGCCGGACAGCCCGATCGCGCCGGAGGCGGCGGCGAAGCCGGTCACACCGATGAGGAAGGTCTGCCGGTGGCCGAAGCGGTCACCGAGCTTGCCCGCGGTGATCAGGGTGACCGCGAGGGCGAGGAAGTAGGCGTTGGAGACCCATTGCACGTCGGCGAAGGACGCGTTCAGGTCGTCCCGGATGGCCGGGTTGGCGATGGCCACGATGGTGCCGTCGAGGGCCACCATCATGACCCCTACGGCGACGGTGATGAGGGTGAGCCACGGATGGCCGCGCAGGCCGGCGGCCGGCCGCGGTCCCGACGGAGCAGCCGGTGCTTCGTCCCCCGGCCCCGTCGCGTCGACGGTGGTCTGACTAGTCATACACTCAGGCTAGTGACAGCCACTGACAGTTGACAAACGAGTTCACTAGTCGGTTACTGACACGACATCCCCGGACAGGAGAGAGAGGCCATGGAGACGCTGCGGGAACGCAAGAAGCGGCATACGCGGGAGTCGCTGCTGCGGGCCGCTCTCGAACTGTTCACCAGCCAGGGCTACGAGCGGACCACCATCGACGAGATCGCCGAGGCCGTCGACGTCTCCCAGCGCACCTTCTTCCGCTACTTCGCGGGCAAGGAGGACGTGGCCCTCACGGTGCAGAAGATGACGGAGGCGGCCTTCGTCGCGGCCGTACGCGCGCGTCCGCCGCACGAGGCGCCGATGAAGGCCCTGCGGCAGGCGTTCCTGGAGGGCTGGGACACGATCCGCGAGACCGTCGAGTCGGTCGTCCCGGTCGAGCTGCACCTGCGCATGTACCGGACCATCGAGTCCACGCCCGCGCTGCTCGCCGCCCATCTGCGCCGGTCGGCGGCGACGGAGGAGACCATCGCGCGCGTGCTGGCCGAACGGGAGGGCGTCGACGTGGACACCGACCCGCGGCCCCGGCTGGCGGTGGCCGTCTTCGGCGCTGTGATCCGCGTCTCGGAACGGCGGTGGTGCACGAGCGAGGACTTCGGCCTGGAATCGATCCGCACGCTCACCGCGGAGTACCTCGATCAGGTGGGTTCGGCGCTCACGGGAAACTGGCGCACCGGCTGAGATCGTTGGGCAGATCACCGAGACCGTGTTCGGTAACCGACGAAACGTGATCCCTGTCACTCGGTTACCGCGAGACCCTCCCGTTCTCCTAGTGTGTCCTCCCAGTGACTTCCTTCGACACCTCCCCGCAATTGAACGTCTGGCGCGCACTGCTGGCGCTGGCCGTCGTGTTCGTGATGCTCGCGACCACCGGCTGGACCGCCCTGCGCAGTCACCGGGAGTCGACAGCCCTGCAGGCCTCGCTCACCAAGTGGGAGCACGGCCACATCCACGGTCTGCGCCTGCCGGACCCCGAGGCCGCCCCGGCGCGCCTCGCCCGCTTCTTCGCCTCGCTCACCCCGCGCGAGCGCGACCGCCTCGCCCACCGCTACCCGCTCGCGGTCGGCAACATGAACGGCGCCCCCGTCTCCCTGCGCTACCGGGCCAACCGCATCGCGCTGGACCAGGCCCGCAAGGTCGAGCGCACCCGCATGCACGACAGCCGGCTCAGCACCGCGGGCCAGCAGGACGCGGGCCGCCGGATGCACCGCTACGAGTCCCTGCTGAACCCCCGCCGGCAGATCCTGGCCTTCGACCCCGAGGGTTCGGGCCGGATCGCCGAGGTCTTCGGCAACCTCACCAAGGCCCAGCGGATCTCGGTCGTCGTCCCCGGCGTCGACACCGACCTGCTCACCTTCCAGCGGACGAACCGCAGGTACAGCGCCCCGGTCGGCATGGCCAAGGCGCTGTACGCGGCCGAGCGCAAGGCGAGCCCCGCGACCCGTACGGCGGTGATCGCCTGGGCCGACTACACCTCCCCGGACGGTCTCGGGGTGGACGCGGCCACCGGCCTGCGCGCCGAGGAGGGCGCCGTACGGCTGAACGCGCTGCTGCGCGCCCTGCCCGGCCGGTCCCCGGTGTCGATGTTCTGTCACAGCTACGGCTCGGTGGTCTGCGGTGTCGCCGCGCGCGGGATGCCCCGCCGGGTCGCCGACCTGGCGGTGGCCGCGAGCCCCGGCATGCGCGCCGCCAGCGCCTCCCGCCTGGGCACCTCGGCCCGGGTGTGGGCCATGCGGGACGCCAGCGACTGGGTGCGGGACGTTCCGTACCTGGAGCTGGGCGGCCTCGGCCACGGCGCCGACCCGGTGTCCTCGGCGTTCGGGGCGCGGGTGCTGTCGGCCCGGGACGCCCAGGGCCACAGCGGTTACTTCCAGCCCGGCACGGACAGCCTGCGCAACCTCGCCGACATCGGCGTGGGGGCGTACGACGAGGTGACGTGCGCCCGGGAGAACGATGCGTGCCGGTCCGGTCTGTCCGGCACGACGACGGCCGGACGCGCGTAGAAACAGCAGGAAGTGCGGTCTGCGCGGGTGGCGACGGAGGAGCACGTGCCGCATACGATGAGCCGCATGGGTGACGTACTGGCGGGTTTTCATGCCGTCTGGGAGTTCGAGTCCGACTCCGTGCTCATCCGTTACGAACGGGGGATTCGAACACCGAAGCTGTTCCAGGCGCTCGGTGAGCGCCGGATTCCGCTGTCCGCGGTCGAGGGGGTGAGCCTCGCCCCGGGCAGGCGCGGCACGGTCGTGCTGCGCCTGGAGCCGCGTCCCGGCGCGGATCCGCTGATGGAGGCGGCCGACGGCCAGCTGAAGGAGGGCGCGGACCCGTACCGGCTGGTGCTGCCGGCCGAGCGGGAGACCCTCGCCGAGTACTACGCCGACGAGCTGAAGGGGCTGCTGACCGAGTCCGGTCCGGCCGAGCGGCACCTGGTGGCGGCGCCCGACGCTCCGCTGCAGTTCAAGGCGTACGACGGGAAGGCGTCCTTCGACGGCACGTCCGTGCAGTTCCGCTGGTCCTGGACCGGGGCGTCCTCGGCGAAGTGGAAGGCCGGCGACCAGAGCTTCCCGGTGGCCGAGCTGAGCGGGGTGGAGTGGCGGTCGCCGGAACTCTTCGAGGGACATCTGCGCCTGCTGCCCCGCGATCCGGGCTCCGCCCGCTCCGCGCAGCCGGACCAGGACCCGGCGTCGGTGGTGTTCGGGCTGGGGTACGGCCCGGTGCACGAGTCCCTGCCGTTCGCCGCGGCGGTGCTGGCGGCGGTGCGGACGCGTGGGCCGGTACCCGTGGCACCGGCCGTGTCCCGACGCGACCCGGCCGACATCGCCGAGCGGATCCGTCATCTCGGGGAGCTGCACCAGGCCGGGCTGGTCACCGATGAGGAGTTCTCCTCGAAGAAGGCCGAACTGCTGGCGGAGCTTTAGCGCGTGCTTACGCCTCCGCCGCGTAGAAGCTGATCTTCCGGTCGAGGACGCCGAGGGTGTCGTGGAGTTCCGCGATGCGGTTCAGCACGTCCCTGCGGGTCGACTCCAGCAGTTGCCGGCGTTCGGCGAAGGTGTGGTCGCCCTCTCTGACCAGTTCCGCGTACCGGACCATGTCCGCGACCGGCATGCCGGTCAGCCGGAGCTTGGTCACGAAGTCCAGCCAGTCCAGGTCGCGGTTGCTGTAGCGGCGCTGGCCCGTGTGCGAGCGGTCCACGTGCGGCATCAGGCCGATCCGCTCGTACCAGCGCAGTGTGTGCGCGGTCAGGCCGGTGAACGCGACGACCTCGCTGATCGTGTAGCGGTCCTGGCCGTCGGGGCGCGGATGGCGCCGGGGCGGGGCGGAGCAGATGTCGGCGGGGGTGGCGCGCTCGGTGGCCGCTGGCGTGGTCTGCATCACCGTCATGGACCCCACGCTATGGCCTTCGAGTGCACTCCAAGCAAGCCGGTTCGGTAAGAAATCGGCAGGACGACGCCCGGGGCGGCTGACTCCCCGAGGAGGACGGGGACTTCGCCGCGTTCGTCGTGGAGCGTCCCGGGCGGCCCGGAGCGCCGGCCGCTGTGCACCCCGCTCGGCTTCGCACAAGATCCCGACCCGTCGATGCGGCCGCCGCTGTGAGCCGCATAGGCTCGGACGCATGTCGTTGCAGAGCCTGGCGCTGATCGAGAACTGGCCCGTCCCCACCGCCGCGGCGGGTGTCGTACGAGCCGACGGGACCGTCCTCGGGACGCACGGTCCCGTCGGGCACCGCTTTCCCCTCGCCTCCGTCACCAAGCCGCTGGCGGCCTACGCCGCGCTCGTGGCGTACGAGGAGGGCGCGGTCGAGCTGGACGAGCCGGCCGGTCCGCCCGGGTCGACGGTCCGGCATCTGCTCGCGCACACCTCCGGGCTGGCCTTCGACGAGCACCGGGTGACGGCTGCGCCCGGGGAGCGGCGGCTGTACTCCAACGCCGGGTTCGAGCAGCTCGGGGACCACATCGCCAAGGCGACGGACATTCCGTTCGCCGAGTATCTGCGACAGGCCGTGCTGGAGCCGCTGGGCATGGCGTCGACGTCGCTGGAGGGGTCGCCGGCGAAGGACGGGGTCTCGACGGTCGAGGATCTGCTGCGGTTCGCGGCGGAGGTGCAGGCGCCGCGACTGCTGGATGCGCGGACGGTGGCGGCGGCGATGACCGTGCAGTACCCCGGGACGAAGGGCGTCCTGCCGGGGTACGGCCACCAGAACCCGAACGACTGGGGCCTGGGCTTCGAGATCCGTGACGGGAAGTCGCCGCACTGGACGGGGAGTTCCTCGTCGGCCCGGACGTTCGGGCATTTCGGTCAGTCCGGTACGTTCCTGTGGATCGACCCTGATGCGGGGGTCGCCGGTGTCGCCCTGACGGACCGGGCGTTCGGCCCCTGGGCGATCGAGGCGTGGCCGGCGTTCACGGACGCGGTGCTGGCGGAACTCCGGGGCTGAGGCAGCGCCCCGAAGGGTCGCGGGGAACTGCGCGACCAGCCCCCACCGGCCCGCGGCCGAACGACGGCCGGAACTACGGTGCCATCTCCCACAGCAGCAGTTCCGTCGAGGTCAGCCCCGCCGCCGTCAGTCCCCGGGCCTCCGTGATCCGGGCCGAGTCGCCGGGGTGCAGGTCCTCCCCCGCCAGGTGGACCTCGCCCCGGACCACGTGCACGTACACGTACGCCGCCTCGGGGATCGCGGTGCGCTCGCCCGGGTCCAGGCGCCGTACGTGCAGCACCGCCCCCGCCGCCGGTACCGCGTACGGCGTCGCGTCGGCGATGCCCGGGACGAGGGCGTAGGCGGGGTCGCCGCCGGGCTCGCGTGGTGTCAGCCACATCTGGACGAAGGTCAGCGACACCGCCCCGTCGTTGCGTTCCACGTGCCGGACGCCCGCCGCCGCGCTGAGGTGCTGGACGTCCCCGGGGCGGACCCGCGTCTCGTGGCCGGCCGAGTCGCGGTGGGTCAGCTCGCCCTCGACGACCCAGGTGACGATCTCGGTGTGGCTGTGCGGGTGTTCGTCGAAGCCGGCGCCGGGGGCGAGCCGCTCCTCGTTGCAGGCGATCACCGCGCCGAAGCGGAGATTGTCCGGGTCGTAGTGCGGGCCGAAGGAGAAGGCGTGCCGGGTGTCGATCCCGGCCTTGAGGTCCCCTCCGCGATAGCGCTCACCGGCGCGCCGTACATCGATCACGGGCACCACCGTAGACCTCATCCGTGACCCGGCGGCGCACGGGCCCGTCCCGATAAGGCAGTCTTGTCCCCGTGCCCGAACCCGAATCCCACAACGGCGATCCCGCAGCCCACGACATCCACGCGCACGCCGCGACCCTGAAGCGACTGGAGAAGTCCTCCGGGAGGCTCGCCGCGCAGGCGATCGCGCGGATGGACGAGACCCTGCCGTGGTACCGGGCCATGCCCCCGGAGAACCGTTCCTGGATCGGTCTCGTCGCCCAGGCGGGAATCGCGGCCTTCACCGAGTGGTTCCGGCGCCCGGACGCACCCCAGGCGATCTCCACGGACGTCTTCGGCACCGCCCCGCGTGAGCTGACCCGGGCCATCACGCTGCGGCAGACCGTGGAGATGGTGCGGACCACCATCGAGGTCATGGAGAGCGCCATCGACGAGGTGGCCGCTCCCGGCGACGAGAGTGTGTTGCGCGAGGCGCTGCTGGTGTACGCCCGGGAGATCGCCTTCGCCACCGCCCAGGTGTACGCCCAGGCCGCCGAGGCACGCGGTGCCTGGGACGCGCGGCTGGAGTCGCTGGTCGTGAACGCCGTACTGAGCGGGGAGGCGGACGAGGGGGCGGTCAGCCGGGCCGCCGCGCTGGGCTGGAACTCGCCCGAACATGTGTGCGTGGTGCTCGGGACCGCGCCCGACGGGGACAGCGAGCTGACGGTCGAGGCGATCCGGCGGGCGTCCCGGCACGCCAAGGTCCAGGTGCTCACCGGGGTGCTCGGGGACCGGCTCGTCGTCATCGCGGGCGGCAGCGACAATCCGCTCGCCGTCGCCAAGTCGCTGATCGGGCCGTTCGCCGCCGGACCGGTGGTCGCGGGTCCGGTCGTACCCGATCTGCTGGCCGCCACCCGGTCCGCGCAGGCCGCCGCCGCCGGGCTGAAAGCCTGTTCCGCCTGGCAGGACGCGCCACGGCCGGTGCTCGCCGACGACCTCCTGCCGGAGCGGGCCATCGCGGGCGATCCGAGCGCCCGCGAGCAGCTGGTGGAGGAGATCTACAGACCGCTGGAGGAGGCCGGCTCGGCACTCCTGGAAACCCTGAGTGTCTACCTGGAGCAGGCGAGCAGCCTGGAAGGCGCGGCGAGGATGCTCTTCGTTCACCCGAACACCGTGCGCTACCGGCTCCGACGTGTGACTGACGTCACCGGATGGTCGCCTTCGGATGTACGATCCGCGTTCACACTGCGGATCGCGCTCATCCTGGGGCGTCTGGCCGACGCCGAACCCCAGGCATAGGGTTTTGTCGGAGGCCCACAAAAGCCCTTCGTGTTCTTCGTCCTTGTCCCCACGGGCGGCCGCGCCCGTCCCCAAGAGAGAGTGTGAGAGTGCTCGTACTCGTCGCTCCCGGCCAGGGCGCTCAGACGCCCGGCTTCCTGACCCCCTGGCTCGAACTGCCCGGCGCCGCCGACCGCGTCGCCGCCTGGTCGGACGCCATCGGACTGGACCTGGTCCACTACGGCACCCAGGCCGACGCCGACGCCATCCGTGACACCGCGGTGGCCCAGCCGCTCCTCGTGGCCGCCGGCATCCTGTCCGCCGCGGCACTGGGTGACATCTCCGAGATCGCCCCGGGCGCGGTCGCGGGTCACAGCGTCGGTGAGATCACCGCCGCCGCCTTCGCCGGTGTGCTGGACGACACGTCCGCCCTTAGTCTCGTCCGCAAGCGGGGTCTGGCGATGGCCGACGCCGCCGCGGTCACCGAGACCGGCATGGCGGCGCTGCTCGGCGGCGACCCGGAGACCTCCGTCGCGCACCTGGAGAAGCTGGGCCTGACCCCGGCGAACATCAACGGTGCGGGGCAGATCGTCGCCGCCGGCACGCTGGAGCAGCTGGCCGCGCTGGCCGACGACAAGCCCGAGGGCGTCCGCAAGGTCGTCGCGCTGAAGGTGGCCGGCGCCTTCCACACCCGGCACATGGCGCCCGCGGTGGAGACCCTGGCCAAGGCCGCGGCGGAGCTGTCGCCGGCCGACCCGAAGATTCCTTACGTCTCCAACAAGGACGGCCAGGTCGTCGCGTCCGGTGCCGAGGTGCTGGAGCGGCTGGTCGGCCAGGTCGCCAACCCGGTCCGCTGGGACCTGTGCATGGAGACGTTCAAGGAGCTGGGCGTCACCGCGGTCGTCGAGGTGTGCCCGGGCGGCACCCTGACCGGCCTGGCCAAGCGGGCCCTGTCCGGTGTGAAGACCCTCGCCCTGAAGACCCCCGACGACCTCGACGCGGCTCGCGAGCTCATCGCAGAGCACGCCGGCGCCTAAGGAGCCCGAGAGCATGTCGAAGATCAAGCCCAGCAACGGCGCCCCGTATGCGCGCATCCTCGGCGTCGGCGGCTACCGGCCGACCCGGGTGGTGCCGAACGAGGTGATCCTCGAAAGGATCGACTCGTCCGACGAGTGGATCCGCTCGCGCTCCGGCATCGAGACCCGGCACTGGGCGGGTCCCGAGGAGACCGTGGCCGCGATGGCGATCGAGGCCTCCGGCAAGGCGATCGCGGACGCCGGCATCGACGCCGAGCAGATCGGCGCGGTCGTCGTGTCGACCGTCTCGCACTTCAGCCAGACCCCGGCCGTCGCCACCGAGATCGCCGACAAGCTCGGCACCGACAAGGCCGCCGCCTTCGACATCTCGGCGGGCTGCGCGGGCTTCGGCTACGGCCTGACGCTCGCCAAGGGCATGGTGGTGGAAGGTTCCGCCGAGTACGTGCTCGTCATCGGCGTGGAGCGGCTGAGCGACCTGACCGACCTCGAGGACCGGGCGACCGCCTTCCTGTTCGGTGACGGCGCCGGCGCGGTCGTGGTCGGCCCCTCGAAGGAGCCGGCGATCGGTCCGACGGTGTGGGGCTCGGAGGGCGACAAGTCCGAGACCATCAAGCAGACCGTCCCGTGGGACCGCTTCCGGATCGGCGACGTCTCTCAGCTGCCCCTCGACAGCGAGGGCAACATCAAGTTCCCTGCGATCACGCAGGAGGGCCAGGCGGTGTTCCGCTGGGCCGTGTTCGAGATGGCGAAGGTCGCCCAGCAGGCGCTGGACGCGGCCGGAATCACCCCGGACGACCTGGACGTCTTCATTCCGCACCAGGCCAACGTGCGGATCATCGACTCGATGGTGAAGACGCTGAAGCTGCCGGAGCACGTCACGGTCGCCCGTGACATCCGCACCACCGGCAACACCTCGGCCGCCTCGATCCCGCTCGCGATGGAGCGGCTCCTGGCGACCGGGGAGGCGAAGAGCGGCGACACCGCGCTCGTCATCGGATTCGGGGCGGGTCTCGTCTACGCCGCCACGGTCGTTACCCTCCCCTAGGCACTCCGTGCCGGATCGTGCGATCCGAAACGGGGACAACTGCCACAAACCGTCTGGAATATCTAAGAAGGAGCGCCTGACATGGCCGCCACCCAGGAAGAGATCGTCGCCGGTCTCGCCGAAATCGTGAACGAGATCGCCGGCATCCCGGTTGAGGACGTCCAGCTGGACAAGTCCTTCACCGACGACCTGGACGTCGACTCGCTGTCCATGGTCGAGGTCGTCGTCGCCGCCGAGGAGCGCTTCGACGTGAAGATCCCGGACGAGGACGTCAAGAACCTCAAGACCGTCGGCGACGCGACCGACTACATCCTCAAGCACCAGGCCTGAGCCGTCCCGTAGGCCGCAGGCTGCAAGGCCCCGCCACCCGGCGGTGGCGCCGTAATCCCCGCTGAGGCGGGGGTAGTCCTCCCGCTATTCCGTTGGAGAAAGAATTCCCGTGAGCCCGACCAATCGCACCGTGGTCGTCACCGGTATCGGCGCAACCACACCGCTGGGTGGCGACGCAGCCTCGACCTGGGAGGCCCTCGTCGCCGGCAAGTCCGGTGTCAGCCTGCTCGAGCAGGAGTGGGCGGCCCAGCTGCCGGTCCGGATCGCCGCGCAGATCGCCGTGGAGCCGGGCGAGATCATCCCGCGCCCGCAGGCCCGCAAGCTGGACCGGTCCGCGCAGTTCGCGCTGATCGCGGCTCAGGAGGCCTGGAAGGACGCCGGTTTCACCGCCAGGGCCGGTGAGGACGCGTCCGTGAACCCCGATCGTCTCGGCGCGGTCATCGCCTCCGGCATCGGCGGCGTGACGACCCTGCTGGACCAGTACGACATCCTCAAGGAGAAGGGCGTACGCCGCGTCTCCCCGCACACCGTGCCGATGCTGATGCCCAACTCCCCGGCGGCCAACGTCGGTATCGAGCTGGGTGCCCGCGCCGGTGTGCACACCCCGGTCTCGGCCTGCGCCTCGGGCGCGGAGGCCATCGGGTACGCGATCGAGATGATCCGCACCGGGCGTGCGGACGTGGTCGTGGCCGGTGGTACCGAGGCCGCCATCCACCCGCTGCCCATCGCCGCGTTCGGCAACATGATGGCGATGTCCAAGAACAACGACGACCCGCAGGGCGCCTCGCGTCCCTACGACGCCGGCCGGGACGGCTTCGTGCTCGGCGAGGGTGCCGGTGTGATCGTCCTGGAGTCCGAGGAGCACGCGAAGGCACGCGGCGCCCGGATCTACGCCGAGGCGGTCGGGCAGGGCGTCTCCGCCGACGCCCACCACATCACGCAGCCGGAGCCGTCCGGCAACGGCATCGCGCACGCGCTGCAGAACCTGCTGGACAACACCGACCTGAAGCCGGCCGAGATCGTGCACGTGAACGCGCACGCCACCTCGACGCCGCAGGGTGACGTCGCCGAGATCAAGGCGCTGCGGAAGGTGTTCGGCGACGACGTCGACCACATGGCGATCTCCGCGACCAAGTCGATGACCGGTCACCTGCTCGGTGGCGCCGGCGGTGTCGAGACCGTCGCGTCGATCCTGGCGCTGGTGAACCGTACGGCTCCGCCGACCATCAACGTGGAGAACCTCGACCCCGAGGTCAACGCGGACGTGGTGGTCGGTGAGGCCCGTCAGCTGCCCGAGGGCCGTATCGCCGCGCTGAACGACTCGTTCGGGTTCGGCGGGCACAACGTGGTCCTGGCGTTCAGGACCGTCTGAGAGACGTAGGCGAAGGGCCCTCACCGGCTGGTGAGGGCCCTTCGGCATGCCCGGCGGGGCACGGACTCACACGACCTGGTGCAGCCAGCGGACCGGGGCACCCTCGCCCGCGTAGCGGAACGGCTCCAGTTCGTCGTCCCACGGCTTGCCCAGGAGCTTGGCGATCTCCGCCTCCAGGTCGGTCTCCCCCTGCCTGGACCGCGTCAGCGCGGCGCGCAGGCGGTCCTCGGGAATCAGGATGTCGCCGTGGATGCCGGTGACGGCGTGGAAGATGCCGAGGTCGGGGGTGCAGCTGTAGCGCTCGCCCTCCGCGGTCGGGCAGGGCTCGGCGGTGACCTCGAAGCGCAGCAGATGCCAACCGCGCAGCGCGGAGGCGAGCTTGGAGGCGGTGCCCGCCTCGCCCTGCCAGGAGAACTCCGAACGCCAGGTGCCGGGGGCCGCGGGCTGCCGGATCCAGTCGAGGTTGACGCGCGTGCCGAGCACCCCGGCGACGGCCCACTCGACGTGCGGGCACAGCGCGCGCGGCGCGGAGTGCACGTACAGAACTCCACGTGTCGTCACCGGAACCTCCGGGCAGAGCGGGACATCTTGCGGACTGGCTGGGCGGCAGTGGCGCGACGGCCGCGTTGATGGCGAGGCTACCCTGCGGCGGGGCAAGGAGTGTGACGTACCGTCGGTCCCGGTGCCAGGAAACCGCCGCCATTCACCCAGGGGGACGCTTGTACGGGGGTGCGCCGTTCCCGGGCGCCGGACCGGGAACCCTCGCACGTTGTTATGGGAGACAGTGCCGACCGTCGAGCGAGGAGAACACCAGGGATGCGGAAGCGAAGCCACCGTGTGCGGGCCGTTCTCGCCGTCATGGCGGCCGTCCTGCTGGGAGCCGCCGGATGCGCCGGCGGGGACGGGCGTTCACCGGCGCCCCACAGCACCACGGCGCGCGCGGCCCGGCCCCCGGTGTGGGACCGCAGCCCGGACTCCATCGCCGCGGTGGGCGACTCCATCACGCGCGGCTTCGACGCGTGCACGGTGCTGTCGGACTGCCCGGAGGTGTCGTGGGCGACGGGCAGCGACGCCCGGGTGGACAGCCTGGCGGTGCGGCTGCTGGGGGTGACGGGGGCGGCGGAGCGCAGCTGGAACTACGCGGTGACGGGCGCCCGCATGGCCGACCTGCCGCAGCAGATGGAACAGGCGGTGGCCCGCCGCCCGGAGTTGGTGACGGTGATGGTGGGGGCGAACGACGCCTGCCGGTCCTCGGCGTCGGCGATGACCCCGGTGGCCGACTTCCGCGCGGACTTCGAGGAGGCGCTGGACACGCTGCGCTCGGCGCTGCCGAAGACGCAGGTGTACGTGTCGAGCGTGCCGAACCTGAAGCGGCTGTGGTCCGAGGGCCGGTCGAACCAGCTGGGCAAGCAGGTGTGGAAGCTGGGCATCTGCCCCTCGATGCTGGGTGACGCGGACGATCTGACCAGCGCGGCGATGCTGCGCCGGGACACCGTGCAGCAGCGGGTCGTGGCGTACAACAAGGTGCTGGCGGAGGTCTGCGCCAAGGACCGCCGCTGCCGCTTCGACGGCAACGCCGTGCACGACTACCGCTTCGGCACGGACCAGCTCAGTCACTGGGACTGGTTCCACCCCAGCAAGGACGGCCAGGCGCGGCTGGCGGAGATCGCGTACCGCCGGATCACAGCGCGGAACCCGTGACCTAGGGTTTCCCACATGAACGAACTTTTCGGCACACTTTCCGACGGCACTCCGGTGCACCGGTGGACGCTGGAGCGCGGCGGGGTGCGGGTGCGGGTGCTGTCGTACGGCGGGATCGTGCAGTCGTTCGAGGTTCCGGACGGGGCCGGCCGGCCGGCGGACGTGGTGCTGGGGTTCCCGGCTCTCGACGGCTATCTGGCCCACCCGGAGCCCTATCTGGGCGCCGTGATCGGCCGGTACGCGAACCGGATCGCGGGCGGCCGGTTCCGCCTGGACGACCGGACGTACACCCTGGCGCGGAACAACGGCCCGAACTCGCTGCACGGCGGTGAGCGCGGTTTCGACAAGCGGGTGTGGGACGTGACGCCGGTGGACCACGGCCTGCGCCTGAGCCGGGTGAGCCCGGACGGCGAGGAGGGCTTCCCGGGCAGGCTGGCGGTGACGGTGACGTACACGCTGTCGGAGTCCGGTGCGCTGCGGATCGTCTACGAGGCGGTCACCGACGCGCCCACGGTCGTGAACCTGACCCAGCACACGTACTGGAACCTGGGCGGCTCCAGTTCCGGCCACGCCGGCGGGCATGAGCTGCGGCTGGCCGCGTCCCGGTACACGCCGGTGGACGCGGACCTGATCCCGGCCGGGGAGCCGGCGGACGTGACGGGCACCCGCTTCGACTTCCGTACGGCCCGGAAGACCGGCTCCGGCTACGACCACAACTTCGTGCTCGACAAGGGGGTGACCGGGGCGGCCGAGGAGGTGGCCGAGCTGTACGACCCCGCCTCCGGGCGGAGGCTGAAGGTCGCGACGACCGAGCCGGGCCTCCAGCTGTACACCGCCGACCACCTCTCCGGGCCGTTCTCCCCCGGTGCCGGGATCGCCCTGGAGACGCAGCACTTCCCGGACTCCCCCAACCGGCCCGGCTTCCCGAGCACGGTGCTGCGGCCCGGCGAGGCCTACCGGTCCGAGACGGTGTACGGCATCTCGGCGCCCTGACCGGGCGCAACGCGGAAGAGGCCTCCGCGCCGGCGAGGACGGAAGTCCCACCGGCCCGAAGGCCTCGACCGTGGCGAGGAGCCAGCCCCCCACCGAACAGGCTGCGGGGCTCAGCCCCCGGCCCCGGCACCAGCACCCGCACCAGCACCGGCGCCAGCACCAGCGCCACCCCCGGCACCCGCTCCAGCACCGGCACCCGCACCAGCCCCAGCACCCGCACCGGCACCAGCACCCGCACCGGCACCAGCCCCAGCGCCCGCACCGGCGCCCGCTCCGGCGCCCGCGCCCGCTCCGGCACCAGCGCCCGCTCCGGCACCAGCGCCCGCGCCGGCTCCGGCACCCGCACCAGCACCGGCTCCGGCACCAGCACCCGCACCCGCACCCGCACCAGCACCCGCACCCGCACCCGCACCCGCACCGGCACCAGCACCAGCCCCGGCACCCGCACCAGCCCCGGCACCCGCACCAGCACCCGCACCAGCGCCCGCACCCGCACCGGCTCCGGCACCAGCACCGGCCCCGGCACCAGCACCAGCCCCAGCACCCGCACCAGCCCCAGCACCGGCGCCTGCACCAGCCCCGGCTCCAGCGCCAGCACCAGCACCAGCGCCCGCACCGGCTCCGGCACCAGCACCGGCACCAGCACCCGCACCCGCACCGGCGCCCGCACCCGCACCCGCACCCGCACCGGCGCCAGCGCCCGCACCAGCACCATTGCCCTGATGAGCCTTGTTGGGCTTATTGGGCTTGTTCTGCTTATGGGGCTTGTTGTGCTTGCCCTGGTCCAGCATCTGGGTGTGGACCGACTCCGGTGCAGCCGCCGGTGCGGCGAAAGCGGTGGTGGGGAGCAGGACGCCGCCGGCTGCCAGGGTGACCGTGGTGGCCAGCATCGCCAGGCGCTTCTTGTAGCTCTTGCGCTCGATGTTCGTCATGGGAATCCGCCTCCGTGGGGGGTTGGTGACCCGAGCTGTTCTCGGGGTGTGCTTCAACTACACCCCGGCGGTCGCGCCCGGTCAGGTTCCGGGAAGTCGTAGCTTGACGAACGGGACATAACGGTGTTAAACGCACATGAGCCCCGGCCCAGGGGTCAGGTCCCGGGCCGGGGCTGCTCACGAGGGAGACTTGTCCCGGATCAGACGTTAATCGGCGCGATCAGCCGGCGGTCGGCGATCGAGCGTCCGGCGGTGATCTCGTACGAACCCTTCACACACGACCACGCCTTCGCCGCCTCGTCCCAGACCTCGAAGGCGCGGCGCGGCAGCTCGACGGCGACCTCGGCACGCTCACCGGGCCCGGCCTCGACGGACGCGAAGCCCGCCAGCCGGCACCCCGGGCGCTCGGGGCCGGGCCCGGCCGGTGAGACGTAGACCTGGACCACCTCCCGGCCGGCCCGCTCGCCGGTGTTGCGCACCCGGACGCGGACGGTGGTGCCGTCGACCTCCAGGGACTCGTAGGCCCAGTCGGTGTACCCGAGGCCGTGGCCGAAGGGGTACGACGGGGTGCGGCCGGCCCGCTCCCACGCGCTGTAGCCGATGAACACGCCCTCGCTGTACGGCAGTTCGCCGTCGACCGGGACGACCTGGGTGACCGGGGCGTCGGCGAGGGAGCCCCAGGTGGTGGGGAGCCGGCCGCCGGGCTCGTGGACGCCGGTGAGCACGTCGGCGAGGGCGGCGCCGCCCTCCTGGCCGGGGAACCAGGTCAGCAGGACGGCGGCGACCTCCTCCCGCCAGGGCAGCTCCACCGGGGAGCCGGCGTTGACGACCACGACGGTGTTCGGGTTGGCGGCGGCGACCGCACGGACCAGGTCGTCCTGGCGGCCGGGCAGCCTCAGGTCCCGGCGGTCGAAGCCCTCGGACTCCACGCGCTCGGTGGTGGCGACCACGACCACGGCCGTGTCGGCGCCGCGGACGGCCTCGACGGCCTCGGCGATCAGTTCGTCGGGGTCGCGCTGCGGGCCGGAGTGGGCGAGCGCGAAGGCGATCACCTTCATCGGCAGGTCCTCGGGGAGCTGGACGACGTGGGTGAGGGAGACGTCGACCGGTTCGCCGGCGGTCAGCTCGGGCTGGGCACGGGGGACGGGGGCGGCGAAGAAGGCCTCGAAGGGGTCGTCCTGGGCGGGGCGCTGGACGTCGTCGTAGTACGTGGTGCCGTCGACGGTGAGGGTGAAGGGGCCCGTGCCCTTGATCCCGAAGGTGTGCGGGCCGGACTCGCGCGGAGTGAAGGTGCCGGTCAGCTCGATGGTGTGGAGGGTGTCGTGGGTGACGCCGTCGGGGAGGTCGGAGCCCATCCACTGGATCTGGCCGCCCGGGGCGGAGCGGGTGCCGATGACGTCGCCGGCGGCGTTCCGGCAGACGGCCCGCAGGGTGAAGCCCTGGTCGCCGACGGCCAGTTCGGTGGCGGGGTCGGCGCCGACGGCGTAACCGAGGGTGCCGTCGGGGAGGGCGGCGGTGAGCCCGTCGAGCGGGGAGACGGTCCGGGCCGGGAAGACGGTGGCGGAGCCGCCGCCGAGCACGCGGGCGTCGCGGGCGGCGGCTCCGATCAGGGCCACGGTGGTGCCGGGCCGCAGCGGGAGCGCGCCGCGCTCGTTGCGGAGGAGGACGAAGGAGCGGCGGGCGATCTCGCGGGCCAGGGCCTCTCCGTCGACCGGCGCGGGCGGCTCGGTGACCACGGGTTCGGCGCCGGCCAGGACGCCGACGCGGGCGGCGAGGCGGAGCACCCGGCGGACGGCCGCGTCGAGGGTGGCCTCGCTGACCCTGCCGTCGCGCACGGCCTGGGCGAGGGCGGGGCCGTACACGGTCCGGGGGCCGGGCATGGCGACGTCGAGGCCGCCGTGGATGGCGGCGACCGTGTCCCGGGCGGCCGTCCAGTCGGAGACGTTGAAGCCGTCGAAGCCCCACTCACCGCGCAGGACCTCGTTGACGAGGTGGTGGTGCTCGGTCATCGTCGTGCCGTTGACGGTGTTGTAGGCGGTCATGACGCCCCAGGGGCGGGCGTCGGTGACGATGGCCTCGAAGGGGACCAGGTACAGCTCGCGCAGGGCGCGTTCGGGGACCAGGTTGTTCACCGTGAGGCGGTCGGTCTCGGCGTCGTTGGCGACGAAGTGCTTGACGGTGGTGCCGACCCCGCCGGACTGGACGCCGGTCACGTAGCCGGTGCCGATGACGCCGGTCAGGTACGGGTCCTCGCTGTAGCACTCGAAGTGGCGGCCGCCGAGCGGGGAGCGGTGCAGGTTGACGGTGGGCGCGAGCAGGACGTGGACGCCCTTGCGGCGGGCCTCCTGGGCGAGCAGCACACCGGCGCGGCGGGCGAGTCCGGGGTCCCAGGTGGCGGCGAGCGCGGTCGGCGAGGGCAGGGCCACGGAGGGGTCGTCGGCGGTCCAGCGCACGCCCCGGACGCCGATCGGGCCGTCCGACATGACCAGGGACTCCAGGCCGATCTCGGGCAGCGCGGGCAGGGTCCACATGTCCTGTCCGGCCAGCAGGCGGGCCTTGGCGTCGAGGTCGAGCGTGCCGAGGGCGGCCTCCACGACCGCCTCGCGGGCCTTGTCGGCCGGGGTGGGCTGGGCTCCCGCCATCGGGTTCCTCCTCGTCGAGTCCGTGCAGGTGCCTCCATCGTGCCCGCGCCACCTGTAGAGCGGTAGGTTTCGTTATCCTGCCGTCACATCGACGGTGAGGTGATGTCGTACGGTGACGTCATGAACGCGAGGGTCAGGAGCGGGGAGCGACGCGCGGAGATCGTCGGGGCCGCCCTGGAGGTGATCGCCGAGCGCGGTTACCGGGGTGCGAGCCTCGCGGCCGTGGCCGAGCGGGTCGGACTCACCCAGCAGGGGCTGCTGCACCACTTCCCCACCAAGGAGGCCCTGCTGGTGGCCGTGCTCCAGGAGCGGGACCGGTGGGACGCGGTGCCGGACTCGCAGTGGCGGGTGGACCTGCTGGCCTCGCTGGTGGAGTACAACGCGATGCGGCCGGCCATCATCCAGACCTTCTCCGCGCTCCTCGGCGAGAGCGTGACGGAGGGGCATCCGGCGCGGGGCTACTTCACGGAGCGGTATGCCCGGGTGCGGGAGTCCATGGCAACGGTCCTGCGCACCGAGTACGGCGACCGGCTCCCCAACGGCCTCACCCCCGAACGCACCGCCCCCCTCCTCATCGCCGTGATGGACGGCCTCCAGTACCAGTGGCTGCTCGACCCCGAGTCGGTTGACATGCCGGGCGCGTTCCGGGACTTCCTGCGGCTGCTGGGCGAACGGGTGGACTGAGGGAGCGCCCCGCAGGGGCACGGGGAACCGCGCGACCGGCCCCCACCGGCCCGCGGCCGAGTACGGTGGGCCGGGTCACGGCGCTTCCCGGAAGGAGCCCAACTCCCTTGAGCCCCATACGACTTCGTCTCGGCGTCCTCGGACTCGCCCTGCTCGCCGGCCTGTCCGCTCCCCCGGCCACGGCCGCCACCACCCCATCCCCCACGGTCGAGGAGCGGCGGCTCGACCAGGCGGTACCGCAGGAGATCCTGCGGCGCTCCGGGTTCGACGGCGTGGCACGGGAGTTCGGCCGCGCACTGGGGCACGCGCAGTCCTACGCGCAGGCCCGCCGCATCGTGGGACGCGAGGGATCCGCGCTGTGGCGGCGAGCTGTGGACCGGGCGCAGGGACGCGGGCCCGCCGGTGGGGACCTCAGCCGGGACGACGACCGGCCGCTGTACTGGGCGCGGCTGGCGATGACCCGGCAAGTACGGGTCTGGAACCCGGACTTCGCACTCACCGAGCGGCAACGGGACGCGCTGCTCGACCGGTTGGAGCGGACCTCACGGGGACAGACCGACATCCGCTACCCGGCCGGGGGCCACTCGCGCCGGGTCGTCCTCACCGGCTTCGACCCCTTCACGCTCGACCGGGACATCCGTATCTCCAACCCGTCCGGGGCGACGGCGCTGGCGCTGGACGGCACCGTGGTCGAGACGGCGGCGGGACCGGCACGCATCGAGACCGCCGTGTTCCCGGTGCGCTGGCAGGACTTCGCCGAGGGCACGGTGGAGCGGACCCTGCGGCCCTACCTGCCGAGGACGGACCTGTTCACGACCGTGAGCCAGGGCCGGGTCGGCCGGTTCGACATCGAGCGCACCAACGGCGCCTGGCGCGGCGGCTTCCCGGACAACGACAACGTCAGCCGGACGGAGACCGTACCGGTCATGGACCCGGCCACGCAGCCGCAGTGGACGACCACGACCCTGCCGTACGCCGCCGTCACGGCCGCGCCCACGGGGCGTTTCCCGGTGTACGACAACACGCAGGTCACCGAGATCCCGGCGGGTGGGAGCGAGCCCGTCGTACGGCCGGACGGGCCGACCCCGGGCTCCACCGCCCGGGCCGGGGGCGGCGGCGACTACCTGTCCAACGAGATCGCCTACCGGGCCACTCTGCTGCGGGACCGGCTCGGCCTGCGCGACAGGCTGCCGGGCGGGCATGTGCACACCCCGGTGCTGCAGTTCGGGGCCGGGAACACCACCGAGGTGACCGACCCCGAGTTCGTCCGCAACCGGCTGGACATCATCGCCCAGGTACGGGCGATCGTCACCGTGGCCGTCAGTGCGACGGAGCGAAGGCCAGGCTGATGCCGAGTCCGGCCAGGACGGAGCCGATGACCTTGTTGAGGACCTTCTGGGCGCGGAGCATCAGCGTGCGCATGCGCTCCTGCGAGAAGAACAGCGCGACGACGCCGAACCACCCCAGGTGGGCCAGCGACATGAACAGGCCGTAGCCCACCTGCCGCCAGACCGGTGTGCCGGGGCTGACGACTTGGGCGAAGGTGGAGACGACGAACAGGGTCGTCTTGGGGTTGAGCACGTTGGTGAGGAAGCCGGTGCGCAGCGCGGCGAGCGGCGTCAGCGTGGCCTTGTGCTCCAGGTCCACCTCGACCTCGCCGCGGGTGCGGAAGGTGCGTACGCCGATGTGGACGAGGTAGGCGGCGCCGATCAGCTTGACGACCGTGAACAGGAAGGTGGAGGAGGCGATCAGCAGGCCCACGCCGAGCATGGTGTAGGTGACGTGGACCAGCACGCCGGCGGCGACGCCCGCGGCGGCGAACAGGCCGGTGCGGCGGCCGTACAGATAGCTGTTGCGGACGATCATCGCGAAGTCGGCGCCGGGGGCGATGACGGCCAGGACGGTGATGACGGCTACGGCGAGTATCTCGGTCACGGGGTGGCGTTCTCCTCTGCGTCTTCGGACTCGTCGGTGCCGTCCCCGGCGTTCTCCTCGCCCAGCAGGTCCCGGGCGAGGAGCGTGGCGCCCGCGACCGCGCCCGGCATCAGGAACACCGCGACGAACGGAACCAGGAACGCCAGGCCCAGGGGTGTACCGAAGCCCCAGGCCAGGGCCTTGCGGGAGCGCAGCAGGGTGAGGCGGGCACGCAGGTCGACGCCCCGGCGCTGCAGGGCCACGGCGGCGAGTTCCTCGGTGAGGAAGAAACCGGTGACGAAGAAGCCGATCACGGGTACGACGGTCTGGCCGACGAACGGCAGGAAGCCGAGCGCGAAGAGCAGGACGCCCCACAGACCGGCCCGGACCAGGACGCGCAGGCTGTCCCGGGCCGAGACCCACAGCTCGCGCCAGAGCGGGAGGTCCGACCGGGGAGCGGTGCCGTCGGGCGAGACGTCGGCGTCGGCCTTCTCGGAGAGGCTCTCGTAGAAGGGCTGGCCGACCAGCAGGGTGACGGCGGTGAACGTCAGCACGGCCAGCAGCAGGCCGAGCGCGAAGAGGACGGCGGTCAGGAAGCCGCGGAACAGGCCCTGCCAGGGGCTGGACCAGTCGTCCGCGAACGGCGTCGCCCAGCCGACCGCGTCCTCGCCCCACATGGCGAGCGCGACCAGCGCGGCGGCGTACAGCACGAGCGTGATCAGGCCGGGCAGCAGCCCGAAGCCGAAACTCCGCCCGTGCCGGGCCACCCACCGCTGGCCCTTCAGCAGATAACCGAAACCCACCCCGAGATCGCGCATGGCGAGGACTTTACTGGCTGGGTGTGACAGTGGGGGATGCCGGACAAGGGTTGTCAGACGTCCAGCATGCGGCGGAGCAGGTCGCGCAGGGAGCCGCGTTCGTCGTCGCTCAGGGCGGCGAGCGGTTCGCGCGCGAAGTCGAGGTTCTCGCGCAGGTCCCGGGCCATCCGGCGGCCCTCCTCGGTGGCGGCGGCCACCTTCACCCGGCGGTCGGCCGGGTCGGGGCGTCGCTCCACCAGCCCGCGCGACTCCAGGCGGTCCACGATCCCGGTCACGTTCGACGGCTCGCACTTCAGCTTCTGGGCCAGCTTGCGCATGGGCAGCGGCTCCAGCGAGAGCAGGCTGAGCAGCCGGGCCTGCGGGCCGGTCAGCGAGTGCTCGCCCGCCGCCTTCTCGTAGTCCGCGTAGAAGCGGGCCACGACGTCACCGATCAGCTCCACGACTTCCAGGGTGAGGGCGTCGGGCCGACGGTTTTTCGATGGGGTGGACATGCCCTCCAGGATACCCGGTTACTTGACATCATGAAATATTCAGGCGCATGGTTGTTTCAGGTACTGAAGTAACTGGAAAGGGCCCATCATGATCAACCGCGAGTGGCACCTGCTCAGCCGTCCCGTCGGCTGGCCCAAGCCCGAGGACTTCGCCCTGGTCGAGGCGCCGGTCCCGACCCCGGGCGAGGGCCAGGTGCTGGTGCGGAACAAGTACCTCTCCGTCGACCCGTACATGCGCGGTCGGATGAGTGACGCGAAGTCGTACATCGCCCCCTTCGAGCTGGGCAAGGTCATGCAGGGCGGCGCGGTCGGCGAGGTGATCGAGTCGAACGCCGAGGGCATCGCCGTCGGCGACCACGTCCTGCACTTCCTCGGCTGGCGCGAGTACGCGGCCGTCGACGCCCGGCACGCCGTCAAGGTCGACCCCGAGGCCGCGCCCCTGTCGACGTACCTGGGCGTCCTCGGCATGACCGGCCTGACCGCCTACGCCGGCCTGCTGCGCACCGCCTCCTTCAAGGAGGGCGACGTCGTCTTCGTGTCCGGTGCGGCCGGGGCCGTGGGCAGCCAGGTGGGCCAGATCGCCAAGCTCAAGGGCGCCTCCCGGGTGATCGGCTCGGCCGGCTCCGACGAGAAGGTCAAGCTGCTGGTGGACGAGTACGGCTTCGACGCCGCGTTCAACTACAAGAACGGCCCGGTCGCCGAGCAGCTGCGCGAGGCCGCGCCCGACGGCATCGACGTCTACTTCGACAACGTCGGCGGGGACCACCTGGAGGCCGCCATCGGCTCCCTGAACGAGGGCGGCCGGATCGCGGTCTGCGGCATGATCTCGGTCTACAACAACACCCAGCCCGCGCCCGGCCCGAAGAACCTGGCCCGCCTCATCCAGACCCGCGGCCGGATCGAGGGCTTCCTCGTCGGCGACCACTACGACCTGCAGCCGCAGTTCGTCCAGGAGGTCGGGCCGTGGGTCGCCTCGGGCGCGCTGAAGTACCGGGAGACCGTGGTCGAGGGCATCGAGAACAACCTGGAGGCGTTCCTCGGGGTACTGCGCGGTGACAACGTCGGCAAGATGGTCGTCAAGCTCTAGCCTTCACGAGATTTTCGGCATGCGGTAACTTCTTTCCGAAATCTGTCGCGATCGTGGGCGCGAGTCGCGGCGGACCGAGGAGGAAGACAACCGCATGCCCATCACGCAGTCCGACGTCCTGTACACCGCCGTCGCCACCGCCGAGAACGGCCGCGACGGGCGGGTCGCCACGGACGACGGCCGACTCGACGTCGTCGTCAACCCGCCGAAGGAGATGGGCGGCAGCGGAGCCGGGACCAACCCGGAGCAGCTGTTCGCCGCGGGATACTCCGCCTGCTTCCAGGGGGCGCTGGGCGTCGTCGCCCGTGCCGAGGGGGCCGACGTCTCCGGGTCGACCGTCACCGCGAAGGTCGGGATCGGCAAGAACGACGACGGGTTCGGGATCATCGTGGAGATCTCGGCGAGCATTCCGAACGTGGACGCGGCGACCGCGCGCGCCCTGGTCGAGAAGGCGCACCAGGTGTGCCCCTACTCGAAGGCGACTCGGGGCAACATCACCGTGACGCTGGTCTGACCTTCGTCGTTCCTTACAACGGCAGCCGCATCCTTGGACGTGGGGTGCGGCTGTTCTTTTTCCCCGCGCCCCTCACGGGGCTGTCAGCGCCGCTCGCTGGACGGCTGCCGCCAGTCGGTTGTTCTCCGGTGCCGCCCCGCCCGGGAACGCGAACCTGCGCCTGGTGTAGCCGTAGGCGAGTCCGCTGTGCGGGTCCGCGAAGGACTGGACGCCGTTCGCGCCGCTGTGGCCGATGGTCTGGGCGCCCAGGAAGGGGTGCCAGGTGTCGGCGGTCGCCTGGAAGCCGAGGCCGAAGGATTTGTGGGCGCGGGCCACGAGGTCGTAGCCCACGGAGTGGATCTGGGCGAACTCCGCCAGCGTGTCCTCCTTCAGCAGGGGCGTCCTGCCGTCCACCTCGCTGATCATCGCCGCGTACATGGCCGCCAGGCCGCGCGCCGAGCCCACGCCGCCCGCCGACGCCGGGCCCCCGGCGCGGACCAGCCGCTCGTTCGGCAGGCTCTCCAGGTCGGTGGGGTCCGCGCCGTGCCGGTTGAAGGCGATCGACGCGAGGGTGTGCGGACCGGTCGGTACGGCGTCGAGCTGCGCCTGCTGCGCGGGGGTCGGCAGCATCGGCTGGACCGGGCGGAAGCGGGGCTCGTGCGCGGCCGGCAGGCCCAGGTGGAGGTCGAGGCCGTGCGGGGCGCGGATCCGCTCCTCGTACACCTCCTGGAGCGTGCGGCCCGTCGCCCGCCGGACGACCTCGCCGGTCAGCGCGCCGATCACCAGCGCGTGACAGCCGAAGGCCGTGCCCGGCCGCCAGAAGGGCCGCTGGTCCGCGAGGCGCTCGGCGATCATCCGGTCGTCGGCCAGTTCGGCCAGGGTGAAGCCGGTGTCGGTGCCGACCAGCCCCGCGCGGTGCGCGAGCAGGTCCCGCAGGGTCAGCGCGCCTTTGCCCTCGGCCGCGAACTCCGGCCAGTAGTAGGTGACTTTCCGGTCCAGCTCCAGCGTGCCGTCCTGCACGAGCAGCGCCGTGACCAGGTGCGCCGCGCCCTTCGTGGCCGAGTACACGGCGTACAGGGAGTCGCCCGTCGCGCCGGCGCCCGCCCACAGGTCCACGACTCTGCGTCCGTGGACGTACGCGCACAACTGGCCCTCGTAGTCCCCCCGTTCACCGGCGACGAAGGCGGCGAACTCCTCACGCACCGGCTCGAAGCCCTCGGCGACCGTGCCCTGGACGGTGATCTCCCGCGTCATCCGCTCTCCTTGACCATCCGCTGCTCGCTGCTCCCTCGCGGCACAACGCCCGTCCCGGCCTCGGGCGTTCCCGACACCGGTACGGCGAGACGTGCCTGTTCGACTCAACCCCCGCGAGGGCCGGTGAGTGTCAGGGATGCCCCGGATGGCCGAGGGGACGGGGCGGCACGGGATGCGCCGGGTGTGCTTCAGGTGCACCCGGATGCGGTCAGGGGCACGCAGACGCCGTCACGTGCGCTCAGGTGCACTCAGGTGCACCACCACAGGAAGCGGTCGCAGGTCTTGGTGGGCGTCGGTGCGGGGGTCGGGGCGGCGGTCGTCGGGGCCGGGGTGGGGGTGGCGGGCTGGGTGGGGGCCGGGGCGGCGGGGCTCTCCGGGGTCGTACCGGAACCCGTCGGGGACGACTGCTGGGCCTTGTCGGTCTTCTCGGCGGAGGGGGAAGCGGAGTCCTTGTCCTTGTCCTTGTCCTTGTCCTTGGACGATTTCGAGGCGGACGCGGAGGCCGAGGCGTCGGGGGAGGCGGAGTCGCCCGAGCCCGGGCCGGCACCGGAGGCGGCGTCGATCGGGTCGACGGTGCTGCCCGGCGCGCTGGAGGCGGCGCCGCCGTCGGCGGTGGCGTCCCCGGCCGGGGCCGGGGTGTCGCTGGAGAACGGCGAGAAGGGCGCGTCGGTACCGAGTTCGGCGAGGCTGAGTCCGCCGGCGGCGAGCACGAAACCGGCCGCGACCAGGATGGTACGGCGACGGCGGCGCCGGTGCACGGCGGCCTTGCGGTCCCGCCGGCTCGCCCCGGCACGGGCGGCGCGCCGGCCGCCGGGAGCGGTGTCCTCGGCGGTCTCACCGTCGCCCTCAGGACCCTCCTCGGGGCCGTCCTCGGGGCCGTCCTCGTGGTCGTTCTCGGCGGTGTCCTCCAACTGGTCCGGGTCCTCGTGAGGCCCGCCGTAGGGCCCCTCGTACGGCTGCTCGTACGACGGCGCGTACGACGGCTCGTAGGACTGCTGATACGACGGCTCGTACGCCCGCTCCCCGTACCCCGCAGGCGTCTGCGCGTACCCGTGTGCGTGCGCGGCCGACGCGGCCGTGGTGACGGCGAGGCGGTCGGCGGGGGTTCCGCACCCGGGGCAGGCCAGGGCGCCGTTGAGGTGCCGTTGGCACGGGTGGCAGTAGTCCATGACGCGGGAAGACTAGAGTCCGCGCGTGACTCGGTTCCAGGCGCCGTTGTGAAAGTTTCGTGCGAGGTCGAAAGACTTCTCGAAAGCCTTGCCGAAACCGTTACCTGTTCGACCCATTGACACCCCCGCCGGACCATCCTTACTGTCACGCCAGCATTTCGAACGTGTGACGAAATCTCGAACAGCTGAGGGGCAACTGCCGTGCGCATCACCGGAATCAGCACGCACGTGGTCGGCACGCCGTGGCGCAACCTGACCTACGTCCAGGTGCACACCGACGAGGGGGTCACGGGAGTCGGCGAGACCCGGATGCTCGGGCACACCGACGCGCTGATCGGCTATCTCCGGGAGGCCGAGGCCAACCACATTCTCGGATCGGACCCGTTCGCCGTCGAGGACCTGGTCCGCCGTATGAAGTACGGCGACTACGGCCGCGCGGGCGAGATCGTCATGTCCGGCATCGCGGTCGTCGAGATGGCGTGCTGGGACATCAAGGGCAAGGCCCTGGGCGTGCCGGTGTGGCAGCTGCTCGGCGGGAAGGTGACCGACAAGGTCAAGGCGTACGCCAACGGGTGGTACACGACCGAGCGAACGCCCGAGGCGTACCACAAGGCCGCGCAGGGGGTGATGGAGCGCGGTTACAAGGCGCTGAAGATCGACCCGTTCGGCACCGGGCACTTCGAGCTGGACCACAAGGAGACCCTGTACGCCGTCTCGCTGATCGAGGCCGTACGGGACGCCATCGGCCCCGAGGCCGAGCTGATGCTGGAGATGCACGGCCGCTTCTCCCCCGCCACCGCCGTCCGGCTGGCCAAGGAGATGGCCCCCTTCAAGCCCGCGTGGCTGGAGGAGCCGGTGCCGCCGGAGAACCTGAAGGCGCTGGAGAAGGTCGCCGCCAAGGTGGACATCCCGGTCGCCACCGGTGAGCGCATCCACGACCGGATCGAGTTCCGCGAGCTGTTCGACAGCCAGGCCGTGGACATCATCCAGCCCGACGTCGGTCACATCGGCGGCATCTGGGAGACCCGGAAGCTGGCCGCCACCGCCGAGACGCACTACATGCTGGTCGCCCCGCACAACGTGGGCGGGTCCGTGCTCACGGCCGCCTCCCTCCAGGTCGGGTTCACCTCGCCGAACTTCAAGATCCTCGAGCACTTCAACGACTTCGCGGACGCGGAGATCAAGAAGGTGGTCAAGGGGGCGCCGCAGGTGAACCCGGAGGACGGCTGCTTCCACCTCTCCGACGCGCCCGGTCTCGGTGTCGAACTGGACGTGGACGCGGCGGCCGAGTTCCCGCAGCAGCAGGCCCGGTTCGACCTGTGGGCCGAGGGCTGGGAGCAGCGCAAGCCGAAGGCCACGAAGTGAGCTCCCAGGTCCTGATCGAGGCGCCGGGCGTGCACCGGGTCGAGCCCCACACGCCTCGGCAGCCCGGTCCCGGCGAGGCGCTGGTCGCGGTGCACGCGGCCGGCATCTGCGGCAGTGACCGCGAGGTGTACCAGGGCAACCGCCCGGAAGGGTATGTGCGGTATCCGCTCACACCCGGACACGAGTGGTCGGGGACGGTCACAGCGGTGGGGGCCGGGGTGCCCGGCTCGCTCGTCGGCCGCAAGGTCGTCGGCGAGGGCTTCCGCAACTGCCAGGTCTGCGACCGCTGCCACGCGGGCGAGACCACGCTGTGCACGGCCGGGTACGAGGAGACCGGGTTCACGCAGCCCGGCGCCATGGCGGCCACGCTCACCCTGCCCGCCCGGCTGCTGCACGTCCTGCCGGACGACGCCGACCTCACCGCCGCCGCGCTGCTGGAGCCGGCGGCCTGTATCGCCGCCGCCGCGCTGAAGGCGGACGCCCGGCCGGGCGAGCGGGTCGCGGTGGTCGGCACGGGCACCCTGGGCATGTTCGCCGTGCAGTTCCTGAAGGCGGTCTCGCCGGTGGAGCTGCTCGTCGTGGGCACGAGGGGCGACCGCGAGGCGCTGTCCCGGCAGTTCGGGGCGAGCGACTTCCGGCTGAAGGACCAGAAGCTGCCCGACGACTTCGACGTGGTGATCGAGACCGCCGGCTCGGCCTCCGCCGCCCGCACCGCCGCCGCGCTGCTCCGGCGCGGCGGGCGCCTGGTCCTCACCGGGATCCCGGCGCCGGGCGCGGACGGGCTCGACCCGACCGATCTCGTCGTACGGCAGCTGGAGGTGCACACCGTCTTCGGGGCTCCGCCGGACGCCTGGGCGCACGCCGTGCGGGTGTTCGGCGCCGGGCTGCTGGACCCGCTGCCGCTGGTCACGCACGAGGTGCCGCTGACCGAGTTCCCGCAGGCCATCGAGCTGGTGGGGGCCGGCGATCCCAAGGTGGGCAAGGTGCTGCTCCGCCCCTGAACCGTACGCCGGTCAGGGCGCGACCTGACGGCGCCCTGACCGGCGTACACCCAGCGCTTTTCCCTACCCAGAGCCGCGAACCTTGTCCGAAATACCGAACACCCAGGACCCTAAGGACAGCTTGTGACCGACGCTTCCGCCCCGGCAGCCCGCAGGCCCGGCGAGCAGGTGCTCGCCGCACTCGGCCTCGGCGCGCCCGCACTCGACCCCGCCGACGCCTCCGCCCACACCTTCCCGGGCGGCGGCCGCTGGCGCACCGAGATCCCCTCGTGCGAGGGTCCCGAAGCGCTGGCGGTCGTCCTCAAGGAGGCCTCCCGCCTCGATGTGCCGATCCACCGGATCAGCCAGGGCAGCGGTGTGTGGATGCTCACCGACGCCGAGATCACCGAGATGGTCGACGCCACCAACGAACGGGACATCGAACTCTGCCTGTTCAC
Source organism: Streptomyces sp. NPDC028928 (assembly GCF_055564915.1). NCBI lineage: Bacteria > Bacillati > Actinomycetota > Actinomycetes > Kitasatosporales > Streptomycetaceae > Streptomyces > Streptomyces sp. NPDC028928. The sequence continues at coordinate 163,478 of NZ_JBVHVI010000016.1, forward strand.
CGGCCCGCGCGGCACCTGGGACATCGGCGGCTCGGTGCGGTCCGACTCGCGGGGGGCCGGACTGCGCGCCCGGGGCCACGACGCCGTCGCCGGCTGTGTCGAGGACGCCGTCCGGGCCACCGAACTGGGCGTCAAGTGCCTGCTGGTCGCCGACGAGGGCGTGCTGTGGACGCTGCACCGGGCCCGCGAGACCGGGATCATCCCGGCCGACACCACGCTGAAGGTCTCCGCGCTCATCGGCCCGGTCAACCCTGCCTCGTACGCCGTCTACGAGCGGCTCGGCGCCGACTCCGTCAACGTGCCCAGCGATCTGACGCTGGACCACCTCACCGAGATCCGCCGGGTCTCCGGCGCCCCCATGGACATGTACATCGAGGCCCCCGACGACCTCGGCGGCTACGTCCGGATGTACGAGGTCGCCGAGCTGATCCGGCGCGGCGCACCGCTCTACCTGAAGTTCGGCCTGTCCAAGGCCCCCGGCATCTACCCGTGGGGCACCCACCTCAGGGACGTGACCCTGGACACCGCCCGGGAGCGGGTGCGGCGCGGCCGGCTCGCCCTGGACCTGCTCGCCCGGCACGGCGCGGACGGCGACATGGCGCCGCTCGGCTCCCGTCTCCCCGGCACCCTCAACCGCTTCCCCGTGTGACCCCTCTCAACGACGAGAAGAACAAGGACTGATCCCCATGCGCAACCGCAGAGCCGCACTCGCCGCGATAGCCGGAGCCGCCTCGCTCGCCCTCACCCTCACCGCCTGCGGTCAGAGCGGGGAGGGCGGCAGCAAGGAGAAGACGGGCGACGTCAAGGGCGCCACCATCGGCATCGCCATGCCGACCAAGTCCTCCGAGCGCTGGATCAACGACGGCAAGAACGTCGTCAAGGACCTGGAGGCCAAGGGCTACAAGACCAAGCTGGTCTACGGCGAGGACAACCCGGAGACCCAGGTCTCGCAGATCGAGAACCTCATCACGCAGGGCGTGAAGGGCCTGATCGTCGCGGCGATCGACAACAAGTCCCTGAAGAACGTCCTCCAGGAGGCCGCGGACGCGCACATCCCGGTCATCTCCTACGACCGGCTGATCCTCGGCACCGAGAACGTCGACTACTACGCCTCGTTCGACAACGAGAAGGTCGGCACCCTCCAGGGCCAGTACATCGTGGACAAGCTCGGGCTGAGCAAGGGCAAGAAGGGCCCGTTCAACATCGAGCTGTTCGCCGGCTCCAACGACGACAACAACACCAAGTACTTCTTCGGCGGCGCCATGAAGGTGCTCCAGCCGTACATCGACAAGAAGCAGCTGGTCGTCAAGTCGGGGCAGACCCAGCTCAACCAGGTCGTCACCCTGCGCTGGGACGGCACCACCGCGCAGAAGCGCATGGAGGACATCCTCACCTCGTCCTACAAGAGCGGCCGGGTCGACGCGGTCCTCTCGCCGTACGACGGCATCTCCATCGGCATCCTGTCCGCGCTGAAGTCGGACGGCTACGGCTCGGGCAGCAAGCCGCTGCCGGTCATCACCGGCCAGGACGCCGAGCTGGCCTCCGTGAAGTCGATCATCTCCGGTCAGCAGACGCAGACCGTCTACAAGGACCTCCGCAAGCTCGCCGAGGTCGCCGCCTCGATGATGGACGACTCCCTGAAGGGCAAGAAGCCCGAGGTCAACGACACCAAGACCTACGACAACGGGACCAAGGTCGTGCCCGCCTACCTGCTCCAGCCGGTGAGCGTCGACAAGTCCAACTACCAGAAGGTCCTGGTCGACGGCGGTTACTACACCGAGGGCGACCTCAAGTAACCCGCCCATTTCCTACGGATTGGAAGGCACGACCATGGCGGGACCCGTCCTGGAAATGCGCTCGATCGTCAAGACCTTTCCCGGTGTCAAAGCGCTGTCGGACGTCACCCTGACCGTCCGGCAGGGCGAGGTCCACGCCATCTGCGGGGAGAACGGCGCCGGCAAGTCCACCCTGATGAAGGTGCTCTCCGGCGTCCACCCCCACGGCAGTTACGAGGGGGACATCCTCTTCGAGGGAGAGACCTGCCAGTTCAAGGACATCCGGGCGAGCGAGCAGCACGGCATCGTCATCATCCACCAGGAACTGGCACTCGTACCGCACCTGTCCATCGCGGAGAACCTCTTCCTCGGCAACGAGCACGCCACGCGCGGACTCATCAACTGGCGCGAGACCCTGCGCCACGCCACCGCGCTGCTGCGCCGGGTCGGTCTGGACGAGCACCCGGAGACCCGGGTCGCCGACATCGGCGTGGGCAAGCAGCAGCTGGTGGAGATCGCCAAGGCACTGTCCAAGCAGGTGAAGCTGCTGATCCTGGACGAGCCGACGGCGGCTCTGAACGACGAGGACAGCGACAAGCTCCTCGATCTGATCCTGGAGCTGAAGAACCAGGGCATCACCTCGATCATCATCTCCCACAAGCTCAACGAGATCCGCAAGGTCGCCGACTCGGTGACGATCATCCGGGACGGCCGGTCCATCGAGACCCTCGATGTGAAGGCGCCGGAGACGACCGAGGAGCGGATCATCGCCGGCATGGTCGGCCGCGACCTCGACCACCGCTTCCCCGAGCGCAGCCCGCACCAGCCGGAGGAGGGCGCGGCACCGGCGCTGGAGATCCGCGGCTGGACCGTGTTCCACCCGATCGACCAGCAGCGCAAGGTCGTGGACGACGTGTCGCTGACCGTGCGCCGCGGGGAGATCGTCGGCATCGCGGGCCTGATGGGCGCGGGCCGCACCGAACTCGCGATGAGCGTCTTCGGGCGGACGTACGGCCGGTACGCGGCCGGCACCGTCCTGAAGGACGGCACGGAGATCCGTACGAAGACCGTGGCGGAGGCGATCGGGCACGGCATCGCGTACGTCACCGAGGACCGCAAGCACTACGGCCTGAACCTCATCGACACCATCAACCGGAACATCTCGCTGACCGCGCTGGACAAGGTCGCCAAGCGGGGTGTGGTGGACGAGCACGAGGAACGGCAGGTCGCCGAGGGCTTCCGGAAGTCCATGAACATCAAGGCGCCCACGGTCTTCGAGCCGGTGGGCAAGCTCTCCGGCGGCAACCAGCAGAAGGTCGTCCTCAGCAAGTGGATCTTCGCCGGTCCGGACGTGCTGATCCTCGACGAACCGACCCGCGGCATCGACGTGGGCGCCAAGTACGAGATCTACACGGTCATCGACCAGCTCGCCGCCCAGGGCAAGGCGGTCGTCTTCATCTCCTCCGAGCTGCCCGAGCTGCTCGGCATGTGCGACCGCATCTACACGATGGCCGCCGGGCGGCTGACCGGTGAGGTGCCGCGGGCCGAGGCCACGCAGGAAGTGCTGATGCGCCATATGACGAAGGACAAAGAGGTAACGCGATGAGCACGGATGTGACCGCCAAGAGCCCGGCCCCCGCGCCGCCGGGCAGGAGCGGACCGGCTGCCGACGGGGGACTGCTCGGCCTGATGCTGGCCGGACTGCGCCGCAACATGCGCCAGTACGGCATGCTGATCGCGCTCGGCCTGATCGTGGTCCTCTTCGCGATCTGGACCGACGGGGACCTGCTGCTGCCGCGCAACGTCTCCAACCTGGTGCTGCAGAACAGCTACATCCTGGTCCTCGCGATCGGCATGATGCTGGTGATCATCGCCGGGCACATCGACCTGTCGGTCGGCTCGCTCACGGCGTTCGTCGGCGCCTTCGCGGCCGTACTGACCGTGCAGCACGGGGTGTCCTGGCCGGTCGCGCTGGTGCTGTGCCTGGTGGTCGGCGCGGTCGCCGGCTCGATCCAGGGCTATCTGATCGCCTATCTCGGCATACCGTCCTTCATCGTCACCCTCGCCGGGATGCTGCTCTTCCGCGGCCTCACCGAGATCCTCCTCAAGGGCCAGACCCTCGGCCCGTTCCCCGACGGCCTGCAGAAGCTCGGCAACGGCTTCCTGCCCGAGGTCGGCCCGAACACCAACTACCACAACCTCACCCTGCTGCTCGGACTCGTCCTGATCGCCGCCGTGCTCTGGCAGGAGTTCCGGGACCGCCGCCGCCAGCAGGAGTTCTCCCTGGACGTCCTGCCGACCCGGCTGTTCCTGCTCAAGCTGACCGCCCTGGTCGCCGCGATCCTCGCCCTCACCCTGCTGCTCGCCAGCTACAAGGGCGCCCCGATCGTGCTGATCATCCTCGGCGCGCTGGTCGTCGGCTACGGCTACGTCATGCGCAACGCGGTCTTCGGCCGGCACATCTACGCGATCGGCGGCAACCTGCCGGCGGCCAAGCTGTCCGGTGTGAAGGACAAGAAGGTCACCTTCTACGTCTTCCTGAACATGGGCGTGCTCGCGGCCCTGGCGGGCATGGTGGTCGCCGCCCGGCTGAACGCGGCCTCGCCGAAGGCGGGCGTCAACTTCGAACTGGAGGCGATCGCCTCCTCGTTCATCGGTGGCGCGTCGATGAGCGGCGGTGTCGGCACCGTCCTCGGCGCCATCATCGGCGGCCTCGTCCTCGGCGTGCTGAACAACGGCATGAACCTCCTCAGCGTCGGCACCGACTGGCAGCAGGTCATCAAGGGCCTCGCCCTGCTGGTGGCGGTCGGGTTCGACGTGTGGAACAAGCGCAAGTCCGGTTCGTAAGCGCCCAGAAAACGGAGCCGCACCCATGGAACTGAACAGACGCACGGTCATCGCGGGAGCAGCCGCGGCGGGTCTCGCCGCCACCACCCTCGGCACGGGCAGCGCCCAGGCCGCAACCGGTCCGGGAGGAGTCAGGCCGGTGAAGGAACTCTTCGGTACGCTCGCCGACGGCACCAAGGTGTACCGCTGGTCGCTGGAGAACGGCGGCACCCGGCTGAAGGTGCTGTCCTACGGCGGCATCGTCCAGACCCTGGAACTCCCCGACCGGCACGGCCGGTACGCCAACGTGGTCGCCGGTTTCGACAACCTCGCCGACTACGTCGCGAAGAGCCCGTACTTCGGCGCCCTGATCGGCCGGTACGGCAACCGCATCGGCGAGGGCCGGTTCACGCTGGACGGGAAGGCGTACCAGCTCTCCGTGAACGACGGTGTCAACAGCCTGCACGGCGGGGCCAAGGGCTTCGACAAGCACGTGTGGGACGTGGAGCCGTTCACCAAGGGCACAGACGTCGGCCTGCGCCTGCACTACACCAGCGCCGACGGCGAGATGGGCTACCCGGGCACGCTCCGGACGAAGGTGACGTACACCCTCACCCGGCACGGCGACTGGCGCATCGACTACGAGGCCACCACCGACAAGGCCACCGTCGTCAACCTCACCAGTCACGTGTACTGGAACCTGGCCGGCGAGGGCAGCGGCACGATCGAGGACCACGAGCTGACGATCGCCGCTTCCCGGTACACCCCCACCGACGCGGGTCTGATCCCCACCGGTGAGCTGGCCAGGGTCGCGGGCACCCCGTTCGACTTCCGGCACGCCAAGCCGATCGGACGGGACATCCGGGCGGGCCACGAGCAGCAGGTGCAGGCCAAGGGGTACGACCACAACTGGGTCCTGGACAAGGGGACCACGGCCAGGCCCGAGCACATCGCCACCCTGCGCGACCCGCGCTCCGGCCGCACCCTGAAGATCGCCACCAACGAGCCGGGGCTGCAGTTCTACTCCGGCAACTTCCTCGACGGGACGCTCACCGGCACCGGCGGCCGCACCTACCGGCAGGGCGACGCCCTGTGCCTGGAGACGCAGCACTTCCCGGACTCGCCGAACCACGCGAACTTCCCGTCGACGGTGCTGCGGCCGGGGCAGACCTACCGGACGACGACAATCCACCGCTTCGGCGCCTGAGTTGAACGACGGCGCCTGAGCCTCCGTACTGAAGGGTGGCCCGTGCTCCCCCGCACGGGCCACCCTGAACGGAGGTTCCCTTGGCCGGCAACGTCACCTCGTTGTTCCGCGGCACCGCCGCGCACAGCCCCTCCATGGCGGCGCTGACGCGGGAGGGCGGCGACGGAACCGGCCCGGTGGACTTCTGCATCCCGTGCAATCCGTACTTCCCGACGCCCGCCATGTTCGAGGAGATGGCGACCCGGTTGCGCGAGATCGTCACGTACTACCCGAGCAGCGCCGACACCATCACGGGCGAGCTGTGCGGACTGCTCCAGCTCCCGCCGCAGTGCGTGGCGATGGGCAACGGCTCCACGGAACTGATCACCTGGATCGACCACCTCCTCGTCCGTGAGTCCCTGGCCGTCCCCGTGCCCACCTTCGGCCGCTGGACCGACCAGCCGATGGAGACCGGCAAGCGGGTCGACATGTTCCCGCTCCAGGAGGCGAACGGCTTCGCCCTGGACCTCGCGCAGTACGCCGAGTTCATCCGCGCCCGGGGCACCCGGGTGGCCGTGATCTGCAACCCGAACAACCCGGACGGCGGTTATCTGCGCCGCCGGCAGATCGTGCAGTTCATGGACGCCATGGCGGACCTCGATCTGGTGATCGTGGACGAGTCCTTCCTCGAGTTCGCCGACGCGGAGACCGAGCCGAGCGTCGTCCAGGAGGCCATGCTCCGCCCCAACGTGATCGTCCTGCGCAGCCTCGGCAAGAACTTCGGCCTGCACGGCATCCGCTTCGGCTACCTCGTCGCCAACCCGGCGATCGCCGGCAAGGTCCGCTCGATGCTGCCGAAGTGGAACCTCAACTCCTTCGCCGAGCACGTGGTGTTCATGCTGAAGGAGCACGGGCCCGAGTACGCCCAGAGCCTCCAGCAGGTCCGCCGCGACCGCCTGGAGATGGCCAGCCACCTCTCCGCGCTCCCCGGCCTCACCGTCTACCCCTCCCAGGGCAACTTCCTCTTCGTGCGGCTGCCCGTCGGCGCCGAGGGCACGGTGGTGCGGGACCGGATGCTCACCGAGCACCGGATCCTGGTCCGCGAGTGCGGCAACAAGATCGGATCCTCCAGCCGCTTCCTGCGGCTCGTGGTGCGCCCCCAGGTGGACGTGCGTCGCCTGGTGTCCGGCCTGGAACAGGTGCTCTACGGGTCCAGGAGGGGAGCCGCCGTACCCGAGCTGGGCACCGGGACCAGCTACAGCTCGGGTACGGCGGCGGTCGACCGGCTGGTCAGTGAGACCAACGGGGCCGGGATGCGGCTCACCGCGGCCGGCCCCGCTCCCGCCGCCGGCACCGGCATGCCGCTCCCCGCCGCCGTCACGCCGGCCGGCGGCGGGATGCCGATGCCGGCGGCAGCCCAGCCGATGCCGACCCCGGCCCCGGCCCCGCAGCCGGCCTTCGCCCCCGCAGCCGCAGCCGCACCGGCACCCGCAGCCTCAGCCGCCCCGGCGCCCTCGCCGGCCCCGGCTCCCGTGCCCGCCCCGGCACCTGTGCCCGCGCCGACTCCGGCGGCCCCTGCGCCCGCACCGACAGCCCCCGCAGCGATGACTCCCGCAGCGATGACTCCCGCGCCCGTCCCGGCCGCCCCCGCCGCGGCCCTCGCGCCCACCCCGCCCGGTGTCCCGGCCCGCGGCGGGCTCACCGCGGCCCAGGTCCGCGGGATGACGGCCCCGGCCCCGGCCACCGGCCTGACCCCGGCACCCGCGACGGGCTGGCCCAACGCCCAGAGCTGGCCGAACGCGGCGGGGACGGGTCAAGCGGCCGGTTAAGGCCCGTTCAGGGGATACGACTTCGGCCACGATCCGGCCTCCGCCGACCGATCCGACCGTCCCGCATACCACCCATAAGGGACGGAAGAGGTGGTCGGTCCTTACTTCCCGGTGCCGAATCCTTGCGGTCCGGCCTGCTCGGCGAGGTCCGAGACGTACGGGCATCCGCGGCCCGAGCCGGCGTCACACGCCCCCGCGTCCTCCGTGTTTACAAAGTAGAGCCTACTATGTTTCTTGTTTGTAAACTAATTCAAAACTAAATTAACGCCTTTGGCATATGCCAGAGGCATCGAGCAGGCCGGCGCTGGGAGCGAATCCAAGCCACCCGCCGATAGTTTCCCCTGCCATCTATCCAACGCTTGACCAGTCCGTTGCCCACTGAGTGCAATAGGCACCCGTCAGGCCGCTGTGGTGCGGCACATCACCTTCACGCACGCTGAGGGGTCAGCCATGCCCGAAATCAGGGAAACGACCGCCCGCGCTCTGTCACACACCGACATCCAATCCGTCATCGACGGGACCTGCCTCGCGGTGCACATTCCGCAGTTCATTCCCCAGGTCGCCCTGGAAAAGGCGCGGGAAAAACTGCTGGACCATCCCGAGCGGGGCGGACTGAGCCAGGCGAACGAGTTCAAGCGAATAGGTTTCGCCTTCTCCGAGATCAGCGACGAGGAATCCCGCGACCGGTACTACGCGGAAGCCCGCGACAACATCCAGCGCATGCGCGATCTGTTCGCGCCGTACGCCTGCCCCAGCGACGTCCTGCGGCTGCTGCTGGAGGAGGCCTGGGGCCCCGGCGCCGACCTGCTGCAGCTCGACGGCCGCAAGGCGTTCGTCGGCATCTGCCGCTACCAGGACAAGGACGTCGATCTCAACCCGCACACCGACGCCCTCGAACGCAACCTGCCCGCGGAGTCCAGCCACTCCCTCAAGGCCCAGCTGTCGGTCAACATCTACATCAACATCCCGCAGACCGGCGGCGAGCTGGAGCTGTGGGGAATCGAGCCGACCGAGGACGAGTACGACCGGCTGCGCGGCGAGCGCACCTGGGGCATCGACCGCGACAAGATCGGCCCGCCCCGCACGGTGTTCAAGCCGGCCCCCGGTGACCTGCTGCTGCTCAACCCGAGGCAGATCCACGCGGTGCGTCCCTCCGGTGACCAGCCGCGCGTCACCCTGGGGCATTTCATCGGCTACCACGGCGACGACCGGCCGCTCGTGCTGTGGAGCTGATGCCACGATGACCGAGCACATCGTCGACGGACGCACCAAGGCGAGCTTCGGGCAGGCCGGCAGGGAGACCGACCTGTCCGGCCGCCGGACCATCCTGCTGATCAGCGTGGGCCAGCGCTACCACGAGGGCGACAAACTCCGGGCCACCGTGGAACTGCTCAACCGCACCGGCTTCGGCCAGGTGACCATCGCGGTGGCGGACACCCTGCAGCGCACCAACTACCTCGGAACGGACCCCGTGGAAGCCCGTCGCCGGGCCCTGCGCGAAGGCGACGAATGGCTGGAGCGCAACGGCAAGATCCTCGGCGGGCTGACCGTGCCGAATGACGTGCTCCGCTGGGACGAGGCATTACAGGACCCGGATTACCCGCGCTTTCTGCAACGGGTCGAGGAGGCCTACCGGGACAACCGCGAATACCACCACGCGGTGAACGCCACGATTCAGAAGTTCATCGACCGGATGGTGGCCCGCGACCCGGACACCGACACCGAGCAGGCATTCAAGAACTGCCTGTCCTACCTCATCGAGGAATGCCCGATCATCCAGCCGATGTGGGCGCACCAGGGATACGACCATGTCGTGTACCCACAGCCCATGACGGCCGCCATGGCCGAAACTCATCGGCTCTTCGTCGCCGGGGAATACCCGGGCAAGGGCGGCTGGCTCTCCCTCAAGTTCAAGAAGCGGGCGGCTGCCTCCCCGACGGCCGCCTGACCGTACACAATCCGGCGCAGAGGACGCACTCCGTGATTCCAGCAGCAACTGACCGCAAATGGTGGGCCTTCGTCGGTGTGGGCCTGATCAGCTTCCTCGGCTGCATCGACCTGACCATCGTCAACACCGCGGCACCGCGTATCCAGGCCGATCTGGGGGCCTCGGTGGCGGAGCTGCAGCTCATCGTCAACATGTTCATCGTCGCCCTGTCGATGTTCATGGTGGCCATGGGGCGGCTGGCCGACGCGCACGGCCGCCGACGCGTCCTCTACGCCGGCACCGTCGTCTTCGGCCTGGCCTCCCTGGGGGCCGGGGCCGCGGCCGGCACCGGCTGGCTGATCGCCTTCCGGTTCCTGCAGGGCGCCGCGTGCGCCGTCCTGTACACCTCCACCGGCGCCATCGTGCAGAACGCCTTCCCGCCCGAGCAGCGCGGCCGGGCCATGGGCGCCCTGTACGGCGTCAACGGCTTCGGTCTGGCCATCGGCCCGCTGCTCGGCGGGGTCCTGGTGTCGGCGGCGGGCTGGCGCTGGGTCTTCTGGATCAACGTGCCGCTGGTCGTGATCGCCCTCGCGGTGTGCTCCTTCAGCGTCCGCGAGTCACGCGACGAGACGGCCACCGGCCGGCTGGACTGGCCCGGGCTCGCCCTGTCCGGTCTCGGCATCCCCGCCGCCGTCCTCGCCTTCACCCTCGGCGGCACCTGGGGCTGGACCAGCGCGGCGACCCTGGGTCTCGCCGGCTTCGCCGTCGTCGCCCTGATCGCCTTCGCCGTGGTCGAGCGTCGCAGCAGCGCCCCGCTGCTCCACCTCGGCCTGTTCCGCAAGCCGGCCTTCGTCGCGGCGCTCTCCTCCGACTTCGCGCTGGCCTGCTTCTACACCACCGTGCTCTTCCTGGTCCCGCTCTACCTGAGCACGGTGCGCGGCATGGACGGGTACGCCACCGGCGCCCTGCTGCTGCCGTGCACGGCGGTGATGGCGGTGCTGTCGCCGTTCATCGGCCGGCTGATCGACCGGTTCGGGCCGCGCCCGCTGCTCGGGGCCGGCTTCGTCGCCTTCGCCGTCTCCGCGCTCCTGCAGACCCGGCTGAGCGCCGGCACCTCCCTGGTCCAGCTGGCGGTCGCGCTCGTCGCGATGGGTATCGGCTGGGCCTGTGTCCTCAGCCCGGCGACGGTCTCCGCGCTGTCGGCCGTGCCGGAGCGGCAGGCGGGTCTGGCGGTGGGCTCCTCCTGGACCTTCCACAACCTCGGCGGCGCGATCGGCCTGGCCGCCTCCGTGGTCCTCTTCCGCTCCTTCGCCTCCGACCGGCTGACCACCGAGCTGACCAGCCGGGGCCAGGCGACCGGCTCCTGGACCGACTCCGTGGTCACCAATCCCGAGCACGCCACCGAGGTGCTGGCCGACAGGACCTCGCTCTCCCCCGCCGAGGTCGACCGGGTCTTCGGCGCGGTCTTCAGCCACGGCATGCAGGCCGCCATGTGGCTGCTCACCGCGGTCTCCCTCGCCGCCCTCGCCGTCGTCGCCCTGCTCTCCCGCAGGGCGGCCGGGCAGTCGGCGGACGAGCCGGAGAGCGTACCGGCGGGCCAGTCCGCGTAGGCCGGGCGCGGGGGGGGGGGGGGGGGGGGGGGGGGGGGGGGGGGGGGGGGGGGGGGGGGGGGGGGGGGGGGGGGGGGGGGGGGGGGGGGGGGGGGGGGGGGG
>NZ_JBVHVI010000017.1:0-25790 GCF_055564915.1 Streptomyces sp. NPDC028928
GCGGCCTTCCGCGCGATCGAGAAGCAGGCCGTGCACAAGGCGCTGGCCGAGCATGATGGTGTTCTGGCGCTGGGCGGCGGGGCGGTGATGGACGCCAACACGCGTGCGCTGCTGGCCGGGCAGCGGGTGGTCTACCTGTCGATGGAGGTCGAGGAGGCGGTCAAGCGCACCGGTCTGAACGCGGCCCGGCCGCTGCTGGCGGTCAACCCGCGCAGGCAGTGGCGGCAACTGATGGAGGCGCGCCGTCACCTGTATGAGGAGGTCGCCACGGCGGTGGTGGCCACGGACGGCCGCACCCCGGAAGAGGTCACCCAAGCCGCGCTGGACGCTCTGGAGTTGAAGGAAGCATGAGCGAGGAAATCACCCGGATCCCGGTCGCCGGCACGGCGGGCACCGAGGCGTACGAGGTGCTGGTGGGCCGGCAGTTGCTGGGCGAGCTGGGCGGGTTGATCGGGGACCGGGCCAAGCGGGTCGCGGTGATCCATCCCGAGGCGCTGGCCGAGACCGGTGAGGCGCTGCGCGCGGATCTGGCCGGGCAGGGCTACGAGGCCGTCGCCATCCAGGTGCCCAACGCCGAGGAGGCCAAGACCGCCGAGGTCGCCGCCTACTGCTGGAAGGCGCTGGGCCAGTGCGGGTTCACCCGTACCGACGTCGTCGTCGGGGTCGGCGGCGGCGCGACCACCGATCTGGCCGGGTTCGTGGCCGCGACCTGGCTGCGCGGGGTGCGCTGGATCGCGGTGCCGACCACGGTGCTGGCGATGGTGGACGCGGCCGTCGGCGGCAAGACCGGCATCAACACCGCCGAGGGCAAGAACCTGGTCGGTTCCTTCCATCCGCCGGCCGGTGTGCTGTGCGACCTGGCCGCGCTGGACTCGCTCCCGGTCAACGACTACGTCTCCGGTCTGGCCGAGGTCATCAAGGCGGGTTTCATCGCCGACCCGGCGATCCTGGACCTGATCGAGTCCGACCCGCAGGCGGCCCGCACCCCGGCGGGGCGGCACACGGCCGAGCTGATCGAGCGGTCGATCCGGGTCAAGGCGGAGGTGGTCTCCTCGGACCTGAAGGAGTCGGGCCTGCGGGAGATCCTCAACTACGGTCACACGCTCGGCCACGCCATCGAGAAGAACGAGCGCTACAAGTGGCGCCACGGCGCGGCGGTCTCGGTCGGCATGCACTTCGCCGCCGAACTCGGCCGTCTGGCGGGCAGGCTGGACGACGCCACCGCCGACCGGCACCGCACCATCCTGGAAGCGGTCGGCCTGCCGCTGCACTACCGCTACGACCAGTGGCCCAAGCTGCTGGAGACGATGAAGGTCGACAAGAAGTCCCGCGGCGACCGCCTGCGCTTCATCGTCCTGGACGGCCTGGCCAAACCGACCGTCCTGGAAAGCCCGGACCCGGCCGTCCTCCTCGCCGCCTACAGCGAGGTCGACCGGCAGTCGACGGACACACCGGCACCGGACCGGATGGCCTGACGGCGCACCAGCATCAGGCGCCCTTAGCGGCAGGCTCCAGAATCGCCACGCACTCCACATGATGCGTCATCGGAAACAGATCGAACGCCCGAAGCGTCCGCACCCGGTACCCGCCCTCCCGGAAGTACCCCAGGTCCCGGGCGAGCGCCGCGGGGTCGCAGGCGACGTAGGCGATGCGGCGGGCGCCGAGGGAGGTGAGGTGGGTGACCGTGGCGCGGCCGGCGCCGGCGCGGGGCGGGTCGAGGACGATGAGGTCGACCTCGGTGATGCCGGTACGCGGCAGGACGGACTCGACCTTGCCCTGCTCGATGCGGACCCGCGGGAAGTCGGCCAGGTTGTGCCGGGCGTCCTCCACCGCGCGCTTGCCGGACTCGATGCCGAGGACCGCGCCCTTCTCGCCGAGGCGGTCGGCGAGCGCGCCGGCGAAGAGGCCGACGCCGCAGTAGAGGTCGAGGGCCGTCTCGCCCTTGCGGGGCAGGAGGCCCTGCATGACGGCCGTGACGAGGGTGTCGGCCGCCATCGGGTGGACCTGCCAGAAGCCGCCGCCGCCGACCCGGTGCGTACGGCCGTCCGCGCGTTCGCGGACGAAGGGGCGGCCGTGGACCCGGTGCACGCCGCCGGTCTTCTCGTCGACCCGGAGGACCGAGACCGGCTTGTCCAGCTCGACCAGGGGCAGGCGGGCGCCGGGGCGCGGGGTGAGGATCACCTGGCGGTCCTGGGAACCGGTCGCCGCGATCGCCTCGACCGACTCCATGCCGGTCCAGTCCCGCTTCTCGATGCCCAGCTCGCTCACGCCCTCGGCCGCGATCATGCAGTGGTCGATGGGCTCGACCTCGTGCGAGCGGTGCCGGCGCAGGCCGGCCTTGCCCGTCGAGGGGTCGATCGCGTACTGCACCCGGGTGCGCCACTGCGGGACCTGTCCCGCCGGCAGCTTGTCGCCCTCGGCCGGGACCACGGTGCCGTCCCAGCCCGCCTCCTCGGGGGTGAGGCCGGCGAGCCGCCGCAGCTGTTCGGCGATGACGTCGGCCTTCAGCCGGCGCTGGGCGCCCGGCTTGGCGTGCTGCCAGTCGCAGCCGCCGCAGCGGCCGGGGCCGGCGAAGGGGCAGGGGGCCTCGATGCGGTCCTTGGACGCGTCGAGGATCCGTACCGCGTCCGCGCGGAGGAAGCGGGCGCCCTCCTCGCCCTCGGTCACCTTCGCCACCACCCGCTCGCCGGGCAGCGCGTGCCGGACGAACAGCACCTGTCCCTCGGAGGTACGGGCGATGCAGTGTCCGCCGTGGGCGACGGGGCCGATCTCGACCTCGTACTCCTCCCCCACCAGCGACTTCTTCGGTTCTGCGGGCATGGTGGGGAGACTCCAGATCGACAGCGGGGGCGGCCCCACGAGGGGGCCCGACAACAGCCCACCAGTCTACGGCCTTCCCGCCCGGCCTCCCCGCACGCCCTCGGTTCCCGCCGGCCCCGCCCGTACCCGGCGGTACCGGCGGTCCCTGGCCGGAAGGCCCCCGCTCACTCCTTGGCCGACGGCTCCTTCGGCCGCTCCACCGCGGGTCCGCGCCGGACCGCGCCCGGTGCGTTCCATTCCTGCCGCTTGCGGGCGCGGGCCCGGGCGACCTCGGAGGACTGCAGCTGGTAGGGCACCGAGGTCACCATGACCCCCGGCGTGAACAGCAGGCGGCCCTTCAGCCGCAGCGCGCTCTGGTTGTGCAGCAGGTGCTCGTACCAGTGGCCGACCACGTACTCGGGGATGATCACGGAGACCGCGTCGCGCGGGGACTCCTTGCGCAGGCTCTTGACGTACTCGATCACCGGGCGCGTGACCTCCCGGTAGGGGGAGTCGAGGACCTTGAGCGGTACGTCGATGCCGCGCCGCTCCCACTCCTCGCGCAGCGCCTTGGTCTCGACCGGGTCGACGTTGACGGTCAGCGCCTCCAGGGTGTCGGAGCGCATCAGTTTGGCGTAGGCCAGGGCGCGGAGCGTCGGGCGGTGGATCTTGGAGATCAGGACGACCGAGTGCACACGGGACGGGCGGACCATGTCGTCGCTCGGGCCCTCGGGCGCGGCGATCTCCTCGGCGACCCGGTCGTAGTGCTTCCGGATCGCGGTCATGGTCGCGTAGAAGATGCACATGCCGAGCAGGGCCACCCAGGCGCCGTGCGTGAACTTGGTGACCAGGACGACGACGAGCACCAGGCCGGTGAAGAAGGCGCCGAACGCGTTGATCGCGCGGGAGCGGACCATGTGGCGGCGCTTGGCCTGGTCCTTCTCCACGGCGAGGTGGCGGTTCCAGTGCCGGACCATGCCGGTCTGGCTGAGCGTGAAGGACACGAACACACCGACGATGTACAGCTGGATCAGGCGGGTGGAGTCCGCGCCGTAGAGGAACACCAGCAGCGTCGCCGCGCCCGCGAGGAGCACGATGCCGTTGGAGAAGGCGAGCCGGTCGCCGCGGGTGTGCAGCTGGCGCGGCAGGTAGCGGTCCTGGGCGAGGATCGAGCCGAGCAGCGGGAAGCCGTTGTACGCCGTGTTGGCGGCCAGGAACAGCACCAGCGCGGTGGCGGCGGCGAGCAGGATGAACAGGAAGCTGCCCTTGCCGAACACCGCCTCGGCGACCTGGGAGATGACCGGGTTCTGGACGTAGCCGGAGCCGAGCGGGACGCCGTTGTGGAGGAGGTCGGTGGCCGGGTGCTCGGCCATGCGGACCTTGGTCACCATCGCGAGCGCGATGATGCCGCAGAACATGGTGACGGCCAGCAGGCCCATCATCGCGAGCGTGGTCGCCGCGTTCTTCGACTTGGGCTTGCGGAAGGCCGGGACGCCGTTGGAGATCGCCTCGACGCCGGTGAGGGCCGCACAGCCGGAGGAGAAGGCGCGCAGCAGCAGGAAGACCAGCGCGAAGCCGGCGAGGCCCTGGTGCTCGGCCTTGATGTGGTAGCCGGCCGTCGGTGCGCGCATGGAGTCGCCGAGGACCAGGCCGCGGAAGGCGCCCCACACGATCATGATGAAGACGCCGCCGACGAACACGTACGTCGGGATGGCGAAGAGCTTGCCCGACTCCTTCACGCCGCGCAGGTTCATCAGCGTCAGCAGCACGATCACGGCGACGGCGCAGAACACCTTGTGCTCGACCACGAAGGGGACCGCGGAGCCGAGGTTCTCGATGCCGGAGGAGATGGAGACGGCGACGGTGAGGACGTAGTCCACGAGCAGGGCGCTGGCCACGGTGAGGCCGGCCCTCGGCCCCAGGTTGGTGGTCGCCACCTCGTAGTCGCCGCCGCCGCTCGGGTAGGCGTGCACGTTCTGGCGGTAGGAGGCCACCACGGTGAACATCAGCACGACGACCGCGACCGCGATCCAGGGGCTGAAGTGGTACGCCGACACGCCCGCGATGGAGAGGACCAGCAGGACCTCCCCCGGCGCGTAGGCGACGGAGGACAGCGGGTCGGAGGCGAAGACGGGGAGTGCGATGCGCTTCGGCAGGAGCGTTTCGCCCAGCCGGTCACTGCGCAGTGCGCGCCCGATCAGGATCCGTTTGGGCACGTCGGTCAGTTTGGACACGAGAGAGGATCGTAAGCCTTCGAACTGGCACCCGCCCACCCGGCGTGCGGGATCTGCCTCACGAGTGAAATCCAGGGTGCGTGGAACTGCGGAATCCGTCGTCAATGTGCCCTCCGTGCCTAGATGGCAAACCCCGCTTGTCATCGCACTTCGGAGGTTCCATGCCCGCGACCGCGGAGCTGATCGGGGCGATCCTCGCCCTGACCTGCCTCGGAATCCTGACCCTGTGCAGCGTGCGCAGCATCACTCGCCGACGGGTCCGTCCGGCCACCACCCGGAGGTGCCCGGCACGCGGCGCCCGTGTGTAGCTTTGGGCGCCGGTCTGAGACCCTGATGCTGAGCAGTAACTTTTGGACACCGGAAGGACGGTCGTGCACATCGTCATCATGGGCTGCGGAAGAGTGGGTTCCGCTCTTGCCCAGACCCTGGAGCAACAGGGACACACGGTCGCCGTGATCGACCAGGACCCCACCGCCTTCCGCCGGCTGGGCCCGGGATTCGGGGGCCGCCGGGTCACGGGCGTCGGCTTCGACCAGGACACCCTGCGCGAGGCGGGCATCGAGGAGGCCGGCGCCTTCGCCGCGGTCTCCAGCGGTGACAACTCCAACATCATCTCCGCGCGTGTGGCGCGCGAGATGTTCGGCGTGGAGAACGTGGCCGCCCGCATCTACGACCCCCGCCGCGCCGAGGTCTACCAGCGTCTGGGCATCCCGACGGTGGCCACGGTCCGCTGGACCGCCGACCAGATGCTGCGCCGGCTGCTGCCCTCCGGGGCCGAACCGCTGTGGCGCGATCCCACCGGCGGGGTGCAGCTCGCCGAGGTGCACGCCTCCGCCAAGTGGGTCGGTCACAAGATCAGCAAGCTGCAGGAGGAGACGGGCGTCCGGGTGGCGTTCCTGACCCGTCTGGGCGAGGCGATCCTGCCCACCTCGCAGACGGTGCTGCAGGAGGGCGACCTCGTGCACGTGATGATGCGGACGGACGACGTGGAGAAGGTCGAGGCGGCGTTCGCCGGTGGCCCGGAAGAGGAGGGCGGTCACTGATGAGGGTCGCCATTGCCGGGGCCGGCGCGGTCGGCCGCTCGATCGCGGGCGAGCTGCTGGAGAACGGCCACGAGGTCCTGCTGATCGACAAGGCGCCGACCGCCATCTCGGTCGAGCGCGTCCCGCAGGCGGAGTGGCTGCTGGCCGACGCCTGTGAGATCACCTCCCTGGACGAGGCCGCGCTGCAGCGCTGCAACGTCGTGATCGCCGCGACCGGCGACGACAAGGTGAACCTGGTCGTCTCGCTGCTCGCCAAGACGGAGTACGGCGTCCCGCGCGTCGTCGCCCGCGTGAACAACCCCAAGAACGAGTGGCTGTTCAACGAGGCCTGGGGCGTCGACGTCGCCGTCTCCACCCCGCGCCTGATGTCCGCCCTGGTCGAGGAGGCGGTGAGCGTCGGCGACCTGGTCCGCCTGCTCCGCTTCAGCCACGGCGACGCCAACCTGGTCGAGCTGACCCTGCCGGAGGAGTCGGCCCTGGCCGGCACCCAGGTCGGCGATGTGGAGTGGCCGGAGGACACCTCCCTGGTCACGATCATCCGCGGCACCCGCGTGCTGACCCCCTCCAAGGAGGACTCCCTGGAGCCGGGCGACGAGCTGCTGTTCGTGGCCGCGCAGGCCCGGGAGGAGCAGCTGGAGGATCTGCTGTCGGTGCGGCGCGAGGACTGACCGCACACGAGAAGGGCGCCCTTGGCAGCAAGGGCGCCCTTCCTCGTCGTACGACAGCTGCTCACGCCTCCCGGCGGTGCCGCCCTCCGGCCGTCTCGCCGCTCTCCGCGGCCGGCGCCGCCTCGCGCTCCTCCTCGGCCTTCTCGGCCTTCTCGGCGGCCTCCATCTCCGCGAACACGTCGATCGGCGCGGGCGCCTTCGCGAGGAAGACCCAGGTCAGCCAGACCGCCAGCAGGAACGGCGGGATCTTCAGGATGACCAGGACCCAGCCGAGCTGCGTGGTGTCGGCCCACCAGTACAGCGGGAAGAGGATCGCGCACTTGGCGAGCAGGATCAGGCCCCAGGCCCAGCTGGCCTTGGCGTACGCCTTCTTGCGGCCCGGGTTGCGGGTGCGCCAGGAGAGGTTCTCCTTGAAGACGGGGCCCAGGATGAGGCCCATCAGGGGCACGCCGGCCAGGGTGGTGATGATGTAGGCCAGCGCCATGCCCAGCGTGTAGAGCATGCCGGGGAGGTAGAAGTCCTTGGCGTTGCCGGTGAACATCGCGAACACCACGCCGAACACCACGCCGAAGACACCGCTGAAGGCGTGCTTGACGGTGTCCTTCATCGCCAGCCGGACGACGACCAGGACCAGCGACAGGGCCAGCGCGGCGATCGCCGCCATGTGCAGGTTCTTGTTGACCGTGAAGATCGCGACGAAGAGCAGGCCCGGCAGGACCGTCTCGACCATGCCGCGGACCCCGCCGAACGCCTCGAACAGCGCCGCCTCCGTCACCGCACGGGCGTCGCGAGGATCGGTCTGGTCGGTGCCTTGGGTCGGCTTGTCGAGGGACGTCACCGGCTACTCCCGTCCGAGGGGTCGCAGTTCGTACTTCGGGTTGAACAGCACCCGGCGGCCCCGGCTCATCGAGATCCGGCCCGATGCGATCAGCTTGCGCCCCGGTTCTATGCCCACGATGGAGCGCCTGCCGAGCCACACCACGTCCAGCGCGGCGGAGCCGTCGAACAGCTCGGCCTCCAGGGCCGGGACTCCGGCGCGCGGGCGCAGGGTGACCGTGCGCAAGGTACCAGTTACGGTGACGATCTGCCGGTCATGACAGTCGCCGATCTTCGTACAGCCGGCCGTCTCCGCGTCTTCGCGCAGCTCCTCGGACTCCAGGTCCTCCTGCGACGAGGAGAGCCGGTCGAGCATGCGCCGGAACCGGCCGGCCGGCTTTTCGGAACGAGGAACAGCAGTCATATCTGAAGCGTACCGGGGAGCACCGACAGGGCTGTAAGCCCGCTCACTTCTCGAACCGGTAGCCCATCCCCGGCTCCGTGATGAAGTGCTTCGGGTGCGACGGGTCCGACTCCAGCTTCCGCCGCAGCTGGGCCATGTACACCCGCAGGTAGTTGGTCTCGGTGCCGTACGACGGCCCCCACACCTCCTGGAGCAGCTGCTTCTGGCTGACCAGCCGGCCGGTGTTGCGGACCAGCACCTCCAGCAGGTGCCACTCGGTCGGGGTGAGCCGGACGTCCTTGCCGCCGCGGTTGACCTTCTTGGCGGCGAGGTCGACGGCGAAGCCCTCGGTCTCGACGGTCGTCAGGTCGTCCTCGCCCGGCCCGACCGGCTCGGCCCGGCGGACGGCGGCCCGCAGCCGGGCCAGCAGCTCGTCCATGCCGAACGGCTTGGTCACGTAGTCGTCGGCGCCCGCGTCCAGCGCCTCGACCTTCTCGTCGGAGGAGTGGCGGGCGGACAGCACCAGGATCGGCACCCGGGTCCAGCCGCGCAGGCCCCGGATCACCTCGACGCCGTCCATGTCGGGCAGGCCCAGGTCGAGGACGACCACGTCGGGGTGGCGGGAGGCGGCTATGTCGAGTGCGGTCCGGCCGTCGGGGGCGGCGTCGACCTCGTACTTGCGCGCCTTGAGGTTGATCACGAGGGCGCGCACGATCTGCGGCTCGTCGTCGACCACGAGCACCCGGGTCATGAAGTCTGCCTTTCCGGTTCGGTACGGGACTCCCCCACGGGGAGCAGCTCGGGGCGCGGTCCTGCCGCGCGGAGGCTGAGCACCATGGTGAGCCCGCCGCCCGGCGTGTCCTCGGCGTCGAGGGTGCCGCCCATGGCCTCGGCGAAGCCCCGGGCGACGGCGAGTCCGAGCCCGACGCCGGCGCCGCGCGGAGCGTCACCGTACCGCTGGAAGGGCTCGAAGATACGGTCCTTCGCCTCGTCCGGCACGCCCGGGCCCCGGTCCACCACACGCACCTCCACCCGGTCGGCGATGGCGCTCGCGGAGACCAGGACGCGCCGCCCGCGCGGGCTGTACTTGACGGCGTTCTCCACCAGGTTGGCCACCGACCGTTCCAGCAGCCCGGGGTCGACGGCGACCATCGGCAGCGTCTCGGGCACGTCCAGCTCGACGCTGTCCTCGGGTACGCCGCCGAGGGCCATCGGTACGACCTCGTCGACGTCGATCTCGCGGATGAGCGGCGTGACCGTGCCGGTCTGGAGGCGGGACATGTCCAGGAGGTTGCCCACGAGGTGGTCGAGCCGGTCGGCGCCCTCCTCGATGCCCTCCAGCAGCTCGGCCTGGTCCTCCTCGGACCAGGCGACGTCGTCGGAGCGCAGGGACGACACGGCGGCCTTGATGGCGGCCAGCGGGGTGCGCAGGTCGTGGCTGACGGCGGCCAGCAGGGCGGTGCGGATGCGGTTGCCCTCGGCGAGCGTGCGGGCCCGGTCGGCCTCCTCCTGGAGGCGCCGACGGTCCAGGACGACGGCGGCCTGGGCGGCGAAGGCGGCCAGCACCCGGCGGTCCGCGGCGGGCAGCACCCGGCCGGTGAGCGCGAGCGCCATGTGGTCGCCGACCGGCATGTCGACGTCGGCGTCCTCGGGGCGCTCCAGCGGCGGCCCGAAGCCGGCGCGGCCCGCGCAGGTCCAGGGCGCGACGTCGCTCTCGCGTTCCAGCAGGGCGGCCGACTCCATGGCGAAGGTCTCGCGGACCCGTTCCAGCAGCTCCTCCAGGCTGGTCTCGCCGCGCAGCACGTTCCCGGCGAGGAAGGAGAGGATCTCGGACTCGGCGCGCAGCCGGGCGGCCTGGTGGGTGCGCCGGGCGGCGAGGTCGACCACCGAGGCGACCGACATGCCGACCCCGAAGAAGATCGCGATGGCGACGATGTTCTTGGGGTCGGCGACGGTCAGCCGGTGCAGCGGCGGGGTGTAGAAGTAGTTCAGCAGCAGCGAGCCGAAGGCCGCCGACGCCAGCGCGGGCAGCAGGCCGCCGAGGAGGGCCGCGGCGACGGTGACGGCCAGGAACAGCAGCATGTCGTTGGCGAGGCCGAGGTCGACGGTGTTCAGCAGCACCGCGAGGACCGCCGGGCCGGCGAGGCCCACCGCCCAGCCCCAGACGATCCGGACCCGCCCGAGCCGGCCGCCGCGGGCCACGGGCAGTCCGCGGCCCTTGGCGACCTCCTCGTGGGTGACGATGTGCACGTCCAGGTCGGGGCCGGAGTCCCGGGCCACCGTGGCGCCGACGCCGGGCCCGAAGACGTACTGCCAGGCCTTACGGCGCGAGGAGCCGAGCACGATCTGGGTGGCGTTCACCCCGCGCGCGAAGTCGAGCAGGGCGGCGGGGATGTCGTCGCCGACGACGTGGTGGAAGGTGCCGCCGAGGTCCTCCACGAGGGTGCGCTGGACGGCCAGCTCCTTCGGTGAGGCCGAGGTCAGCCCGTCGCTGCGGGCGATGTACACGGCGAGGACCTCGCCGCCGGCGCCCTTCTCGGCGAGCCGCGCGGCGCGCCGGACCAGGGTGCGCCCCTCGGGGCCGCCGGTCAGGCCCACCACGATCCGCTCCCGCGAGCCCCATATCCTCGAGACCCGGTGCTCACTGCGGTACTCGTTCAGGTACTCGTCGACCCGGTCGGCCACCCACAGCAGGGCCAGCTCGCGCAGGGCCGTGAGGTTGCCGGGGCGGAAGTAGTTCGACAGGGCCGCGTCGACCTTGTCCGGCTGGTAGATGTTGCCGTGCGCCATGCGGCGGCGCAGGGCCTGCGGGGACATGTCGACCAGCTCGATCTGGTCGGCCCGCCGGACGATCTCGTCCGGGACGGTCTCCCGCTGCCGCACCCCGGTGATCGACTCGACCACGTCGCCGAGTGACTCCAGGTGCTGGATGTTGACGGTGGAGACGACGTCGATGCCGGCGGCGAGCAGCTCCTCGACGTCCTGCCAGCGCTTGGCGTTGCGGGAGCCGGGGATGTTGGTGTGGGCGAGTTCGTCCACGAGGGCGACCGCGGGCGCCCGGCGCAGTACGGCGTCGACGTCCATCTCGCCGAAGACGGCACCCCGGTACTCCAGCCGTCTGCGCGGCACCTGTTCCAGGCCGTGCAGCAGCACCTCGGTGCGCGGCCGGCCGTGGTGCTCCACGAAGGCGACGACGCAGTCGGTGCCCCGCTCGATCCGGCGGTGCGCCTCGGCGAGCATGGCGTAGGTCTTGCCCACGCCCGGTGCCGCACCGAGGTAGATCCGAAGCTTGCCGCGTGCCATGGCCTCATTGTCTTCCCGTGCCTGTTGCCTACGCAGCGTCGACCCTACGGCCAACAATCACGGCAAACGGGACAGGGCGGCGAGCGGCGGGCAACTTTGACGCAACCCTGATGACCGGCCTGGTGAACAGCGGCTCAGTGTTCGGTGATCTCCCCGTCGCGCAGCTCCAGCACCCGGTCGGCCAGGTCCAGCAGGGTCGCGTCGTGCGTGGCGACCAGCGCGGTGACCTGCTCGCTGTGGACGACGGCCCGCAGCAGCTCCATGACGGCGTGCCCGGTCTCGGCGTCGAGCTGGCCGGTGGGCTCGTCGGCGATGAGCAGGGCCGGCCGGTTGGCGAGGGCCCGCGCGATGGCGACCCGCTGCTGCTGGCCGCCGGACAGCTCCCCGGGCCGCTGCGCCGCGTGCCCGGCGAGCCCCACGAGGGACAGCAGCAGCTCGACCCGCTCCTCGCGCTCGCGCGGCTCGGCCCGGCGCAGCCGCAGCGGTACGCCCACGTTCTCGGCGGCGCTGAGAATCGGGATCAACCCGAACGCCTGGAACACGAACCCGACCCGGTCCCGGCGGAGCCGCAGCAGCTCGCTCTCCCCGAGCTGCGCGAGATCCCGCCCCTCGACCTCGACCCGCCCCCGATCGGGCACGTCCAGCCCGCCGACGATGTTCAGCAGGGTGGTCTTGCCGGACCCCGACCGCCCTTTCAGGGCGACGAGTTCCCCCCGGGGCACCTCGAAGGAGACCCCCCGCAGGGCATGCACGGCGGCGGCACCCTGCCCGTACGACTTGTGAACGCCCTCGACCCGCACCATGGTCTCGGTGACCACGTGACGCATGTCCCCTCCCCCGCCGACGGAGACTCAGTATCACCGGTCGGTGCGGCGCCCCGGAAGGGGCGCGGGGAACTGCGCGACAAGCGCAGAAAACGGGCCGCACCTCCGAGGCACGGCCCGTGTATCGCTGCTGAAGCCGTCAGCGGACTTCGGTGATCTCAGGTCCCCGCTGCAGCTGTCCCATCCCCCCGGAGAAGCGCGAGCCCTCCTCCTGCTGAACCCCTTCGGGGACCATCTGCGCATCGTTGGGCAGCTTGAGGACGATCGGGTCGCGCGGAGCCATCGGGCCCTCGCCGCGGACCACCACGGTGTCCCGGAAGATCTGCTCCAGCAGCCCGGCGGCCTGCGGCTGCACCGCGCCCTGACCGGAGATCACACCGCGCAGGAACCAGCGCGGACCGTCCACGCCGACGAACCGTACGACCTGGAAGCCGCCGGTGCCGTCCGGCAGCTGCACCGGCACCTGGGCGCGCAGCTCCCAGCCGAGCGGGCCCTCGACCTCGTCGACGATGCCACCCTGCTGGGTGATGCCGGACGCGATCTCCTCGCGGACCTCGGTCCAGATGCCCTCGCGCTTGGGCGCGGCGAACGCCTGCAGCTGGATGGCGCTGTCCCGCAGGACGACGGTCGCGGCGACGATGGCGTCACCGGCGACCTCGACCCGCAGCTCCATGCCGTCGACGCCCGGTACGAACAGACCGCCGAGGTCCACGCGGCCCTCGGCCGGGTCGCGCACCTCGCTGCTGTCCCACGGCCCGTCGGGCCGGGGCCCGGGCTCCAGCCGGACGCGCTCGCGCTCGGCCTCCTCTTCGTCCGCCTCGGTGTCGACGCTGTCGACGACCTGCTCGGCCTCGCCGGCCGCGTCCTCGGCGGCACCCTTCTTCTTGCGACGTCCGAACACGTCACTGTCCTTCCCGGTCGGATACGACCGAAGCGTATCGATTCCCACCCGTCGGACCGCCCTCGGCGGCCTGACCGCTTGTGCCGCTCCCGCCGCCCACCGCGGCATGGCCACCGGTGGACCCGAAGCCCCCCTCGGCCCGCGCGGAGCCGGGAAGCTCCGCGACCTCCTGGAAGCGGACCCTCTCGACCTGCTGGACGACCAGTTGGGCGATCCGGTCGAAGCGCTCGAACCGCACGCTCTCGCGCGGGTCGAGATTCACCACGATCACCTTGATCTCCCCACGGTACCCGGCATCAACCGTCCCCGGGGCATTCACGAGGGCGACACCGCAGCGGGCGGCGAGGCCGGAACGCGGATGCACGAAGGCCGCGTACCCCTCGGGCAGGGCGATCGACACTCCCGTGGGCAGGACGGCCCGCTCGCCGGGCTTCAGCTCGCAGGCCTCGGTGGTGCGCAGATCGGCGCCGGCGTCGCCGGGGTGCTCGTACGCCGGAAGCGGTACGTCCGGATCGACGCGCCGGATCAGCACGTCCAGGGGGGCTCGGCTCACGGGTTCACCTCGAAGGCGCGGGCGCGCCGGATCTGGTCCGGGTCGTTCATGGCGGCCTGGATCTCCTCACTGCGGCCGTGGTCGATGAAGTGATCGACCTTGACCTCGATGAAGAGGGCGTCGGCGCGGACGGCGACCGGCCCGTCGGGGCCGCCGATGCGCCCTACGGCGGTGGAGTAGATCTTCCGCCCCGCCACGGCGGTGACCTCGGCCTCCAGATACAGCGTGGTGCCGACGGGCACGGGCCGTACGAAGTCCGTCTCCAGCCGTCCGGTGACGGCGATGGTCCGCAGCAGCCAGTTCAGCGAGCCGAGGGTCTCGTCCAGGGCCGTGGCCAGCACTCCGCCGTGCGCGAGGCCGGGGGCGCCCTGGTGGGCGGGCTGCACGGTGAACTCGGCGGTCAGCGAGACGCCCTCGCCGGCGCGGGCCTCCAGGTGCAGTCCGTGCGGCTGCCCGGGACCGCACCCGAAACAGTGTTCGTAGTGGGCGCCGAGCAGCTCCCCGGGCGCGGGCGCGTCGGGGTGCCGTACCGGTTTCCCC
The DNA here is from genome assembly GCF_055564915.1 of Streptomyces sp. NPDC028928. NCBI lineage: Bacteria > Bacillati > Actinomycetota > Actinomycetes > Kitasatosporales > Streptomycetaceae > Streptomyces > Streptomyces sp. NPDC028928. The sequence continues at coordinate 14,085 of NZ_JBVHVI010000017.1, forward strand.
GCGTCGGCGGGAGGCTGAAGAGCTGCGGAACTACCTCTCACAGCCGCAGACCTTACCCGCGCGTCGGAGGAATACGGATCCCGTGCCAAGCTTGGCCTCATGCAGCTCTCCGCCACCCCCTACGAAGAACGCCTCACCGCCCCCCGCTCGTGGTGGCTGATCAGCTTCCTGGTGGGCGTCTCGTTCGCCCTGATCCTGCTGCCCTTCGGCACCCTGCCGCTGCTCGGCGGCCTGGTCGGCGGTACGGCCGCGGCGGCGGTGGTGGCCAGTGCCTACGGCTCCCCGCGCATCCGGGTCGTGGGTGACTCCCTGGTGGCGGGCGAGGCGAAGATCCCGGTGTCGGCGCTGGGCTCGGCCGAGGTGCTGGACGCGGAGGAGGCCCGCGCCTGGCGGACGTACAAGGCCGACACCCGTGCCTTCCTGCTGCTGCGCGCCTACATCCCGACGGCGCTCAGGGTCGAGGTCACGGACCCCGAGGACCCGACGCCGTACCTGTACCTGTCGACGCGGGAGCCGGAGAAGCTGGCCGCGGCGATCGAGGCGGCGCGGACCGCCGCCTAGAGCTCGTCGGGCAGCTCGCGCAGTCTGAGGGGTTCCGCGGGTTTCTCCAGGGCCGGCAGCTCGGGCAGCTCGTCCCAGGGCACCTGCATCCTGCGCAGGTCGGCTCGGACATGGGCCGCGAGTCTCTTCGTGTCCCGGCGGTTCATGACCGCCCCGACCGCGGCTCCCACCATGAACGGCATCAGGTTGGGCAGGTCGCGGACCATCCGCTTCATGATCTGCCGGCGCAGTTCGCGCTTCATGCGGCCGCCCATGGCCGTGTCGTACGTCGACGGCTTCATCACGTCGATCCCGCGCTCCCCCGACCAGGAGGACAGATACGCGGCGGTGCGGGCCTTGAGGTTGCCCGGCGGGCGTACGCCGTAGACCTCGTGCAGTTCGGCGACGAGTTTCAGTTCGATCGCGGCGACCCCGGTGATCTCCGCGGCCAGCTCGGTCGGCATGGCGGGCGGCACCGGCAGCATCGCCGCCGCTCCGATCCCGGCTCCGACCGTCGAGGTGCCGGTGGCCGCGCTCGCCACCAGCTTGTCGGCGAGTTCCTCGGGTCCGAGGCCGGGGAACTGCCTGCGCAGGGTCGCGAGGTCGCGTACGGGGATGCGCGGGGCGATCTCGATGATCCGGTCCGCGAGGTACGCCAGCCCCGCACGAGCCCGGCTGCCGCCCCTGCGGGCGCCTTCCTGGGCCAGTTCCCGGGCCTTGTCACGGATCACCGCCGCCCGGCGCCGGGCGACGGGTGCGGGGTGCCGGGCCGGCGCGGGCAGGTTCTCCCGGTCGGCCGCCGGTCCGAGCGAGGCTCCCGCTCCGGGTGAGCCCCGCTCGTCGTCACGCGCGCCGTGCGGGCCGTCGATCGGCCCTTGGTCCGCTTTCCCCAGAGGGAAGCGGCGCTTCCGGGGAGGGGTCGAGCCAGACACGGCCGACCCGTCCTCAGTCGCAGTCGCGGCAGATCGGCTGACCGTTCTTCTCCCTGGCCAGCTGGCTGCGGTGGTGCACCAGGAAACAGCTCATGCAGGTGAACTCGTCCTGCTGCTTCGGCAGCACTCGGACGGCCAGCTCCTCGTTGGAGAGGTCGGCGCCGGGCAGCTCAAGGCCCTCCGCGGCCTCGAACTCGTCGACGTCCACCGACGAGGTGGACTTGTCGTTCCGCCGGGCCTTCAGCTCTTCCAGACTGTCCGAGTCGACGTCGTCGTCGGTCTTGCGTGGAGTGTCGTAATCGGTTGCCATATCGCTCTCCCCCTCTGGGTGTCTGCGGTGTCTCCAGCGCACGTAACGCGTGAGAGGCCGGACTTGTGCCCGACCTGAGGCGGAGATTTTGCCTCACATCAAGGTCTGTTACTCAATCGACACCCAACCCGACCCCTCAAGAGTGATCGGCTTGGATGGCGGTGAGGACCGTACACGGTTCGAATGCCGCACCTCAAAGGCGCCTCCCCGTGTACTTCCCGTGATCAAGAGCCCTGAAAACCAGGACTTTCCCGGCTTTCCACCTTCTGTCATGATCACCGTGCGTACATGGCCGGAAATCCGCCCATGTGATCGATCACACAGGAAGAAGCCCATCCGGCCGCCGAAAAATTCCGCGTAAAGCGAACAACCTCCGCGTGTGTCGGTCGTGGATCACAAGGGCAGCGTGACACGCATCACCAGGCCGCCGCCCTCGCGGGGCTGGGCCAGGATGTGGCCACCGTGCGCCCGGGCCACGGACCGGACGATGGACAGGCCGAGGCCCACCCCCTTGTCGCTGCCCGTGCGCTCGGTGCGCAGCCGCCGGAACGGCTCGAAGAGGTTGTCGATCTCGTACGCCGGCACCACCGGCCCGGTGTTCGTGACGGTCAGCACCGCCTGCCCGTGCTGGATGTCGGTGGTGACCTCGACCCAGCCGCCGTCGTGCACGTTGTACCGTACGGCGTTCTGCACCAGGTTCAGCGCGATCCGCTCCAGCAGCACACCGTTGCCCTGCACCACGGCCGGCTTGCGCTCGCCGCGGATGCCGACGCCCTTGGCCTCGGCCTCGGCGTGCACCTGGTCGATGGCCTGCGTGGCGACCTCGGCCAGGTCGACCGGCTTGCGCTCGACGATCTGGTTGTCACTGCGGGCGAGCAGCAGCAGCCCCTCCACCAGCTGTTCGCTGCGCTCGTTGGTGGCGAGCAGGGTCTTGCCGAGCTGCTGCAGTTCCACCGGCGCGTTCGGATCCGACAAGTGCACTTCGAGGAGCGTGCGGTTGATCGCGAGCGGGGTGCGCAGCTCGTGCGAGGCGTTGCCGACGAAGCGCTGCTGGGCCGTGAAGGCCCGCTGCAGGCGCTCGAGCATGTCGTCGAAGGTGTCCGCCAGCTCCTTCAGCTCGTCGTCCGGGCCGTCCAGCTCGATCCGGCGGGACAGGTCCGAGCCGGCCACCTGGCGGGCGGTGCGGGTGATCCGGCCGAGCGGCGACAGCACCCGGCCGGCCATCGCGTACCCGAACGCGAAGGCGATCACGGCGAGGCCGAGCAGGGCCAGCAGGGAGCGGCTGAGCAGGTTGTCCAGGGCCGCCTCGCGCTGCTGGTCCACGCAGTGGGCGATCGCGTCGTTGAAGTCCGACAGCGGCAGGCTGGTGGTGTTGATCGCGGGACAGTTGTCGCTGGAGACCCGGATCTGGGTGCCGCTGACGATCTTGAACAGCGGCTGGTTGCCGGTGCTGATCGCCTGGGCGGCGAGCAGGTAGATGATCGACAGCAGCAGGATGCCGGCGATCAGGAACATGCCGCCGTACAGCAGCGTCAGCCGTATGCGGATGGTCGGGCGCAGCCATGGGAAGGGCGGCTGCGGCCTCCTGGGGTCCCAGGTGGGCTTCGGGGGCGCCTGGGGCGGCGCGGGCGTCGCGGCCACGGCGATCAGATCCGGTAGCCGGAGCCGGGGACGGTGACGATGACGGGCGGCTCGCCCAGCTTGCGGCGCAGGGTCATCACCGTCACGCGCACCACGTTGGTGAAGGGGTCGGTGTTCTCGTCCCACGCCTTCTCCAGCAGCTGCTCCGCGGAGACGACCGCGCCCTCGCTGCGCATCAGCACCTCCAGCACCGCGAACTCCTTGGGCGCGAGCTGGACCTCCTTGCCGTCACGGAAGACCTCGCGGCGGTTGGGGTCGAGCTTGATGCCGGCCCGCTCCAGGACCGGCGGCAGGGGCACGCTGGTCCGGCGGCCGAGGGCCCGGACGCGCGCGATCAGCTCGCTGAACGCGAACGGCTTGGGCAGGTAGTCGTCGGCGCCGATCTCCAGCCCCTCGACGCGGTCGCTGACGTCGCCGGAGGCGGTGAGCATCAGCACGCGCGTGGGCATGCCCAGCTCGACGATCCGGCGGCAGACGTCGTCGCCGTGCACGAGCGGGAGGTCGCGGTCGAGGACGACCACGTCGTAGTCGTTGACGCCGATGCGCTCCAGGGCGGCCGCACCGTCGTACACGACGTCGACGGCCATGGCCTCCCGGCGCAGTCCGGTGGCCACCGCATCGGCGAGCAGTTGCTCGTCCTCGACGACGAGTACGCGCACGTCCCTTGTCCTTCCTGTGTCCACCCGCGTAGCGCGCCGTGAGCGCGTGCGGGCAGGGGTGTCCGTGAGGTGTGACCCCCATCCTGCCCTTTTCGGCCATAAGTCGGCTGTAAGGCGGAGTCCGGACCGCAGGGACGGGGGTTCTGGGCCGGGAATACGAGAATTTCTCCTCCGGTTGAGGTTTCCGCGGAAGGGAGCGGGGGGAGGACGGCTTTACACCCCGCGATCACGCTCTGCATGTGCCGCAGCACCATGCGGTACTGCTCCATCCGCTTCGCAGAGCGGGCGTGGGTGTCCGGCACCGTCGCCGCCCAGCAGGGCAGCGCTGGGCACCCGCGAGAGACGTGATCGCCCCTTCCATACGGCACACCCCCGTGCCACCGACCCACGACCCAGGACGAGGGGGCGCAGCATGGACGCTTTCACCGCAGGACTTCTGCAGCGCATAAGGGCGACCGAGTCCGACCTGTCGCGGGCTCGTGACGAGGGCGACGACTTCCTCGTCGAGGTGGAGCAGGCAGAGCTCGACGACCTGCGACGCCTCGCCGCCGAACACGGTGTGGAGGTCGGCGCGTCACGCGTCTGATCGGCCCGAAAGCGCGACGAGGGACCCCGGCGAATCCAGCGCCGGGGTCCCTTCGCGTGCGTACCCGCCCGGGGTCAGTCGTGCCAGGCGCCGAAGTCCTCCAGCAGCCCCTGCAGCGGCTCGAACACCCCCGGCGACCCGGCGACGGTCAGATCCCGTGACGGCCGCTCTCCGGGCCGTCCGCCGGTCAGCGCGCCCGCCTCCCGGGCGATGAGGTCACCCGCCGCGTAGTCCCACGCGTTGAGCCCCCGCTCGTAGTACCCGTCGAGCCGGCCGCAGGCCACGTCGCACAGGTCGACCGCCGCCGAGCCGCTGCGCCGGATGTCCCGCAGCAGCGGGACCAGCCGGGCGGCGATCTCGGCCTGGTGGGTGCGGACCTCGGTGACGTAGTTGAACCCGGTGGAGACCAGGGCCTGGTCCAGCGGGGGCGCGGGGCGGCAGGCGAGCGCCCGCTCGCCCTCCCAGGCGCCGGTGGCCCACGCCCCGCCGCCGCGCACGGCGTGGTACGTCTCGCCGCGCATCGGGGCCGCGACGACCCCGACGACGGTCTCGCCGTCCTGCTCGGCCGCGATGGACACCGCCCAGGTCGGCAGGCCGTACAGGTAGTTGACGGTGCCGTCCAGCGGGTCGATCACCCAGCGGACGCCGCTCGTGCCCGCGACGGAGGCGCCCTCCTCGCCGAGGAAGCCGTCGTCGGGGCGCTGCCCGGAGATCAGATCGGTGATCAGCTTCTCCGCGGCGATGTCCATCTCGGTGACGACGTCGATGGGGCTGGACTTGGTCCTCGCCACGGCCAGGTCGGCGGGGCGGCCGTCGCGCAGCAGCTCGCCGGCGCGACGGGCGGCCTCCTGGGCCAGTGCGAGCAGGTCCCGGTGCAGGGCGTCGGTCACGGGTCTCCTCACGCGTAGGGGCTGTCGGCGCCCGCGGCGGCGGGGCGGGGGGCGCGGGCCGGGCAGCAGCCGACCGGGCACAGGTGGTGGCTCGCCCCGAGCGCGCCGAGGGCGCAGGGGGTGACCTGCTCGCCGCGCTCCACGGCGGCCCGCTCCAGGATCAGCTCGCGGACGGCCGCGGCGAACCGCGGGTCGGCGCCCACGGTGGCCGAGCGGCGCACCGGCAGGCCCAGTTCCTCGGCCTTGGCCGTCGCCTCGGTGTCGAGGTCGTAGAGGACCTCCATGTGGTCGGAGACGAAGCCGATGGGGGCCATGACCACGGCCGGGACGCCGGCGGCGTGCCGCTCCTCCAGGTGGTCGCAGATGTCGGGCTCCAGCCAGGGGATGTGCGGGGCGCCGGAGCGGGACTGGTAGACGAGCCGCCAGGGGTGGTCGACGCCGGTGCGCTCGCGGACGGCGTCGGCGATCAGCCGGGCCACGTCCAGGTGCTGCTCGACGTAGGCACCGCCCTCGCCGTGGGCCTCGACCGGGCCGGAGGTGTCGGCGGCGGAGGTCGGGATGGAGTGGGTGGTGAAGGCGATGTGGGCGCCCGCGCGGACGTCCTCGGGGAGGTCGGCGAGGGAGCGCAGCACGCCGTCGATCATGGGCTCGACGAAGCCGGGGTGGTTGAAGTAGTGCCGCAGCTTGTCGATCTTCGGCAGCTCCAGGCCCTCGGCCTGGAGGGCGGCCAGCGCGTCGGCGAGGTTCTCCCGGTACTGCCGGCAGCCCGAGTAGGAGGCGTAGGCGCTGGTGGCGAGGACGAGGATGCGGCGGCGGCCGTCGGCGACCATCTCGCGCAGGGTGTCCGTCAGGTACGGCGCCCAGTTGCGGTTGCCCCAGTAGACCGGCAGGTCGAGACCGTGGTCGGCGAAGTCCTTGCGCAGGGCTTCCAGGAGGGCGCGGTTCTGGTCGTTGATGGGGCTGACCCCGCCGAACAGGAAGTAGTGCTGCCCGACTTCCTTGAGGCGTTCCTTCGGGATGCCGCGCCCGCGCGTGACGTTCTCCAGGAAGGGGACCACGTCGTCCGGGCCTTCGGGGCCGCCGAAGGAGAGCAGGAGCAGGGCGTCGTACGGGGTGGCATCGAGCGCGTCTGGCATGAGTCGATCCTGCCACCCGGCACTGACAGCGGGGAAACAGTGGGGTGAGGAGTCGGGTTGGTGTGGTGTGCGGGGACAAGTCCCCGATGAATAAACCGCGAGACTTAGGGTGCCCTAACCCGTAAGCTGTTGCCCCCCACTTCACGCCTTACGGAGACCCGCGTGCCCAGCCCCTACAGAGCCCTGTTCACCGAGCCCGGCACCAAGGCCTTCTCCGCCGCGGGATTCCTCGGCCGGATGCCGCTGTCGATGATGGGCATCGGCGTGGTCACGATGGTCTCCCAGCTCACCGGCCGGTACGGCCTGGCGGGCGCCCTGTCGGCCACCATGGCGCTGTCCGCCGCCGCGATCGGGCCGCGGATCTCCCGGCTGGTGGACCAGCACGGGCAGCGCCGGGTGCTGCGCCCCGCGACCCTGGTGGCCCTGGCCGCGGCGGCCGGGCTGCTGCTCGCCGCCCACTTCCGCTGGCCGGACTGGGTGCTGTTCGTCTGCGCGGCCGGGATCGGCTCGGTGCCGAGCCTGGGCGCGATGATCCGGGCCCGCTGGGCGGCGCTGTACCGGGGCACCCCGAAGCTCCACACCGCCTACTCGTTCGAGTCGGTCGTGGACGAGGTCTGCTTCATCTTCGGGCCGATCATCTCCATCGGCCTGTCCACCACCTGGTTCCCTGAGGCGGGCCCCCTGCTGGCCGCCTGCTTCCTGGCCGCCGGCGTCTTCTGGCTGACCGCCCAGCGCGCCACCGAGCCGGAGCCGCACCCGCGCGAGCAGCACGGCGGCGGCAGCGCCCTGCGCTCGGCGGGGCTCCAGGTGCTGGGGGCGACCTTCGTGGCGACCGGCGCGATCTTCGGGGCCGTGGACGTGGTCACCGTCGCCTTCGCCGACGAGCGCGGCCACAAGGGCGCCGCGAGCGTGGTCCTGGCGCTGTACGCGGCCGGCTCCTGTGTGGCGGGCGTCGTCTTCGGGCTGCTGCGCTTCCGCGGGACGCCGGAACGCCGCTGGCTGCTGGGCGTGGCGGCGATGGCCGTGAGTATGATCCCCCTCCTACTGGTCGGAAACCTGCCGCTTCTGGCCGTGGCGCTGTTCGTTGCGGGGCTGGCCATCGCGCCGACGATGATCACGACGATGTCCCTCATCGAAGAGCACGTACCGCGCGCGCAGCTCACCGAGGGCATGACCTGGGTGAGCACCGGCCTCGCCGTCGGCATCGCGGTCGGCTCCTCCGTGGCCGGCTGGGTGATCGACGCGGCCGGGGCACGGGCCGGGTACGGGGTTCCGGCCGTGTCCGGGGCCGTCGCGGTCGTGGTCGGTTTCCTCGGGTACCGCCGGCTGCGCAGGCCGGCCGCGGGTCGGGGAGGCACCGTTGAGCAGCACAGCGAGCGGGAAGAACGGCACCTGGCGTAACTGGGGCGGCAATGTCACGGCCCGGCCCGCCCGGCAGGTCGAGCCGGCCTCGGTGGAGGAGCTGGCCGCGGCGGTGCGGCGGGCCCGGGAGGACGGCCTGAAGGTGAAGGCTGTCGGGACCGGGCACTCCTTCACCTCGATCGCCGCCACCGACGGTCTGTTGATACGCCCTCAACTGTTGACGGGTATACGCACCATCGACCGGGAGACCATGACGGTCACGGTGGAGGCGGGCACCCCGCTCAAGAGGCTCAACGTCGCTCTCGCGCGCGAGGGCCTCTCGCTCACCAACATGGGCGACATCATGGAGCAGACCGTCTCCGGGGCCACCAGCACCGGGACCCACGGCACGGGCCGCGTGTCCGGCTCCATCGCCGCGCAGATCAAGGGACTCGAACTCGTCACGGCCGACGGCTCGGTGCTCACCTGCTCCGAGAAGGAGAACCCGGAGGTCTTCGCCGCGGCCCGGATCGGCCTCGGCGCCCTCGGCGTCGTCACCGCGATCACCTTCGCCGTGGAGCCCCTCTTCCTGCTCACGGCGCGCGAGGAACCCATGCCCTTCGAACGGGTCCTCGCCGAGTTCGACCAACTCTGGGCCGAGAACGAACACTTCGAGTTCTACTGGTTCCCGCACACCGGCAACACCAACACCAAGCGGAACAACCGCAGCGCCGGCCCCGAGCAGCCGGTGGGGCGGCTGGCCGGCTGGTTCGAGGACGAGTTCCTCGCCAACGGTGTCTTCCAGGTGGCCCAGTGGGCCGGCCGCGCGGTGCCGGCGGCGATCCCGGCGATCGCCCAGATCTCCAGCAAGGCCCTGTCCGCACGGACGTACACGGACATCCCCTACAAGGTCTTCACCTCACCGCGCCGGGTGCGCTTCGTGGAGATGGAGTACGCCGTCCCGCGCGCGGCCCTGGCGACGGTGCTGCGCGAGCTGAAGACGATGGTCGACCGCTCCGGCCTGCGGGTCAGCTTCCCGGTCGAGGTGCGCACCGCCCCGGCCGACGACATCACCCTGTCCACCGCCTCCGGCCGGGACAGCGCCTACATCGCCGTGCACATGTTCCGGGGCACGCCGTACCACGCGTACTTCACCGCCGCCGAGCGCATCTTCACCGCGCATGAGGGGCGTCCGCACTGGGGCAAGGTGCACACGCGGGACGCGGAGTACTTCGCCCGGGTGTATCCGCGCTTCGGCGAGTTCACGGCGCTGCGGGATCGTCTGGACCCGGATCGGCTGTTCCAGAACGACTATGTGCGGAGGGTGCTGGGGGCGTAGGCGCCGTGGCGGACGCGCTGGGCGCGCCGGGTGTGGGGGTCGGGGCGGCCGGGTCGCCGCTCGGATCTCCGCTGTTCTCCCCGCCCGGGTCCCTGCTCGGCTCCCCGCTCGGGGAGCCGCCGGGCGTCGGGGACGTGCTGGGGGCCGTAGCGCGGCCGGTGGGCGGTGTGCGGTCCGGGGACGGGGTGCCGGAAGGGGCGGGCGTGTCGTCGGACTTGGCGCCGGAGGAGCCCCGGCCGGTGACGGCGTCGCTGACCGTCGTGCCCCCACCGCCGCTGAAACTGCCGCCGGACACCAGCTCGTACGCCGTGATGCCGGCCATCGTGACCCCGAAGACCAGGGCCGCGGCGACCAGCGGGCGGCGCCGGCCCCTCACCCGCGCGCGGTAGACGGTGCCCTCGGTGAACTCGCCCGGCGGCAAAGGCGCTTGTTCCCTCGGCCGGGCCGCTACGGCGGTCTTCTCCCGGAGCTGCTCCCCGGTCCGCTTGAAGAAGTGCTGGAAGACCGAGCCGCCGCAGGTGGCGACGACGCTGACGAGGCCGGCGCCGAGGATCGTGCCGTACACCCCGAAGTACGAAGCCAGTTTGGCCGCCACGACCGCCGCCAGGGCGCTGCCCGCGACCTGGGGGACGCTCAGATCGATCCGCTTCCGCCCCGTATCGGGTGTCTCGCGCATACCCGGACCTTGCCTGCCTTTCCCGTACTTGATCGACATTGACCGACCGACTGCACGAGAAGGGGACGTACGGACGAAACCATTAGTTCCGTTTCTGGCGATTGCGTGAAGTTCGCCACGTTCATGATCGGCAAAACCGGTTGCGAAGGGCCAAGTCGCATCCCTTGCCAGAAGTTGGGCGGCGCGCCAATCCACGCACGTGGTCCAAATGGAGTACTGTTGCGAGCCCTGGGTCCGGTCTCCCACCAGGGTGCCCGCGGCCAGCCAGGACCGCCGGGAGGGGGCTAGTTGCACAGGGTGACGGAGTTGGTCACTTAGCGTTGCGAACAGGTAACCGTGCCATAACGGCGGTCCCGGGCCCGTGCCCGACACGCCGGGCAACTCGGCAAGGTTGTGGCAGGCTGCACCCGGGCAGGCCACACTCGACTAGCGGAAGCAGCGACGCACGTGACGTCGGCAGGCACCACCCGGGAGGTCCCCATGCCCGAACTGCGTGTCGTGGCCGTCTCGAATGACGGCACACGGCTGGTGCTGAAGGCTGCCGACTCTACGGAGTACACGCTTCCGATCGACGAACGCCTGCGCGCCGCCGTGCGCGGCGACCGGCCGCGCCTCGGCCAGATCGAGATCGAGGTCGAGAGCCATCTGCGCCCGCGGGACATCCAGGCGCGGATACGGGCCGGTGCCACCGCGGAAGAGGTCGCGCAGCTCGCCGGCATCCCCGTCGACCGGGTACGCCGCTTCGAGGGGCCGGTGCTGGCCGAGCGCGCCTTCATGGCCGAGCGGGCCCGCAAGACCCCGGTCCGCCGCCCCGGTGAGAACTCCGGCCCGCTGCTCGGCGAGGCCGTGCAGGAGCGGCTGCTGCTGCGCGGTGCCGAGAAGGACACCGTGCAGTGGGACTCCTGGCGCCGCGACGACGGCACCTGGGAGGTGCTCCTCGTCTACCGGGTCGCGGGCGAACCGCACTCGGCGAGCTGGACGTACGACCCGCCCCGGCGGCTCGTACAGGCCGTGGACGACGAGGCGCGCTCGCTCATCGGCGAGTCCGACGACCTGGCCGTGCCGGAGCCGAGCTTCCCGTTCGTCCCGCGCATCGCCCGGCTGCCGCGCGAGCGCTCCATGGACCGCGCTCTCGACCGGAGCGACCGCGAGCGGCCCAGCCTGCCCGCGCAGTCGTCGGAACCGGCCGAGGAGAGCACGGGCGAACGCGACTCACTGACCAGCCTGCTGGAGGCCGTGCCGAGTTTCCGGGGCGACCTGGTGGTCCCGGAACGCCCGGCGGAGCCCGCGGAGGAGTCCGAGGACGAGCCCGCCGCCGAGGAGCCGCCGGCGCCCGCCGCGTCCGCCGGCTCCGCCTACGCGGACGTCCTCATGCCGCGTTCCGTCGGCAGCCACCGCGACCGGCTGATCGGCGCGACCGACCGCCAGGCCGAGGCCGACGGCGTCCGCCCCGGCCGCCGCGCCGCCGTCCCGAGCTGGGACGAGATCGTGTTCGGCACCCGGCGCAAGAAGCAGGAGTAGGTCTCCGTGGGAGGGGGGGGGGGGGGGGGGGCCCCCCCCCCGAGAGGACCACCACCCCGTATCCGCCCCCCCCCCCCCAACACGGGGGAGGGGCTACAAAAACCCTTACCACAAAACCACACCCAAAAACCCCCG
>NZ_JBVHVI010000017.1:25800-172829 GCF_055564915.1 Streptomyces sp. NPDC028928
CCCGCCCACGACCCCGTCGCCGGGGGGGGGACAGGGTGCGTGTCAAACACTGGAAAAAAAAAGAGGGGGTGGTCTTCCGGGGGGGGGGCCCCCCCCCCCCCCCCCCCCCCACGGAGAGCCCCACTACTGCGGATCCGCCCCCACCGCCACGGGCCGGGACGGGTCCGAGGACCACTCGGACCAGGAACCCACGTACAGGGCCGCCGGGATGCCCGCCACCGCCAGCGCGAGGACCTCGTGGGCGCCGGAGACGCCCGAACCGCAGTACACGCCCACCTCGGTGTCCTCGGACACCCCGAGGGCCTTGAAGCGGTCCCTCAGCTCCGCCGCGGGCAGGAAACGGCCGTCGGGGCCCACGTTCTCCGTCGTCGGCGCCGACACCGCGCCCGGGATGTGCCCGCCGACCCGGTCGATCGGCTCCACCTCACCGCGGTACCGCTCCCCCGCGCGGGCGTCCAGCAGCACACCCGTGCGGGCCAGGGCCGCGGCCTCGTCCGCGTCCAGCAGCCCCGCGGCCGCAGGCCGAGGGACGAAGTCGCCCTCGGCCGGAGCCGGCACCTCGGTGGACAGTTCGCCCTCCCAGGACGGCAACCCGCCGTCGAGCACCCGCACGTCCGGGTGACCCGTCCAGCGCAGCAGCCACCACGCGCGCGCGGCGGCCCAGCCCTGCCCGCCGTCGTACACGACGACCGGCCGCCCGGCCGACACGCCCGCGCGGCGCATCGCGGCGCCGAACTCCGCGAGGTCGGGCAGCGGATGGCGGCCGTGCGCGCCGGGCGCCGAGGCCAGCTCCCGGTCCAGGTCGACGAAGACCGCGCCGGGGATGTGCCCGGCCGCGTACTCGGCCCGGCCGTCGAAGGCCGGCGCGCCCGACGCCTTCGCCAGACTCAGCTGCCAGCGCACGTCCAGGAGCACCGGCGGGGCGCCCCCGGTCAGCTCCTGTGCGAGTTCGGATGCGGTGATGATGGCTGTCATGGCGTCCATCCATACGCCAGGGGTGGCCGCGGCGTCCAGGTCCGGCTACTCTGCTCGGCCGGACAGGCTCGATCACGAGGCGTACGGGATCGAGCACGTGCTGTACAGCCGACGGACCCCCGCCGGCCCTCGTCAGGAAGCGGCGAAAGACGGCAGATCGGGCATCCTCCCGTGGTGACGGCCGAGCGGCGCGGTACGGCCCCGGGCCCCCGCGGAGGATGCGGCACCGGCACGGGCGTACGCGCCAGCGGCGTGGACACCCCTTCCGGGGAGCGGAAGCGACACGGCCACCGCGAGGGGCCGGGGAGAGAGTGATCGATGACCGAGGCACGGGAGTCGGCCGGTCCGCACGCGCGGCGCGTGCCCGGCACGCCCTGCTGGGTGAGCCTGATGGTGCACGCGCTGGACGCCACCGAGGAGTTCTACGGTGAGCTGTTCGGCTGGGAGTTCCGGCCGGGCCCGCAGCAGCTCGGCCCTTATGTGCGGGCGCTGCTGGACGGGCGGGAGGTGGCGGGCATGGGCCAGCTGCCGCCGGACCGCCGGCTGCCGGTCGCCTGGACGCCGTACCTCGCCTCGGACGACGTGGACCAGACCGCGGACACGGTGCGGCTGTGCGGCGGCACGGTGGCCGTCGGCCCGCTGGACGCCGCCGAGGCCGGGCGGATGGCGATCGCCTCCGACCCTTGCGGGGCGGTGTTCGGGATCTGGCAGACCGCCGCGCATCTCGGCACGGCGATCACCGGTGTGCCCGGCACGCCCGTCTGGAACGAGCTGCGCACCTTCGAGACGGAGAGCGTCGGCAAGTTCTACAAGAGCGTCTTCGGCTACGAGGAGGAGCCGGTGGTCTCCGCCGACTTCGACTATCTGACCCTGCGCCTCGACGGCCGGCCGGTGGCCGGACTGCACGGCATGGGCCAGGGTCTGCCCCGGGACCGGGGGCCGCACTGGGAGACGTACTTCCAGGTCGCCGACATCGGAGAAACGCTGCGGCAGGTCACCGGCCTGGGCGGCCGGATCCTGCGGCCGGCCCACGACAGCCCGCACGGCCGGGTGGCGTCGGTGGCGGACCCGGAGGGCGCGGAGTTCTCGGTGGTCCAGGACCCGCGCTGAGCCCCCGGTGTCGCAAGGTCAGGAGGACGGGACGGGCAGCACGTCCGGGGACAGGGCCGCCGCGCGGGCCGACGCGGCGGTCATCCGGCGCCGGTGGTGGCGGCGGCACAGCACCTCGTAGCCGACCTCGCCCGCGGACTGGTTGACGTCGCCGACGACCACCTGGGCGCCCTCGACCACCATCTCGCCGCCTATCGTGCGGGCGTTGTGCGTGGCGCGGGCGCCGCACCAGCACAGCGCCTCCACCTGGAGCACCTCGATCCGGTCGGCCAGCTCCACCAGCCGCTGCGAGCCGGGGAACAGCTTCGAACGGAAGTCCGTGGTGATGCCGAAGGCGAAGACGTCCAGGCCGAGATCGTCCACCACGCGCGCGAGCTGGTCGATCTGCTCGGGTGCGAGGAACTGTGCCTCGTCCGCGATCACGTAGTCCGCCCGGCCGCCCTGCGAGAGATGGTCCACGAGGTAGGCGTACAGGTCCTGGCCGTCCTCGACCTCCACCGCGTCGGTGACCAGGCCCAGCCGGGAGGACAGCTTGCCCTCGCCCGCCCGGTCGTCCCGGGTGAAGATCATCCCGACCAGTCCGCGCGCGGAGCGGTTGTGCTCGATCTGCAGAGCCAGCGTCGACTTCCCGCAGTCCATGGTTCCGGAGAAGAACACCAGCTCGGGCATGAGACGTTGAGCACCTTTCAGCAAGGGAGGGCGGGGGGTCAGGAGCGTACTTCGAGCAGCGGGACCAACTGCTCGGCAGGGGTCATCGAGCCGTGGTTGCCGACCAGCGAGGACTCCTTGGGCTCCCGCTCGGAGGCGATGATCAGGACGTCGTCGTGCGCGGCGGCGACCACGTCGCCGATCCGCGGGTACACGCGCTCGTCGCATTCGCCGGGCCGCCCGAACCAGCCGGCCGCGATCGCCTCGTCCCGCGAGGCCACCCAGAACTGCTCCCCGAGCACCTCGCGCCAGACGGTCAGTACGTCGTTCTGGGCGCCCGGCACCGCGTACACGTGCCGGGCCCGGCCCTCGCCGCCCAGCAGGGCGACACCGGCGCGCAGCTCCCAGTCCTCGTCGAAGTCGATGCGGTGCTGCTCGTCGAACGGCACGTCGACCATGCCGTGGTCGGCGGTGACGTAGAGGGCGCTGCGCGGCGGCAGCTGCTCCGCGAGGCGCTGGGCGAGCCGGTCGACGTACATCAGCTGGCCGCGCCAGGTGTCGGAGGCGATGCCGTAGCGGTGTCCGGCGCCGTCCAGCTCGGCGTAGTACGTGTACACCAGCGCGCGGTCCGCGGCGGCCAGTTGCGCGGCGGCGAGGTCCATGCGCTCCTCGCCGGTGAGCCGGCCGTGGAAGCTGCCGCCGCTGAGCGCGACCTTGGTGAGCGGGGTGTGCTCGAAGGCGGGCGAGGACACCTGGGCGGCGTGCACCCCGGCCTCGTGGGCGAGCTGGAAGACGGTGGGGTACGGCTGCCAGGGGCGCGGGTCCGTGTACGGCTGCCAGCGGAGCTGGTTCATCAGCGCGCCGGTCTCCGGGTTGCGCACGGTGTAGCCGGGCAGGCCGTGCGCGCCGGGCGGCAGTCCGGTGCCGACGGAGGCGAGGGAGGTCGCGGTGGTCGCCGGGTAGCCGGCGGTGAGCGGACGGCCGGTGCCGCCGCGCGAGCTGCCGAGCAGGGAGGTCAGGAAGGGGGCCTCGTCAGGGTGGGCCCTGAGCTGCTCCCAGCCGAGCCCGTCGATCAGGAAGACACAGACGCGGTCGGCGGGGGTCAGCTCCCCGATGGTGGCGGTCAGGCCGGGGACGCCCATGCCGGCGGCCAGGGTGGGCAGCAGGTCGGCGAGGGAGCCGGTGCCGTACTCGGGCAGCGGGGCGGTGTCGAGGGCGAGGGGTTCCGGGTGGTCCCAGGCGGAGAGCTGGGACATCAGCGGGTGAGGTCCGCGGTCGCCTCCGAGATGGACTGCGCGAAGGCGAGCGCCTGGCGCACCGTCTCCGGGCCGTCCCCGGCCTCGCTGACGCGCAGGCTGAGGTCGTCCGCCGTGGAGCTGCCCGTGTAGCCGTGGTCGGCGTCGCAGTTGGGGTCGCCGCAGGCGGCGGGCTCCAGGTCGATGCGGTTGACGGCGCCCCAGCCGATGGTCAGCACGACCTCGCGGGGCAGTGTGCCCGGCGTGTACTGCTCGGGGTTGGCGACCACCCGGCTGACCACGACCGAGGAGACCCGGTCGAGCTTCACGGACTCGGTGGAGGTGGTGGCGTACGGCGTCGGGGACGTACTGTCGGCGGCCTGCTCGTCGGTGTGGCTGACGATGAAGCGGTTGCCGGTGAGCACCAGGACGGTCACATGCCGCCGCACCTCGTTCTGGTCGAAGGTGGTCTCCTGGTGGACCAGGTACGACCGGATGGGCTCGCCGCCCACAGCGGCCTCCACCGCCTCGGCCACGAGGGCCGGGTAGTAGCCGCTGCGCTCGATCGCCGCGCGCAGCCCCTGGGTCGTCGTACTGGTCTTGGCCATGGCGTCCATCCTAATCCGTGGGCAAGGGGGGTCCGGGCCAGTCGCCCGGACCGGGGGCGGACTGTGCGCCCGCGCGCGGGGCCCTGGGCACGAGCCCCGGGCGGATGTCCAGTCCTTCGGCGGCGAGCAGGCAGGAGACGGGTTCACGGCCGCCGGCGTCCGCTTCGAACGCGACGACGAGGGGCGCGGCTTCCCCCAGGACCCGCGCGAGACGCGCCGTCTCCTGGGGTGTGGGTGGCCGGAAGACGGGGTCCTGGAAGGCCGGTGGACAAGAGACGAACAGCGGGTCGGTGAAGATCACTTCCAGGCCGTGGTGGTGGGTGAGGTCGTACCCGGCGGCCAGGCGCAGCTGTCCCGCGTCGCAGGCGATGATCTCCCAGTCCCACCAGCTGCCCTCGGGCAGCTCGCGGCCGGCGATCTCCATGCGCTCCCCCCGTCCCGTTCAGTAGGCCGGCAGGGTCCGTGGGCCGAGGTCGTCGCGGGCGGGCGGGGGCGCGAGCCGTACGGTGGCGCCGAGCACGCTGACTCCGTGCGGGGCGACGACGACCGGCTCCAGGGTGACCGCGACCACCTCGGGGTGGTCGTCGACCAGCCGGGACACCCGCAGCAGCAGCTCCTCCAGGGCCGGGGTGTCCACCGGGGTGGAGCCGCGCCAGCCGAACAGCAGGGGTGCCGTCCGGATCGACCGCACGAGCGAGGTCGCCTCCCGGTCGGTGACGGGGACCAGCCGGTGGGCCATGTCACCGAGCAGCTGCGAGGCGGCGCCGGCCAGGCCGAAGGACAGCACGGCTCCGGCCGCGGGATCGATCACGGCGCGTACGACCGTGTCGACCCCGCGCGGTGCCATTCCCTGCACCACGGGCCGCAGCTCCTCGGGCTGCCCGAACAGCTCGGTCAACTCGGTGTACGCCCGCAGCAGTTGTTCCTCGTCCGCGAGGTCCAGGCGTACGCCGCCCAGGTCGGCGCGGTGCCTCAGGTGCGGGGCGGTGGCCTTGAGGGCGACCGGGTAGCCGAGTGCGCGGGCGGCCTCCACGGCGGCGTCCGGGGTGGGCGCTGGCAGGGCGCGGCGCACGGGTATGCCGTACCGGCCGAGCAGCTCGCAGGTCTCCGCCTCGGAGATGGTGAGCCCCTCCCCGCGCGCGAGCAGCTCGCCGATCAGCCGGGCGGCCCCCTTCTCGTCGATGTCGTCGAACTCCGGCACCTTCCCGGGATCGGCCGCCTCCCGCCGCCACTCGGCGTACTTCACGGCTTCGGCGAGGGCCCTGACGGCGCGTTCGGCGGCGGGGTAGGCGGGGATGAGGTGCGTGCCTTCGGGAGGTGTCGTCAGCGTGGCCAGGGTCGCGGCCTGCGCGGTGCCGGGGGCGGTGCCGGGCGCCTTGTCGACGGCCCAGGGTGCCGTGCTCGCCGCGGCCGACAGCGCCTCCGCCAGTCCCCCCAGCTCCACGTGCACCACCAGCACCGGCTTCCCCGGCACCGCGGCGGCAGCCGACCGCAGCGCCTCCGCCAGTTCCGCGTCCCCCGGCGAGGCCTCCCCGATCGCGGGGATCGCCGTCACGACGACGGCGTCGTTCGTGTCGTCGGCCAGCGCCGCGGCGAGCGCCCGGTGGAAGTCCTCCGCGGTCGCCCCGGTCGTCAGGTCCACCGGCCGGGCCGGCCGCAGCCCCTCGGCCAGACAGCGGTCGTACGTCAGCACGCCCAGCGACTCGGAGTTGCCGAGGATGGCCACGCGCGGCCCGCCGGGCAGCGGCTGGCGCGCGAGGAGCAGCCCCGCGTCGACCAGCTCGGTGATCGTGTCGACCCGGATCACACCGGCCTGCCGGAGCAGCGCGGAGACGGTGGCGTACGGCAGCCGCGTCGCCCGTACCGCGTGCCCCTGCGGCGCCGTGCCGGTGCCCTGGACCACCACGAGCGGCTTCGCCGCCGCCGTCCGCCGGGCGAGGCGGGTGAACTTGCGGGGGTTGCCGATGGACTCCAGGTACATGAGGACGACGTCGGTCTCGGGGTCGTCGTACCAGTACTGCAGGACGTCGTTGCCGGAGACGTCGGCGCGGTTGCCGGCGGACACGAACGTGGAGACGCCGGTGACGCCGGTGACCCCTCCCCCGCGCCGGTGCAGCCGGGACAGCAGGGCGATGCCGATGGCGCCGGACTGGGCGAACAGCCCGATGCGGCCGGGGCGGGGCATCTCGGGGGCGAGCGAGGCGTTCAGCCGGACGTCCGGGGCGGTGTTGATGATCCCGAAGGCGTTCGGGCCGATGATCCGCATGCCGTACGCGCGCGCGGCCCGTACGAGGGACCGCTGCCGTTCGCGCCCCTCGGGACCGCTCTCGGCGTATCCGGCGGAGAGCACGACCAGCCCCTGGACGCCGTGTTCACCGCACTCGGCGACGACCGCGGGCACGTGTGCGGCGGGTACGGCGACGACGGCGAGGTCCACCGGCGCGTCGATGTCCCGCACCGAGCGGTGCGCGGGCACCCCGTCGACCTCCTTGAGGTCTTCCGGGAAGGACTTGTTCACGGCGTACAGACGGCCGGGGTAGCCGGCGTCGCGGATGTTGCCGAGGATGCTGCGGCCCACTCCGCCGGGGGCGCGGCCGACGCCGACGACCGCGACGGAGCCGGGCGCGAGGAGCCGCCGTACCGAGCGGGCCTCGGCGCGCTGCTCCCGCGCGCGCTGCACGGCGAGGGAACGGTCGGTGGGTTCGAGGTCGAACTCCAGGCGGACGACGCCGTCCTCGAAGCTGCGCTTCTGGGTGTAGCCGGCGTCCGTGAACACCTTGATCATCTTGTTGTTGGCGGGCAGCACCTCGGCGGCGAAGCGGCGGATGCCCCGCTCGCGCGCGACGGCCGCGATGTGCTCCAGCAGCGCGGAGGCCACCCCGCGGCCCTGGTGGGCGTCCTGCACCAGGAAGGCGACCTCGGCCTCGTCGGCGGGCGCGGAGGCGGGCAGCCCGTCCGTGCCGATGCGGTCATAGCGTACGGTGGCGATGAACTCGCCGCCGATGGTGGCCGCGAGTCCCACCCGGTCCACAAAGTCGTGGTGCGTGAAGCGGTGGACGTCCTTGGCGGAGAGCCGTGGGTACGGCGCGAAGAAGCGGTAGTACTTCGACTCGTCCGAGACCTGCTCGTAGAAACTGACCAGGCGGTCGGCGTCATCAACGGTGATGGGCCGGATGCGCGCGGTACCACCGTCGCGCAGCACCACGTCCGCCTCCCAGTGGGCGGGGTACTGGTACCGGTCCTGCCGGTCCGCCGAGGTCTGCATGGGCCCCAGAGTACGGCTCGCGTCCGACAACGGCGCGAGGCAGTCTGTGGAGGACGAAAGAGCCGGACCGAGGCCGCGGTCCGGCGCCACACCGGAGGGGACGAAGGTCCTCTCCGGGCACGCTTCACGATGTGGGAAACTGGTCTAGACAACCCTGAACACCGAAGGGCAGCAACACATGGCTGAGCGCCGCGTCAACGTCGGCTGGGCCGAGGGCCTCCACGCCCGCCCCGCCTCCATCTTCGTCCGAGCCGCCACGGCCGCAGGCGTCCCGGTGACGATCGCCAAGGCCGGGGGCAACCCCGTCAACGCGGCCTCCATGCTGGCCGTCCTGGGCCTGGGCGCCCAGGGTGGCGAGGAGATCGTCCTCGCCTCCGACGCCGAGGGTGCGGACGCCGCCCTCGACCGTCTGGCCAAGCTGGTCTCCGAGGGCCTGGAGGAGCTGCCCGAGACCGTCTGAGCGAGCCATCGCACGAGCGACCATCGCACGAAGCGAGCCATCTCGCAGAGCGAGCCATCGCGCAGAGCGAGCCATCGCGCAGAGCGCCGGAGCCGCGTTCGCCTTTCGGGGCGGCGCGGCTTCGCCGTATGGACCCTCGTGAATTACGGGGGATGGCAGGAAACGGCAGGGGTGAATTCGGCAGGGTGAATTCGGGCAGCAGAAAGCCCCCCACTCCGAATAACTCTTCTTTGTATACGGCGCCCGTGTTAATGCCGCGGGCCCGAGATGTTTACGGCGTGTTGCGAAGTCCTCACACGCTCCCCGGCCGCGGAAAAGCGCAGCCGGTGCGCCCCCGTCGCGCGCTCGGCGTGCAGCGTGGTGAGCGCCCGCGCGCGCTCGGCGTCCCCGCGCGCCACCGCGTCCACGATCGCGCCGTGGTCCGTCCAGGACTCCACGGGGCTGACCGGCACCTCCACCGTGTACATCCAGGCGATCTTGTGCCGCAGCTGGGTGAGCATGGAGGTCAGCGAGGGGCTGCCGGAGGCCTGGGCGAGCGTCTCGTGGAACCAGCCGCCCAGCGACCGGAGATCCTCGCTGCTGCCCCTCCTGGCCCGCTCCTGGCCCAGCCGGACCAGCCCGCGCAGCACCTTGAGATGGGCCTCGGTGCGCCGCTGGGCGGCCCGGGCGGCGCCCAGCGGCTCCAGCAGCATCCGCATCTCCAGCAGGTCGGCGGCCTCCTGCTCGGTCGGCTCGGCCACGCACGCGCCCGCGTGCCGGCGTGTCACCACGAAGCCCTCTGCCTCCAGGGTGCGCAGGGCCTCGCGCACGGGGACGCGTGAGACGCCGTACCGGCGGGCCAGGACTTCCTCGGTGAGGCGGCTGCCGCGCTCGTAGACACCGGCGACGATGTCGTCCCGGATCGCCGTGCACACCGAGTGCGCCGGAATACGCATGACCGACCTCCGCCTTAATCCCCGTGAAACGCCGACGATGGACGCGTGTTCCGTGACTCTATTCCAATGAGCCGCAATTTCCGACGGCAGGCGGTAATCCATGGATATTTTTTGGTCAGCACATCCGGCGGACGCTGCGAAAAACGGCGAAAGCCCCGGCTCGGTGAGCCGGGGCTTCGGACAGCCGTGCGGTGGGCGTCAGATGTTCACGCCGTGCTTGCGGAGGTAGGCGACCGGGTCGACGTCCGAGCCGTACTCGGGGGTCGTGCGCGCCTCGAAGTGCAGGTGCGGGCCGGTGACGTTGCCGGTGGCGCCGGACAGGGCGATCTGCTGGCCGGGGACGACCTTCTGGCCCACCGTGACGCCGATGGACGACAGGTGCCCGTACTGGGTGTACATGCCGTCGGCCATCCGGATCACGATCTGGTTGCCGTACGCGCCGCCCCAGCCCGTGGAGACGACCGTGCCCGAGCCCACCGCGTGCACGGCCGTACCGCTGGCCGCGTGGAAGTCGATGCCGGTGTGCGAGCCGGAGGACCACAGGGAGCTGCTGGCCCGGTAGGCGGTGGAGACGTACGAGTGCGCGATCGGGGCGACGAAGGTGTTCAGCCGCTTGCGCTCCGCCTCGCGGGCGGCACGTGCCTTGGCCGCCCGGATCTCCTGGGCCCGCTTGGCGGCGGCCTTCGCCGCGGCTTCCTCGGCCGCCTTCTGCTCGGCGGCCTGCTGCTGGGCGGCGGCCTGCGCGTCGATCTGCTCGGGGACGTCCTCGGTCACGGTGAGGACGGGGACGAGGCCGGTCTGCTCCGTGGAGTTCTCGGCGGCGAGCGCCGGGGAGGCGGCGAGGGTGCCGATCACGCCGGTGGTGGTGAGGGCCGCGACGCCGGCCGCCTGGGCCGTGGTCCGCTTGACCCGGCCGGGCTTGCGGTGCTTCCCGGTGGCGCACATGAACGCCATGTAGTGGCTGGTCCTTTCCTTCCCTCTCGCCTACCGGGTTAGCTGACGGGTTCGGAGCAGGAAGGTCTCCTACGGACCCCCTCGCAGCCGCGCGGGCGCCCGATTCACCCCAGGGACGGTGGGTCCCCGGCTCCCCTGGCTCGCGCCGTACGGGGACTCGGCGATGACTGTCCGGTGCCGCGGGTGCGGCGCACTGCCTGACGAACAGCCCGGACGACGCTACGGCGGCCCGCTTTCAATCCTCAAACGGATCCGGGCTTTTGTAGCGCATCCCACAGGGCAGACAGGCAACCTCCGCCCCAAAACGGGCATCTGAGGGACACCGTGGAAGAGCGAGGGACCAGCAGGGGCCCTGACGACCCGTAGGTCAGCAGGGCCCCACGCGCGCGTGCCGCTGTGCGGCTACTCCGCGGCGACGACGCTGACTTCGCCGATGCCGAGCGCCTCGACCGGTGCCTTGATCTGGGCGGCGTCGCCGACGAGGACGGTCACCAGGCGGTCCACCGGGAAGGCGTTCACGACGGCCGCGGTGGCCTCCACCGTGCCCGTGGCGGCCAGCTGCTGGTACAGCGTCGCCTGGAAGTCGTCGGGCAGGTGCTGCTCGACCTGGTCGGCCAGCGTGCTCGCGACGGCCGCCGCGGTCTCGTACTTCAGCGGCGCCACGCCGACGAGGTTCTGCACGGCGACGTCCCGCTCGGCGTCGGTCAGGCCCTCCGCCGCGACGGTCCGCAGCACCTTCCACAGGTCGTCCAGCGCCGGACCGGTGTTCGGCGTGTCCACGGAGCCGCTGATGGCGAGCATCGCCGCGCCCGTGCCCTCCGGCGCGGACCGCAGGACCTGCCCGAAGGCGCGCACGCCGTAGGTGTAGCCCTTCTCCTCGCGCAGGACGCGGTCCAGCCGGGAGGTGAGGGTGCCGCCGAGGCAGTACGTGCCGAGCACCTGGGCGGGCCACACCCGGTCGTGCCGGTCGGGGCCGATCCGGCCGATGAGCAGCTGCGTCTGGACGGCGCCGGGCCGGTCCACGATGACCACGCGCCCGGTGTCGTCGGCGGTCACCGGCGGCACCGGCCGCGGCTCGCCGGGGGTGCCGGTCCAGGCGCCCAGGGTGTCGCCGAGCAGCGCGTCCAGGTCGGCGCCGGTCAGGTCGCCGACGACGACCACGGTGGCCGTGGCGGGCCGCACATGGCGGTCGTAGAAGGCGCGCACGGCCGCCGCGTCGATCTTCTCGACCGTCTCCTCGGTGCCCTGGCGCGGCCGGGACATGCGCGAGGTGGCCGGGAAGAGCTCCTTGGAGAGTTCCTTGGCGGCCCGGCGGGAGGGGTTGGCCAGCTCGTGCGGGATCTCGTCCAGGCGGTTGCGGACCAGCCGCTCGACCTCGCTCGTGGCGAAGGCGGGCGCGCGCAGGGCGTCGGCGAGCAGGCCGAGGCCCTTGGCCAGGCGGGAGGCGGGGACCTCCAGGCTGAGCCGGACGCCGGGGTGGTCGGCGTGCGCGTCCAGGGTGGCGCCCGCACGCTCCAGCTCGGCCGCGAACTCCTCGGCGGAGTGCTTGTCGGTGCCCTCCGAGAAGGCCCGCGCCATGATCGTGGCGACGCCGTCCAGGCCGGCCGGCTCGGCGTCCAGGGGCGCGTCCAGCAGCACCTCGACGGCGACGACCTGCTGGCCGGGGCGGTGGCAGCGCAGCACGGTCAGGCCGTTGTCGAGGGTGCCGCGCTCGGGCGCCGGGAACGCCCACGGCCTGGCCTCGCCGGGCTGCGGCTGGGGGTGGAAGTCCATGGTGGCGAGCTGGGTCACTTGGCCGTCTCCTCGTTCTCGGTCTCGTAGCGGCCCGCCTCCACGGTCGCTTCCTGCTCCGGGTCCTCGGGGACCTCGGCGTCCGGGGCGGCCTCCGGGGACTTGGGCTCGTAGACCAGGACCGCGCGGTTGTCGGGCCGCAGGCGGGCCTTGGCGACCTCCTGGACCTCCTCCGGGGTCACCTCCAGAACGCGCTTGACGGCGGTCAGGGCGAGCTGCGGGTCGCCGAACAGGACGGCGTAGCGGCACAGTTCGTCGGCGCGGCCGGCGACCGTGCCGAGCCGGTCCAGCCACTCGCGTTCCAGCTGCGCCTGGGCGCGCTCCATCTCCTCGGGCGTGGGGCCCTCGGCGGCGAACCGGGCCAGCTCCTCGTCGATGGCGGTCTCGATGACCGGCACCTCGACGTCACCGGAGGTCTTCACGTCCAGCCAGCCCATGGAGGGCGCGCCGGCCAGGCGCAGCAGGCCGAAGCCGGCCGCGACGGCCGTGCGGTCGCGGCGCACCAGGCGGTTGTACAGGCGGGAGGACTCGCCGCCGCCGAGGATGGTCAGGGCGAGGTCGGCCGCGTCGCACGCGCGCGTGCCGTCGTGCGGGAGCCGGTAGGCGGCCATCAGGGCGCGCGCCGGGACCTCCTCCACGACGACCTCGCGCAGCTGCTCGCCGATGACGTCCGGCAGGGAGCCGTCGCGGGGGGCGGGCTTGCCGTCGTGGGACGGGATCGAGCCGAAGTACTTCTCGATCCAGGCGAGGGTCTGCTGGGGGTCGATGTCGCCGACCACGGAGAGCACCGCGTTGTTCGGCGCGTAGTAGGTGCGGAAGAACTGGCGGGCGTCCTCCAGGGTGGCCGCGTCCAGGTCCGCCATGGAGCCGATCGGCGTGTGGTGGTAGGGGTGGCCCTCCGGGTAGGAGAGGGCGGTCAGCTTCTCGAAGGCGGTGCCGTAGGGCACGTTGTCGTAGCGCTGGCGGCGCTCGTTCTTGACCACGTCCCGCTGGTTCTCCATGGACTCGTCGTCCAGGGCGGCCAGCAGCGAGCCCATGCGGTCGGCCTCCAGCCACAGGGCCAGCTCCAGCTGGTGGGCGGGCATGGTCTCGAAGTAGTTGGTGCGCTCGAAGCTGGTGGTGCCGTTCAGCGAGCCGCCGGCGCCCTGCACCAGCTCGAAGTGGCCGTTGCCCTTCACCTGCGCGGAGCCCTGGAACATCAGGTGCTCGAAAAGGTGAGCCAGGCCGGTACGCCCCTTGACTTCGTGGCGGGAGCCGACGTCGTACCAGAGGCAGACCGCCGCCACCGGGGTCAGGTGGTCCTCGGAGAGCACCACGCGCAGACCGTTGGCCAGGCGGTGCTCGGTCGCTGTCAGGCCCCCGGAGCCTGCCTCGGCTGTGGTCGTGTGACCCATGGGCATGTACGTCCCTTCGCGAGCGGAGGCGGTTGATGGAAACCGCTGTTTTCCTGCCGGTCCTGCCACTGTATGCAAAGCGTGCGGGGGCTTCGCGGAGTTCCCGCGGGACGTACGCCCACAGCGGATCCCGCGGCCCGCCCGGACCCCGGTCCCGGGTACTTCCCGCCGCCCCGTCCCGGGTACTTCCCGCCGCCCCGTCCCGGGTGCCTCCCGGCGCCCGTCCCGGTACCTTCCTGCGCCCCGGCCCCGGCACCGGGTGCCGGGAGATCCTCCGGAACCGGGTCGCGGCACGGCTTGTCAGTGCCTCGGTCCACAATGGTCGGCGTCAGTTCCGTCCATCCTTTCAGCAAGGAGCCGGCAGCGATGGCCCGCCGCAGCACGAAGACCCCGCCGCCCGACGATTCGTTCGAGGAGAGGATCCTCGACATCGACGTCGTGGACGAGATGCGTGGCTCCTACCTCGAGTACGCGTACTCGGTCATCTACTCGCGCGCCCTGCCGGACGCCCGTGACGGCCTCAAGCCGGTGCACCGCCGGATCGTGTACCAGATGAACGAGATGGGCCTGCGCCCCGACCGCGGCTATGTGAAGTGCGCGCGTGTCGTC
This sequence comes from Streptomyces sp. NPDC028928, assembly GCF_055564915.1. NCBI lineage: Bacteria > Bacillati > Actinomycetota > Actinomycetes > Kitasatosporales > Streptomycetaceae > Streptomyces > Streptomyces sp. NPDC028928. The sequence continues at coordinate 39,785 of NZ_JBVHVI010000017.1, forward strand.
GGCGAGGTCATGGGCAAGCTGCACCCGCACGGCGACGCGTCGATCTACGACGCGCTGGTGCGCATGGCACAGCCGTTCTCCATGCGCGTGCCGCTGGTCGACGGCCACGGCAACTTCGGCTCGCTGGGCAACGACGACCCGCCGGCCGCCATGCGGTACACCGAGTGCCGGATGGCCGAGGCGACGGGCCTGATGACCGAGTCCATCGACGAGGACACGGTCGACTTCGCGCCGAACTACGACGGCCAGGAGCAGGAGCCGGTGGCGCTGCCCGCCGCGTTCCCGAACCTGCTGGTCAACGGCGCCTCGGGCATCGCGGTCGGCATGGCGACGAACATGCCGCCGCACAACCTGCGCGAGGTGATCAACGCCGCGCGCCACCTGATCCGGCACCCGAACGCCGACCTGGACGCGCTGATGAAGCACGTCCCCGGCCCGGATCTGCCCACGGGCGGCCGGATCGTCGGCCTCGACGGCATCCGGGACGCGTACGCGACCGGTCGCGGCACCTTCAAGATGCGCGCGACGGTCTCGATCGAGACGGTCACCGCCCGCCGCAAGGGCCTGGTCATCACCGAACTGCCGTTCGCGGTCGGCCCCGAGAAGGTCATCGCGAAGATCAAGGACCTGGTCAACGCCAAGAAGGTCCAGGGCATCGCCGACGTCAAGGACCTCACCGACCGCGAGCACGGCCTGCGTCTGGTCATCGAGATCAAGAACGGCTTCGTGCCGGAGGCGATCCTGGAACAGCTGTACAAGCTGACTCCCATGGAGGAGTCCTTCGGCATCAACAACGTCGCCCTGGTCGACGGCCAGCCGCTCACCCTGGGCCTGAAGGAGCTGCTGGAGGTCTACCTGGACCACCGCTTCGACGTGGTCCGGCGCCGCAGCGAGTACCGCCGCGGCAAGAGGCGCGACCGGCTGCACCTGGTCGAGGGCCTGCTGACCGCCCTGGTCGACATCGACGAGGTCATCCGGATCATCCGGTCCAGCGAGAACTCCGCGCAGGCCAAGGAGCGCCTGATGGAGCGCTTCTCCCTGAGCGAGGTGCAGACGCAGTACATCCTCGACACGCCGCTGCGCCGGCTCACCAAGTACGACCGGATCGAGCTGGAGGCGGAGAAGGACAAGCTCACCGCGGAGATCGAGGAGCTGACCCGGATTCTGGAGTCGGACGCGGAGCTGCGCAAGCTGGTCTCGGCCGAACTGGCCGCGGTGGCGAAGAAGTTCGGCACCGACCGGCGCACGGTCCTGCTGGAGTCCGGTGCCACGCCGGCGGCGGCCGTGCCGCTGCAGGTGGCCGACGACCCGTGCCGGGTGCTGCTGTCCTCGACGGGCCTGCTCGCCCGTACGGCGACGGCCGGGCCGTTCCCGGAGGCGACGGGCGCCAAGCGCGTCAAGCACGATGTGATCGTCTCGGCGGTGCCGACGACCGCGCGCGGGGTGATCGGCGCGGTGACCTCGGCGGGCCGGCTGCTGCGGATCAACGTGGTCGACCTGCCGCAGCTGCCCGAGTCGGCGACCGCGCCGAACCTCTCCGGAGGGGCCCCGCTGGCGGAGTTCGTCTCTCTGGAGGACGACGAGACGGTGGTCTGCCTGACCACGCTGGACGAGTCGTCCCCGGGTCTCGCGCTCGGCACCGAGCAGGGTGTCGTCAAGCGGGTGGTGCCCGACTATCCGTCCAACAAGGACGAGTTGGAGGTCATCACGCTCAAGGAGGGCGACCGGATCGTCGGCGCGGTGGAGTTGCGCACCGGCGAGGAGGACCTGGTGTTCATCACGGACGACGCGCAGCTGCTGCGCTTCCAGGCCTCGATCGTCCGTCCGCAGGGCCGCCCGGCGGGCGGTATGGCGGGCATCAAGCTCACCGAGGGCGCGAAGGTGATCTCCTTCACGGCGGTCGACCCGGCCGCCGACGCGGTGGTGTTCACCGTGGCGGGCTCGCGCGGCACGCTGGACGACTCGGTGCAGACGACGGCCAAGCTGACCCCGTTCGACCAGTACCCGCGCAAGGGCCGGGCCACGGGCGGCGTGCGCTGCCAGCGGTTCCTGAAGGGCGAGGACTGTCTGTCGCTGGCCTGGGCGGGCCCGGCGCCCGCGCTCGCGGCGCAGAAGAACGGCACTCCCGCGGAGCTGCCGGAGATGGACCCGCGCCGGGACGGCTCGGGCACCTCGCTGCCGAAGACGGTGGCCGTGGTCGCGGGCCCGGTGTCCTAGGCGGGCGGGTCCTCCAGATCGGCTTCCGCCTCGTCGGGACGCTGTACGTAGCGCAGGACGCCCCACATGCCGTGCTCGTCGGCGTGTGGGGCGTCGTTCCCGCACCCCTCCAGCTCCTTGCCGAGGGTGTCGGCGTCGATGCCGGAGCCGATCAGCACGAGCTGGGTGAGCCGGGCCTCGCGGGGCGTCCAGGGCTCCGGGTAGAAGCGCAGGAACCGGCCGACGGCGTGGACGGCGTACCGGTTGAGCGGGTCGTACGGCCCGAAGTCGACGTACCCCTTGATGCGGTAGAGCCCCTCGGGCCTGCTGTCCAGGAACCGCATGAGCCGGCGGGGCTCCAGCGGCACGTCGGAGGCGAAGGACAGGCTGTCGTAGCCGGTGTGCAGGTGCCCGGCGTGGTCGTGCTCGTCCTGGCCGTGCTCGTCCTGGCCGTGCTCGTGCAGGTCGTCGAAGGACAGCTGCCCGATGCGCTCCTCGCTCGGCCGGCAGTCGAAGAGGAACTCGGGGTCGATCCGGCCGTAGGTGGCGGGGACGACGGCGGCGCGGTCGGTGAGCGAGCGGACGAGACCCAGGATCCGGTCGGCGTCGTCGGCGCGGTCGAGCTTGTTGACGACGACCAGGTCGGCCAGGGCGAGGTGCCGGTCGATCTCGGGGTGCTTCGCTCGCGTCCCGTCGAACTCGGCGGCGTCGACCACCTCGACCAGACCGCCGTAGACGATGCCGGGATGCTCGCTGGCGAGCACCATGCGCACGAGTTCCTGCGGTTCGGCCAGCCCGCTCGCCTCGATGACGATCACGTCGATGCCTGCGGCGGGTGCGGCGAGCCGGTCCAGGTAGAGGTCGAGTTCGCTCGCGTCGACGGCGCAGCACAGGCAGCCGTTGCCGAGTGAGACGGTCGAGTCGCCGAGGGCGCCCGCGACGGCCATCGCGTCGATCTCGATGGCCCCGAAGTCGTTGACGATGGCCCCGATCCGGCTGCCTCCACTGCGGTGCAGCAGATGGTTGAGGAGCGTGGTCTTCCCGGAACCCAGGAAACCGGCGAGCACGATCACCGGGATCTGCCGCGGACTGCCGCTGTTTCCCCAGCTGTTCCCCAACGGGCGACCTCTTTCCTCTCTCCCACGGCTACCGGGACCAGGATAGGAGCGGGAGGAAACCCGGGCGAAGAGCCCCTCTCCGCGTGGTTGATCATGCCATCGATGCTTGACATCTTTCTCGTCAACGTTGATTGAATCAATTAATCAGCATCAATGTATGCAGAGGCGACTACGGTGATCTCCATGCGCGATCACGACACCGCTCCCCACCGTCCCGGGCGCCGGCTGACCACCAAGGAGACCGCCGAAGTCCTCGGCGTGAAGCCCGAGACGGTCTACGCGTACGTGAGCCGCGGCCTGCTCAGCAGCAGACGCGAGCCCGGCGGCCGGGCCAGCACCTTCGAGGCCGGCGAGGTGGAGGCCCTCGCCCGCCGCAACCGGCGGGAGGCTGCCGGGAGTCCGGGCTCCGGCGGTGACCTGTCCGTCCGCACCCGGATCACGCTGATCGAACAGGACCGGTACTTCTACCGGGGCGTCGACGCCGTCGAGCTGGCCACCCGTCACTCCTACGAGGAGGTCGCGGAGTGGCTGTGGACGGGCCGGCTGACCCCCGGGGCGGCCTTCGCCGCGCCCGAGGACACCGTCGAGGTCGCCCGCCGCGCCGTGGGCGCCCTGTCCGAGCACGCCTCCCCCGTCGACCGGCTGCGGGTGGCGGCGATCGCCGCGGCGGCCGAGGACCCGCTGCGCTTCGACCTGTCCGAGGAGGCGGTGCTGAACACGGCGCGCACCCTCATCCCCACCCTCGTCGCCGCGCTCCCGCCGGCCGCGCACGAGCGCAAGGACGACGGTCCGCTGGCCCACCGCCTCTGGTACCGGCTGACCGGCCGCCCGGCCGACGAGGCCTCCCTGCGCGTGCTCGACACCGCGCTGGCGCTGCTCGCCGACCACGACCTGGCCGCGTCGACGCTCGCGGTGCGGGTCGCCGCCTCGGCCCGGGCGCACGCGTACGCGGCCGTCTCGGCCGGGCTCGGCGTGCTGGAAGGGCCGCTGCACGGCGCCGCCAGCGGCCTGGCCCACCGGATGCTCCTGGACGTGCTCGACCAGGGCACGGCGGTCCCGGTGATCGCCGCCGAACTGCGCGCGGGCCGCCGCGTCCCCGGCCTCGGCCACCGGCTGTACTCGGGCGAGGACCCGCGCGCGCGGGTGCTGTTCGGGCTGCTGGAGCAGGTCCCGCGCGCGGAGTCCGCGCTGCTCGCGGCCCGGGACATCGTCGCGACCACCGCCCGGCACACCCCGCTGCACGCCAACGTGGACCTCGCCCTGGCGGTGTTCACCGCGTCCTGCGGCATGCCGGCCACGGCCGGGGAGACGATCTTCGCCGTCGCCCGGACCGCGGGCTGGGTCGCCCACGCCCTGGAGGAGTACGGCGAGCGTCCGCTGCGCATGCGCCCCAGTGGCCACTACGTCGGTCCGCGCCCGCCACAGACCCTCCCGGAGTAGGACACGGCACCGGCCGGAAGTGCCCCTCGGGAAACTCAGGTTAGGCTCACCTCTGTGAGTAGGTGTGCGACCGTCTCCCGGAGCCTCGACGAGCCGATCTCCGGTACGGCTGCCACGGCGACGACGTGGCTGCTGCTGGAACAGCCCGGCCCGTGGGGTACCAAGGCGCTGACGTCCAGCCACCTGGACCCAGCGCTGGGCCGGGCGTTGGAGGCCGCCGCCGACGGGACCGGCGTGCGGATCGCGCTCATCCGGCACCCCGGGCGCCATGCCGACCCCGGGACGCCCCCGATGCGGCAGGTGTACGCCGCACACACCGTTCCGGGGCGCGTGTGGCTGCACAGTGCCACCACCCGCGATCCGCAGCGGCTGCTCGAACTGGACTTCGCCGGCCTCGGGGCCGGTGACCACCGTTCCTTCGGCGCGGTGCTCGACGGAGGGCCGCACCGGGATGACCCGCTGGCGCTCGTGTGCACCAACGGCAAGCGCGACCGCTGCTGTGCCCTCCTGGGCCGCCCCCTCGCCACCGAGCTGGTCGCCTCGGGGGTGCGCGGCGTCTGGGAGGTCACCCATCTGGGTGGACATCGGTTCGCTCCCACGGTGCTCGTGCTGCCGTACGGCTACGCCTACGGCCGCGCCGAGGCGCACACCGTCAAGGAGGCCCTGCACGGCGTCCGGGAGGGGCGCGTGGTCGTGGAGGGGTGCCGGGGGTGCTCCGCGTGGGAACGGCCCGGCCAGGCGGCGGAACTGGCCGTGCGGTCGGCCGCGGGCGAGCACCGTGCGGGTGTGCTGAGCGTCGTACGGACCGACGGCGCGGCTCCGCGCTGGGAGGTCACCGTCGTCCACGCCGACGGCCGCCGGTGGCGGGTCACCGTGGCGCAGGGGGCGTCGCTGCCGCCCCGCCCGGACAGCTGTGGCGCGGCCGTACTGGGCACGCCGGCGCGGATGGACGTGGTCGAGGTACGCGAGCTGAGGCCCACGGCTCTGGCGAGCTAGCCGGGCGCCGGCACCGTCCATCATTGATCAACGATGGATCAAGAGATCCACACCACACCCGCTGGGGCGCCCGAGAACAGCCCACGTACCGTCGTGGGTATGAGCCCCACTCCCCCCGCCCGCCGACGGCGCATCGGCCTGCCCCGGAGGATGTTCTCCCAGGTGCTGCTGATGCAGGTGGCGATCGCCGCGGGAGTCGCGGTGCTCGCGACCGGGCTCTTCCTGGCCCCGCTGAGCAAGCAGCTCGACCAGGAGGCGATGCGCCGCGCGCTGGCCATCGCCGAGACCACGGCCCAGGACCCGCAGATCGCCGAGGGGGTCCTCACGACACCGCCGAGCAGGAACGGCCCGGTGCAGCGGGAGGCGGAACGGATCCGGCGGGCCACACACGCCGAGTACATCGTGGTGCTGAACCGGGACTGGGTGCGCTGGTCGCACCCCACGCCCTCGGAGATCGGCCGCCGCGTCTCCACCGACCCCACCGACGCCCTGGCCGGCAAGGAGGTCATGGAGATCGACAGGGGCACCCTGGGACGTTCGGCACGCGGCAAGGTGCCGCTGTACGACGCCGACCACCGCATCGTCGGCGCGGTCTCGGTCGGCATCGCCTACGACAGCGTGCGGGCGCGTCTGATCAGCGCGATCCCGGGGCTGTTCGCGTACGCCGGGGGCGCACTCGCGGTGGGGGCGCTGGCCGCCTGGCTGATCTCGCGCCGGGTCCAGCGGCAGACCCGGGACCTGGCCTTCTCCGACATCTCCGCGCTGCTCGCGGAGCGCGAGGCGATGCTGCACGGCATCCGGGAGGGCGTGGTCGCGCTCGACCGGGCCGGTCGCATCCGCCTGCTCAATGACGAGGCACGGCGGCTGCTGGGCATCGGCGACGAGGCCGTCGGGCGGACCCCCGACGAGGCGCTCGGCGCGGGCCGTACGACGGACGTGCTGGCCGGCCGGGTGACCGGCACCGATCTGCTCACGGTGCGCGGCCAGCGCGTGCTGGTCGCCAACCGCATGCCCACCGGGGACGGCGGCGCCGTGGCCACCCTGCGCGACCGCACCGAACTGGAGCAGCTGGGGCGTGAACTCGACTCCACGCGTGGACTGATCGACGCCCTGCGCGCCCAGGACCACGAGCACGCCAACCGCATGCACACCCTGCTGGGGCTGCTGGAGCTGGAGATGTACGACGACGCCGTGGAGTTCGTCGGCGAGGTGGTCGGAGACCACCGGGCCACCGCCGAGCAGGTCACCGAGAAGATCCAGGACCCGCTGCTGGCCGCGCTGCTGGTCGGCAAGGCAACCGTGGCGGCCGAGCGCGGGGTCGCCCTGTGGGTGTCGGAGCGCACCCGGCTCCCGGACCGGCTGATCGACCCCCGGGGCCTGGTGACGGTCGTGGGCAACCTCGTGGACAACGCGCTCGACGCGGTCGCGGGCACCCCGCACGCGCGCGTGGAGGTCGAGTTGCGCGCGGAAGGTCGTACGGTCGTCCTGCGCGTACGCGACACGGGCCCCGGCATCCCCGAGGAGCAGCGGGAGGTGGTCTTCACCGAGGGCTGGTCCACCAAGAAGCCTCCCGCGCACGGCAAACGGGGCATCGGGCTGTCCCTGGTGCGCCGGCTCGCCGAGCGGCAGGGCGGGAGCGCGGCCGTGGGCGCGGCGGCCGGCGGTGGCGCGGAGTTCACCGTGGTCCTGCCCGAGGCGCTGACCGAGCCGGAACTGGAACCCGCGGTGCCCGAGGTGTCCTCGGAGACCGCCGCCGTCGCCGAGGAGGAGGCGCGATGATCGAGGTCCTGGTCGTGGACGACGACACCCGCGTCGCCCGCGTCAACGCCGCCTACGTCGAGAAGGTGCCCGGATTCCATGTGGCCGGCGAGGCGCACAACGCGGCCGAGGCTCTGCGCCAGGTGGAGAGCCTGCCGCAACTCGACCTCGTCCTGATGGACCACTACCTGCCCGACGACACGGGTCTGGCCGTCGTCCAGGAGATGCGCCGGCGCGGCCACCAGACCGACGTGATCATGGTGACGGCGGCGCGGGACGTGTCGACCGTGCAGGCGGCCATGCGGCAGGGGGCGTTGCAGTACCTGGTGAAGCCGTTCGCCTTCGCCGGCCTGCGGGCGAAGCTGGAGGCGTACGCGGAGCTGCGGCGCACCCTGGACGGCGGCGGCGAGGCCGAGCAGGCGGAGGTCGACCGTATCTTCGGCGCCCTGTCCGCACCATCGGAGCCCGGGCTGCCCAAGGGGCACTCCCCGACGACCGCCGAGCTGGTGCGCCAGGCGCTGCTGAACGCCGAACGTCCCCTGTCCGCCCAGGAGATCGCCGAGCGGACCGGGGTGAGCCGGCAGACCGCCCAGCGCTACCTGAAGCTCCTGGAGCGCACCGGGCGGGCCCGGCTGACCCTCAAGTACGGCGACGCGGGCCGCCCGGAACACCGTTACGTGTGGGCGACCCGCGCCTGAGCGGACTCGTCTACTGGGCAGCGTTGACGAACTCGGTCGTGTACGTCTTGCTCAAGTCGACCTTCGCGTTCTTGATGTTGGGGTTGAACGACTTGAGGACCTTCTCGACGGTCTCGGGACCGCCCTGGGGCATCACGCCGTCGTCGGTGAACATCGGAAGGGTGCTCTTGATGGCTTGCGCGTACAGGGTCTTGTTGCCCTGGGAGTAGTCGGCGGGCATCTTGGCGGCGATTTCGTCGGCGCTGTGCGTCGACATCCACTTGAGCGTCTTGACGAATGCGTTGACCAACTTCTGGACGGTGTCCTTGTGTCCGTTCACCCAGTCCGTCTGCATGTACAGACTTGACGACGGGTACGGCCCGCCGAGCGCCTCCTGAGAGCCCTCGGGGGTGCGCATGTCGATGAGGATCTTCCCGGCCTTCTTGTCCAGGATCGTCGCGACGGTCGGGTCGGTGGTCATACCGCCGTCGATCGCTCCGTTCTGGAGGGCCGCGATGAACGTCGGTCCCGCCCCCACCGCGACCGGCGTGAACTCGCTGGTGTCGACGCCGTTCTTGACCGCCAGGTACTTGGTGAGGAAGTCGGTCGAGGAGCCGAGGCCGGTCACGCCCAGCTTGCGGCCCTTGAAGTCCTTGGGCGAGGTGAGGTCGCCGGCGGCCTTGTCGGAGACGACCTCCACCTCGCCGGGAGCGTCCGAGAACTGCACGACCGACTCCACCGACTTGCCCTTCACCTGCAGGTCGAGCGTGTGGTCGTAGAACCCGACCGCTCCCTGCACCTGGCCGGAGACGAGCGCGGTCTCGGCCTGGACTCCGGCGGGCTCGCTGAGGAGCTGGACGTTCAGCCCCTCGGCCTGGAAGTAACCGAGGCGCTGGGTGAGCATCGCGGGCAGGTAGATGACCTTGTCCAGGCCGCCGACCATGATCTTGACGCTCTCCCCCTTGCCGCCGCCGCTGCCGGTGTCGGCCGTGGAGCTTGCCGCGTCGTTGGCGCAGGCGGTGAGGGAGGAGAGGGCGAGCAGTCCGGCGGCGGCCAGGGAGGCGTGTCTGGCGGTCTTGCGCATGCGGGTTCACGTCCTTGTGAGAGGGCGGTGCGGGAAGGGGCGCGGGGGGTGGCGTGGGGACCGGTCAGCTGTCGGAACCGGTGGGCTTCCAGCGGAAGATGCGGCGCTCGGCGAAGGTCAGCAGTCCCTCGGCGACGAGGGCGACGACGGCGAGGATGACCATCGCGGCGTACACGCCGGCCGCGTTGAAGGTGTTCTGCGACTGTGAGACGAGCAGGCCGATGCCCTTGGTCGCGCCGATGTACTCGCCGACGATGGCGCCGATGAGCGCGAAGCCGAAGCTGACGTGCAGGCTGGTGAAGATCCAGGAGGTGGCCGACGGGATGACCACCTGGAGGGTCACCCTGCGGTCGCTCGCACCGAGGATGCGGGCGTTGGCCACGAGATTGCGGTCCACTTCGCGGGCGCCCTGGAAGGCGTTGAAGAACACCGGGAAGAAGACGAGCACCACGGCGGAGGCCACCTTGGAGGACGGCCCGAGACCGAACCAGATCAGGAAGATGGGCGCCAGCACGATCCGGGGAATCGAGTTGAGCACCTTGATGTATGGACCAAGGACCTCGGCGAGCAATCTGATCCGCCCTAGCGCAATGCCGAGGAGCACGCCGGCGATCACACCGATGACCCAGCCCAGCAGTGCTTCGTACAGCGTGTACCAGATCTGCTCCCCCAGGGAGCCGAGTGCTGTCCCGTGGGTCACCCAGGTCCAGATCTGGTCCCAGATCTTCGAGGGCATCGAGAAGTTGAACGGGTCGATGACCTTGGCGCGTGACAGCACCTCCCACAGCCCGAGGACGGCCACCAGGAGCACCACGCGCACGGCGTTGACAAGGAGTTTGCGCCGGCGTGCGGCCTGGGCGCGGGTCTGCGCGCGATCGGGCGTCTTGACGGTGTCCACGACCGGGGTGCTGAGGACCTCAGGCGACATGGGCCGCACCCCTCTCGCGGGTGATGCGGACCTCTTCGCCGAGGGACTCCCAGATCTCGCGGTAGATCTCGATGAACCGCGGCTCCAGCCGCACCGACTCGACCTTGCGCGGGCGGGGCAGGTCGATGTCGAAGACCTGCTTCACGGTCGCGGGTCCGGCGGTCATCACGACGACCTTGTCGGCCAGCGCGATGGACTCCTCCAGATCGTGGGTGACGAAGACGACGGAGGCGCCGGTGCCCTCCCACAGCTCCAGCAGCTCGTCCGACATCAGTGCCCGGGTCTGCACGTCGAGCGCCGAGAACGGCTCGTCCATCAGCAAAAGCTCGGGGTCGTTGACGAAGGTGGCCGCCAGGGCGACGCGCTTGCGCTGGCCGCCGGAGAGCTGGTGCGGATAGCGGTCCTCGAAGGCGGCGAGTCCCACCCGGGCCAGCCAGTCACGGGCCCTCCGCTTGGCCTCCGCCTTGGGTACGCCCCGGAAGCGCGGGCCCGCCATGACGTTCGACAGGACTGTCCGCCAGGGGAAGGTGGCGTCCTGCTGGAAGACGAAGCCGACCTTGTCCCCGACCCCGTCGACCGGCTCGCCGGCCACCAGCACCTCGCCCTCGGTGGGCTCCTCCAGGCCGCTGACCAGGGTCAGCGTGGTGGACTTGCCGCAGCCGGTCGGTCCTACGACGGCCACGAACTCGCCGCGCTGCACGGTGAGGTCCAGGCCGCGCACCGCCGTGTGCAGTCCCCCGGACGGGGTTCTGAAGGTCTTGCTCGCGCCCCGCAGCTCGATGGCGGGGCTGGTGTGTGCGCTCATGGGCCGGGACGGTAGGTGTGGCCCCGGCCACAGCAGGAGTCTTGTGAGCACAAGCCGTTCTTTTGCTCGCAAGAACCTGTTGTGCTCGTTTTGCTCGCGCTACAACTGCGGAGCCGAAACACGGGCTGAACGCTCGCCGGCCTTGTAAGGAGAGGCCTGATGATTGACGTCCTGGTGGTCGACGACGACTTCCGTGTCGCTGAGATCAACGCCAAGTACGTGGGAAAGGTTCCCGGCTTCCGGGTGGCCGCCCGTGCGCACAGCGCCGCCCAGGCCCTGGCCGCCGTAGAACGCGGTTCCATCGACCTGGTCCTGCTCGACCACTATCTGCCGGACCAGACCGGCCTGGAACTCGTGCACCGCATGCGGGAGCAGGGCCACGGCACCGACGTCATCATGATCACCGCGGCCAGCGATGTGACAACCGTCCAGCAGGCGATGCGCCTGGGCGCCCTGCACTACCTGGTCAAGCCGTTCACCTTCGCCGCGCTGCGGGCTCGCCTGGACTCCTACGCCGCCCTGCGCCGCACGGTCGACCGGGTGGGCGGCCGGGGCCTGACGGGCCAGGAGCAGGTCGACCGGATCTTCGGCGCCCTGCGCACCGCCCCCGCCCCCTCCGCACCCGGCCTGCCGACAGGCCGGTCCGAGCCCACGACCGACCTCATCTGCGGCGTGCTGCACCGCGCCGACCATCCGCTCTCGGCCCATGAGGTGGCCGCCCGGACCGGCCTGAGCCGCTCCACCGCCCAGCGCTACCTCCGCCACCTGGAACAGGCGGGCCGTCTCCGCCTCTCCCTGAAGTACGGCGACACCGGCCGCCCGGAACACCGGTACGCCTGGGTGGCGCCGTAGCGAGGCCTCGGCCCGGCTACACGGCTCCGGCCCCGGTCAGCGAGCGCACCTCCGTCTCGGCGTACTTGGCCTCGTCCGGAACCTCGTCCGAGGTCACCGTGCCCAGCCAGCCGGCGAGGAAGCCGAGCGGGATGGAGACAATGCCCGGGTTCTCCAGCGGGAAGTACTGGAAGTCGACGGCCGGGAACAGGGAGTCCGGGCCGCCGGACACCACCGGCGACAGCAGCACGAGCCCGATCGCCGGGAGCAGCCCGCCGTACACCGCCCACACCGCGCCACGCGTCGTGAAACCGCGCCAGAACAACGAGTAGAGCAGGACCGGCAGGTTCGCCGACGCGGCCACGGCGAAGGCGAGGCCGACCAGGAAGGCGACGTTGAGATCCCGGGCCAGCAGGCCGAGCGCGATCGCCACGACGCCGATGCCGACCGCCGCCCACCGGGCCACGGCCACCTCACTGCGGGCCTTGCCGTGCCGGCGGCGCAGCGAGGCGTACAGATCGTGGGCCACCGAGGCCGAGGAGGCGAGCGTGATGCCCGCGACCACCGCCAGGATCGTGGCGAACGCCACCGCGGCGACCACCGCGAACAGCACGGTGCCCCCGGTGGAACCCGCTCCGCCGCCCAGGTCTAGAGCGAGAAGCGGCACCGCCGTGTTCCCGGCCGCGTTGGATCCGCGTACGGCACCCGGCCCCACCACCGCCGCCGCGCCGAATCCGAGGACGATCGTCATCAGGTAGAAGCTGCCGATGAGACCGATGGACCACACCACGGAGCGGCGGGCAGCCCGCGCGGTGGGGACGGTGTAGAAGCGGGACAGGATGTGCGGCAGTCCGGCCGTGCCCAGCACCAGCGCGAGTCCCAGGCTGATGAAGTCGAACCGGGCGGTCCAGTCCCCGCCGTACTTCAGGCCCGGCGCCAGAAACGCCGTCCCCTGCCCACTGCGCTCCGCGGCCGTGAGCAGCAGCCGGTCGACGTCCCCGTGGAACCGCAGCAGGACCAGCACGGTCAGCACGACCGTCCCCCCGAGCAGCAGGACCGCCTTCACGATCTGGATCCAGGTGGTGGCCCGCATCCCTCCCAACGACACATAGATCACCATGAGCGCCCCGACGCCGATGACCGTCCAGGCCTGCGCCGCGCCGCTCGTCCGCCCCAGCAGCAGCGCCACCAGGCTGCCCGCGCCGACCATCTGCGCCACCAGGTAGAGAACGGACACCGTGACCGAGGAAGTTCCCGCGGCGATCCGCACCGGCCGCTCTCTCATCCGCGCGGCCACCACGTCGGCCAGGGTGAACCGCCCGCAGTTGCGGACCAGTTCGGCCACCAGGAAGAGCACGACCAGCCACGCCACGAGGAATCCCACGCAATAGAGCAGTCCGTCGTACCCGTACAGCGCGATCAGTCCGGCGATCCCCAGGAAGGAGGCCGCCGACATGTAGTCGCCCGCGATGGCAAAACCATTCTCCATGGGGGAGAACAGCCGCCCGCCGGCGTAGAACTCCTCCGCCGAACCGTGCCGCCTGCGGCTCACCCAGGTCGTGATCCCGAGCGTGACCGCCACGAACCCGATGAACAGCAGCAGCGCCAGAGTCTGATGGTCGCCGGTCACGGGGCGCCTCCCCGCGCACCACGGGCCAGCTCCTGTGTGTCCCAGCGCAGCTCCAGCGCGGCCCGGTCCCGGCGCAGCCGCGCATGCCGGGCGTACGCCCAGGTGAGCAGGAACGTGGTGAGGAACTGCCCGAGCCCCGCCAGCATCCCCACATTCACCGCCCCGGCCACGGGCCGGGCCATGAATCCGGGCGCCGTCGTCGCGGTGACCACATACCCCACGTACCAGACCAGGAATCCGACGACCCCCGGCACCACGAACCGCCGGTACCTACCCCTCACCTCCTGGAACGCCGCACTGCGCTGCACCTCGACGTACACCTCCCGGGCATGCACCGCCGTCGCGCCGGGCTCACCCCGCGCGGGCGGCACGGCCGGCGCCGGCGCACCGATACCGTCCAGCTCGCCCCAGCCCGAGGCCAGCGCGTCGTACCAGGGGTCCCCGCACGTCAGGTCGCGGGGCGGCGTGCCGCGGTCTTCCTGGTTCCCGGCCGGTCTCTCGGGACCGTCCCCGGCGCCGCGGGGACCGTTGCTTGACTGCATGCCCAAGGATGGACAGACCGGGAAGATCCCTGACTTCTCTTCCTCCTGCTCTTCACCCCATCAGGTGATTCACCCGGTGGGTGGCCGCACCAGTCTCTTGCTATAGGCGTACCGCACGGCCTGTGCCCGGTCCTTGAGGCCCGTCTTGGTGAAGAGGTTGTTGATGTGTGTCTTCACGGTCGCGGTCGACACATGCAGTCGGCGGGCGATCTCCTGATTGCTGAAACCTTCGGCGATCAGCACCAGGACCTCGGTCTCGCGCGCGGTCAGCCCGTCGGGCACCTCGCCGGCCGCCGGGACCGGCTCGGGCTCGGGCTGTGACAGCCGCTCCAGCAACCGTCGCTGGATACTCGGCGACAGTCCCGCGTCCCCCGAGAGCACGCTGTGCACGGCACGTACGATCTCGTCACCGCCCGCGTCCTTGGTCAGGTATCCCCGGGCGCCGGCCCGCAGCGCGGGGAACAGCGACTCGTCGTCCGCGTAGGTGGTGAGCACCACGACCTGGGTTCCGGGGTACTGGGCCCGGATCCGCCGGGTGGCCTCCACGCCGTCGCAGCGGGGCATCCTGAGGTCCATCAGTACGACGTCCGGAGCGAGTTCTCCGACCAGGCGCACCGCCTCCTCACCGTCTCCCGCGGCCCCCACGACCTCCACGCCCGGCAACAGCCCGAGCAGCATCACGATGCCCTCACGGACCACGGTCTGGTCGTCGGCCACCACGACCCGTGCCGGTTTCCTCTCCCCCTCCGTCTCCGTCATACGGGCACCTTCAGCGTCACCACGAACCCCTCCTCCTCCGGACCCGCGTCCAGCGAACCGCCCAGCAGTTCGGCGCGCTCGCGCATGCCCAGCAGACCGTACCCGCCTCCGGCTCCGCCGAGTTCGCCCGGCCGACCGCCCGAGTCCCGGACGTTCAGCGTCACTTCGTGCTCGCTGTAGTCGAGCCGGACGGCCACTTTGGCGCCTTGGGCGTGCTTGCGGACGTTCGTCAGTGCCTCCTGTGCGACTCGCCGTACGGCTTGGGACGCCTCGGCCGGCAGGGCTCTGCGTTCACCTGTGACGGTGACCTCGGCCCCGTCAGACGCGCCGACGAGCTCGGTCAGGAAGTCCTCCAGCGGGGTCAGCTCGCCCCGCAGTGCGGAGAGCGCCTGACGGGTCTCGGCGAGTCCGTCGCGAGCCATCCCCCGGGCGGCCACCACCCGCTCCAGGATCCGTTCGCGATCCGCGCCGTTCTCGATCAGCAGCCGGGCCGCCTCCAGGTGCACGAGCTGCGCGGAGAGGCTGTGGGCCAGCACGTCGTGGATCTCCCGTGCGATGCGGGTCCGCTCTGCCAGTGCCGCTGACTCGGCCTCGGCCGCGCGGGCGGCGCGCTCCTGGGCGAGCAGTCGCTGTGCACTGCCCCGGGCTTCCGCGTCCAGCCGCAGGACGTACCCGGCGAGGGCCATACCGGCCACGGTGGCGGCCGTGGTCAGCCAGACGTCGTTGTTGAACGCGGAGTACGAGGCCAGCGCCACCGACGTCACGGGGGCCGCGGCGCCGAGCGGCAGCCGCTCCAGCGCGGCGACACCGCAGCCGCACCAGATCACGAGGGCGGGGCCGGTGAATCCGGTGGCCTCGGCGGCGGCCGCGAGGGCGAGGAGCACCGCTATGAGCAGGAGGGAGGGCACCAGCCGGTGCTGGTAGGTGGTGTGGAAGAAGGCACAGGCGACGAGACCGGCGAGGAGGACTCCGGCCGCTGCCGCGAGCACTCCCCAGAGACCCACGTGCCTCTGGGTGAAGGCACCCCACAGAAGCAGGGCCAGCACGAGCAGTCGCACGATCCAGGCGAGCAGGCGCCGGGGGCGGGAGGTGCCCGCGCGGCCGAGTGCTTCGCGTGACGGCCAGCGTGTCCAGGCGTTCTCGGTCACACGCGCTCCTTCCAGGCCGGCTGCTTGTCGTCACCGTACGCGGGGACGGGAGCGCTCATGGTGCCGAAGGTCTGGGCCCGCCAGGCCAGGATCCCGCCCCGGACCAACAGAGTGCAGGCGAGGCCGAGCAGCAGCGCCGAGCTGTCCTGCTGGATGCCGAGTGCGAAGCCGAGGGCGAAGACAGCGACGCGCAGGGCTACACCCGCGCCCCACACGGCGACGCTCGCCTTGGTGCTCTTGGTCCATATGACGCCGTCCGGCGCCGTCCAGATGCGGGTGGTCCAGCCCCAGCCGGCACCGGTGGCCAGGCCGATGAGCAGCTCCACCGTGAGCAGTACGGCGGATGCGGTGCGGTGGTGGGCGTCGAGCACGCCGGGCTCGCGCAGCGCGACGACGGCGAGCACCGCGGGCAGCAGCCACCAGCGCCGGTCCGTGTCGATCGCCCGGGTGCGGAACTGCCGCGCGATCACCACGGCGACGACGGCCAGCATCACCAGCACGTTGACGAGCCCGGACATCAGGTCCTCCGTGAGCGGGAAGGCGGTGTCGGCAGCGAGTGCTGCCGACGCCTTCGAAGCTACGGATATCCGCAGGCCGGGAGATCGGAGCCGGGGTGGATCAAGGGTGGAACCTCGCAGCGGCTTGCCTCCACCCGCGGGTGGAGAGATCACTCGGGCCGGGCGATGGTGGCGTGAGTGGAGCGGGGGGGGTGGGCAGTGCGGCAGGTCGCAGGCGAGCGGTGATCAATCGGGACAGGCCCAGCGGGGAGTCAGCCGGGCACAGCGGGAGGGCCAGCCACGTAGCCACCCGCCGGAATCCGGCGGCGCGGGCGGTGCCAGGCGGAGCGGGTCCGCCCCCGCTCAGCAACCGGGCGATGGCTCGCTTTCTCCGACAGCCCACCGTCACGACACGGCGGACGCCGCAGGGTCCGGCGGCGACGGGCAAGAAAGAGCCCGCTCACTCACCGCGAGCGGATCCGGCCCGACCCGACGGCCAGCTGCCGACCGACCAGCCACCGACAAACACCTGACCGGCCGACGGGCGCCGACAGACACCTGGCCGACGCGCGCCGACAGTCACCTGCCTTCCGCGCCGGCCACTCGGCCATCCGTCCCCGGCATATCACCGCATGCCGCTGCCAGGCCCGCCAAGGGACGGGCTCCCGCCCCGTCGGCCCGCCACCCGCCAGGGCCCTCTCCAGCAAGGAGCCCCGCCTCCGCCGTCGGCCGTCCCGCATTCCCGCCTTCCCGAAGCCCGCGCCTCACAGCAGGCCCCAGCAGCCGCAGTCCCCGTCGGCGGAAGCCCAGCGCAGCGGCTACGCGTCGATGCGTGACCGGTCCAGCGTCGCCGCCGAGCTGGAGATGAACTCCTTGCGGGGAGCCACCTCGTTGCCCATCAGAAGGTCGAAGACCTGTTCGGCGGCCTCCAGGTCGGAGAGGTTGATGCGGCGCAGGGTGCGGTGCCGCGGGTCCATGGTGGTCTCGGCCAGCTGGTCGGCGTCCATCTCGCCCAGACCCTTGTAACGCTGGATGGAGTCCTTGTACCGGATGCCCTTGCTCTGGAACTCCATGAGCGTGTCGCGCAGCTCACGGTCCGAGTACGTGTAGACGTACTTCTCCTGGCCCTTCTTCGGCTGGATCAGCTCGATACGGTGCAGCGGCGGCACGGCGGCGAAGACCCGGCCGGCCTCGACCATGGGCCGCATGTAGCGCTGGAACAGAGTGAGCAGCAGGCAGCGGATGTGGGAGCCGTCCACATCGGCGTCGGTCATCATGATGATCTTGCCGTAGCGGGCCTGGTCGATGTCGAAGGTGCGGCCCGAGCCCGCCCCTATGACCTGGATGATCGCGCCGCACTCGGCGTTCTTGAGCATGTCGGTCACCGACGACCGCTGCACGTTGAGGATCTTGCCACGGATCGGCAGCAGGGCCTGGAACTCGGAGTTCCGCGCCAGCTTGGCCGTACCGAGCGCGGAGTCGCCCTCGACGATGAACAGCTCGCTGCGGTCGACGTCGTCGCTGCGGCAGTCGGCGAGCTTGGCCGGCAGGGACGAGGACTCCAGGGCGGTCTTCCGGCGCTGGGCGTCCTTGTGCTGACGGGCCGCGACCCGGGTGCGGGCGGCCGCGACCACCTTCTCCATGACGACCCGGGCCTGGGCGGCCGCGTCCCGCTTGGTGCTGGTCAGGAACGCCTTCAGTTCCTTGGAGATCACGTTGAAGACGATCCGGCGGGCCGCCGAGGTACCCAGCACCTCCTTGGTCTGGCCCTCGAACTGCGGCTCGGCCAGACGCACGGTGACGACTGCGGTCAGGCCCTCCAGCGCGTCGTCCTTGACGATGTCGTCCTCGGCCACGCGCAGCAGTTTCTTGGCCCGCAGCATCTCGTTCAGCGTCTTGGTGACGGCCTGCTCGAAGCCGGCCAAGTGAGTGCCGCCCTTGGGCGTGGCGATGATGTTCACGAACGACCGGAGGGTCGTGTCGTAGCCGGTGCCCCAGCGCAGCGCGACGTCGACGCCCAGCTCCCGAGTGACCTCGGTGGGAGTCATCTGGCCGTGCTCGTCGAGGACCGGGACGGTCTCCTTGAAGGTGCCCTTGCCCGAGAAGCGGAGGACGTCGCAGATCGCCTTGTCGTTCGCCAGGTACTCGCAGAACTCGCTGATGCCGCCGTCGAAGCGGAAGGACTCCTCGCCCTTGCTGCCGCCCTCGCCGAGGCCGAACTCGTCTCGGACGACGATGGTCAGGCCGGGCACCAGGAACGCGGTCTGCCGGGCCCGCTGGTGCAGGTTCTCCAGGGAGAGCTTGGCGTCCTTGAGGAAGATCTGCCGGTCGGCCCAGTAGCGCACGCGCGTGCCGGTGCGCGTCTTGGGGATCTTCTTGGCCTTGCGCAGGCCGCTCTTGGCCTCGAACTTCGCGTCGGCGCCGTCGGCGGCGAAGGCTCCGGGCACGCCGCGCCGGAAGCTGATGGCGTGGGTGTGGCCGCCGCGGTCCACTTCGACGTCGAGACGGGCGGAGAGGGCGTTGACCACGGAGGCGCCGACGCCGTGCAGACCGCCGGAGGCGGCGTACGAGCCGCCGCCGAACTTGCCGCCCGCGTGGAGCTTGGTCATGACGACCTCGACGCCGGACAGGCCGGTCTTCGGCTCCACGTCCACGGGGATTCCGCGGCCGTTGTCACGCACCTCGACGGAGCCGTCGTCGTGGAGGACGACCTCGATGTGGTCGCAGTAGCCGCCGAGGGCCTCGTCCACCGAGTTGTCGATGATCTCCCACAGGCAGTGCATCAGGCCGCGACTGTCCGTCGAGCCGATGTACATGCCAGGGCGCTTGCGCACGGCCTCGAGGCCCTCGAGGACGAGCAGGTGCCGCGCGGTGTAGTTGGAACCGTCCCGGTCTGCTCCTGCCAGCAGCGCTGTGGACGGCACGGACGTATCGGCGGTCACGCGGTTCGCTCCTCGCTGAATTTCAGGTGGCCCCCCTTTGGGTAAGGGGGCGGCTTCGGTCGCCGCTCAGAGGGTACCGAGCCCTGGTAGAGCCGGTGTAACGCCACCCTCGTCGGCAACTCACACTAGTCCAGACTCGCATGAGTGTTCGATCCCTCGATGGAGTGAAGTACACATCACGTTCCCTTCGAGGCATGAACCATTTAGGCTCCGGGCACGTCCTCATGAACAACCGGCAACCCGGCCGGGAGGACCGAGACAGCAAGACAGCGCGAACCCGTACGCACACAAGAGACGCAATACGGCACATTCGCCGCCAACCGGCAGCAGACAGCCGCCCCGGAAAGATTTTTTCGAGGAAAAGCCACGAGCGGGAACGTTTTCGGGCTGGTTGGATGTTGACCCTGGTACGACAGCTCGTCGAGCTAGAGAAGAGGCGACGTGACTACTGTTCTGACCCCCGCGAGCCCGCTGACGGCCGCCGATCGCTGCGACCGCTGCGGCGCCCAGGCATACCTGCGGGTCGTCCTGCTCAGCGGCGGAGAACTGCTCTTCTGCGCCCACCACGGTCGCAAGTTCGAGCCGGAACTCAAGAAGATCGCCGCTGAGATACAGGACGAGACGGAGCGGCTGACCTCCGTTCCGAACACCGCTTCGGAAGAAGAGCGCTGAATCTCGCACCCACGACGAGCCAGCCCCGGCACAGGCCGGTGAACGGGCGGCCGCTCCTCACCAGGAGCGGCCGCCCGTGCTCATGCCCCGCGCGCGCCCTCACGAGCGCGTGACGGGCCGTCTCTGGGCCCCCTTGGCCGCCTCCAGGACCCGTACGACCTGGGAGACGCGCGTGTAGACGCCGGGGAGCCCCGGCCGCCCGCAGCCACTCCCCCACGACACGAGGCCGATCAGCCGTCCCCCGGCGACCAGAGGCCCCCCGCTGTCCCCCTGGCAGCCGTCGGGCCCTCCCCCGGCCTCACCGGCGCACAGCATGGTGGTGGCCTGGTAGGTGCCTTCGGGGCCGCCGGGGTAGGCGCGGGCACACAGCTCGTCGGGCAGCACGCGCACGCGTGCCGCGCGGAGCCGGCGCGCGTACGTTCCTTCACCGGTCGTGTCACCCCATCCGGACACCATGGCCTCCGTGCCCGGCGTGTAGGCCGGGTCTCCCGCACCCGCCATGGACACGACCGTGCTCTGCGGCAGCGGTCTGCCGAGTCCGAGGACCGCGAAGTCGCCGGAGTTGGTCCTGATGTCGTACGCGGGATTGACCCGGATCTCCCGTACGGGGATCTCCTGGCCCTCCCCGGACAGCAGGTCCGTGCGCCCGGCGATGACCTTGAGGTCACGCAGACGGTTCGGCGGTACCCCGAGGACGTCCTGGGCCAGACAGTGGGCCGCGGTGAGCACCATGCTGCGCCCGATGGCCACAGCGCCGCAGAACTGCCCAGCCCGCATACCGCCGAACAGGTCACGGCTGGCCAGTGCAACCGTCCACGGAGCCTGGGAGACGTCTATCGGAAACCCGCCGACCACCACGCTGTCGGCGACCGCGGGAGGGGCGCTCGCCAGGGGTATCGCAGTCACGGCGGCCGCAAGGGCCAGCGGCCGGATCAGTGCCCGGGCAACGGAACGGCGCATGCATGCTCCTCACTCTGCGGTCCTCCTGGACACCCAGAGTGATCCACCTGTCGCAAGTGTGCAGCACGAAGGCCCGGCTTCCCTGAGGGAACCGGGCCTTCGCCGTCGTAGCCGCGGGACCTAGTCGAGGTAGTCGCGCAGTACCTGCGAACGCGACGGGTGGCGCAGCTTCGACATGGTCTTGGACTCGATCTGGCGGATGCGCTCACGCGTCACGCCGTACACCTTGCCGATCTCGTCGAGGGTCTTCGGCTGACCGTCGGTGAGACCGAAGCGCATGGAGACGACGCCCGCCTCGCGCTCGGACAGGGTGTCGAGGACCGAGTGCAGCTGCTCCTGGAGGAGCGTGAAGCTGACCGCGTCGGCCGGGACGACGGCCTCGGAGTCCTCGATGAGGTCACCGAACTCGCTGTCGCCGTCCTCGCCCAGCGGGGTGTGCAGCGAGATGGGCTCGCGGCCGTACTTCTGGACCTCGATGACCTTCTCCGGGGTCATGTCGAGCTCCTTGGCCAGCTCCTCCGGGGTGGGCTCGCGGCCCAGGTCCTGGAGCATCTGGCGCTGCACGCGCGCGAGCTTGTTGATGACCTCGACCATGTGCACCGGGATACGGATGGTGCGGGCCTGGTCGGCCATGGCGCGGGTGATCGCCTGACGGATCCACCAGGTGGCGTACGTGGAGAACTTGTAGCCCTTGGTGTAGTCGAACTTCTCGACCGCGCGGATCAGACCGAGGTTGCCCTCCTGGATGAGGTCCAGGAAGAGCATGCCGCGGCCGGTGTAGCGCTTGGCCAGGGAGACCACCAGACGGAGGTTGGCCTCCAGGAGGTGGTTCTTGGCGCGGCGGCCGTCCTCGGCGATGATCTCCAGCTCGCGCTTGAGCTTCGGGGCGAGCTTGTCGGAGTTCGCCAGCTTGTCCTCGGCGAACAGGCCCGCCTCGATGCGCTTGGCCAGCTCGACCTCCTGCTCGGCGTTGAGCAGGGGGACCTTGCCGATCTGCTTCAGGTAGTCCTTGACCGGGTCGGCGGTGGCACCAGCCGCGGCGACCTGCTGCGCGGGCGCGTCGTCCTCGTCCTCGTCGGACAGGACGAAGCCGGCGCTCTCGGCACCCTCGGGCTCGTCGGCGACCTTGGTGTCCTCGAGGACCTCCTCGTCGAGAAGCTCGACGTCGTCCTTCTTGGCCGTGGTCTTCTTGGCGGCCGTCTTCTTCGCGACGGCCTTCTTGGCGACCGTCTTCTTGGCGGTCGTCTTCTTGGCGGCGGCCTTCTTGGCGGGTGCGGTTTCCTCGGCGGAATCGGCTGCGGCCGGGGCGGCGGGCGCCGCGGGGGCGGCCGTGGTCGCGGTGGCCTTCCGGGTGGTCACCGTCTTCGCCGCAACCGTCTTGGTGGCGGTGCGCTTCGCCGGGCTCTTCGCTGCGACGCTCTTTCGGGTGCGCTTGGGCTCTGCGGCACTGACCATCAGCGTCACACCCTCTTCCTCAAGAATCTGGTTGAGGCTGCGCAGTACGTTCTTCCACTGAGTGGCCGGAATCTGGTCAGCTTCGAAGGCCCGACGCACATCGTCGCCGGCGATCTGCCCCTCAGCCTTTCCCCGCTCAATGAGCGCCATGACAGAGACGGACTCGGCGATCTCCGGCGGGAGCGTACGGGATGTGCTGGCCGACACGAACAACCTCTCGGAACGTTGGAAAACGGCTTCCGGCACCGTCCACTGCGGACAGGAGCCGACCACCGGCCTGGGGATGGGCCGACGGCGCGGGCGGGGGCCGGGAAGATGCACAGCGCCTGATGTGGCGTCCGTATTCCCTCCGCGGCTGTCACCTCTTAGGTCATCGCGCTGTCTCCACGAGCGTTACGCCCAATCTACGTGGCCCGAGTCACACCCCGTAAGCGGTCAAAAGCGGTCAGACATACACAGAAGAGATCATCGTGGCCCCCTGTCCCGGTCACGTCGAAAGCCAGGGACTCCCGTTGCCCCGCCGGACCCCGCCGGACCCGCCGGACTCCAGAGGGTCCGGCGGGGTCCGGCGACGGCCGGTACCCGAGCCCGGCGTCGCCACTAGCACCACGAGCACCATGAGCACGCCGCACACCGGCGACCGCACCGCACCCCTCGCGGGGTCAGTGCTCGCGCGGGGCGGGTACCACGCGCTCCACCTCCGGGTGGACTGTGAGCAGCTGGCGCATGGCCGCCTCCGCCGCCGTACCGTCGCCGGTGCCGAGCGCGTCGACGATCCGCGCGTGCTGCGCGAGGGAGGCCTCGTTCGGCCGGTCACAGCCGGTGACCGGGCCGCCGGAGACCTGGAGGGCCGCCGAGACGATGCCGGAGAGGTGCTCCAGCATGCGGTTGCCCGCGATCTGGATGAGCATCGCGTGGAACTCGGTGTCGGCGCGGGAGTAGGTGAGCGCGTCGCCCTGCGCCATGGCGTGGCTCATGATCTCGACCATGTCGCACAGGCGCTGCTGCACCTCCTCGCGCCCGTGTCCGGCGGCGAGACGGGCGGCGAGCGGCTCGATCGTCCAGCGCAGCTCGCTCAGCTCCCGGCGCTGGTCGTCGCGCTGGGGCCCGAAGGCCCGCCACTCGATGATGTCCGGATCGAGGAGGTTCCAGTCGCTGACGGGTCGCACGCGCGTGCCGACGTTCGGGCGGGCGCTGACCAGGCCCTTGGCCTCCAGGACGCGGAGGGACTCGCGGACGACGGTGCGGGACACCTCGAAACGCTGGCCGATCTCCTCCGGCACCAGCGGGCGGTCGGCCCCCAGGTCGCCGGAGACGATCATCTGTCCCAGCTGCTGGACGAGTTGGCCGTGCAGTCCGCGTCCGCGGCTGCCCGCGGCCCGCCGGCCCACGCGGCCCAGCTCGGGATCCCCCGTGTCCCAGGCCGGCGCGCCGACGCGGTCGGCCACCGGGGCCTCGGCGTAGGGGTAGCGGTCGAGTTCGCCCGGGCCGGCCAGACCTGAGTCTGCGGGGCGGGCGGCGGTCATCATGGTGTGCGCAAGGGTACTCACGGATCCTTTGTCGGCGCCGCCTCCAACTCCCTTGAGGTCTTTGGTGAAAAGCACACGAAAGGGTGATCGCTCACACCGTCGCAATTGACGCCTTATCGGAAAGAAATGGGCTTTCTTCGGGGAGTTATGGGCACAGCGGAACCACGAGCGTACGCAGCGTAGTCACCGGAGCCGGGTGCGCAGCGCCGTGAACAGGTACGCGCACAGCAGTGCCCCGAGCGACAACGCCAGTGCGGCGCCCACGGGTTGAGCGAGGACACGGGCGGCCGCGAGCAGGTACCGCTCACCTCCGAAAGGCCACTGCAGCAGGAGGACCTCCCGCATCCGCACCGGGAAATCGGCCGCCAGGCGCACGGCCGGGCCCTGCAGGGCCTTGTGCAGGACGGGAACCACGAGAACCGGTACGGCAAGGACGGCGGCCAGTCCGGCCGTCGTGGACCGGAACACCCCGGCCGCCAGCACCCCGGCCCAGGCGCAGCCGACGACCAGCCCGAACCAACTCGCGGTGAGCGAGAGCCAGTCCGCGGGAACTTGCGTGACCTCCCGTCCGTAGACGATATAGAGCACTTCGGCGTCGCAGCCCACGGTGAGGAAAGCGAGCAGTACCGCGGTGGCCCCGGAGACGAGCAGTTTCGCGGTGAGCAGCCCCAGCCTGCGGGGGACGGTGCCGCGGTCCGCCGCCAGGGCGGGGTGGCGGAACTCGTCCCCGAAGGCCAGCGCACCGAGCAGCCCCGCCGCGAGCGCCGCGGGCGGCAGCGGCAGCTCCCGCGGCCACGCCGCGAACAGCCGCGCATGCGGGGTGTGACCGATCCGCGCCAGGAGTACGGCGGTGAGCGCGGAGACCACCAGCACGGCACCGCAGGTGAGAAAGCCGGTACCGATCCCGGTCGCGCGCCGGATCTCGTAGCGGAGGGGGCGCAGGGGGCTGCGGGCGGGGCGGACGGAGATGGGGGGTGGGAGGGGGGAGGGGGTGGCGAGGGGGCGGACACCGTCGGGACTGGCGGCACGGCCGGCCTGCGGCTGCCGTGCGCCGGGGTTCCTGGCGCCGGGGAGGAAGGTACGCGTGCCGGTGAGGGTCGTTGCGGGAGTGCGGGTGCCGTCGGTCTGCGGCTCGGAGGCCGTCGCCACCGCGCCGAGGCCGGCGTCGGGGGTGGCGGTCGGGTCGGCGGACCGGCCACCGGCGGCTCTGGCGGATGCCTCGCCGGCGCCACCGCCGGGCGTGGCCCTCTCACCGGAGGTGGTGACGCCGTGCGCCGTGGCGTCGGCCGGGGAGGCGGTGGTCGGCGAGGCGTCGCGGGTCGGGGCAGCGGAGATGGTCGGCGGGCTGTCCTGCACGGTCCCTTGATCAGCAGCTTGGCCGCGTGCAGACCACTCGCTGTCGGCGGCCCTCATCGGCGCCGAGAGGTTGGATTCCGGTTGCCGTTCCCCGACCGGGGAGAGGCCGGCCGCAGCCCGCTCCGCCTCCGGCGCGGACGGGTCGGCCGGGGTGCGTTCCCACTGGCTCGACGTGTTCCCCGAGGCGGTGGCGTTCGCCGACGCACGATCCGGCGCCGGGGTGTCCGCTTCCGGTGTCGGCCGGTCGGGGGCGATGGTGCGGGGTTCGGCCGCTGCGGGGTCGGACGCAGCGGCGCCCGATGCCACCGTCGACTCCGGAGTACGCCGCTCCGCCGCCGGAGAGCCCGCTGTCGTGATCTCCTGCGAGATTTCCGGCCTCGCGTGTTCGGGTGCCGTCGGCAACTCGTCCGTGGCTCGGCCGGGCTCCTGGGGTGAGCTGCCGATCGCGGAGAAACCGAACACCGGACGTTCGCGCCCCGTCCACGCGCGGCCGGCCGAGGCCTGTCGCCACTTCCCCTCCGGGGTATCCGGGGCCGCCGGGTGCCGCTCCGCCGGACCGCGCTCCGGGCGGGCTTCCCCGTCCGCCGGTGCTGCGTCCGGCACGGCCTGCCGGAGCTCGGCGGAGCACTTCCCGTCGTCGCCCTCGGCACCGGCGCCCGGCCCCATGTCGCCCACCTCGTCGGCGAGTTGATGGACGAGGATGCCGTTGCGGAAGGCGATCTCGCCGACGTCGGCGGTCGTCGTGCCGTACACCGACAGGCGGTTGCCGTCCTCGCGCACGACTTCGACGGAGCGTCGCGCGATACGGGCGTCCTTGGTGAGCAGGGCCGCGAGGCGTGCGGCATGGGGGCTGCGAACGGCCACGCGCGGGCGCAGCCGGGTGCGGGTGAAGGCTTTGGCCTCCTGGTCGGCGACGAGTCGGCCGCCGTCGAGGGTGACGACCCGGTCGGCGCTGCGTGCGGCCTCCTTGGGGTCGGCCGTGGTGAAGAGCACCGTGCCGCCCTGGGCGGCGTGGGCCCGCAACATGCTGTGCAGCCACTGGGCCTCCCGGACGGCGAGACCGTCGGTGGGTTCGTCCAGGACGAGCGTGTGCGGGTCGGGGAGCAGGGCGCAGGCCAGGCCGAGTCTGCGGTCCATGCCGCGGGACAGCGTGCCGAGGCGTTCTTCGCGAAGGCTGACGAGACCGACCACTTCGAGGACCTCGTCCGCCCGTCGGGCGGGAACTCCCGACGCGGCGCACAGCATGCGCAGATGGCCGCGGACCGAGCGGGCCGGGTGGCCCGGTACGTCGCCGAGGAGTACGCCGACTTCCCATGAGGGGTGGGGGATCAGGTGGAGGGGGCGACCTCTGAAGTATGTGATGCCGCGCCCCTGTTGGAGCTCCAGCATCAGTTTGAGCACTGTCGTCTTGCCCGCGCCGGCGCTCCCGAGGAGCGCGGTCACATGCCCGGCGCGCGCTTCGAAGGAGATGTCGTCGACGGCGGGCGGATGCGCCTTGCGGGGATTGCTGGTCAGTCCGAAGGCCTGGATCACCTGCAGCAAGATAGCGCGACATGTCCGGTTTTTCGGGTATAAGGCGCTTTGCGGAAAGATGCCGCGTGGCCTGACCCCTTCCCTGTCCACCGTTCGATGGAGTCGGCGCTGGCACGGACGGCCGGCGCCGACTGTCCTCGGCCCGACCTCAGACCTCGGGGCGCAGCATCGGCGGGTTGAGCAGGGTGGCGCCGCCGGCCCGGAAGAGCTGGGCCGGCCTGCCGCCCTGGCGTGTGGTCGTACCTCCCGTGGGCACGAGGAAGCCGGGGGTTCCGGTGACCTTGCGGTGGAAGTTGCGCGGGTCGAGCGCCACGCCCCACACCGCCTCGTACACCCGGCGCAGCTCGCCGACGGTGAACTCGGGCGGGCAGAAGGCGGTGGCCAGCGACGAGTACTCGATCTTGGAGCGGGCGCGTTCCACTCCGTCGGCGAGGATCTGGGCGTGGTCGAAGGCGAGCGGCGCCACGGGTTCGCCGTCGCGGCCGTAACCGCCCTGCTGGAGCAGTTCCTCGACCGGGGCCCAGCGCGCGTTGCTGGCGTCGCCTCCGGCACGCGGTGCGGGCAGGTCGGGCGCGAGCGCGAGATGCGCGACGCTGACCACGCGCATGCGCGGATCCCGCTTGGGGTCGCCGTAGGTCGCGAGCTGCTCCAGATGGGCTCCGTTGTCCTGGGCCGGGGCCGAGGGGTCGTGGGCACACAACCCGGTTTCCTCGGCCAGCTCGCGCGCCGCCGCCTGGGACAGATCCTCGTCGGCCCGTACGAAGCCGCCGGGCAGCGCCCAGCGTCCCTGGAAGGGAGGCTCGCCCCTGCGGACCGCCAGCGCGCACAGGGCATGGCGGCGCACGGTCAGCACGACCAGGTCCACGGTGACGGCGAAGGGCGGAAAGGCTGACGGGTCGTAGGGCATGCGGCGATCATAGTCGTCTTCCTGACGATAAACACTCCCTTCGTCGGGCGCATCGGTGGCGGTTCCGCTTCGTTCCGGTATGAGGCGCAGGGGCGGCTCCCGGTTCGTCGGTCCGATGGTGTCGTTCGAGGTCACCCTCCTTTCCGTGGAGGTCACGCACCCAGTTGCAGGCCGTCCGCCGCCTCCTCCACCATGGCGAGTCCCAGTCGGCTGATCCGCACGGCGAAGGGGGCGCCCGCGACGCGCAGTCCGCTGAGTCCGAGTTCGCCGAGCGGGGCGCTCCGCACGGGGCGCAGGGTGACCGTGCGGGCCGGGGCGTCGGGACGGATACCGGCGAGGGCGGTGAACAGCAGGACCACGGAGGCCGCCGCGGTGGCCGCCGGGCGGCAGGCTGCGGGGTGCGGAAGGGGCGCGGTGGTGGCGGAGCGCTGTTCGCCGGCGAACATCTCGGGGAGTCGGTGACCGAAGTGTTCCGCCGCTTCCAGCAGACCTTTCAGCAGGCCGGCCGCTTCCTTCTCGTACCCGGCGGCTGCCAGCCCGGCGACTGCGAGTGCGGTCTCATGGACCCGCACGGCTCCGGTGCGGTGGCCGAACGGGTTGTGTCCCGCTTCCTTAGCGCCAAGGCCACGCAGTCCCCAGCCCGCGTCCATGGCGGGGGTGCCGAGCAGCCGGGCGAGGTGTTCGGTGTGCACCTTGTCGAGCAGTCCCGGGGCGAGCCGGCCGGAACCGAGCAGGCCGGTGTCGAGGAGGTGGACGGCGGTGGCGGCCAGGTGGGGCACGGGTCGGCCGTCCGGCGCCAGGGCCGCGGCCGGGCGTCCTCCGCTGCGGTCCTCCAGCCAGAAATCGGCTCGGAAGGCGGTCCGCAGGGTCTGGGCCCACTGGCGTAACTCCGTGGCGCCCGGTCTGTCGTAGGCGTCGAGGAGATCGGCGCCGAGCAGGGCGGCGCGATGCGCGTGGGCCTGCGTTTCGCAGCGGGCCGGTCCCGTGGGGTGCGGGTCGGGGAGGTAGGTGCCGTCGCCGACGGTGGTTCGCAGCCAGGTCAGGCAGCGCTCGGCCGCGGGCAGCAGCTCCTGTGTCTCCGGCTCGGGCAGCCCCCAGCGGCGGGCTTCGGCGAGCAGGACGGGGAAGAGCAGCGTGGCTTCCGTTCCGGTGCAGCTCGGGGGGAGGTGCGGGCCGGCGTCGCGTCGGGGGCCGGGGATCATGCCGGCCCGGGGGCTCGGGCCCTGGAGCTGGGTACGGGCGAGGGTGCGCAGGGTGCCCGCGGCGAGGCGGGTACCCAGGGGCAGTGTCATGCGGGCGGCGGCGAGCGCCTCGGCCGGCGCCACTCCGCAGCGCCAGGGGACGCCCGCGGCGAGGTAGGTGTCGGAGGGGTGCGCGGGGTCCCGCAGGAGGAGTGCCTGGAGGTCGGCGACGGCCGAGTGCAGCAGCGGGGCCGCTCGGGGGTCGTCGCCCTCCGCCCGCGCGGGGGCGAGGGGGCTGGTGGCGGCCTGCCCAGCAGGCCGTAGGGGGCCTGCGCCTTCGGGTCGCACCCGCAGTTCCACGGCTGCCGTCCCGCCCGGTGGCAGTTCCAGTTCCCAGCGCAGCAGGCCGGCGGATGCCAGGGCGTCGGAGGGCGGTGGGTCCGCGGTGACGCAGGCGGCGGTGTCGGCCGTGGCCCAGCGCAGGCCCGAGTCGTGGACACTGGCCGGGAGTTCCGGGCCTGCCGTACCGGCGGCGATGGCGGCGAGTTCCGCCAGGTCGGTGCCGAGGGCGACCTCGACGGGGAGACGCAGCGGGCGCAGGGCGGCGTTGCGGAGGGTGATCCGTTCCGTCCCGTCGGCGTGGCGTGTTCGTTCGACGACGACATCGGGGTCGGGGCCCGCGGCCGGGGAGGCGCGCAGCGTCCCCACGAAGCGGGCGCTGTCGGCTCCGGTCATCCCGGCCTGCACCGGCAGCGGTTCACGGCCTGCCACACGGAGCTGGCACCGGGAGAGCAGGCGTCTGCCGCTTCGGTAGACCCCCTCCAGTCCCAGGCCGGCCAGTTGGCCCGGCTCCCCGGAGATGGCGAGACCGGGCAGGGCCACGCAGATCAGCGCGGTGTGCGTGGGCGGCAGCTCGGGCGCCGGGCGGCTGCCCTGGGGTGTCCGTGGTGGCGGGGCCGCGCCGGGACGGCGGGGCCCGGCGGTGACGGGGGGCTGAGGGCTGCCCTGGGCGGCTGGGAAAGACGAGGAGGAGAGACGTGGGTCGGCGGACGGCGGTGGAAGGTCGGCGGTCTTCGGGGTGCGCGGGGCGGCGCCGGCCGCCGGGAACGGCGTGGGCCTGCTCCAGGGTGGACGTTCGCCGGCGGCGGAGGGCGGAGTCGGCTGCTGGTGCATGGGGTGGCTTCTTCTGCGCTCGGTGCGCCTCGGACGTGCTGGGCGGCTGGTGGGTCGCCCCGGAGGGCAGGGAAGGTACGGCGGCAGGGCCTGTCCAGGCGTTCCGCCACTCAGGTGAACGGAAGGGGCCTTGTCCGGGTCACGGCTCGGTGGGGAGAAGCCGACCGAATGGTGGTGTGACCGGCCGACAGGGGTGGCCGTCGACGCGCTGACCGGCCGTCCGCCCCGGCCCCGCGTCGGGAGGGCGCTGCGGTGGCGGGCGGTGGCGCCTCCGCTGTCTGCCGTGGGCCCGACGGGCGTTCCGGGCAGAGCCGTACCGGTCAGGGCCGATTGCCCGGGCCGCCGCCGGCCGAAGCTCATCCGTCGCCCTCGGCCTGCGGGTTCCGGCTGTCCGGCAGGGCGCCACCGGCCGTCACGTCGCTGGGAGCCGCCGCACGGGTGCGCGTGGTGCTCGCCCCACGGGTGCCGGGCCCGGTGACGTCGGCGGCGGACGAACGGGGACGGGAGTCGGCCGGCCGCTGCCGGCGTCCCTTCGCCCGTGCCGGGTGACGGCCGTCGTCGTCCTGGGTCCGTGCACGGCGTCGCCGCTGTACGCGCGTCCGGGAGCCCGGTTCGGCACGCTGGTCACTCTCGAGCGGGTTGGCCCCATGTGCCGGGGCCGGGGTCTGCGGGGGTTCGGCGAGAGCGGTCTGCGGTCCCTGGGCCGCTTGCTCCGTCGAGCGCACGTGCTCCCCCGGGTCCGCTTGCTCGGCCGGGACAACTCGCTTCCCCGAGAACGCTCGCTCCCCGGAAGCGGCTTGCTCGTCCGAGGCCGCTCGCTCTCCCGAGGCGGCTTGCTCCTGGGAGGCGGCTTGCTCCGAAGTTTGCGCCGGTGGGCGTCGCGCGCCCTCTGTGCGCAGGCAGCGGCGGACCGCCTCGGGGTCGAGCCCCTCGTTGCAGGCCTGGTGCAGCAGGCGGGCGAAGAGGTAGTCGGGGTCCGCGGCCAGTGCCATGGCCAGCGCCTCGCGCGCCTCCAGTTCGTCGCCCAGGGACCAGGCGACCCAGCCCGCGAGGGTCAGCGGTGCCGCGGCGTGCTCTCCGTAGGGGCCGACGCAGCGACGGGCCAGGGCGCGCCAGAGCCGGAGCGCCGGGCCGGCCTCGTCCCCTTCCATCCAGGCGGCGGCCCTGTCGCGGGTCGTGCGGTCCTGGAGTCCGAGGATCAGGGTCGCCGCCTCGTCGACCGCGAGGAGGTCGTCGTCGCGTACGTCCGCCGGATGGGCGCCGGAGACCGGTGCCGCGGCGGCGTATCGGCGGATGATCCGCTCGGCGAGATCGATGGTCTCCTCCGCCACTTCCTGGCGGGCGGTCTCGTCCAGGATGCGGGGCACGAGGCTCATGCCGGCCGCGTCCAGGGCGATCTCCTGTTCCAGCGCGGCGGCGGTCTCCCAGGGCTGCAGCCGGGCACGCAGTTCCCTCAGGGTGCCGCGGACCTGGATGCCGGCGTAGGTGGCCGCAGCGGCGAGCACGGAGGTGCCGGGCAGGCCCATCGGCGAGCCTTCCTCGGGGCAGCAGTCCGTGACCGGGCAGCAGTACGACCAGAAGCGGCCGTCCGAGACGCAGAGGGCCTCGATGACCGGCACGTCGAGGTTGCCGCACTCGATGCGCATCAGCTGGGCCAGCCTCTCCAGCCGTCGCTTGACGTCCCGGCCGGACTCTCCGGGGCCGGGTTCCTGGCAGACGTAGGCCACCATCCGCTCGGGCCGGGAGCCGCGCCGCTCGCTGCCGGTCACCAGCCCGCGGGCCAGCTGCCGGGCGGCGGCCTCCCAGTCCTCGTCGTTCGCGGGGATGCCGAGCCGGGCCCGACCGCCGAACCTGCCGCGGCCTCCGTGGTCGTGCAGCGCGACGAGGACCATGCTGTCCTCCGGGCGGTAGCCGAGCAGGTAGGGCAGGGCGTCGGCCAGTTCGGCCGGGGTGCGCAGAGTGACCTGCGTGGCGTGTTCGACCGGTCCGGCCGGAGGCGCCTGCCCCGAGATGTCGTCGTTTCCGTGGGGTCCGGTGGTTCCGCTGTGATTCGTCATGCCCCGACGATCTCGCGGATCGGGAGATTCCGGTTGAGCTTGTGGATAAGTCGGATCAGGGACACGACAAGGCTGTCCTCGTTGTCCACAGCCCTGCCTCGGGCCCGCCCGATTGTCGGTCCCGTCCTGTTGTATGGACGCATGGAGCACACGAGCAACGCGGATCTCCGCGCACAGGCCGACACCGTCCTCGCCCGGCTCGTCGGGGACGCCACGGGCGCCGCCCGGCTGCGCGAGGACCAGTGGCGGGCGATCGAGGCACTGGTCGCCGACCGGCGCCGGGCCCTGGTCGTGCAGCGCACGGGATGGGGCAAGTCCGCGGTGTACTTCGTGGCGACCTCGCTGCTGCGCGCCAGAGGAAGTGGTCCCACGGTGATCGTCTCGCCGCTGCTCGCGCTCATGCGGAACCAGGTGGAGGCCGCGGGCCGGGCCGGTATCCACGCCCGGACCATCAACTCCGCCAACACCGAGGAGTGGGAGACCGTCCAGACGGAGATCGCGGCCGGCGACGTCGACGTACTGCTCGTCTCGCCGGAGCGGCTGAACAACCCCGACTTCCGTGACCAGGTCCTGCCCAAGCTGTCCGCGGCGACCGGCCTGCTGGTCGTGGACGAGGCCCACTGCATCTCCGACTGGGGCCACGACTTCCGCCCCGACTACCGTCGGCTGCGCACCATGCTCGCCGACCTCCCGCCCGGCGTCCCCGTGCTGGCCACGACCGCCACGGCCAACGCGCGGGTGACCGCGGACGTCGCCGAGCAGCTCGGCACCGGCGGCACGTCCGACGCCCTGGTGCTGCGCGGGCCACTGGACCGGGAGAGCCTGAGTCTCGGTGTACTGCGCCTCCCGGACGCCGCGCACCGGATGGCGTGGCTCGCGGACCATCTCGGTGACCTGCCGGGCTCGGGCATCATCTACACGCTCACCGTCGCCGCGGCCGAGGAGGTCACCGCCTTCCTGCGGCAGCGCGGGCACGCCGTCGCCTCGTACACGGGCAAGACGGAGAACGCCGAACGCCAGCAGGCGGAGGACGACCTGCTCGCCAACCGCGTCAAGGCCCTGGTCGCCACCTCCGCGCTCGGCATGGGCTTCGACAAGCCGGACCTCGGTTTCGTGGTCCATCTCGGCTCGCCCTCCTCCCCCATCGCCTACTACCAGCAGGTCGGCAGGGCCGGCCGCGGCGTCGAGCACGCCGAGGTACTGCTGCTGCCGGGCAAGGAGGACGAGGCGATCTGGGAGTACTTCGCCTCGCTGGCCTTCCCCTCCGAGGATCTCGTCCGGCGCACGCTGGACGCCCTCGCCCGGGCGGACGGGCCCCTGTCCCTGCCGGCCCTGGAACCGCTGGTCGAACTGCGCCGCTCACGCCTGGAGACCATGCTGAAGGTCCTCGACGTGGACGGGGCGGTGCGCCGCGTGAAGGGCGGCTGGATCGCGACCGGACAACCGTGGTCGTACGACGCCGAGCGCTACGCGTGGGTGGCCCGGCAGCGCGCGGCCGAGCAGCAGGCGATGCGCGAGTACGCGACCACCACCGAGTGCCGGATGGAGTTCCTGCAGCGCCAGCTGGACGACGAGGGCGCCAAACCCTGTGGACGCTGCGACAACTGCGCGGGCCCCCGATTCACCTCCGGTCTGTCCACGGCGGCCCTGGACGCGGCGCGCAGTGACCTGGGCCGCGCCGGGGTGGAGGTGGAGCCCCGCCGTATGTGGCCGACGGGCCTCCCGGCGATCGGCATCGACCTCAAGGGACGCATCCCGGCGGGCGAACAGGCCTCGCCGGGGCGGGCTCTGGGACGCCTGTCGGACATCGGCTGGGGCAACCGGCTGCGACCGCTGCTCGCGCCCCGGACACCGGACGCCGCAGTTCCCGACGATGTGGCGCGGGCCGTGGTCGATGTCCTGGCCGACTGGGCCCGAGGTCCCGGTGGCTGGGCCTCCGGTGCGTCCGACGCCCCGCCCCGGCCGGTGGGCGTGGTGACCGTGGCCTCACGCAGCCGGCCGCAGTTGATCCACTCCCTGGCTGCGCGGATCGCCGAGGTCGGCCGGCTCCCGCTGCTCGGCTCGGTGGAATACGCCGGGGACGTGCCCCGGTCGCCGCGCAGCAACAGCGCACAGCGGTTGAAGGCCCTGGACGGCGCGTTGACGGTGCCGCCCGCCCTGGCTGCGGCCCTCAGCGAGACACACGGTCCGGTGCTTCTGGTCGACGACTTCACGGAGACGGGCTGGACCCTGGCGATCGCGGCCCGGCTGCTCCGGAAGTCCGGGGCTCGGGGCGTGTTGCCGCTGGTCCTCGCCGTTCAGGGCTGACCGGCGCCTCGCCGCTGCGCCGGCCGGAGCCGAGCGCTGTGCTGCCGCCGGTCCTGGCGGGCCCGGGATTGGTCCCCGCGGCCGCTCGCGGGGACCGCCGGACGGTGACCGGCCACCTCAGGCGTCATCAGCCGAACCTTTGGGTAGGGATATAAGCCACGCACCACCTGATAACAGTCGGTGGCCCCAATTGCTCGTTGCCGCATCGAAGTTCGACAGGAAGAATTGAGGTCCGCTCCCCGCACGCCTCGTCCGTGATCCAGTTGGGCTCCGCTGCGGTGCGCGCTCCCCCGAATCCGACCTCGCCCGCAGTATGGGCGCGTAGCCGAAGGGAGGAACGTGACCTTCGGATTCGCCTCGTCCTCGGCGGCCTCGTTGTCGACGTCCGCGTCCGCCGCTTCTGCCAGTCGCCTGCTGGAGCCTGCGGAGTGGGCTGCCGCCGGAATCCCTCTGCTGCGCAACCCCCGTGAGGTCGTCAGCGGGCTGCACGCTCGCCATCACCCGAAGCCGCTCACGGCGATCGTGGCGGTTCTCGACCCGGACGAGCGGCTGCGGGCCAGCGCCTCGTTCACGCGCCGGGCGGCCCCGGCCGACGGCTGGATGTTCCGCAACGCGCTGCTGGCCCAGCTGCGTCGGGTGATTCCCCACGACCTGCGTCGCCGCACCCCTGTACGCACGGCCGTCCTCCTCTACTGCCGTGAGGGTGACGGGCGTTGGACCGAGGAGGACGGCGCCTGGATGTGGGGACTGCGCGATGCCTGCACCCTGCACGGGCTGCGGTGCGGGGCGTACATCACGCTGACGCATGAAGGCTGGCAGGTGCTCGGCGAGGGTCGCGGCGGACGCCGGCCCAACGCGCACTCGGCGCCGGGGCCCGTCGCCACGTCGGAGGGCCCACCGCTGGTCCCCCGCACCGGGGGCCCTGTCTCCGAGGTGCTGCGCCGGGCGGCGGCCCGCTGAACGGCGCGAAGCGGGCGGTACGCCGGCTCGTGCAGCCGGCCTGTAACGCGAACGGCACCGAGGGCCGGGGCGCGATGACCGGACGGAGAGCCGACGTACGCCACGAACAGCGCTGATGAGCGCAGGCGGGCCCATCCTTGAGCCCGGCTGTCCGTCGGGCTCGATTCCGGAGGCGCCCCCGGGGTGCTCGCCTGCGCCACGGCTACGTAGCCGAGCCGCACGGTCCGGACCCGGCATAGGCCACCGCGGCGACACCGGATCAGCCCGCCGGACTGCCCGGCGCGCTCCCAGGGTCACCACGAGCGCAACGCCACGGGCAGCACCCCGGCAGCACGTCGTCCGGGCACGCCGAAAGCCGCACCGTGCGGATTCCGCCGGAGCGGCTCCTTCGGCACTCCGCTGTCCGAGGTGCCGGACGTGGCTTCAGACTCCGGCGCCCAGCACCGAGTTGATCTGCTGCGGGTCGCCGCAGACGATCAGCAGTGCACCGGCCCGCGCGTGCGCCAGGGGGAGGGCGGTGGCAGCGGCGGAGGCGGGGCCTCCGTTGACGGCCACGACGACCACCGGGCGGGACGCGGCGCGGGAGGCGAGAGCGGCGTCGGTGTAGAAGACGTCGTCACCGGCGTCGTGCTGCGCCCAGTAGGACGCGTCACCGAAGGACAGCTCGTGCTCGGCCCACGGGTGCTGCGCACCTGTGGTGATGACGAGCACGTCGCCGGGGGCGCGGCCCGAGTCCAGGAGCAGGTCCACCGCCTCGTCGGCAGCGTCGAGCGCACCCTCGGCCGAGGCCGGGATCAGCTGGATCTGGGGGCTTGCCGCGGTGGCGGCGGGAGCGGCCGGGCCGGACGGGCCAGGCTTGGCCGGAGCCACGTCACGCGGTGTGCGCTGCACCGGCGGCGTGGGCCGCAGAGGGCCGGGACGACCGGGGCGGGACGGAGCCGCGGGGCGGGGGCCGGGTACGGGGCGGGGGGTCGGCGCGGTACGGCCGCTGGCCGGAGTGGCGCGGGGACCCTGGGCACTCTCGTGAATCTGAGGCTCCTCGGGAATGAGAGGCATGAGCTGATATTTATCAAACGTTGGTGCGGTGCGGATGACCGGGTGGCACATCAGTGCGAGCGGAACCGTCAGAAATCGAAGCCGAGCTGACCCTCAATTTCCGGAACGCTTCCGTCCGCCCAGCTGCGGACCTTCTTGAGGTGCCGCCACTGAGGCAACGCATCAAGATACGCCCACGACAAGCGGTGGTGCGGGGTGGGCCCCCACTCCGCCAGTGCGGCCTTGTGCACGGGCGACGGATACCCGGCGTTGTCCGCAAATCCGAAGTCTGCATGGTCGATACCCAGTTCGGCCATCATTTTGTCGCGCTGAACCTTGGCGATCACCGACGCCGCCGCTACGGCCACGCACGACCGATCGCCCTTGATCACCGTGCGCACCCGCCAGGGGGCGCCCAGGTAGTCGTGCTTCCCGTCGAGGATCACGGCATCGGGGCGGACCGGCAGAGCGTCCAGGGCACGGACGGCGGCGAGCCGCAGCGCGGCCGTCATCCCCAGGTCGTCGATCTCCTCGGGGGAAGCATGCCCCAGCGCATAGGCCGTCACCCACCCCTGCAGGGTCACGGCGAGTTCCGTACGACGCTTGACCGTCAGCAGCTTGGAGTCGGTCAGCCCCTCGGGCGGGCGGCGGAGTCCGGTGATCGCCGCGCAGACGGTGACGGGCCCGGCCCAGGCGCCGCGCCCCACCTCGTCGACACCGGCAATGACCTTCGCTCCGGTCGTGGCGCGCAGGGAGCGCTCGACGGTGTGAGTAGGTGGTTCGTACGGCATGGCGCCCTTAGCGTACGCCGCCGCTGTCGCCGCGCGACACCCCGGGCGTACCGCCGCCCGACTGCCCGGGCGTACCGCCGCGCGATACTTTGGCACCCGGCCGGCGCGCAGAGAGCCGGCGCAGGCGGTCAGGTGCCGTAGGGGCGCAGCAGCGGGAGCATCAGCTGGTCGATCATCTCCTCAAGATCCTGATCGTTCCATTCGCTCGCGCACATCTTTGCTCGATACATCATCATGGCCGGGATCGCGTCGAAGACATACCCGTTGGCCGCGTCCGAGCGAACCTCTCCCCGCTCTATTCCACGCTCGATGACCTCCCGGAGCAGCTTGACAGTCGGCTCCACCACGCTCCCGAAGATCACACCTTCGAAGCGCTCGACCTGCATGTGATCGCATTCGTGAATGACCGATCGCAGTGCGACCCCAGGCCGCGAGTACATGATCTGCCGCACCTGCCGGCACAGGGCGAGAAGGTCCTCGCGCACGCTGCCGAGGTCCGGGGCCTGCTCCAGCCGGGGCAGGCCGGACACCAGGGCGTCCGCGACGAGATCCTCCTTGGAGGTCCAGCGGCGGTAGACCGCGGCCTTGCCGGTCTGGGCGCCGGCCGCGACACCCTCCATGGTCAGCCCCTTCCAGCCGACCGTGCTGAGCTGCTCCAGAGCCGCATCCAGGATCGCGCGCTCCAGCACCGCACCGCGCCGACGAGGGGAAGCCGTCCGGGCAGGCGCGGCCGTCCAGCGCGAGGTAACCATCTGTGTTTTCTCCTGCATGCAAGGGAAGCGGGGGTTCCGGGGCAGTGGCGCCGCGCTGCAGCAACAGGGGGACGCGGGGCGCGGCGCGCGATTAAGTGAACGCTTGCGTTCACTGTTGGGGACTCACTACCGTGGACGCGACAGTGAACGCGAGCGTTCACTAACGTCTGTATGGGGGACCCACAGTGACGACCTCTCAGCTCCTCAAGGACGATCAGAAACCAGGCATGGCCCGCCGGCAGGGGCATCCCGGCATCGCACTCACCGTCATCGCGGCTTGCCAACTCATGGTGGTACTCGACGCGACGATTGTGAATATCGCCCTCCCGCACATTCAAGACGCTCTCAACTTCAGCACCACCGACCTGACTTGGGTGGTCAGCGCCTACACGCTCACCTTCGGCGGTCTGCTGCTGCTCGGTGCGCGGGCCGGTGACATCCTCGGCCGCCGCCGGGTGTTCATGGCCGGCATCCTGCTGTTCACCTTCGCCTCGCTGCTGGGCGGTCTGGCCCAGGAACCCTGGCAGCTGCTGGCCGCGCGGGCCCTGCAGGGCGTGGGTGGCGCGATCGCGTCGCCCACGTCGCTCGCGCTGATCACGACGACGTTCCCCGAAGGTCCCGAACGCAACCGGGCCTTCGGTGTGTTCGCCGCCGTGTCGGCGGGCGGTGGCGCCATCGGTCTCCTCGCGGGTGGCATGCTCACCGACTGGTTGGACTGGCGGTGGGTGCTGTTCGTCAACGTACCCATCGGTGTGCTGATCGCCGCGCTCGCGCCGCTGTACATCAACGAGTCCGAGCGTCATCCGGGACGCTTCGACCTCACCGGTGCGCTGACCTCCACGGTCGGCATGGCCTCGCTGGTGTACGGCTTCATCCGCGCCGCCGAGGAGGGCTGGCGGGACGGTCTCACCCTGGGCTCCTTCGGCGCGGCCGTGGTGCTGCTGTTCGCCTTCGTCTTCACCGAGTTGCGGGCGAAAGAGCCGATCACCCCGCTCAGGATGTTCGCGGACCGGAACCGCTGGGGCACGTACGTGATCATGCTGAGCCTGGCCGCCGCGATGTTCGGCATGTTCTTCTACATCGTGCTGTTCGTGCAGAACGTGCTCGGCTACAGCGCCATCAAGGCCGGTGTCGCCTTCCTCCCCGTGACCGTAGCGATCGCGGTGGGTGCGGGTCTGTCGCAGCGCTTCCTGCCGGCGTTCGGCCCCAAGCCGTTCATGATGGGCGGTTCGGCGCTCGTCGTGATCGGGCTCGTCTGGCAGACCTTCATCCGGCCAGACAGCACCTACGTGGGCGGAGTCCTCGGCCCGATGCTGGTCTTCGGCTTCGGCATGGGCCTGAACTTCGTGACGGCCACCGTGACCGCCGTGTCCGGTGTCGCCCAGCACGAGGCGGGCGCGGCTTCCGGACTGCTCAACGCCATGCAGCAGGTCGGCGGTTCGCTCGGGCTGTCCATCCTCACCACCGTCTTCGGGTCGGCCAGCACGGACGAGGGGAAGAAGCAGCTGCCGAAGTTCCTCGCCGACGCCTCGCCGCAGCAGAAGGCTCAGTTCGCCGAGACGCACCAGCTGCCCGCGCCCTGGGGGCACGACGTGCTGGCCCACGGCATATCCACCGCCTTCGTACCGGCTGCCGCGATGGCCGGGCTCGCCTTCCTCACCGCCTGGCTGGTGCTGAGGGTCCGCAAGA
This sequence comes from Streptomyces sp. NPDC028928, assembly GCF_055564915.1. NCBI lineage: Bacteria > Bacillati > Actinomycetota > Actinomycetes > Kitasatosporales > Streptomycetaceae > Streptomyces > Streptomyces sp. NPDC028928. The sequence goes on from NZ_JBVHVI010000017.1 coordinate 79,493, forward strand.
GTGACCTCGACTCCCTCGCGGGCACGGCGGGCCCTCACCTCGGCTGATCCGGGGCCGACCGCGCGGAGTCGCGGCCGACCGGACCGCTGCCGGTGCGCAGACGGCGCACGCCGTGATCCGGTCGGCCGTACGACGGCCGCCAGCAGACCCAACAGAGTGAGAAACAGGGCCAGGAACAGAGTGGGAACCAGGCGCGGATCCTCCACCGGTTCCGGCACCGGCCCCAGCGAGACGAACATCATCTCCCGCCCCTCCCTCCCTGGTCGCCACGGCTCCGCCTGCGCTCACACCATCGACGCGGTGTGCAGCGGATAGCGGAAGAACGGCCGGCGGTCACGGAGAGTTCCTAGCGGGCACGGAGAGTTTCTGAGCGGCCGGGCGCGGGAGGGGACGGCGACCGGACCGCGGAAGCCGTCAGACCGCCGCGGGCACCCAGTCCGGCAGCGATTCGGTGCGCTGCACCCACTCGGCGGGCGGTGCCCCGGCCTTGCCCGCGGCGAGCACGCCGCCCACGATCGCGCAGGTCGTGTCGACGTCTCCGCCCACCTGGGCGGTCGTCCAGAACGCCGTCTCGTAGTCACCGAGGGCCCGCGCTGCGGACCAGAGGGCGAAGGGGACGGTGTCATGGGCCGTCGTACGGCGTCCGCAGCCCAGGACGGCCGCGACGGTGGCCGCGTCGTCGTAGTCGAGCATGTCCCGGGCGCGGCGCAGACCCTGGCCGACCGCGCTCTTCGGTACGAGTGCGACGACGCCGTCGAGGAGGGCCTCGGGGGCGGGCGGCCCGTCCGGCGAGCCGGCCAGTGCCGCGGCGGCGGCCACGGCCATGGCCCCGACCACGGCCTCCCGGTGCTGGTGCGTGGGGTAGGCCGAGATCTCCGCCTGATGGGTCGCCTGCTCGGGATCGTCCGCGTACCAGGCGCCCAGGGGCGCGATCCGCATGGCCGCGCCGTTGCCCCAGGAACCCTGTCCGTTGAAGAGGCCTGCGGCCAGCTCCCGCCAGTCCCCGCCCTCCCGGACCAGGCGCAGCAGCCGGTTGACCGCGGGGCCGTAGCCTCGGTCGAAGTCGTGGTGCTCGGCGAAGGAGCGGGCGAGCGCGTCCTGGTCGATGCGGTGATGGGCGGCGAGGACGGCGACCACCGAGCAGGCCATCTCGGTGTCGTCCGTCCACTGCCAGGGGGCTGCGGGCAGCTCGCGGCGCATCAGCAGCGGATAGTTCGCGGGAACGAAGAACTGGGAGCCCAGCGCGTCCCCCACGGCCAGTCCGCGGAGGCTCGCCAAGGCGCGCTCCAGGCGCCCGAGGGAAGAGGAGTCAGCGGTCATCGCCCTGCCACTCTATCCGGTCACCCAGTACGGGACAGGCTTCCGCCAGCGCTCGAAGGGCCGGTCGAGCGTGTACTTGCCGTCGTCTCCCAGAACGAGCATCCGCATCTCGGCGTTCCCGGGATTGGCCAGGGACTCGAATTCCGCGACCGTCCAGTGGAACCAGCGCATGCAGAACAGCCGCATCGCGAGCCCGTGGGTCACCAGCAGAACGTTCGGGGGGTGGTCGGGGGCCTCGAAGCTGCGGAACAGGCTTTCCAGGAAGCCGCCGACCCGGTCGTACACGTCGGCGCCGGACTCGCCCTGCGGGAACCTGAAGAAGAAGTGGCCGTACGCGTCGCGGTAGGCCTTCTGCAGGCGTACGTCGTCGCGGTCCTGCCAGTTGCCCCAGTCCTGCTCGCGCAGTCGGGGCTCCTCCCGGACGCGTATGAGGTCGGAGTCGAGGTGGAACGCGCGGAGCGTCTCGTGGGTGCGGCGGTACGGGGAGACGTATACGCTCACGCGTTCCCGGCCGAAGAGCTCGCGGAGCTGTTCGCCGGTCTCCTCGGCCTGCCTCCAGCCGCGCTCGGTCAGCGCGAGGGCGTGGTCGGGCTCGCGTTCGTACACGGAGTCGTCGACGTTGCCCGTTGACTCGCCGTGCCGGACAAGGACGATGCGCCGTGGTCGTGCCATGCCAAAACCCTAGATCGAATGGCGGGAAGTCGAGCGCTCGTACGGGCTCTATACAGCGTAGGTCACATGTCTCTCACGTCCGGGGCCCGGCTTCCGGACCTGCCGTGCGGCATTGCGGAGCAGTGTGTCCGGTTATCGAACCAAAGGGTGGATCAGACCGTCCAGGACGGTTCCAGGTCCACGATGTCACCGGAGAGCGCCGCGACGTCGGCCTCGGTCTGGGCACGCAGGGCGAGGCGTTCCACACGCTCCGTGCGGTACTTGCCGTGCTCGGCCGCCGACCGCCACATCGACAGGATCAGGAACTCCTGCTCGGGCGCCTCGGCGAACATGCCGCGGATCATGCCGGGCGAGCCGGCCATAGCCGGGTTCCAGACCTTCTCCTGCATGAGCGTGAAGTGCTCGACGCGCTCCTCATGGATGCGGCACAGCGCCACGCGGATCAGATCGGTGTCGCTGAACCGCGGCTCGAAGCCCGTCTTCACATCGAAGCGGTACTCGAACAGTTTGGCCTGGGCGTCCTTGAAGGTGCCGGACTGGGCGGCGGCCAGGCGGTCATGGGAACGGGCCATGAAGGAGTCGTAGAAGGCGCGGCTCTCCCAGAAGGCGAAGATGTGCGCCACCCCCGGCCGCTGCCGGCTCCAGCCCCCACCCTGTCCCCGAAAACCCGGCTCCCCCAGAAGCCCCGCCCATTTCCGCTGCCCCCGCTCGAACCCCCGGCGGTCCACCACGGTGCAGCGAATCCACTTGACCAGCACCGCGCCATCGTAAGGCCACCGGGCGTGGCGTCGGTCACGCTCCGGCGGAGATCACCCGCGCACACTCCCCCGCTCGCGTGGCACGATGGGCAAACAACCCCGGCCGAAGGGGAGTTGGGGGTCGAGCGAGCCACAGGGGGAAGGGAAAGTCTGGTGACCGGCTTCAGCAAGGGAATCCGCAAGGTCGAGATCGCGCTCAAGTGGGACCCCAGTCCGGCAGGTCGGCCGCCGACCGATCTCGACATCGTCGCAGCGACCTTCCTGTCGGGTGACCCGTACGGGGCTCCGGCCTACCTGGTGCACTTCGACAGCCGCTCTCCGGACGGCACGATCCTGCTCAACCGCGACAGCACGGACGGCAAGGGGTTCGGCTGGGACGAGGTCATGACGGTCGAACTGGAACGCCTGGACGACCGCTACGCGCGCGTGGTGGTCGGTATCGTCATCCAACAGCGGTCCGGGCACAAGACGTTCGCCGATGTGCTGAACCCCGCCGCGCGTATCCGTGAGGGCTACACCGTGCTCGCCGAGGACGACTTCGGTTCGGTCCTCGGTGCGACGGCCGCCACCATCGCCGAGTTCGTCCGGGACGACTCCGGCGAATGGACCTTCCACCCCGGCGCGCACGGCTTTGACGAGGACCCTGCGGCCTTCACGCGGGTGATGGGCCGGGCCCGCCGGTCCTGACGTAGCTCGTCCCGAACATGTAAGGGGGCGTCGGCCCTGGCCGACGCCCCTTACATCAGGAACGGCGTGCCGCTCTGGTGGAGGAGGGCACTGTTCCTGGTCTGCGCTATTGCCCGGGGTCCGGACGTCGATCGGGGAACGCACGTAGCCTCAGTTCCGGCGACCGGTGGTCCGCGAGCCACCGCATCCGGTTGTCCTCCGCCGCAAGGGCGGCGACTGCCACCTGGGACCACTCCTCGCGGTCGAGCACGGCGATGTACGCCCTGCGGCAGGCCGCCTGCTGCTCCGCGGTGCACCCGGCCGCCTCCGGAGGCTCTGCCGTCAGGTGCTGGGCCAGCAATGCGATGACGAGGTACCGCTCGACTGTCGGTTCGAGTGAACCCACGCTGTCGGCATGAGCTTTGAGAACCACTGCCGCATGGGGGTAGCGAGCGAGGGTGAGCCCCATCCCTCCGCAGTCGCTCATCATGTGGAGGATCCGGCTGACGTGGTCGACCATCTCGCTGTCGGTGTCGAGTTCGCCCAGCGCCTCATGGAGTTTCGCGACCGTGGCCACTTTTCCGGCGAAGTACCCGTTGAGGAAGTCACCGTCGCAGGCTCTGCGAAGCAGCCAGGGCCGGGCAGCCGGATCGTCCAGTCGGCACAGGGCTTCGACGACGTAGACGCGGCCCCAGCCGGTGACTCGGTCGGCGAGCCACAGCAGGCCCTCGGTGCCTCCCGGCAGCCTCTCGAGAGCGTGCGCCGCCAGGGGCGCGAAGCGGTTGGACAGCAGCCCGATCGTCTGGATCAGCGGGATGTCCTCGGCGGTCCCCACAGTCGCGACCAGGGCGAGCCCCACAGTGACCGCGCATCGATCGCTGCCGTGCCGGACGAGCCAACGGCCCGTTTCGCGCACGCGACGCGGGTCCGCGCGCTCCGCCGCGGCGGTGATGTGTTCGTCGGGGTGGATCGGGACGTGGACGTCGTGGAAGGCGTCGAGCAGATCGCTGGGAGGAGCGGCGGCTCGGGCGAAATGCGCGTCCAGGATGTGCGCAGCGCCCTTGCCGGCCAGGCGCCGGTCCTTCGGCGCTCTCGGTCCAGGTTTACGGCGGTGCGAGGCATCGTCGGGATAGGGCGCCCCGTCCCGGGGCAGGGGCTCTCCTGGAGCAAGCGCGTGCAAACGCAGCGCGTGTTCGAACAGGGTTGTCCGTGATTCGGGCGGTTGCGTCCCGGCCGTCTCGCTCATCGGCTGACGGAGGACTCGATTCTCTTGATCATGTCGGGGAGCATGACACGGTCCGTCGCCGCCTGCAAGGCGTTACGCGGGCACGACGAAGGGGACCGCCCGTGGGTCGGTCCCCTTCGTGAGCTGCTGGTCAGCTACGTGCGCCGCTTACGCCGGAGGTGATGTCCGGCACCATGGCGCCCGGTTCAGCTGCAGCCGCTGGTCGAGCCGCAGCCCTCGCAGATGTAGCAGGAGCCGGCCCGCTGCATCTTCGTACCGCAGGAGAAGCACAGCGGGGCGTCGGCCTGGATGCCCAGCTGCATCTCCACCAGCTCTGCGCTGGTGTGGGCCTGCTTGGGGGCGGGCTTGGCCGCCTCGGACTCGGCCTTGGGCGTGGCGACGGCCTTCAGCTCCTGGGCGCGCGGGGCCGACTGGGCCAGGCCCTCGACGTCGACCTCGTCCTCGGCCGGCTCGTAGGAGCCGGTCTCCAGGTGCCGCTGGCGCTCCTCGGCGGAGTGGATGCCGAGCGCGGAGCGGGTCTCGAAGGGCAGGAAGTCCAGTGCCAGGCGGCGGAAGATGTAGTCGACGATCGACTGCGCCATCCGCACGTCCGGGTCGTCCGTCATACCGGCCGGCTCGAAGCGCATGTTGGTGAACTTCGAGACGTACGTCTCCAGGGGCACGCCGTACTGCAGACCCACGGAGACGGCGATGGAGAAGGCGTCCATCATGCCCGCGAGGGTGGAGCCCTGCTTGGACATCTTCAGGAAGACCTCGCCGAGACCGTCGTCCGGGTAGGAGTTGGCGGTCATGTAGCCCTCGGCGCCGCCGACGGTGAAGGACGTGGTGATGCCGGGACGTCCCTTCGGGAGGCGCTTGCGGACCGGGCGGTACTCGACGACCTTCTCGACCTTGGGTTCGACGGCCGGGGTCTCCTCGGCCTTCTTCTCCTCGGTCTCCTTCTTCTTGGCGGAGAGCGGCTGGCCGACCTTGCAGTTGTCGCGGTAGATCGCCAGCGCCTTGACGCCCAGCTTCCACGCCTCGAAGTAGATCTCCTCGACCTCCTCGACGGTCGCCGTCTCCGGCATGTTGACCGTCTTGGAGATGGCGCCGGAGATCCACGGCTGGATCGCGGCCATCATGCGGACGTGGCCCATCGGGGAGATGGCGCGCTCGCCCATGGCGCAGTCGAACACCTCGTAGTGCTCGTGCTTGAGGCCCGGGGCGTCGATCACATTGCCGTTCTCGGCGATGTGGGCGACGATCGCCTCGATCTGCTCCTCCTGGTAGCCCAGGCGGCGCAGGGCCTGCGGGACGGTGCCGTTGACGATCTGCATCGAGCCGCCGCCGACCAGCTTCTTGAACTTCACCAGCGCCAGGTCGGGCTCGACACCGGTGGTGTCGCAGGACATCGCCAGGCCGATGGTGCCGGTCGGCGCGAGGACGGACGCCTGGGAGTTACGGAAACCGTTCTTCTCGCCGAGGCGGACAACGTCCTGCCAGGCCTCCGTGGCTGCGGCCCACACGGGGGTGTCCAGGTCGTCCATGCGGACGGCCTTGTCGTTGGCGTCGGCGTGCTGCTTCATGACGCGGTTGTGGGCGTCGGCGTTGCGGGCGTAGCCGTCGTAGGTGCCGACGACCGCGGCCAGCTCGGCGGAGCGGCGGTAGGCCGTACCCGTCATCAGGGAGGTGATGGCGCCGGCCAGGGCGCGGCCGCCGTCGGAGTCGTAGGCGTGGCCGGTGGCCATCAGCAGGGCGCCGAGGTTGGCGTAGCCGATGCCGAGCTGGCGGAACGCGCGCGTGTTCTCGCCGATCTTCTGGGTCGGGAAGTCCGCGAAGCAGATCGAGATGTCCATCGCGGTGATGACCAGCTCGACGACCTTCTGGAAGCGCTCGGTCTCGAAGGACTGGTGGCCCTTGCCGTCGTCCTTCAGGAACTTCATCAGGTTCAGCGAGGCCAGGTTGCAGGACGTGTTGTCCAGGTGCATGTACTCGCTGCACGGGTTCGACGCGGTGATCCGGCCGGACTCGGGGCAGGTGTGCCAGTTGTTGATGGTGTCGTCGTACTGGATGCCCGGGTCGGCGCAGGCCCAGGCGGCCTCGGCGATCTTACGGAAGAGCGCCTTGGCGTCGACCTCCTCGATGACCTCACCGGTCATACGGGCGCGCAGGCCGAACTTGCCACCGTCCTCGACCGCCTTCATGAACTCGTCGTTCACACGGACCGAGTTGTTGGCGTTCTGGTACTGGACGGAGGTGATGTCGTCGCCGCCCAGGTCCATGTCGAAGCCCGCGTCACGCAGGACGCGGATCTTCTCCTCTTCCTTGACCTTGGTCTCGATGAAGTCCTCGATGTCGGGGTGGTCGACGTCGAGCACGACCATCTTGGCGGCGCGGCGGGTGGCACCACCGGACTTGATGGTGCCGGCGGAGGCGTCGGCGCCGCGCATGAAGGAAACCGGGCCGGAGGCGTTGCCGCCGGAGGAGAGAAGCTCCTTGGAGGAGCGGATGCGGGAGAGGTTCAGGCCGGCGCCGGAGCCGCCCTTGAAGATCATGCCCTCTTCCTTGTACCAGTCGAGGATCGACTCCATGGAGTCGTCGACGGACAGGATGAAGCAGGCGGAGACCTGCTGGGGCTGCGGGGTGCCGACGTTGAACCAGACAGGGCTGTTGAAGCTGAAAATCTGGTGGAGGAGCGCGTACGCCAGCTCGTGCTCGAAGATCTCGGCGTCGGCGGGCGAGGCGAAGTACTTGTAGTCCTCACCGGCCTTCCGGTACGTCTTCACGATGCGGTCGATCAGCTGCTTGAGGCTGGTCTCGCGCTGCGGGGTGCCGACGGCACCCCGGAAGTACTTGCTGGTGACGATGTTGACCGCGTTCACCGACCAGAAGTCGGGGAACTCGACGCCACGCTGCTCGAAGTTGACCGAGCCGTCGCGCCAGTTGGTCATGACGACGTCACGGCGCTCCCACGACACCTCGTCGTACGGGTGTACGCCGGGGGTGGTGTGGATGCGCTCGACACGCAGCCCCTTGGTGGCCTTGGCGCCCTTGGCTCGGGAACCTCGTGCCGGACCGCTCGCCGTCTCTGTCATGCCGCCTCCCTGTACGGGCAAAAACGCCCTGAAGTGCCCATTTGTTCCCGTGGGCACGTGTTTCCGTCTTGCGTTGCGGGCACCCTCAGCTGCCGCCCGCAACAGGTCTTCGTTCGCCGCCTCCGGCCGGAACCCGGGCCTTCTCCCGGTTTCCGGCCCGCCGGTCAGTCGGCGGCGCGGGCGGGCACGGGGACCTGAGTGGTCCCGCCGGGCCCGCGATCGTCTTCCTGGCTCCCCGGTCCCGCGTCGCCCTCGTCCGCGGCGGGGCCTCGCGTCGCTTCCCTCAGCTCCGCGATGGCGGCCTCGAAGTCCTCGAGCGATTCGAACGCCCGGTAGACGGAGGCGAACCGCAGATAGGCGACGAGGTCGAGCTCCTGCAACGGGCCGAGTATGGCCAGACCCACGTCATGGGTGGTCAGCTCGGCACTTCCCGTCGCGCGCACCGCCTCCTCGACCCGCTGGCCGAGCTGGGCGAGTGCGTCCTCGGTGACAGGCCGCCCCTGGCATGCCTTGCGCACACCATTGATGACCTTGGTACGGCTGAAAGGCTCGGTGACTCCGGACCGCTTGACCACCATGAGCGAGCACGTCTCCACGGTCGTGAACCGACGGGAGCAGTCAGGGCACTGGCGGCGCCTGCGGATGGATGTGCCGTCGTCGGTCGTACGACTGTCGACCACACGGCTGTCGGGGTGCCTGCAGAAGGGGCAGTGCATGTTCTCCAACCCTCCTCACAGCAGACTCGTCAGCCTCGCCAGACCCATAGGTCTCGCGAGGCAGCCCTAAGCATAGGCGATCGGCGAGCAGTCTCCGACCCGGGGGACCACAACTTCTGGGCTGCTGTAGCCATCCAACCACTAGATGTGGGGCTTGACTCACACATCAGGGGTACGCGCGTGTCGCGCAGGTCGGGGCACGCGCGCGTGCCGCGGGGGACAGCGGCACCGGCATCGGCGGTGACCAGCGCGGACACGCGGGCGCCGAGCCGGGCCGGCGAGCGCTTGCGGGGATACCGTGGGCGCCGCAGGGAGGACGCGTGGCACTCCCGCACAGAAAGGACCCCGGATCCCGGACTGCGGGGTTCCGGATGGCAGACTGGGGCGCAGCCCACGAGGCGAACAACCCCGGCGGTGAAGAGTACAACAATGGGCGCTTTTGCCCGCCAAGTGTCGCGTTAGCCATACACCCAGACACGTGATCGCGTCAGGTGAAACGCACTTTTTCACTCGAACGTGTGTTTGGCGCAACCTTTCGAAAGCAACTACCGTTGTGCAGCAGGGAGACCATCGAGAGGGGCCGACGTGACCACCACCGCAGACAGTGCCACCATCACCGCCCAGGACCGCTCCCAGGGCCGAGTCGAGCCGGTACACGCGATGAACGAAGCCACGAATCCCGAGGGACACAAGCGCTCCCTGCCGGGGCGACCTCCAGGAATCCGGGCGGACAGCTCCGGACTCACCGACCGGCAGCGCCGGGTCATCGAGGTCATCAGGGACTCCGTACAGCGGCGCGGTTACCCGCCGTCGATGCGGGAGATCGGCCAGGCCGTCGGCCTTTCCAGCACGTCCTCCGTGGCCCACCAGCTGATGGCGCTGGAACGCAAGGGCTTCCTGCGCCGCGACCCGCACCGCCCTCGCGCGTACGAGGTGCGCGGATCGGACCAGGCCGTCACCGTGCAGCCCACGGACACCGCCGGCAAGCCCGCCGCGTCGTACGTCCCGCTGGTCGGCCGCATCGCCGCCGGTGGCCCGATCCTCGCGGAGGAGTCCGTCGAGGACGTCTTCCCTCTGCCGCGCCAGCTCGTCGGTGACGGTGAACTGTTCGTCCTCAAGGTCGTCGGCGACTCCATGATCGAGGCCGCCATCTGTGACGGCGACTGGGTCACCGTGCGCCGCCAGCCGGTCGCCGAGAACGGTGACATCGTGGCCGCCATGCTCGACGGCGAGGCCACCGTCAAGCGCTTCAAGCGCGAGGACGGCCACGTGTGGCTCCTCCCCCACAACGCAGCCTACGAGCCGATCCCCGGCGACGACGCGACCATCCTCGGCAAGGTCGTCGCCGTGCTGCGCCGCGTGTGACGGCCGCGGCGGGCGGGCGGCCGCTCGCTCCCTGACCGGGCCCCGGAACCCCTGCGCCGGTTCCGGGGCCCTGCGTGTGTTTGGGGCCGTGTGGGACTGCGTGTGTCCGGTCCTGCGCCGTCGGGGCGGGTTTCGGCGCGGGGTGGCGTGACCAGTGCTGGTCACGCCACCATGATCACTTCGCTGCCACTGCCGGTGTCTCCGCCTGCTTCGCCGCCGCGTCGATCGCTGCGAGCGACTTGCGGACCTGGTTACGGTCCGTGGTGTACCAGAAGTCCGGCAGTGAGGACTTGAGATAGCCGCCGTACCGCGCGGTGGCCAGCCGCTGGTCCAGTACGGCCACCACGCCCCGGTCACCGGACGCCCGGACGAGACGGCCGGCGCCCTGCGCCATCAGCAGGGCCGCGTGCGTGGCGGCCACCGCCATGAAGCCGTTGCCGCCGGCGTCCTCCACCGCCTTCTGGCGTGCGCTCATCAGCGGATCGTCGGGTCGCGGGAACGGGATCTTGTCCATGACGACCAGCTGGCAGCTGGGGCCCGGGACGTCGACGCCCTGCCACAGCGACAGTGTGCCGAAGAGACAGGTCTTCGGATCGGCGGCGAAGTTCTTGATCAGTTCACCGAGCGTCTCCTCACCCTGGAGCAGGATCGGGAACTCCGGGATCCGGGAGCGCAGCTCCTCAGCGGCGAGCTGGGCAGCCCGCATGGACGAGAACAGGCCGAGGGTGCGCCCCCCGGCGGCCTGGATCAGCTCGGTCAGCTCGTCCAGCATGTCGGCGCGCTCACCGTCACGCGCGGGACGCGCCAGGTGCTTGGCGACGTACAGGATGCCCTGCTTGCGGTAGTCGAAGGGCGAGCCGACGTCGACGCCCTTCCACTTCGGCAGGTCATCGCCCTCCGCTCCCTCGGGACCGAGTCCCAGGGAAGCGCCGACGCCGTTGAAGTCGCCGCCCAGCTTGAGCGTCGCCGAGGTGAGGACGACGGCCCGGTCGGCGAAAAGCTTCTCCCTGAGCAGGCCGGAGACCGACATGGGGGCGACGCGGAGGGACGCGCCGAAGCGGTCGTGCCGCTCGTACCAGACGACGTCCCACTCCGAGCCGTTCAGGACCCGCTCGGCCACGTCGTGCACCGTCTCCACCGAGGCCAGCGCCTGCTTGCGGACCGCGTCCTCGTCCTGGACGGACTTGTCACGGGTCGCGCCGATCGCGGTGATCACCGTGCGGGCGGCGTCCCGCAGCGCCATCAGCGCGTAGCCGAGATCTTCCGGGATCTCCTCCAGTCGGCCCGGCAGCGCCAGTTCCATGACCCGCTCGAAGCCCTCGGCGGCGGTCTGGAGCTGATCGGCGGCCTTCTCGTTGACCAACTTGGCGGCACGGCGCACGGCACGGTTGACCTGGCCGGGCGTGAGTTCGCCGGTGGCGACACCGGTGACACGGGAGACGAGTTCGTGCGCCTCGTCCACGATCAGCACCTCGTGCTGGGGCAGCACCGGGGCGCCCTCGATCGCGTCGATCGCCAGCAGAGCGTGGTTGGTGACGACGACCTCGGCCAGCTTGGCCCGCTCGCGGGCCATCTCCGCGAAGCACTCGGCGCCGTACGCACACTTCGACGCGCCCAGGCACTCTCGCGACGACACCGACACCTGTGCCCAGGCGCGGTCCGAGACACCGGGAGTGAGATCGTCGCGGTCGCCGCTCTCCGTCTCGTCCGCCCAGTCCCGCAGTCTCAGAAGGTCCTGGCCCAGCTTGCTGGTGGGCGCGGCGGCCTCGAACTGGTCGAACAGCCCCTCCTCCTCGTCCTGCGGCATGCCCTCGTGCAGGCGGTGCAGGCACAGGTAGTTCGAGCGGCCCTTGAGCATCGCGAACTCGGGGCGGCGCCGCAGCAGCGGGTGCAGGGCGTCGACCGTGCGCGGCAGGTCCCGCTCCACCAGCTGGCGCTGCAGGGCGAGCGTGGCCGTCGCGACGACCACCCGTTCTCCGTGCGCGAGCGCGGGCACGAGATAGCCGAGCGACTTTCCGGTGCCGGTGCCGGCCTGGACCAGCAGGTGGGATCCGTCGTCGATCGCCTCGGCGACCGCTTCGGCCATGGTCACCTGGCCAGGGCGCTCCGTGCCGCCGACGGCTGAGACGGCGGCATGAAGGAGTTCGGAGAGTGGGGGCTTCGTCATAGCCAGACCACCCTACGGCCCTGCACTGACAGACGGGGGGTCGCGGCGGAGGCAGGGGGTGGAATCACGGCCAGGGCTCCTGGGTGCAGTGGGCTGGGACGGGGCGGGACGGACGGGAGTGGTGTGGGCTCGCGGTGTGCGGGGCCGCGGCGGCACTGGAGGCGCGCACCGGCACCGGCGACCGGACGGAGCGGAACGTCGGCGGGCGGCGAATCCGAACGGCTGCCTTGCGCCGCGGCGGCACTCGGCAGGCAGCGGATGGGTGCCTGTGCCGACGGTCGGGCGACGCTGAGCAGCCGCTCGGCTGTGACGCAGCGCCCATTCTCCGGCACGCAGACACCCGTTCTCCGGCATAGGGGCGCCCATTCTCCGGCACGCGGACACCCGTTCTCCGGCATACGGGCGCCCATTCTCCGGCACGCGGACACCCGTTCTCCGGCATACGGGCACCCGTTCTCCGGCACGCGGGCACCCGTTCCCGGCCGGTCGGACGCCCATCTCTTCCCATCGACGCCGCCGGTCCTCCGGCACGCAGACGACCGTCGAAATTTTTTTCTCCGACCGGGAACACCGCGGACCCGCCGCTCGTATCTCATTGTGAGCGACCAGTCACGTGACGCTACAACACATCGCGCAGGACTCGGTCCCGGATCATGAGGGCGGCCCGCTTGCCGGGCAGGTCGATCTCGTCCGCGTACCGGAAGCCGGCGCTCAGGAACGCGGCGACGGAGGGGGTGTTACGAAGATCAGGTTCTGACACGACACGTGCACAGGTGGGACACCGCTCGAGAATCAGGTCGGCCACGGCTCGGAGCAGGGTGGATCCCAGCCCGCGCCTCCGGTCGGCGGGGTCACCGACGAGAAGGTGGATCCCGGTGTCATGCGGACGGGCCGGGTAGTGGCGGGCCAGTGGATCCAGGTCTGCCCGGTAGACCTCCCAGTAACTCATCGGGGTGCCGTCGAGTACGCCGAGACACGGCACGCTGCGCCCGTCGCCGTGGAGTTGAGCGCGCAGGTGGTCCTCGGTCCGGTTGCGGGGCCCGGCCAGTTCCCAGAACTCCGCGACGGCGGGGTCGTTCATCCAGCGGTGGACGAGCGGCAGGTCCTGGTCGATGCGTACGGGCACCAGTTGGAAGGAGCCGACGGGAGTCGCGACCGGGCCCCACGCGGCGAGTCGGGCGAGGAGGCCGACCGTCGCCCCGGCGCAGAGGGCGACGAACTGGGCAGGCAGGCACAGCTCCAGTGTGTCCTCGCTGTCGGGGTCGTCGTCCTCGACGGTGAACCGGCCGAACGGAGAGTTCCGGGGGCCCGCGGCGTCCGCTCGGGGTCCGGCGCTGTCCGGGTGGGCAGAGGCGGGGCCGGTTCCGGCGCTCGCGTCGGTGGGAGGCACTATGCGCTCCTCTCAGGAGACGAGGTGGGTCATGTTCCTCGGATGTGCGGGAGGTGGTGCGGCTCGCCGCGGGTGCGGTCCGCTCAGGTGGTACGGAGAGACAGCCTGCTCAGGAATGAAGGTCAGGAATGGAGGGGGTTGGCGATGGTGACGTAGACGGACTGGGTGTCGACCGGGCCGACGAGTTCGTCGAGACCGTGCAGCCGGGTCAGCAGGTTGGCCTTGCAGCGCAGGACGGGTGAGTCGAGCAGGCGGCCGGGCAGGGAGGTGCGCAACGGGGTGGGCCCTGAGGCGAGGTCGGTAAGGAATCGGCGGAAGGCCGCGAGGAGCAGTCGCTCGTCGGCGAGGTGTTGGGAGCCGAAGGCGCCGATGAGGCCGAGCACGTTGTTGACGGCGAGGTAGTAGGCGAAGCGTTCGTCGGTGACCTCGTCCGAGACGAAGGTGTCGCTGTGCTCGCCGATGCCGGGGAGCCGGGCATCCAGTTCGGCTCGCCGGGACTCGCGGAAGTAGTACCCCTGGTTGTCCCGATAGCGGCCGCCGGCGGGCCAGCCGTCGCCGTCCAGGAGGAGCAGCGTGTTCTGCTGGTGGGCTTCGAGGGCGATGCCGGCCTCGCTGTCCAGCCAGAGGACGGGCCGGACCACGTGCTCCAGGTAGCGGAGGAACCACTCCGCGGAGACGGCGCCGACGGGCCGGCCGGTGCGGGTGGCGAGGCGGGCGACGAGCTGGGCCAGGCGGGACCGCAGCGGCCATGTGCTGTGGCGCGGCGCGCTGTTGGCGGACGGCTCGGCGAGGGGGCGGGGTGAGACGAGCCCGGCGACACAGCCGACGTCGTCGGTCGGGGCGAACGGGTTGTGCCGGATCACCACGTCGAGTCCCGGTACGGGCTGGCCGTCCGGGTCGTCGACGGCCAGCCAGGCCGGGTCGCGGACGACGTCGAAGCGGGGGTGGGCCGCCTGCCACTGGCGGGCCAGGCCGGTGCGCAGCAGCCGGTGCACCTCGACACCGCGGTGGAGTTCCTTGCGGAGGTTCTCGCGGCGGGAGTTGGTGATGCGCAGGGCCAGCGAGAGCTTGAGCATCGCGGGCGCACCGGATCGGTGGACGGTTCTTACGGAGGAGGTGGGGTGCCAGGGAATGCCCAGGGGTCCGAGGTCGTGGAGGAGTCCGGAGTCGAACAGCGCGGCGACGGGAGGACGGTGCCGTACCTCGTGGGCCTGCCAGGGGTGCAGTGGCAGGGCGGTGTAACCGTCGGGGAGCGGCAGTTCGGTTCCGGCTCCGGCGAGCCGTCGGATGAGGTGGCCTGCGGGAACGGGACGGCCGCGCTCGGTCCAGGCCGAGTCGGTCGCGAGGAGAGAGGGGGCGACGGCCAGCCAGTGCAGGGAGAAGGAGCCGCCCGACTCCGGTGAGTACCGGTCGGCTTCGGCCTCGGTCAGGCCTTCCCGGCTCTTCGGGGTCGGGTGCAGGGGATGTCCGAGAAGGAGGGCTTGTTCGGCGCTGAGGAAGAGGTCCGGGGTGTCGGCGGGGTGCCGGCGCCGGTGCCGGATGAAGGTCGCGGTACGGCGGACGGAGTCGGCCACCCTGGCCACGAGGTCGGCGCCGTCGCCGGAACCAGGACCCTGGCTGTGCCCCGTGCCGTCGCGGGGCTCGGGCTCGGTGCCGTCACCGCCGCCCGGCCTGGTGCCGTCGCCCTCGCACCCACCCTCACCGGGGGCGGCGACAGTCGGGACGGCGGAGTGCGAGGTGCTGGCCCATCCGCCGGCGGATTCCCTGGTGAGCAGTGCGGCGAGGGTGACGGCGTCGACCGGGGGTGCGGTGTCGGGTGCGTAGGCCAGGCGTGGTGGGTCGAAGCGGTGCCAGCCCGTCGGGGACCAGTGGCGGACCGGCGCGATCAGGGCGGTGCCGCTGGCCGGCAGCGGGATGCGGAGGCTGCCGGTCGTGGGAGCGGCGAGGCCGGTCTCGCGGACCCAGCACCGAAGGAGGTTCTCGACGGCGGCGGCCTGGGCCACGGCGCCGGGGTCGGGGTTCTCCAGCGGGTCGGTACCGGGGGCTGTCCGTCGGGTGGGATGCGCTTCCCGCTTCTTCTGCGGCGGGACCGACTCGGGCAGCGGTGCGGCGGAGGACGGGGCGCCCGAGGCTCCCTGGTCGTCGGGTGTGCCGGAGCGGCCGTCGGGGGCGGGGGTGGCGTTCATGACGGCTCCTCTGGGGCTGGAGTGAGGTGGTGCGGGCTCGTTCCGTCGTCCGGTCCCGGCTCCGTCGCCGTTGCTTCGTGGGAAAGCGGGACCGGGAGGAGAGCGGGACGTGTACGGAAGCGATGCGCCGACGGTCGGTGTCGGCCTGGATGCCGGGAAGGCCCGGGGAAGGAGGTGAAGTGGGTGAGGGGACAGGCAAGGCGTGTGAGGTGGTCAGCCTGCGCGCTGGGCAGAGCCGTGGTGTCTTTGCTGGTGTGGGTCGTGGGATGTGTGGTGGCGGGCGGCCGCCGCTGCCACCGCGTCGGCCAGGCGGTCGAGTACGGCCGTCGCCTGTTCGTCGCTGATCGTCAGGGGTGGAAGCAGCCGCACCACGGACGCGTGGCGGCCGCCGAGTTCGACGATCAGTCCGCGCTGGAGACACTCCCGCTGTACGGCGGCGGCCAGTTCGGGCGCGGCCGGGTGCGGAGTGCGGGTGGGCTCCAGGCCGGTAGGTTCGGTATCGGGGTGGCCCGGAAGGGGTGCCGTGGGAGAGGGGGCGTGGCGGGCGTCCGGATCCACCAGTTCGACGCCGATCATCAGTCCGCGTCCCCGTACGTCTCCCACGCAGGGGAACTGGTGGGTGAGTTCCGCCAGTTGGGTCAGCATGCGGGTGCCGAGGGCGGCGGCGCGTTCGGCGAGGGCGTTCTCGCGGACATGGGCGAGTGTGGCGGTCCCCGCGGCCATGGCGAGCTGGTTGCCGCGGAAGGTGCCGGCGTGGGCGCCGGGCTGCCAGACGTCGAGATCGTCGCGGTAGACGATCACGGCCAGTGGGAGGCTGCCGCCGATGGCCTTGGACAGGACCATGACGTCGGGGGTGATGCCGCTGTGCTCGACGGCCCAGAAGGCGCCCGTGCGGCCGACTCCGGTCTGGATCTCGTCGGCGATCAGCGGGATGGCCCGGTCGGCCGTGAGCCGGCGCATGCGGCGCAGCCAGCCGTCCGGTGCGGGGATCACTCCGCCCTCGCCCTGGACGGGTTCGAGGATCATGCCGGCCGGCAGGGGGACGCCGGACTTCGGGTCGTCGAGGAGGGACTCGGTCCAGCGGGCGGCGAGTTCGGCGCCGGGCCGGCCGCCGACGCCGAAGGGGCAGCGGTAGTCCTGGGGGTAGGGCAGGCGGGCGACCTGGACGTCGCGGGCGCTGCCGGAGGCGGCCAGGGCGCCGGCGGTCATGCCGTGGTAGGCGCCGGTGAAGGCGAGGATGCCGGTGCGGCCGGTCGCGGCCCGGACGAGTTTGAGGGCGGCCTCGACGGCGTCGGTGCCGGCCGGTCCGCAGAACTGGACGCGGGCCCGGTCGGCGAGGCCGGGCGGGAGGGTGCGGAACAGCTCGGTGATGAAGGCGTCCTTGACGGGGGTGGCGAGGTCGAGGACGGAGAGGGGAGCGCCGGAGTCGAGGACCTTGCGGATGGCTTCGAGGACGACCGGGTGGTTGTGGCCGAGGGCGAGGGTGCCGGCGCCGGAGAGGCAGTCCAGGTAGCGGCGGCCGTCGGCGCCCTCGATGGTGAGCCCGCGCGCCCGGACCGGCACGATGGGCAGGGCGCGGGCGTAGGTGCGCGCCGAGGACTCCCGCGCCGACTGGCGTCTCAGGATCCCCTCGTGCACGGCCCGTGCCTCTCCGGGCGTGCCTCCAGCCATCGACTCCGTAGCGGCCACTGCGCGTTGTCCTCCCCGCTGTTCAAGGGCGAGTTGATCCCCGGGGACCGGACACGGACAGCTGGCCCCACCGGCTACAACCGCGGACCGTTCGGGCGGTTACGGGGTCGCCCCGAGTTCCTTGGCAGCACGCCCTGTTCAGGCAGCGCCCTGACACGGCCTGCCCAGGCAGCCTGTGACGGAACCGTTGCCCTGCCGTCAGAACTCCCCCACAGCGACGGCATAGTGTGTGATGCCGTTCCCAGAAGGTCGTGAGACCGGCATGAACCTTCCATGAGTTCGCCGCCGGTGTCGGGGCCGAAGCGCCGAGTTCCTTTCACAGCAGGGGGAGTCAAGAACATGCGATCCATACGGCCGTCGTTCACCGCTCGGCGAGGGAGGGGTCGTCGCCGCGCCTCCACCTCGCTGACGGCGGTCGCCCTCGTGTCGGCGCTGGCGCTGACCGCCACCGCCTGCAACGACGGTGACGACAACGCCAACGGCGAGCCGACCGCCACCGCGACCGCGGGGGGCACCGGTGACGGCAAGATCACGATCCCTGAAGACCTGAAGCACAGGCTCAAAGAGCACGGGATCGACATCGACAAGTGGAAGAACGGCGCCTGGAAGAACTGGAACAGGGACGACTGGCTGCGCGAGGCCAACGACTTCATCAACCCGATCATCAAGGGCCTGTGGGACCCGGACCGCATGCGCGACGCCGATGACCCGGACCAGGGCGTCGACGACAACGACATCTCCGGTGACCAGGGCGTGACGGACCCGACGCCGCAGCCGGTGAAGGCGCAGGCGGTCACGCCGCCGTACCACACCAGCGCGGCCACCTCGGGCAAGCTGCTCTTCGACTCCCCCGAGGGCACCATGGTCTGCTCGGCGACGGTCGTGCAGGACCCGGCGCATCCGGGCAAGTCGAACCTCGTGTGGACGGCGGGTCACTGTGTGCACGCCGGCAAGAAGGGCGGCTGGTACCGGAACATCGCGTTCGTGCCGTCGTACAACAACCAGGGCAAGTCGGCGGCCGAGCTGGAGAACGCCAGCCGGTCCGACATCGCCCCCTTGGGCGTGTGGTGGGCCGACGCGGCGAAGACCTCGCAGCAGTGGATCAGCGAGGGTGGTCAGACGGGCGGTGACGGTGCCTCGTACGACTTCGCCGTCATCCATGTGACGCCGGAGCAGGGCAGCGGCGGGAAGTCGCTGGAGGAGACCGTCGGCGGGGCGCTGCCGGTGAACTTCGACGCGCCGGCCGTGGCGAACGTGAAGAGCATCACGGCGACCGGCTACCCGGCGGCGGCGCCGTACGACGGTCAGCTGATGTACCGGTGCCAGGACAAGCCGGGCCGGCTCTCCATCGAGCAGTCCGACCCGACGATGTACCGGATCGGGTGCACGATGACCGGTGGTTCCTCCGGTGGCGGCTGGGTGGAGACGGGCGCGGACGGCAAGCCCGCGCTGGTGTCCAACACGTCCATCGGCCCGGTGAGCGCGGGCTGGCTGGCCGGTCCCCGGCTGGGTGAGGTGGCCAAGGGTGTGTACGAGTCGGTGAGCAAGCAGTTCGCCGGGCGGTGAGCAGGCCCCAGACATGACGGAGGCCCGTCACCCGAGCGGGTGGCGGGCCTTCGTGCCGGGGTGGTTCAGGCCGCGGAGACCGGCGCGTAGGGCGCCAGGTCCGCCGCCAGCTCCTCGTGCACCCGGACCTTGAGCAGGGTGCCCTCCGCGGTGTGCTCCTCGGAGATCACCTCGCCCTCGGTGTGGGCGCGGGCGACGAGCTTGCCGTGGGTGTACGGCACGAGCGCCTCGATCTCGACGGAGGGGCGGGGCAGCTCGTTGTCGATCAGGGCGAGCAGTTCCTCGATGCCCTGGCCGGTGCGCGCCGAGACGGCGAGGGAGCGCTTCTCGACCCGCAGGAGCCGCTGGAGGGTCAGCGGGTCGGCCGCGTCCGCCTTGTTGATCACGACGATCTCGGGCACGTCGGTGGCGCCGACGTCCCGGATCACCTCGCGTACGGCGGCGAGCTGCTCCTCCGGGTTCGGGTGCGAGCCGTCCACCACGTGCAGGATGAGGTCGGAGTCGCCGACCTCCTCCATGGTGGAGCGGAACGCCTCGACCAGGTGGTGCGGCAGGTGCCGGACGAAGCCGACGGTGTCCGCCAGCGTGTACAGCCGGCCGCTCGGGGTCTCGGCCCGGCGGACGGTCGGGTCCAGGGTCGCGAACAGGGCGTTCTCGACCAGGACGCCGGCGCCCGTGAGGCGGTTGAGCAGGGAGGACTTGCCGGCGTTGGTGTAGCCCGCGATGGCGACGGACGGCACCTTGTTGCGCCGGCGCTCCTGGCGCTTGACCTCGCGGCCGGTCTTCATGTCCGCGATCTCCCGGCGCATCTTCGCCATCTTCTCGCGGATCCGGCGCCGGTCCGTCTCGATCTTGGTCTCACCGGGGCCACGCGTGGCGAGGCCGCCGCGACCGCCACCCATCTGCCGGGACAGCGACTGACCCCAGCCGCGCAGCCGCGGCAGCATGTACTGCATCTGCGCGAGCGCGACCTGCGCCTTGCCCTCGCGGGACTTGGCGTGCTGGGCGAAGATGTCGAGGATCAGGGCCGTACGGTCGATGACCTTGACCTTGACGACGTCCTCCAGCTGGATCAGCTGGCCGGGGCTCAGCTCACCGTCGCAGATGACGGTGTCCGCGCCCGTTTCGATGACGATGTCGCGCAGCTCGGCGGCCTTGCCGGAGCCGATGTAGGTGGCCGCGTCGGGCTTGTCACGGCGCTGGATCACGCCGTCGAGCACGAGCGCGCCCGCGGTCTCCGCGAGGGCGGCCAGCTCCGCGAGGGAGTTGTCGGCGTCCTGCGCGGTGCCGGTGGTCCACACGCCGACGAGCACGACCCGCTCCAGGCGGAGCTGGCGGTACTCGACCTCGGTGACGTCCTCCAGCTCGGTGGAGAGGCCCGCGACGCGGCGCAGGGCCGCGCGCTCGGAGCGGTCGAACTGGTCGCCGTCCCGCTCGCCGTCGATCTCGTAGCTCCAGGCGACGTCCTCTTCCATCAGGGCATCGGCCCGAAGACCCTCGGGATAGGCGTGCGCGAGGCGCTTGGTGTCCTGGGAAGGGGAAGAAGAGGAGGTCATTGGATCCTTACGTCGATGAGATACGTCGATGGGAGTGCCCTACGGCGTCGGTACGGCGGTCGGTCGCCCGGGCCGCACGTGGGGTTCAACGCATGAGTACCCCGGGAGATTCCCGTGACCCGTGCGCGTGCCGACCCGTAGATGGTCGCACGGTACGGCCCGTCTCGTCACCGGGTTATCGCCGGACGCGGGGCTCGGCGGTCCGGGTCGGCGGGAGCGGCTTCCAGTCCGGGTGGCCGGGCATCGGCGGGGTCTTCTCGCCGTACAGCCAGGCCTGGAAGAAGTCTCTGAGGTCGCGGCCGGAGACGGCGGCGGCCAGCCGGACGAAGTCGCCGGTGGTGGCGGTGGCGTCCCGGTGCTCCTGGACCCAGATGCGCTCCAGCCGCTCGAAGGCCGGCCGGCCGATCTCCTGCCGCAGGGCGTAGAGCACGAGCGCGGCGCCGTCGTAGATGTTGGGGCGGAAGATGCTGATCTTCTGGCCGGGGACGGGCGGCTTGGGCCGGGCGGGCGGGCCGCCGGTCTCGCGCCAGCGGTCGGAGGCGCCGTAGGCGGCCTTCATCCGCTCCGCCATGGGCCGGTGCGCCGTCTCCTCGGCGTACAGCGCCTCGTACCAAGTGGCGTGGCCCTCGTTCAGCCAGACGTCGGACCAGCTGCGCGGGGTGACGCTGTCCCCGAACCACTGGTGGGACAGCTCGTGCACCATGACCGACTCGATGTACCACTTGGGGTAGGCGGGCTCGGTGAACAGGCCCTTCTCGAAGAGCGAGAGGGTCTGGGTCTCCAGTTCGAAGCCGGTGTCGGCCTGTGCCATGAGCACGCCGTAGGTCTCGAAGGGGTACCGGCCGACCTTGCTCTCCATCCAGGCGATCTGGTCGGGGGTCTTCGCGAGCCATGGTTCGAGGGCCTTGCGGTCGTCGGCGGGCACGACGTCGCGCAGGGGCAGCCCGTGCGGGCCCTCGCGGTGCACCACGGCGGAGCGGCCGATGGACACCTGGGCGAGTTCGGTGGCCATGGGGTGCTGGGTGCGGTAGGTCCAGGTGGTGGTGGTGCCGACCCGGTCGGCTCCGGCGCGCAGGCCGTTGGCGACGGCGGTGTAGCCGTTCGGCGCGGTGATGCGGAAGGTGAACATCGCCTTGTCGGACGGGTGGTCGTTGCACGGGAACACCAGGTGGGCGGCGTCGGCCTGGTTCGCCATGGCGAGGCCGTCGGAGGTGCGCACCCAGCCGCCCGGCTGGTCGTCGCCGTAGACGGGGTCGCTGGTGTGCCGCACGGTGATCCGGGTCCAGCTGCCCTCGGTCAGGGGGTGCTCGGGGGTGACGACCAGGTCCTCGCCGGCGCGGGTGAAGCCCGCGGGACGTCCGTCGACCTCGACCGACCGGACGGTGCCGTGCGCGAAGTCGAGGTTGAGCCGCTCCAGGTCGGCGGTGGTCCAGGCGTCGATGGTGGTGACGGCCTGCAGCGGCTTGTCGTTGGTGCCGGGATAGGTGAGGGACAGGTCGTACGAGGCGACGTCGTAGCCGGGGTTGCCCAGGTACGGGTAGAGGCGGTCGCCGACGCCGAGCGGTTCGGCCGGGGCCGCGGCGGCGACGAGGCAGACGGAGACGGCGGAGGCGAGCAGGGCCGCCTTGCGGCGTCGGCGGAGCGTGTGCCGGAGCCGGAGGCGGGAGAGCCCCGGCCGGGTCCGGGGGCGGGGGGTGAGCGGCATGGACCATCGCTACCAGTGCGTGCTCCCTCCGCGGCGGCGACGCGCGACCGGCCCACCCGATCGGGTAGGCCGGACGGCGGCGTCGTCAGGAGGTGGGTGCCTGGTGCTGGGCGCGGCTCACGTCGTACACCCCGGGTACGTCCCGCATGGCGCGCATCAGGGCCGGCAGGTGGGCCGCGTCGGGGAGCTGGAGCGTGTAGGTGTGGCGCACCCGCTGCTGGCTGGGCGGTTCGACGGTGGCGGAGACGATCTCGGCGCCCTGGAGGGCGATCGCCTCGGTGAGGTCGGCGAGGAGATGGGGGCGGCCGAACGATTCAGCGACCAGGGTGACCCGGCACTCGGTGGTGTCCCCCCAGCGCACGCCGATCTCCTCGCGCCCTCTGCTTTTCATGTGCGCCACGGCGGCGCACTCCACGCGGTGCACGGTCACCGCTCCGCCGCGTACCGCGAACCCGGTGATCTCGTCCGGCGGTACGGGCGTACAGCACCCGGCGAGCCGTACGGCGGCACCGGGCCGGTCCGCGAGCACGTCGGCGCGCCGGGGGCGGGGGGCGGGGGTCTCGTCCGCGGGGCGCGCGGGCGGGGCGCCTTCGGGGGCGCCGGGGCGGGCGGCAGGGCGGGCGGCAGCGGCGGGAGGGGGCTCGGCCGGGTCCCCGTCCGGCGCCGCGACCGGGCGGGTGGTCCCGGCGGGCGCGGCGGGGCCGCCGTCCGGCTCGGCCGTGTCGGTGCCGCCGCCGGGGTGGGCGGCCAGCCAGCGCTGGATGGCGATGCGGGCGGCCGGTGTGTGGGCGTGCTCCAGCCACTCGCGGGAGGGCTCGGAGGCCGGGTCCTGGCCCATCAGGAGCTGGACCGTGTCGCCGTCGCGCAGGACCGTGCTGAGGGTGGCCAGCCTGCCGTTGACGCGGGCGCCGATGCAGGCGTGGGCGTCCTCGCCGTACTGCGCGTAGGCCGCGTCCACGCAGGTGGCGCCCTCGGGAAGGCCCAGGGCGCCGCCGTCGGGGCGGAAGACGGTGATCTCGCGGTCCTGGGCGAGGTCCTCGCGCAGGGTGGACCAGAAGGTGTCGGGGTCGGGGGCTGCCTGCTGCCAGTCGAGGAGGCGGGAGAGCCAGCCGGGGCGGGTGGGGTCGGCGCGCTCACCGTCGGCGAAGGCGGGGGTGTCGGAGGCTGACGTGTCCGAGGCGGAGGTGTCGGACGCCGGTGCGTAGGGGTTGCCGAGGGCTACGACGCCGGCCTCGGCGACCTTGTGCATCTGGTGGGTGCGGATGAGGACTTCGACGACCTGGCCGTCGGGGCGGGCGACGGCGGTGTGCAGGGACTGGTAGAGGTTGAACTTCGGTACGGCGATGAAGTCCTTGAACTCCGAGACCACCGGGGTCATGCACGTGTGCAGTTCGCCGAGGACGCCGTAACAGTCCGCGTCCTCGTTCACCAGCACCAGCAGGCGGCCGAAGTCGCTGCCGCGCAGCTGTCCGCGTTTGCGGGACACGCGGTGGACGGAGACGAAGTGCCGGGGCCGGATGAGGACTTCGGCCGGGATGCCGGCCTCGCGCAGCACCCCGCGCGTCTCGTCGGCGACTTCGGCGAGGGGGTCGCCGGGGCGGGCGGCGTTCCGCGCGATGAGTTCTCTGGTGTGCTCGTACTCCTCGGGGTGGAGGATGGCGAAGACCAGGTCCTCCAGCTCGGTCTTCAGGGCCTGCACGCCGAGGCGTTCGGCGAGCGGGATGAGGACGTCACGGGTGACCTTGGCGATGCGCGCCTGTTTCTCGGGGCGCATCACGCCGAGGGTGCGCATGTTGTGCAGACGGTCGGCGAGTTTGATCGACATCACGCGCACGTCGTTGCCGGTGGCGACGAGCATTTTGCGGAAGGTCTCCGGCTCGGCGGCGGCTCCGTAGTCGACCTTCTCCAGTTTCGTGACGCCGTCGACCAGATAACGAACCTCCTCGCCGAACTGTTCCCGCACCTGATCCAGCGTCACCTCGGTGTCCTCGACGGTGTCGTGCAGCAGAGAGGCCGTCAAGGTGGTGGTCTCGGCGCCGAGTTCGGCGAGGATCAGGGTGACGGCGAGCGGGTGCGTGATGTACGGCTCGCCGCTCTTGCGCATCTGTCCGCGGTGCGAGGACTCCGCCAGGACGTAGGCCCGGCGCAGGGGTTCGAGGTCGGCGTCGGGGTGGTGGGCCCGGTGCGCCTCCACGACATGGCTGATGGCGTCGGGCAGCTTGTCGCGGGCGGCGGGGCCGAGCAACGCGGCCCGGCCGAGCCGGCGCAGGTCGATCCGGGGCCGGGACTTTCTGCGCGCCGCCGCGGGCGCCGCGGACGCGGTGAGCGCTTGTGGCGCTGGGGGCGCTACCGGGCCAGCGGTCGCAGGGTTCGTGGCCTCCGCACTCATGGGCACCTCCGGCTCGTGGACCGGCGGACGGGGCCCCAGGGCGTACGCGGCTCAGGGTTGGCGACGTTCCCCCGTCCGTGCCGGTGCTTGATGCTATCGAGCCCACCACGCGCGACCGACCGCCTCTCGCCGAGCGTGAAACGGATCACCCATTCGAGCGATGGAAACGAGGTTTAGGTTTTCGGTCAGCCGACAGCGTGAGCGAGCCACTCCGCGTCGATCTCGCCCTCGGCGACGATCACGGCGGGCCCGGTCATCTCGATCTCGCCGTCGGGCCGCTCGGTGATGACGAGGCGCCCGCCGGGCACGTCCACGGTGTACGTCACCGGGGTGCCGGTGACGGCCGGGTCGGTGCCGTCGCGCCGGGCGGTGGCCACGGCGACGGCGCACGCGCCCGTGCCGCACGAGCGGGTCTCGCCGGAGCCGCGCTCGTGGACGCGCATGGCGACGTGGCGGGGGGCTCGGTCGACGACGAACTCGACGTTCACCCCGTCCGGGTAGGCGCCCTCGGGGCTGACCGGCGGGGCGGTGTGCAGGTTGCCGGCGTGCGCCAGGTCGGCGACGAAGGCCACCGCGTGCGGGTTGCCCATGTTCACGTTGCGCGCGGGCCAGCTGCGCTCGCCGACGGTCACCGTGACATCGCCCTCGGGGAGGCGGGCGCGGCCCATGCCGACAGTGACGTCACCGTCCTTCGCGAGGTGGACGGTCTTCACGCCCCCGCGCGTGGCGATCGCGAGGTCACCTTCGGCCACATGTCCGGCGTGCTGGAGGTAGCGCGCGAACACACGGACGCCGTTGCCGCACATCTCGGCGACCGAGCCGTCGCCGTTGCGGTAGTCCATGAACCACTCGGCCTCGGCGGCCATCTCCCGGGCCTCCGGGTGCGCCGCGGACCGTACGACGTGCAGCACACCGTCAGCTCCGATGCCCGCCCGGCGGTCGCACAGGGCGGCGACGGCGGCCGGGGACAGGTCGAGGGCGTTCTCGGGGTCCGGGATGATCACGAAGTCGTTCTCGGTGCCGTGACCCTTGAGGAAGGCGATCCGTGCGCTCATTCCTCGATCGTACGGGGTGGGTACGACAGTGCCGTCCCGGCGGGGTCCGACGGTGCCGTCCGGAAGGGCCCGACCGTGCAGCGCCCGTCCTGGCAGGGGCTAGCGGAGCCGGGCCACGCGCCACACCGCGAGCACGACCACCACGATCACGAGGAGTACGTACCCGAGCACGACCCGCCAGTCCGGTCGGCGGCCGGAGCCGCGCGGGGGCAGGCCGGGCCAGGTGTAGCCCACCCGGCGGGCGGCCATCATGCCCCAGCCGGCCGCGCAGGAGCAGATCAGCAGGCCGAGCATGGCGATGACCGCGCCGCTGTCGCCGAAGTCGAAGGCGAGCGGGAAGGCGAACATCAGGGAGCCGACGGCGGCGAGGCCCACGATGGGGGCGAGCTGCCAGATGCGGAGCCGGCGCTGCGGGCGCAGCTCGACCTCGACCTCCGGGCCGCCCGGGTACATCTCCTCGGGCTCCGGTCCGTCGTCGGTCACACCGTCCGGGGTGTCGTCGGGGCCGTCGTCGGTGAGACGGTCCTCGGACAGGGGGTCGCCGACCAGGGGGTCGTCGGACGGAGAACTGTCGGACAGCGGGTCCGCGAGCAGGTCGTTCGGCTGTGCACGGTCCTCACCGGGGCAGGGCTCGTCACGGCCCGTTTCGTCACCCTCGGCGGTGAGGTGCTCGGCACCTGGTGCGGTGTCGCGAGGGCCGGCCTCCATCGCCACGCGCCCTCCCAACTAGGCTCCACTTGGTCGATCGAAGCTCGATGATGGCACGGCGCCGAAGGCCGCGATGACCGGCGGCGCATCCCGATGCCATGACGTGATCAGGCTGTGACCGGTCGTTCGACCAACGCCAGGGCCTGCTGCGGAAGTTCCCCGCGGTCCGCCGCGGCCCCACTCAACCAGTGCACCCGGGGATCGCGCCTGAACCACGAATCCTGACGGCGCGCGAAGCGCTTGGTGGCACGAACGGTCTCGGCCCGCGCCTCCGCTTCGGTGCACTCCCCGGCGAGTGCCGCGAGCACCTGCTGGTAGCCGAGCGCGCGCGACGCCGTGCGCCCCTCGCGCAGTCCCTGCGCCTCCAGTGCGCGCACCTCGTCCACGAGGCCCGCCTCCCACATGCGGTCGACGCGCCGCGCGATGCGGTCGTCCAGTTCCGGCCGGGCCACGTCGACGCCGATCTGGACGGTGTCGTAGACCGAGTCGTGGCCGGGCAGGTTGGCCGTGAAAGGCTGGCCGGTGATCTCGATCACTTCGAGGGCACGGACGATGCGGCGGCCGTTGCTCGGCAGGATCGCACGGGCGGCCTCGGGGTCGGCGGCGGCCAGCCGGGCGTGCAACGCGCCGGATCCGCGCAGCGCCAGCTCCTCCTCCAGACGGGCCCGTACCTCCGGGTCGGTGCCGGGGAACTCCAGATTGTCGACGGCACCGCGGACGTACAGGCCGGATCCGCCGACCAGGATCGGCCAGCGGCCCTCGGCGAGCAGTGCGTCGATCCGCGCGCGGGCCAGCTTCTGATACTCGGCGACCGAGGCGGTGACCGTCACGTCCCAGATGTCCAGCAGATGGTGCGGGACGCCGCCGCGCTCCTCGGGCGTCAGCTTGGCGGTACCGATGTCCATCCCTCGGTACAGCTGCATGGAGTCGGCGTTGACGACCTCGCCGCCGAGTTGCTGGGCCAGGAAGACGCCGAGATCGGACTTGCCGGCCGCGGTGGGTCCGACGACGGCGATGACGCGGGGGGCGGGGGGTGCACTGCTCACCGCACCAGTCTCGCAAACCTCCCGGTGAGGTCTCGAACGAGTTACGTGACGGTGCGCGTCCCAGGTCGTTGCCCGTGGCGAGGTACCGCCCTCCGGGGTGCCGGAGGCGGTGGCCCGGGCGGCGCAACCGTACGCACCGGGCGACGCGGGAATTCGCCCGCACGAGTACCGTATGGAGTGGATATGGGCGTGTTTGCACGGCTTCTCGGCAGGTCGAAGGCGACTCCGGAGGCGTCGGACGCACCGGCGAACTCCGGCTCGGAGCCGGAGGGATCCGAGGCGGAGCAGGCCGAGGCGACGGTGCCGGCGAGCGAGGCCGGGGCGGCGGAGGCCGAGGAGGCGTCCGGGGACGGGCACGAGGACGTGGCCGTGCGGTCGGACTCCGGTACGGACGACGCGTCCGAGGGTGCCGGGATCCCCCGGCAGCAGTCCGCCGGGGAGGCCGCCGACACGGAGGCCGGTGAGGGCGCCCGCCGATAACTGTCCCGCGAGGGAAGGTGGACCATGGGTCTGATGGACAACATGAAGGCCAAGCTGGGCCCGGCCAAGGACAAGGTGTCGGACCTCGCGCGGCAGCATGGGGACAAGGTCCAGCACGGGATCGACAGGGCCGCGAAGGCCGTCGACGACCGGACCAAACACAAGTACAGCGACAAGATCCAGGCGGGCACGGGCAAGGCCAAGGAGGCGATGGACCGCCTCGCGCACAAGAGCGGCCCGGAGGCGGCGCCCCACACCCCCACGACCCCGACCCGCCCGGCCCCTCCGGAGGGCCCACCGCCGGCTTCCTGAGGAACCGGCCACCGGGCCACCGGCCTGGTGACCATGTGGCCTGGTGACCATGTGACCGGGGCGTCCCGTGAGGTACGGGGCGCCCCGGTGGCTGTCCGGGGCCCGGAACCAGGCCGCCGACCAGGCAGCGCGCGCCAGGCCCAGGACCAGGGCCGGCCACCGGGCGGCGCCTGGGCCAGGGTCAGGACCAGGTCGCCACCATGTACCCCACGCCGTACGGCGCGTCCTCGTACAGCAGACTGCCGGTGAGATCGGTGTGCTCGGCCGCGCCGGCCAGGACCTGCCAGGGGGCGCGGCCGGCCGCCTGCAGTTCGTGGGCCAGGCCGGGGTCCAGTGCCCGCAGGGCGGCCACGTCGGCCGCACCGAGGGCCCGGGCGGCCTCCGCGTCGAAAGGGGCCGCCCGCTCGTCCAGGTAACCAGGTGCCTTGAGCGTGCGGCAGGCGCTGCCGTCTCCCATGACCAGCAGGGCCACCCGCCCGGCCCGGCCGGCCAGCTCACGCCCGGTCTCGGCGCACCGCTCCGGCTCCAGCGTGTCCGGGACGGCGAGTCCCTCGATCGGGGCGTCGGCCCAGCCGGTCCGCTCCAGCAGCCACGCGGCGACGGTCAGCGAGGTCGGCAGCTCGCGCTCCGGGACGGTGTGGCCGACGGGCCCCAGGCGTACGTCCAGGTCGACGCCGAAGCCGCGGAAGGTGCCCGGGGTGCCCTGCGCGTACCGGCCCGGCCCGCTCTGCCCGGCCGTACCGACGACCACCAGCAGGTCGGGGCGGGCGGCGGCGAGCACGCCGAGCGCGTCCGTGCAGGCCGCGCGCGCGGCGTCCAGTTCCGGGGCGGCACCCGCGGCGACCTCGGGCACGAGCAGCGGCGGGCAGGGGCATACGGCGGCGGCGACAAGCATGATCGGCAGCGTAACCCGGCAGGACGGCCGGGTGTCACTCCTCGATCAGCACGTCGGTGAGGTCGCTCCCGCGCAGGACGAGCACGGCCACTGAGGACGAGCCGACTCCTCAGGACGAGCACGACCCCTCGGGAGTGCACGGCCCCTCAGGAGTGCACGGCCCCTCAGGAGTGCACGGCCCCTCGGGACGAGCACGACGAGCTTGCCGTCGCCGATCACGTACGGTGCGGCCGGCCGTCAGTCGCAGCCGCAGCCGCTCCCCGTGGCCACCGGCAGCGGCGCGGGGGCGCCGATCTTGGGCAGGCCGAGCATGACACCCGCCGGCTCGGCGGCCGCCGCGGCGTTGCGCTTCTCCCAGGCGTCCCCCGCGCGCGTGCGGCGCACGCCGAGGACCGGGCCCTCGGCGAGGAGGTGGTGCGGGGCGGCGTACGTGACCTCGACCGTGACCACGTCACCGGGGCGGACCTCCTGGTCCGGCTTGGTGAAGTGGACGAGGCGGTTGTCGGGGGCGCGGCCGGAGAGGCGGTGGGTGGCGCCGTCCTTGCGGCCCTCGCCCTCGGCGACCATCAGCTCCAGGGTGCGGCCGACCTGCTTCTTGTTCTCCTCCCAGGAGATCTCCTCCTGGAGGGCGACCAGCCGCTCGTAGCGCGCCTGGACGACCTCCTTGGGGATCTGGTTCTCCATGGTCGCGGCGGGGGTGCCGGGGCGCTTGGAGTACTGGAAGGTGAAGGCCTGCGCGAAGCGGGCCTCACGGACGACGTGCAGCGTCTGCTCGAAGTCCTCCTCGGTCTCGCCGGGGAAGCCCACGATGATGTCGGTCGTGATCGCGGCGTGCGGGATGGCGGCGCGGACCTTCTCGATGATCCCCAGGTAACGCTCCTGCCGGTAGGAGCGGCGCATCGCCTTCAGGACGGTGTCCGAGCCGGACTGGAGCGGCATGTGCAGCTGCGGCATCACGTTCGGCGTCTCGGCCATGGCGGCGATGACGTCGTCGGTGAAGTCGCGCGGGTGCGGCGAGGTGAAGCGGACCCGCTCCAGGCCCTCGATGTTCCCGCAGGCCCGCAGCAGCTTGCTGAAGGCCTCGCGGTCGCCGATGTCGGAGCCGTACGCGTTGACGTTCTGGCCGAGCAGGGTGATCTCCGAGACACCCTCGCCGACCAGCGTCTCGATCTCGGCGAGGATGTCGCCGGGGCGGCGGTCCTTCTCCTTGCCCCGCAGGGCCGGGACGATACAGAAGGTGCAGGTGTTGTTGCAGCCGACGGAGATCGACACCCAGGCCGCGTACGCGCTCTCGCGGCGGGTCGGCAGCGTGGAGGGGAAGGCCTCCAGGGACTCGGCGATCTCGACCTGCGCCTCCTCCTGGACGCGGGCGCGCTCCAGCAGGACGGGCAGCTTGCCGATGTTGTGCGTGCCGAAGACGACGTCCACCCAGGGCGCCTTCTTCACGATGGTGTCGCGGTCCTTCTGCGCCAGACAGCCGCCGACCGCGATCTGCATACCGGGGCGCGAGGCCTTCTTCGGCGCGAGCCGGCCGAGGTTGCCGTACAGCCGGTTGTCGGCGTTCTCGCGGACCGCGCACGTGTTGAAGACGACGACGTCCGCGTCGCCGTCCGACCCCTCGGGGGCACGCACGTATCCGGCATCCTCCAGCAGACCGGCCAATCGCTCGGAGTCGTGGACGTTCATCTGGCACCCGTAGGTGCGGATCTCATAACTCTTGGGGGCGGGAACGTCCACTGCCGGGCTCCGGTCGCTGCTGCTGGTCATGCTTCAAGGGTAGGTGGTGCCGGGAGGCGCTCCGCCCGCCTCATCCGGATCGGCCGTCACCGGCGCCCCGGCCCGGCCGCCCGCCGTGCGACGGTCACGCGTGGGATGCGCTCCCTGCCGGGAACCCGAGGGCGCCACCGACGACGCGACCTCGGCCTTGTCTTGATCCGATGCCCTGCGCGGTGCCGCCTGCGCCCGGCAGGGGAAGGTTTTCGCCAAAGGGAGACCGAAAGGCCCGGCAGACGTGTTCAAGGGGGTGCGCGACCTGCTTAGGTGTGAGCCACACCTTGTCCGCTGGAGACGGGAAGTGTTTTCTCGCCCGGGAGTTGGAGATTTGACCATCCGCGTACGGCAGGTGAGGAGATCCGGGGAGTTCGCCGCGCTGCAGCGCCGGTGTGCCGCGATTCTGCGTGATCTCGGAGTGCCCCGGTCGCTGTCCCTGGACGCGCTCTGCGCGCGGGTGGAGGAACTCAGAGGCCGTCCGCTCGTGCTGAGAGAGCTGCCCGAGGAGGCGGCGGCCAGCGGAGCCTGCGGGCTCTGGCTGGGCACCGACAACGCCGACTACGTGTTCTACGAGCCCCGGACCGCCCCGCTCCACCGCGAGCACATCATCCTCCACGAGATCGGCCATGTGCTGTGCGACCACCACCGGAGCATCACGGACGACGGTGACGACCTGACGGACCATCTCCTCGAGGGTCTCCAGCCGCACCTGGTCCGGCGGGTGATGGCCAGGACCAGTTACACGACCACCGAGGAGCAGGAGGCCGAGATGATCGCCAGCCTGATCCAGAGTGCCGGGACGGCCGGTCCTGTGGCCGGCCCGCTGGGACGGCTCGGCGCGTTCCTCGGAGTGACGGCGGACGCCGGTGAGTGAACTGGCGGCGCACGTCGGACTCGCCAGCGTCCTCGCCCTGTGGTTCGCCCTGGTCTGGCGGGCCCGGCCCGCGCTGCGCCAGCCCAGCCTGCGCGGACTGTGGATCACCGTCCTGGCCGCGACCACCGCGATCACCCTCTTCCAGCCGAGGATCGTCGCCGGGCTCACGGCCGCCGGGATCGACGTCCACACGGTCTCCCTCACCCGCAACCTGATCGGCGTCCTCAGCGCGGGACTGGTCCTGCTGTTCGTGATCGACTCAAGCCGCACTCCGCGCCTGCGCCTCCAGGTGACGGTCGGGATGACGGCCGCCCTGCTCGCGTTGCTCGTGCTCGATCTGCTGCAGGTGGACAACGGGGGCGCGGGAGCGGCGGCCGCTCAGCGGCCCGCGTCCGCCTCCTCCGCCTACTGGCTGATCCTCATCGCCGCCCACCTCGCCGGGGACGCCGTCGCCGTCGTGGTGTGCTGGGGGTACAGCCTGCGGACGACGGAGCGCGATCTCGTCTGGTCCCTGCGGCTGTTCGCGGCGGGCAGCGTGCTCGCCCTCGTCTTCTGGTCCGGTTATCTGTTCCACCTCTACGACCCCGCTCCGCAGCTGTTGCCCTACCTGTCCGTGATCATGGGCGTGCACGGCTTCCTTCGGGCGGCGTCACTGCTGGTCCCGTCCGCGACCGCGCTGGCCCGGTCGGCCACCGCGCTGCGGACCACGTGGCAGCTGTGGCCGCTGTGGCGCGACCTGGTGACGGCGGTACCCCATGTGGCCCTCGCCCGGCCCCGCCGGACCCGGCTCCAGGAAGTGCTGTGGCCGCGGTATCCCCCGGCGCTGCTGGCGCACCGGCAGACCATCGAGACGTACGACGCGCTGCTGACCCTGCAGCAGTACGTCCAGCCGGACGCCTACGAGCGGGCACACCGGCTCGCCCGGCAGGCGGGGGTACGGGACGACCGGCTCGCGTCGGCCGCGCTCGCCGGCGCGGTGGGTCAGGCCCGGCGGGCCGTCCTCGTCGGCGTACCGCCGTCGTCCGTGGCCCGCCCACTGCCCGGCGTGGCCCATGGCAGCTCCGAGACACTGCTGGAAATCGCCCGCATGTGGCCGACCATGACGAACGCGCTGCCCTGCCAGGGCCGGACGTCTTCGGCGTAGCAGGGCTGACGCGCTCGGGGGGGCCGGGCGTGAGGGGCACGGGGTGGGCTGGCCGGGACAGGGGCGGGCCGGGCCGGGCTGGGGGCGGGCTGGGCCGGGGGGCTGCTCGCGATTCGGACTGGGCCAGGAGCAGGGGCGGGCAGAAGACGGACCGACTCCAGGAGGCGGGTCGAGCCGGGAGGCGGGCCGGGACAGGGGCGGGTGTGAGCGCGGGGTCCGGGTGCGGGGCTGGAACGCGGGGCGGGCGTGATCGCGGGGTCGGCCCTGATCACGGGGTCGGCCCTGATCACGGGGGCATGAGTGAGGACCGCGGTCACAGGCCCGATGGGGCAGCGGGACACCGGCCACGAGGGCACCGGGGCACCAGGCCAAGGGCCGACCGGGTCAATGGGACACCAGGACAGCCACTGGGCCAGAGGCCGACCAGGCCCGGGCCACACGACCACCGGGCCCAGGGGCCACCGGCCTACCGAGCAAAGGGGGCGACCAGAACGCCCAACGGCCCACCAGGCCGCCAGGCCACCAGGTCGCAGAGTCATCGGGCGGGCCAAGGGGCCAACGGCCCACCGAGCCATGTGGCCACCAGGCCACCCAACGGCTCACCAGACCACCGAGTCACCGGGTCACCGAGTCACCGAGCCAAGGGCCGCACCGAGCCAAGGGCCGACCGGTCACCGAGCCAAGGGGGTCACCAGGGCCCCCAACGGCCCACCAGGCCCCCACCCCACCCAACGGATCACCGGCACCCGGGCACCGATGACGCCGGAGTCCTACACCCCCCGCGGCGTGATCTGGAAGTCGAAGGCGAGGGTTCCGGGGTCGAGGGCCGTCGCCCCGCCGTCGACGGTGAGCACCGCTCCGTTGACGTACGACGCCGCCGGCGACAGCAGCCAGCCGATCGCCTCCGCGACCTCGCGCGGCTCGCCCGGGCGCCCCTGGGGCAGCAGCCGGGTCGCCTCCTCGTAACCGGCGTCCACCCCGCCGCCCGGAAGCCCGGCCTCCTCGGCGAAGCGCGCCATGCGTCGGTCGGCCATCTCGGTCCGTACCCAGCCGGGACACACGATGTTGGCCCGCACGCCCTGACGTCCGTAGTCGACGGCGACGGAGCGGCACAGCTGGAGCAGGGCCGCCTTGGAGGTGGCGTACGGGGCGTTGCTCGTACCGTTGCGCAGCGCGGACACCGAGGCGACGGCGACCACCGAGCCAGCGGACTCCAGCAGGTGCGGGATGGCGGCGCGGAGCAGGAGCAGCGGGCCGGTCAGGTTGGTCCGCATCACCTCGTCCCAGTCGCGCAGCGACATGTCGCCGACGGCTCCCCCGCGTCCGATGCCCGCGTTCAGCACCAGCCCGTCGAGCCGTCCGTACGCGGTCAGGGCGGCCTGGACGAGATCCTCGGCCGCGTCGGGATCTCCGACGTCGGACGGATGCGCCAGCGCCCCCGTCTCCTGCGCGAGGCGCTGCAAGGGCTCGGTCCGCCGGCCGGAGACGACCACATGGTGACCCGCCTCGCTCAGCAGCCGGGCCGTGGCCTGCCCGATGCCCGAGCCTCCGCCGGTCACGACGACAACGCGCTTGTCCTCCACCGCAGTTCAGGCCCTTTCCTCGAGATCGACCAGTCCGGCCGGATTGACAAGACCGCCTGGAACGCCAGGCGCCCTGAGCTTATTGGCCCACTGATCCACTGGTGATGACTTCCAGCCAGCGTCTGCTCTGACCTCCCGCGACATGGGCATCTCGTCCATGAACGGCATCACCGACCAGAACGAGACGCCCCGGCTCAGTCCCCGGAGGCCAGCTCGTGCAAGGCGGTGACCGTCTTCCAGTTGCGGGTGGTGGCCCGCATGCCGAGGCGGCGCTCGATGAAGGCGTTGTTGAGCTTGGTCCTGCCGTAGCCGTCGGGGACGTGCAGGTGGATCTCGTCGCCGATCAGGGTGAACACGCCGGTCTCGCCCGCCGGCACCTCCAGGCGGGCGGCCTGCTCGGCGGTCGGCGCCTCGGCGAGGAAGGTGACGTGCAGCTTGGCCGGGTCGTCCTCCTGGCCCTGGTACGGGTTGGCGGCGAGGGTACGGGCCAGGGAGTCGCCGGTGCGCAGCAGGACCGTGACGGACACCCCGAGGTCGTCGGCGATCCGCCGCTCGATGCGCGCGGCGAGTTCCGCGGGGCGGGGCCGCTGCGCGCCGGGCGTGCCGTGTGCGCCGGGGGTGCCGAACACCACGTTCCCGCTCTGCAGATAGGTCTGTACGGCCTCGAACCCCATGTCGGTGAACAGGCCGCGGAGGTCCTTCATCGCGATCCTCGCGCTGCCGCCGACGTTGACCCCGCGCAGCAGCGCGATGTGCTTCGTCATGGCACCAACCTCTCATGCGGAGCGCTGCGGGATCACGGCCCCCACTCGGGCTCGGCGATCCTCGCCGACAGCGGTGCGAGGAGTTCGTCGGCCCGTTCCCGGCCCTCCTCGGAGCCGAGGTCGGGGATGCCGCGGCCCGGCAGCACCTCCAGCGGTGGGCCGTCCGGGCCTGCGCAGCGGTCGTGGTAGAGCACCATGGCGTGTTCGGACCGGTTGCGCCGCGACTCCCAGATCAGCCCCATGGCGTCGGAGGCCTGCGCCCGGATCTCGCTCGACCAGCGCCGGGCCCGCGCGTAGTTGCTCTCGTCCTCCAGGAGGGTGGCGTCCTGGCACACGGCGGCCAGGTCCGCGCCGCTGACCAGGGAGACCAGGATCAGGTCGGACCGGGTGCGCAGACAGCTCAGCGAGCGCTGCCAGACGGCGCGGTAGGGGATCGTACGCTCGCCCGGCGCCTCGAAGGGCCGGGAGCGGAGCACGCTCTCCGCGAGCGCGGTCAGCGCCGACTCCGCCACGTACAGGCTGTGGTACTGGTCCAGCACCGTGCCGTCGAAACGGCCCCCGTGGAAGTGGATGTCCGCGAGTCTCGGATTGAACTCGTCCGGCGCGTACCGGGTGAGGTGCACCCGCCACAGCTCCGTACCCGCCGGGATCACGCGGCGGTTGGGACGCAGTTTCAGGTCGATCATGGGGAAGAAGCCGCCCATCACTCCCCCTCCGCCAGTTCCCGGGCCGCGCCGACCAGCCGGTGGTCGGGGAGCCGGCCCAGCAGCGCCGCGGGCGTGCCGTCCAGCCAGGTGTTGCCGCTGAACCACCAGGCCGCCGCGCCCCACGGGTCGATGTCCGCGAGCAGCAGCCGGTTGACCTCCAGGACGACCCCCTGCGGGGTGCCGCCGCCCGGGCCGAACTGGAAGTCCGGGTAGCGGTCGTGGCCGTCCGGGTCGCGCAGGCGGATCAGTTCGGGAGGCGGCGCGCCGCCGCAGCGGGCCCGTACCTCGGCGTCCGACAGGGCCGGTTGCCTGAGCAGCCGCTTCTGCTCGGGGTCCGGGTCGTACGACGGTCCACGCGCCGGTGAGGGGAGGGCCAACC
This sequence comes from Streptomyces sp. NPDC028928, assembly GCF_055564915.1. Lineage (NCBI taxonomy): Bacteria > Bacillati > Actinomycetota > Actinomycetes > Kitasatosporales > Streptomycetaceae > Streptomyces > Streptomyces sp. NPDC028928. The sequence goes on from NZ_JBVHVI010000017.1 coordinate 115,675, forward strand.
AGGCCATCAGCTCCTGCGCACTGGCCACGGTTCCCGGCCCGGGCGGCGTCACCGTGACGCGCGGGGAGTCCAGTTCCCTGCGCACCGGGTGGCCGGACGGCAGCTTCAGCAGCGCCAGCCTGACGGCCTGTAGTGCCCTGCGGACCGCCCTGTCGTCGTCCGGCGGCGTTCCGGCGAGCGCCGTCAGCCTGGCCAGCAGCACCGCGTGCTGCTCGTCGCCCAGCGCCTGGCGGATCGTGTCGCGGTGTTCGCCGATCAGGGCGAGCAGCCGCTCCGCCGCCCCCGCACCCTGCTCGTTCACGCCGTCCTCCCCTCTGCCCTCTGCCCTCTGTCCCTCTGCCCTCTGTCCCCTGCCCTCTGTCCTCTGCCCTCTGTCCTCTGCGTTCGCCGTCGTCGCCGTACCCGCGGTATTCGGCGCGACCGGCGGGGATCACCGCCACTATGCCGAGCCCCGGCGCGCGGGGCGACAAGATCCCGCGTCCGGACTCCTCATCGCCCGGAATCCGCCCCGAGTGCGCCCAGTTCGGAGCGCATCTCGCGCCGCATCCGCCGGAGCCGGCCCCACAGATCGTCGATGCTCTCCCGTACGGCGGCCGGTGAGTCCCCGGCGCGCGGGGCGCCGTCGTCCAGGCGCCGGACCATGCCGTAGACCATCCCGAGGTCGTGGCTGAGGCCGCCCGCCAGGACGAGCACGCGGTCCGGCATCCGCAGCTGGGCCTCGGCGTACACGTCCCGGTACTGGTCGCGTGCCTCCATGAGCCGCTGCCGTACGGTCCGCAACTCCTCGTCCCGGCCCAGCGCGTGCACCTGGTCGGTCAGCGCGGCCAGGTACTGGCGGGCGGAGGTGTTCAGGGCGACGTAGCACGCACGCAGCTCCTGGGCGTGCCGGCGCCGCTCCCGGGCCTCCTCGACGCGCTCCTGCTCACGCCGGCGGCTGCGGTCCGCCGCGCGCTGGGTCAGCAGCGCGGACAGCAACGTCCCGACGACCCCGACGACCGCGACCAAGGGCGCGGTCGCGTCCCCGACATCCACCCCGCCTCCCACCCCGGTGGTTCCTCGCGACACCGACTCCCGACATCAGGGAACCAGCGACCCCCGTCCCGCGTGAACGGCCGACCCGGACCTCGCCCGGTGTTCGCCCCGCCGACGACCGGGGCGCGGATGCTCGCTCCGTGCCGGTGACCGCACCGGTGCCGGGCAGCCGCCGTGAAACCGGGTGGAGGGCCGGCCCCCGCCGTGCGTAAAGTCGCCGAATGAGTACGCGAACCTTCCGCATCACCGTCCGCGGCGCCTTCGACGCCCTCACCGACGACCAGCGCGCCGCCCTGCTGGCCGACGCCGCCGAACACGACGTCCTGCGCGCCGCCTTCACCCCGGAGGGCAACCTCACCTACGACATCGCCGCCCGGTCCGCCTTCGTCTTCCGCTTCTCCGCGACGGGCGAGAAGGAGGAGGACATCCTGGAGGCGACGGAACACGCCGAGGAAGCGGCGAAGGCCTGGCTCACCGAGCGCGGCTACGGCTTCAAGCACCTGCGGAGCACCGCCGAGGACCTCTCCCAGGCCCCCCTGGGCAAGCGACAGCGCCGCGCCGCCCGAAAGGCCGGCCAATGAAACACGCCCACTAACGCGCCCATAAACTTGCGTAGTCAAGGATCCAGCAAGAAAGTTAGCCGAGAAAGAAGATGTGGAGGAGGCGGGGCATGAGTGAGGCTCTGGACGCCGCGCTGCGGCTCGTACGAGCCCAGACGGCGCTCGTACGACGCTTCGACGCCCGGCTGAGCGGGCTGCACGGCGTCAGTCTCGCCGACTTCACCCTGCTGCTCCGGCTGGGGCAGGCGCCCGGCGGCCGGATGCGCCGGGTCGACCTTGCCGAGGCCCTGGGGCTGACCGCCTCCGGGGTCACGCGCGGGCTGGCTCCGCTGGAGCGGATCGGGCTGGTGACCCGGGAGCCGGACGCCCGGGACGCGCGCGTGGCGTACGCGGCGCTCACCGCGACGGGCCGGCAGCGGCTGACGGAGATGCTGGCCACGGCGGAGGAGGCCGCCGCCGAGATCTTCGCCGGCCCGGCGTGGCCCGCGGCGGACATCGCCGGCCTCGCGGACCTGCTGACCCGCCTCGGCGGTACGGGCCTGTCCGGCCGCTGAGTCCGCCCCTGCCGCGCACCGCGCACCTGCACCAGCCCCGCCGCAACTCCTCGTGGTGCAGCTCACGTTGAGCTGTGGCCTGAATGTGCGCGACCTGTGCACAGAGGGTGGCATGCTCATGCTCGTCACCGAGTTACCGACCGGTTCTACCCGTGAGTAGAGGCCCTGCCGGTACCTCTCTGCCACCCCCCACTCCACACAGGACCCACCTTGCACAGACGCATGAGGCACAGGCGAGCCCTGCTGCCCGCCTTCGCCGTGACCTCTCTGTTCCTCGCCGCGGCCTGCTCCTCGGCCGCACCGCAGGCCGCCGATGGGCCGGCCGCCGGAGCGGGGCAGCAGATCCGGGCCACCGAGCAGCCCGCCGACGGCACGGACCACGCGCTCACCGTCGCCGCCGCTCCCACCACCGCCGCGACCGCGACCGCCACGGCGAGCCCCGGCCGCACCGGGCAACGGGCCCACAAGACCTCGCTCACCGTCAGCTCGTACGACGGCCACACCCGGCGTGCCGTCATCGCCGACAAGCCGAAGGGGAAGGGCAGTTCACCCGGCTCGTCCGCCCCCTCCGCCGGTTCGTCCGCACCTTCCGCCCGTTCCTCCGCACCTTCCGCCGGCTCCTCCGCCGCACCCCGCCGGGCCGCCGTCGGCGACGTGATCGCCAGCGCGCCCGCGCCGGGGGCACCGCACGGACTGCTCGCCAAAGTCACCGAGGTGATCGGCGAGACGGACGGCGGCACCGAGGTGCAGACCGAACCGGCCACCCTCAACGCGCTGCTGGGCGATGCCACGGCCAAGGGTGACGTGCCGGTCGACCCGTCGTCCTTCACCGTCGACAAGCTGCTGCCCGATGTGCGGGTCTCCTGGTCGAAGACCGGTGACGTGCACGCCGGACCGAAGGGCGCGACGGTGCCGCTCGGCAGCCTCCGGCTCGACGTCGGCGCCGAGGTGCCCACCGCGAAGGACGCCCCCGCCTCGGCCACCGCCTCCGTGCACGGCTTCGTCCAGGTCGCCCCGCAGGTCGACTTCGCCTACGGCGGCGCCGGGACCGACGCGCCGCCCGGTTCGGCGTACCTCGGTGTGTCCGGTGACTGGACCTCCGGCTGGGCGGTCAAGGGGCGGGCCGCGGCGACCACCGGCACCCCGCTGCGCATCCCCTTCGCCAAGCTGCACGCCGATCCCGTCCTGCAGGTCGGTCCGGTCCCCGTCGTCGTCAACCTCGATCTGACCTGCTACCTCCAGATCAGTGCCGAGGGCCGGGTGACCGTCGACGTCGAGCAGAGCCTGAAGGGCGACTTCAAGGCGGGCGGCACCTTCGGCCCGACCCGGGGCTGGACGCCGGTCAGCTCCTCGCACATGAGCAGCACCCCCGTACGCGCCTCCGTCACCGCCGCCGGCGAGGTGAAGACGGCACTCGGCGCCGAGGCCACGGTCGGCCTCTACGGCGCCGTCGGCGTCACCGCCGACCTCGCCCCGTATCTGCGCGGCGAGGCCTCCGGCACGCTCACCGCCGCCTCCGACGGCAGCGGACCGAAGCCGACGGGCACCTGGGCCGTCTACGGCGGCGTGGACCTGTCCGGCACCCTGCGCCTCCAGCTGTCGATCTTCGGCACCCCGGTCGTCCAGCGGAGCGTCCCGCTGGGCGCCCTGCACCGCGAGTGGAAGCTGGCGGGCGGCTCCCTGAACTCATAGCCCCCGGAGGCCGGGCAGGGGTCAGGCCGCGCCGCCGGGTATCCAGCCCTGGCGGCGCAGTACGGCCGAGACGTCCGGCGCCCGGTAGTGCTCCCCCTTGAGCACCTTGCCGTCGGCCCGGCGGGCGACCTTCCCGTCCGGGCCGATCTTGCTCATGTTGGCGCGGTGGATCTCGGCGATCACCTCGTCGAGGTCGATGCCGTGCACCAGGGCCGTGCCGTAGGCGACGTACACGACATCGGCCAGCTCGTGCGCGAGCCGGTCCAGCGGACCCTCCACCGCGACCTCGGCGACCTCCGCGGCCTCCTCCGCGAGCAGCTCACCGCGGTGGGCGGCCAGCTCCGGGTCCACCTCCGTCGGTGTGGTGCGGGCGTCGAGACCGAAGGCGTGGTGGAACTCACGGACGAGGCGGGCGGGCGAAGTGGTCATACGGCGACTCTAACGGCCGCCACTGACACTCCCCCGCCCCCGGAGTGACCCCGGCCCTGGTCAGTGCCGCACGTCGCCTGGCAGGATCGCCGCATGTCCAAGGTGTTCCCCCGGCTCGGCAGGCGCCGAGCGCTGCAGGGCGCGGTCGTCGGTGCCGTGGCCCTCGGGCTGCTGCTGTGGTGGCTGCTGCCCCTGGGCGAGAAGCCGCCGAGCGGGACGATCGTGTTCAGCACCGGCACGCCCCGCGGGGTCTACCAGGAGTACGGCGAGCGGCTGCGCACCGAGCTGGGCAAGGACATGCCGGGCCTGAAGGTGAAGCTGCTCAACAGCGCCGGTTCCCAGGAGAACGTCCAGCGGGTGGCGACCGGCCAGGCCGACTTCACGATCGCGGCGGCCGACGCGGTGGCGACGTACGAGCTGCGGCACGGCAGCGGCGCCGGGCGGCTGCGCGGCGTGGCCCGGCTCTACGACGACTACGTGCATCTCGTCGTACCCCGCGACTCGGACATCAGGACCGTCGCGGACCTGCGGCACAAGCGGGTGGCGACCGGGCTGCCCGATTCCGGGGTGCGGCTGATCGCCGAGCGGGTGCTGCGGTCCGCCGGTATCGATCCGCGCAAGGACATCACGCCGGTGGCCGACGGCATCGACACCGGGCCCGCGCGGCTGCGCGAGGGGAAGATCGACGCCTTCTTCTGGTCCGGCGGGCTGCCCACGAAGGGGCTGGTCGCGCTGGCGCAGAAGCGCGCCTTCCGGTTCGTGCCGATCGACGACGACCTCGTGGCCCGGCTGCACGACCAGGGCGAGGGCTCGCACTACTACCGGGCCACCAACATCCCCGAGTCGGCCTACCCCAACGTGCAGCAGGGTGCGCAGGTGCCGACGATCGCCGTGTCCAACCTGCTGATGACCCGTAAGGACGTCGACCCCCGGCTGACCGAGTGGGTGACCCGCACGGTGATCAAGAGCCGCGACGGCATCGGCGCCCACGTCCACTCCGCCCAACTGGTCGACCTCCGCACCGCCATCTACACCGCCCCGCTGCCCCTCCAGGAGGGCGCCCGTCGCTACTACCGGTCGGTGAAGCCGTAGGGGCCGCCCCTGGGCGGAGACCGACGGCGGAGGCAAGGAGGACCAGGGGGACACAGGGGGACACAGGGGGGCACGGCCGTACCGCCGTGCCCGCACGCCTTCTACGGCGCAACGCCCGCTTTGCCCCCGCTACGGCGCGACGCCCGCCGTGTCCCCGCCCGTCTCCCCGTGCCGCGGCACCCTGACCGTCACCCGGAGCCCCCGTGGCTCGTGGTGGGCGTAGTCGATCGAGCCGCCGCCCGCCGCGAGCAGGGCGCGGGTGATGGACAGGCCGAGGCCCGAGCCCTTCACGTTCTGGTGCCGGCCGCTGCGCCAGAAACGGTCGCCCACGCGCGCGAGTTCCTCGTCGGTGAGTCCGGGCCCGGTGTCCGTGACGACGACGGTGGTGGTGTCGCCGTCAACGGAGACGGCGACCTCGACCGTGCCGCCCTCGGGGGTGAACTTCACAGCGTTGTCGATCACCGCGTCCAGGGCGCTGGACAGGGCGATCGGGTCGGCCCAGGCGGTGGTCGGCGGGCAGTCGCCGGTCAGCCGGACACCCTTGGCCTGGGCGGCCGGTGCCCACGCGGCCACCCGCTCCTCGGCCAGCGCGCCGATGTCGGTCAGCCGGAGGTCGGCCTCGGCGTGCTCGGCCAGCGCGAGGTCGAGCAGGTCGTCCAGGACCTGCGCGAGACGCTTGCCCTCGGTGCGGACCGAGGCGATCTCCTCGTTGCCCTCCGGGAGTTCGAGGGCGAGGAGTTCGATGCGCAGCAGCAGCGCCGCGAGCGGGTTGCGCAACTGGTGCGAGGCGTCGGCGACGAAGGCGCGCTGCTGCTCCAGCACGGCCTCGACGTTGTCCGCCATCTCGTTGAACGAACGGGCCAGCCGTCTGAGTTCCGGCGGTCCGCCACCGACCGCGACCCGGGACTTCAGACGCCCGGTGGCGATGTCATGGGTGGTGGCGTCCAGGATCCGTACCGGTCTGAGCACCCACCCGGTCAGCCTCAGCGCCGCGCCGACGGCGAGCAGCATGGCCGCGATCTCGCCGGCCCCGATCAACAGCCAGCCGCGCAGGATCCGGGACCGCAGCTGTCCGGTGGGCGAGTCGGTGACCACGACCGCGACGACGTCCCCGTCCCGGATCACCGGCGAGGCGACGACGAGCCGGCTGCGCTGCCAGGGCCACACCTGCCGCGGGTCGTGGCTGCGCCGGCTGAGCAGCGCCTCGTCGAACGCCCGGCGGACCTCCCCCGTCTCCGGTACGAGCCAGTCGTCGGGGGCGTTGGCCATCGCGGAGCCGTTGCGGTAGAAGACGCCCGCGCGGATGCCGTAGACGCCGTAGTAGCTCTCCAGCTCGCTGCGCAGGCTCTCCCGGCGCTCGTCCGTGCTGGTGCGGCGGGAGCCGCCGGGCGCGTCGGTGACGAACTGGGCGAGCGCCGCGAAGCGCGCCGTGTCGTCGATGCGGTCGACGACGACGCGCTGCTGCTGGGCGGCGGCCACGCTGCCGGCGAGCGGGATGCCGAGCGCGAGCAGGACGGCCGCCAGCAGGACGATGAGCAGCGGGAGGAGGCGTGTGCGCACCCGTCCCCGCTAGGCGGCCGGGGCGACGAGCCGGTAGCCGACGCCGCGTACGGTCTCGATCAGCGCGGGCATGCGCAGTTTGGCCCGCAGGGAGGCGACGTGCACCTCCAGGGTGCGGCCGGTCCCCTCCCAGCTGGTGCGCCAGACCTCGCTGATGATCTGTTCCCGCCGGAAGACCACCCCGGGCCGCTGGGCGAGCAGCGCGAGCAGGTCGAACTCCTTGCGGGTCAGCTGGATCACGGAGCCGTCCACGCTGACCTGCCGGGTGGGCAGTTCGATCCGGACGGAGCCGAGGAGCAGGGCGCTGTCGCCGCCGGTCGCCGGGTCCTCGTGGGCGGTGCGCCGGCTGACGGCGTGGATCCGGGCGAGCAGTTCCCCGGTGTCGTACGGCTTGACGACGTAGTCGTCGGCGCCCAGGTTGAGCCCGTGGATGCGGGAGCGGACGTCGGAGCGGGCGGTGACCATGATCACCGGGGTGCTGGTGCGTTTGCGGATCTTGCCGCAGACCTCGTAGCCGTCCTGGTCGGGCAGGCCGAGGTCGAGCAGGACGACACCGAACCCGGCGCCCTCGGGGACGAGTGCCTGGAGGGCCTCCTCGCCGCTGCGCGCGTGGGTGACCTGGAAGCCGTGCCGCGCCAGAACGGCCGACAGGGCCGCGGCGACGTGGTTGTCGTCCTCGACGAGGAGCAGTCTCATCCCGGCCCCCTCCGGTTCAGTGGTCGTACGGTCTCGGTTTTCGTCGGTCTTGTAGATCACGCACACACGCGTGTGCACCATGGCAGTGACGCTGATGGATAAGGACGGCGTCAAGGGGGTTCCGGTTGCCCGCCGCTTCCGTTACCCGGCCGATATGCGCACAGGCCGCAAGTGCTACGACATGTGTCCGATTGCTATCGGATCGTGATGCTCAGATCTCCCTCAGATGTGATGACGCAGGTCACAGCCCCTCACTACTGTCCTCGGAAACCCGAGGAGGACGGAGCCTGAGAGCGATGACCAAAGTAACGGTGGCCAAGGAGGACGCGGCCACGTCCGACGAACTGGTCGTCCTGAAGAGCGTCAACAAGCACTTCGGCGCGTTGCACGTGCTCCAGGACATCGACCTGACGATCGCCCGCGGCGAGGTCGTCGTGGTCATCGGGCCCTCCGGGTCCGGAAAGTCGACCCTGTGCCGCACCATCAACCGGCTGGAGACGATCGACTCCGGCACGATCACGATCGACGGCAAGCCCCTGCCGCACGAGGGCCGCGAGCTGGCCCGGCTGCGGGCGGACGTCGGGATGGTGTTCCAGTCGTTCAACCTCTTCGCGCACAAGACCGTGCTCGAAAACGTGATGCTGGGCCAGGTCAAGGTCCGCAAGGCGGACAAGAAGCAGGCCGAGGAGAAGGCCCGGGCCCTGCTGGACCGGGTCGGCGTGGGCACGCAGGCCGACAAGTACCCGGCCCAGCTGTCCGGCGGCCAGCAGCAGCGGGTCGCGATCGCGCGGGCGCTGGCGATGGGCCCGAAGGTCATGCTGTTCGACGAGCCGACCTCCGCCCTCGACCCCGAGATGATCAACGAGGTCCTGGAGGTCATGCAGCAGCTCGCACGCGAGGGCATGACGATGATCGTGGTCACCCACGAGATGGGCTTCGCACGCTCTGCCGCGAACCGTGTGGTCTTCATGGCGGACGGGCGGATCGTTGAACAATCCTCGCCCGACCAGTTCTTCAGCAACCCGCGCAGCGACCGGGCCAGAGAGTTCCTCTCGAAGATCCTTCACCACTGACCCCGCCGCCGGCGCCCGCCCCACGAGTGTCCGGTCCGTGCACCACCGAATCCGCCGACTCCAAGGATGTCCACGATGAAGCTCCGTATGGCTGCCTCCGCGGCAGTGCTCACCACCCTGGCCCTGGCCCTGACCGCCTGTGGCGGCGAATCCGGCAACGCCGGGGACCAGACCGCGGGCGACGGCACCGGGAAGAACGCGCCGAAGCTGCCGACGTACTCCGTCGCCACGGGCGTGAAGATCGACTCGCCCACGCTGAAGAAGGCGCAGCAGGCCGGCAAGCTCGTCATCGGCGCCAAGAACGACCAGCCGTACCTCGGCTTCGAGGACACCACCGGCAAGCGGTCCGGCTTCGACATCGAGATCGCCAAGATGATCGCCGCCGACCTCGGCTTCAAGCCCGAGCAGATCGAGTTCAAGACCGTCGACTCCAACGTCCGCGAGACCACGATCTCCAAGGGCGAGGTGGACCTCTACGTCGGCACGTACACGATCAACGACGAGCGCAAGAAGCAGGTCGGTTTCGCGGGGCCGTACTTCCAGGCCGGCGCGGACCTGCTCGTCCGCAAGGACGAGAAGGACATCACCGGTGCCGACTCGCTCAAGGGCAAGACGGTCTGCTCCATCAAGGGTTCGACTCCTCTCCAGGAGATCAAGAAGCCCAAGTACGGTGCGAAGACCGTCGAGCTGTCGAAGTACTCCGAGTGCGTCCAGCAGCTGCTCAACAACGAGGTCGACGCCGTCACCACGGACGACGCGATCCTCAAGGGCTACGCGGCCCAGCGCCCCACCAAGCTGAAGGTGGTCGGCAAGCCGTTCACCCAGGAGCCGTACGGCGTGGGCATGAACAAGGACGACAAGGCCCTGCGTGACGCCGTCAACGACGCCCTGGAGAAGCACGAGAAGAACGGCGACTACAAGAAGGCGTACGAGGCGACCCTCGGCCTTTCCGGCTCCCCGTACTCCGAGCCGCCGGCCGTCAACCGTTACTGATGTGCCGCTGAGGCTTCGCCCGCGCGACGCCGCGTGAACCGGCCGCCGCCGACCCGCTGCCCTGCGGGTCGGCGGCCGCCGGCCGGTCCGTCTCGCTGCCGCCGTCCCGCGCACCGCCCCGGGAACGGACTTCCCTGCCCGTACACCGCCACGAGGACCTCCCCGTGAACGTATTGCTCGACCATCTCGCGGACTTCCGCGAGGGGTTCATAGGCACCGTCCTGCTGACCCTCGCCAGCGGGCTCCTCGCGATGATCCTGGGTGTCGTCATCGCCGGGTTCCGCGTCTCCCCGGTACCTCCGCTGAGGATGTTCGGCACCGCGTGGGTCACCCTGTTCCGGAACACCCCTCTGACCCTGCTCTTCCTCATCGCGTGGTTCGTCGTCCCGGTCATCTTCGTGCCGGGTCTGAGCCCCTGGACGAAGGCGCTGCTCGCCCTGGGCTTCTACACCTCGGCCTTCGTCTGCGAGGCGGTGCGCTCGGGCATCAACACGGTTCCCATGGGCCAGGCGGAGGCCGCCCGCTCCCTCGGCATGACCTTCTCGCAGACCCTGCGGATGATCATCCTGCCGCAGGCGACGCGCAGCGTGATCGCGCCGCTCAGCTCCATCTTCATCGCGCTGACCAAGAACTCGGCGATCGCGGGCGCGTTCAGCGTCACCGAGCTGTTCGGGGTGCAGAAGCTGCTGAGCGACAAGGGCTTCCCCATCGCGTGGATCTTCCTGTGGGTGGCCCTGGGCTACCTCGTCGTCACCTTCTCGATCAGCGGTCTGTTCCGACTGCTGGAGCGGCGCCTGGGGGTTGCCCGATGACTGCAAGCGTTCTGTACGACGCTCCGGGCCCGAAGGCCCGCGTGCGCAACCGCGTCTACACGGTGCTCGGCTCGCTGGCGCTGATCGCCCTGCTCGCCTTCGCCGTGTACCGCCTCGACGCCAAGGGCCAGTTGGATCCGAAGGTCTGGGAGATCTTCAACAACGCCGGCGTGCGCACGAACATCCGCGACGGCGTGCTGACCACCCTGAAGGTGTTCGCCGTGGCGGGGGCACTGTCCCTGGTCCTCGGACTGCTGCTCGCCGTCGCGCGGCTGTCGGAGCACCGGCCGGTCCGCTGGCTGGCGACCGGCTTCATCGAGCTGTTCCGTGCCGTCCCGCTGCTCATCACGATCTACGCCCTGTGGGTGCTGTTCCTCACCTACAAGACCGACCTCGGCGTGATCGGCGACTACACCGCGTTCTGGGGCCTCGTCATCGGGCTCACCGTCTACAACGGCTCGGTGCAGGCCGAGGTGTTCCGCGCGGGCATCAACGCCGTGCCCAAGGGGCAGGTGGAGGCCGCCTACGCGCTCGGCATGCGCAAGTACCAAGTGATGACGATGCTCCTGCTGCCGCAGGCGATCCGCACCATGCTGCCGACGATGATCAGCCAGCTGGTGGTCACGCTGAAGGACACCTCGCTCGGCTACGTCATCACCTACACGGAGCTTCTGTTCGCCACCCGGACGATGGCCAACAACATCATCGTCAACGGGGAGAACCCGTTCACGGCGGTCACCATCGTCGTCGGCGCGATCTACATCGCGATGTGCCTCGCCCTCTCCTCGCTCGCGACCTGGATCGAGCGACGAGGGCGCCGTGCGAAGACCGGTGTCGCTGTCGCGGCAGCGGCCGAGCCCGCCGAAGCACCGGGAGTGCTCGACGCCTCGAAGGGGCCGCTCGGTCCCACGACCGACCGTGACCCCCAGGCCTGACGGGGCCGCCGGCCCGGACGTCACCCCTGAAGGCGCCGCGGAAGCCTGCGGACGACGACGCCCAGCACTTGGTGAGCGGGGCACGGACCGTGCTGCTTCGAGTCCACGCTCACCGGGTTGTCGCCGATCACCATGAGGTGGCCGGCCGGTACCACACCGCCGGCAGGTGCCTGAGCCGGATAGCGGTCGCCCCCCAGGGCGACCGCTCGCTTGATGTACCAGCGGCTCGCGTCCACGTCGCGGCTGGTGAGCGGTGTCGTGCCCCAGCCGTTCCTGCGGTCCGGCCGGGCCACCACCACGATGCGGCCCCTGCGCAGCCCTCCCGTGCCCCGTCGGACGAGCACCCGGTCACCCGTGGTGAACGTCGGACTCATGCTGAGGCCGTTCACCGTCACCGCCACGAGGTTCCGCCGGGCCCAGAAGATGGCCATCGCAACTGCGAAGACAATCAGGGCAGCAAGCGTCATCAGCCACAGCACCCGCACCACCGCCTGAAATTCGTCGAAAAAGAGGATGAGCCGAAGAGGCCGGAGAGCCGACGGCTCCTGTCATTCGGAACTGCCGACGGCGTCCACATAACTCGACGCCTGCAGTGAATACAGCCGCGCGTATTCCCCGTCTTTGCGCAGCAGCTCGCCGTGGGTCCCCTCCTCGACCACCCGGCCGTGCTGCAGGACGACTATGCGGTCGGCCTCCCGGACCGCCCCCAGCCGGTGGGAGATGAGCACGCTGGTGGCGTCGGAGCGGTAGTTCCGCAACGAGTCGTGCACCTCCCGCTCCGCCGCCGGGTCCAGGCCGGAGCTGGGCTCGTCGAGGATGAGCAGATCTCTTCCGCTGCGGACGAAGGCACGAGCGAGCGCGATGCGCTGCCACTGTCCGCCGGACAGGGTCACGCCGTGCTCCGACTCCCCGGACTCGCCCTCCTGGTAGAAGATCCTGGACAGCATGGACCGGTAGCCCCGGGGGAGTTTCTCCACGACGGGGTGGATGCCGGCCTGCTCGGCGGCGGCACGCACCTTCCCCAGGTCGTCCAGGACACGGACATCACCGATGCCGATGTTCTCCTGCACGGTCAGGTCGTAGGCGGTGAAGTCCTGGAACACCGCGGTGATGCGTTCCCGAAGGTCCCCGACGGACACGTCCCGGATGTCGACGCCGTCCCAGAGGATGCGGCCTTTCGTCGGGTCGTACATGCGGCAGAGCAGTTTCACCAGGGTGCTCTTGCCGGCTCCGTTCAGTCCCACCAGAGCGAGGGAACCACCGAACGGGATGGTCAGTGTGACCCCCCGCAGCACCCACGGCCCTTCGTCCGTGTAACGGAACCAGACGTCCTCCAGGTGGATGGCGTGCCGCAGTTGGGCCAGGGCGCGCGGCCGGGCGGGCTCCGGCAGGTCCGGTTCCGCGCGGATGACGTCGCGGTAGTGACCGAACAGCAGCAAGGCCTGGTAGGCGCTCGTCGCATCCGCCACCGCGCCACCGAGCGAGCCCTGCACACCGGCCACCGCGGCGATGAACGCGGCGACGTCGCCGATGCTGAGCCGGCCCTCGGTCGCCTCCACGACGGTCCAGACGAGGCCACCCGCCGCGACCAGGGCACCGAGCACGGAGAGCGGTCCATGGCGTACGACGGTCCTGCGGTCGAGCGCCTCCTCCGCGCGGTTGATCTCCTCGGTCTCCGCGCGCATGCGTTCGAGCAGGAACCGGCCCGTCCCGAACAGACGCGTCTCCTTCACCGCGTCGAGGTCGAACAGCATCCTCTGGTAGAAGAGCTGGCGCCTGCTGCGCGGGCTCATCTCCCACATCATGTCGGACAGCTGTCGGGTCATGGACAGCTGGACGAACAGGGCGGGCACGACGGCCGCCACGGTGACGATCGCCATGAGCGGACTGATCGAGACGAGGACGCCCAGGAAGCTGGACACCGTCAGCCCGGCCTGGAGCAACCCGAAACACGAGGCGACCACCTGTTCGGGCGCAGTCGTGGCTGCCTGCTGTGCCATCCGCAACCGGTCGAGGAACTCCGGGCGCTCGAAGCGGGCCAGCCCCTGCAAGCGGCTCACCGCCGAGTACAGCCGGTACTGCACCAGGAGGCTCACACCGCGCTGGAGCCGGGACTTCCAGAACTCCCTCAGGGGCGGAAGTGCCGCCAGGACAGCGCTCAGCACGCCGATCCAGACAACCGCCTGCAAGGGGGTGACGCCAGGCGCCGCGGGCTTGTCCGGCACGTCGGCCGCGCCCGCGGCACCCAGCTGTATGCCGTCGATGAGCCATTTGGTCAGCAAGGCCACGGCCGCGGGCAGGGTGCCTTCCGCGACCGTGATCAACAGGTAGAGGGAAGCGGTGACCGGCCCCGCCTGCCAGGTGAGTCTGAGTGCCTCCAGGCCCCGGCGGACCAGTTCGCCGGGACCGTTGTGCGTGCGTGCGGACACCGTGCTCCGCCCGCTCAGATCCCTGCGGTCAGAACACCGCGCGCGGTGCCCGAGCGCACCACGGTGCCGCCGCTGTCGACCTGGACGAACGCCGGGATGCCGGAGATCGAGAACGCCGACGCGACCGGACCGAGCGTGTCCTCCACGATCACCGTGGCCACGCCATCCAGTTCGGCGGCGTACACGTCGGCCGCCGCTCGGTCGCCTCCCACCACCGCAATGACCTGGTCGGGCTTCAGGCCCTTGCCCTGGGCATAGCCGATGAGCTGAGGAATGGTCGTCTTGCACGCCGAGCAGCCGGTGTCGTAGAACGCGAAGATCGAATCCGTTCCCGCCACCGTGTCGGCGGTGACGGGCGTTCCGGAAATGGATTCCCCGTGGAAATCGGGGAGGCGGCTGCCGGGAGGAAGTTCCGGAAGATCTGGTTCGGCCAGGTCGGGAGCATTCTGCTTGAGCCGACGGATCACCGCCATGGTGAGGAACAGGTTGAACACGGCCAACGCGCCGATGAGGGCGACGACCGGGACGAGGAATACCATTACAGGATTACTCCAGATTCCGTCGTGCGCGGGCGGCAGATCACCAGTTGCCGCTGAGCAGGTCTGCTATCTCGTCGTAATAGAAGGTGACAAGCGTGACGACGGCCGCCGCGGTCACCGCAACGCCGGTCCCGCCGGAGTCCCACGTCCCGCGCCCGGCCTGGGGCAGGAGGAACAGGGCCGCGGCGCCGATGGCGAGCAGGGCGAGGTTGCGCCAGACGTGGCGCCGGCCCAGTGGCGCGCCGGCACGGCCGAAGCAGGCGCAGACGAGCGCCAGCTTTCTGCGCGAGGTCACGATCGCCAGCGCGGTGAACCCCATGAGCAGGCCGATCGCCGCAAGCAGGCCGAGCACGGCGGTGGCGTCGGAGCCGGGGACGACAAGCGCGAGGCCGGTCGCCACCTCGGCGACGACGAGCGCGCCGGCGGCGGGTCGGGCCCAGTTCTTCCGGGCCGGCCAGAAGGTGCCGAACAGGCTCTTGCACATCAGAACGGCACCGTCGATGGCACGCGCTTTCGCCAGCCCGGACACAAGGAAAACGCCCGCGAGTGACAGCCTCAAGGAAAGGTGCAGATAGGTCATCGTAACGGGCCCTATTTCACAGAAAAGGCATGACAGGCTGGTCCGGCCGGCCCGTATTCCCCTCGCCGGGCCGGCCGGACTGGCTCAATCAGATGTGATCAGCCGTGCTTACCAGCAGCAGCCGAGCCTCTCCCACGGGCCCTTGCTCGGACCGCCGGTGCTCTCCGCGCACACCTGACGGCGGTACCGGGTGAGACGCGATGCGCCGCCACAGTACGGGAAAGTGCACTTGTACTCCCAGGTGCACTCGAACTGGTCGGCATCCGCGGTGGTGCTGGGAACGAGGCGGCCGAGAAGTCGGTCGCCCAGCTTGTTCGTCATTTCCTTGAGGAGCATGTGCTTCTCCTTTTGGTGTCCGGATGGTCTGTCCGGAAGGCTCGGCCCCGCGTGGTCGAATAGCAGGGAAGAGCCACCCCGTAGTAGGAACGTCGCGCGACTTCGACCTACTGCGAGTGATCCTATGTAGCGGCTAGAGCCATGGCAATGACTTTCTAATGTGCGCAGGCTCACTGGACAGGCTCAAAACGTTTGCGAGCGTTATGTCGAAATACGGCACGGAAGAACGGCCGGGCCTTCTGCTCACCATCCGTAAAGAAAACGGAATTTATCGTACCGGGAAATTCGCGGACCGCACCGGACAACGCCCCTGGCCCGCGTCCTCCGTCACTCCCCGCGCCCTCGCCGAACGGCTGCACACCAGCGCCCGCACGCCTCGCTTGACGGAGGCCCCGGCAATAGGTTGCATACGTTCTGTGATCGTTCGCCCTGCTCCCCTAGTGTGTTCACACCAGTCCGTCAAGGCATCGCCGCGAGCAGGGAGCGCCACCTCGTGGACCCGGTGATCATCGTCGGAGCGGGGCCCGTCGGGCTCACGCTCGCCCTGGCTCTGGCGCGTCAGCAGGTGCCGACCGTCGTCCTGGACGAAAACCCCGGCAAGGACGAACCCCGCCCGGCACGCACCGTCGTCCTGCGCGAGGACACGGCCGCCCTGCTGGAGCGGCTGACCGGAGTCGCGCTCGCGGGCCACGGCGTGCGCTGGGCCGGATGGCGGTCCGTCAGGCGCAAGCAGGTGATGAACGAGATCCCCTTCGCCGAGGACGACCCCGCCGCACCGCTGCACATCGCCCAGCACGTCGTCATGGGCGCCCTGCGCGCGGCCCTCGCCGGCGAGCCCTCGGTGGAGCTGGTGGCGGACAGCCGCCTGGACGCGATCGAGCAGGAGCGTTCCGGCGTCAGCGCGCACACCCGTGGCGCCAAGGGCACGTGGTGGCGCGGCAGTTACCTGGTCGGCTGCGACGGCCCCCGCTCGACCGTGCGCAAACTCCAGGACATCCGCTTCCCGGGCCGTACGGCGGTGGAGCGGCACGCGGTGGCCGCGCTGCGCGCGGAACTTCCGTGGGAGGGTCAGGCGTTGCTCCATCGGATGCCGCCGTGGCGGTCGTCCGGGCCCTCGGCCGGGGAGGTGACCGCCCGCCCCCTCCCGGACGGCGTGTGGCGCCTGGACTGGCTGCTGCCGCCGGGCAAGGACCTGGTCACGCCCGAGATGCTGCTCTCCCGGATCCGCGAGACCCTCGCGGGCTGGTCGGACAGCCCCTCACCGGCGTACGACCTGCTCGACACCGGCGTTCACACGGTGCACCACCGGCTGGCCCGCCGATGGCGCGCCGACCGGGTCTTCCTCGCCGGGGACGCGGCGCATCTGCTCGGCGCGCTCGGCACCCAGGGGCTCGACGAGGGGCTCAGGGACGCCGACAACCTCGCCTGGAAGCTGGCCACGGCCTGGCACCACGGCCCGCACGAGGCCCTGCTGGACAGCTACCAGACCGAGCGGCGCGCGGTGGTCGCCGCCCGGCTGCGCGCCGCCGACCAGGTGCTGCCGGTGCTGCGCGGCGGGGGCGGGCTGCGCCACATCGTGCCGGGCGCGGCCCGCAGCCACGACGCGCTGCTCACCGACGGTCACCTGGGCCGTGGTCCGCTGGGCGCGCCCGGCACGTACGGCGACTCGCCGCTCGCGCCCCGGCGTCTGGAGGCGGCCATCCCGGTCGACACCGCGCCCGGGGCGCCGGTCGCCGACGTCCGGGTCACGGCGGAGGACGGTTCCTTCGTCCGGCTGCGCGACCGGCTCGGCCGCGGTGCGCTGCTCGTCGTGCTGATCGCGCCCGGTACGGGTGTCTGGGAGCGCAAGCACTGGGTGTCCGCCGGGGTGATGCCCCGGCTCGCGGCGGCCGTGACCGCACTGCCGCACCCCGCCGAGCTGCTGGTCGCCGAGAGCTACCCGGGTGCGCCGGCGCACAGCGTGCTGCTCGTACGCCCCGACGGCCACCTGGTCACCGCGCTGAGCGGCGTCCGCCCGGCCGACCTGTACGCGGCGGCCGAGGCCACGCTGGGCGGCGCGGTCCCGGCGGAGCAGGAGCAACCGCAGGAGGAGCAGGCGGCGGCGCGGGCCGGCTCCGGCGCGCGCTGACCGTACGCCGGGGCGTGCGATCACCACGCGCCGCCGTCTGCTTCCCCGCGCGCCGAACGTGCGCCGGGGAGACGGCCGGGTGCGCTGACCGCACGCCCCACAGCGGCTCCCGCGCACGCCGGCCGTGGTCCCCGGAGGCGGTCGGCGTGCGCCGGAACGCACCCCTCCGCACCCTCCGTCCGCAGAGTGACACTCGGTTGACCGGGCTACGGCAGCATGCTGTACTCCCGATCGTGACCGACACCTGTGTGCGCCTGTGGCGGAGGGTCCATATGGACCTCGTCCGCTACGCGGGCTGCGTGTGTCGCCCGTCCTGCTGATTCGCACCCCCTTCCCTTTCCGGGCGCCGTCGTGCGCCCGTTTCCGCGAACCTTCCTCAGGACGGTGCACGTGTCTGTCCCCTCCCCTTCCCTGCCCTCGTCCGCGTCCCCGACCACCGGCGCGGCGCCCACCCAGGCGGACCTCCTCGACTTCGTCCGGCGAACGGCGGCCGACGCCGAGCTGATCGCCTCCCTGCCGCTCGATCCGGAGGGCCGTACCTGGGTACGGCTGGACGGCCCCGGCGGCAGCGAGGCCTGGCTGATCGGCTGGCCGCCCGGTTCCGGCACCGGCTGGCACGACCACGCCGACTCGGTCGGCGCCTTCCTCACCGCCTCGGGCGATCTCACGGAGTACTCCCTCGCCGCGCGGCTGCCCACCGACGGCTGGAAGACCCTGGAACTCACCGAGGGCGTGGACCGCGTACGCCGGCTGCCCACCGGACAGGGCCGCGCCTTCGGCCGCCACCATGTGCACGAGGTGCTCAACGAGTCCCGCGACCGACACGCGATCTCCGTCCACGCCTACTACCCGCCGCTGCCCCGGATCCGCCGTTACAGTCGCTCGGGCCAGGTGCTGCGCCTGGAGCAGGTCGAACGCCCGGAGGACTGGCAGTGAGCGGCACGAGCGAGCGGTCGGCGGTGGCCGAGGTGACCGGCGAGAGCGCCGTTTCGGGTGAAGCGCCCCTCGGTATCGACGCGTTGCTGGAGCGGGTGCGGGCCGGATACCGGCGCGTCGAGGCGCGGGAGGCGTACGAGGTGGCGCGGTCCGGTGAGGCGTTGCTGGTCGACATCCGATACGCGGCCCTGCGCGAACGGGACGGGCTCATCCCCGGCGCCGTCGTGGTCGAGCGCAACGAACTGGAGTGGCGCCTCGACCCCCAGGGCAGCCACCGCCTCCCCGAGGCCACCGGACACGACCTGCGTGTCGTGGTGATCTGCAACGAGGGTTACGCCTCCAGCCTCGCCGCCGCCTCCCTCCACCAACTGGGCCTGCACCGGGCCACGGACCTCGTCGGCGGCTTCCAGGCCTGGCGCGCGGAGGGGCTGCCGGTGGCACCGGTGACGTCCTGAGCGGTAGGTGCGGCGCGCCTGCCGAGGACGGCGCCCGTGCTACTCCTTCGCCGTCGCGACCGTCACCGCCCGCACCCGGAGCGCCGCCCGCCCCGGCACGGCACTGGCCACGAGCGCGAGGAGGCCGGCGACCGCTACCACGCCGAGGTAGAGCAGCGGGGTGACCGCCGGTGCGGCCCGGCCCGTCATGCCGACGCTGAACGCGGTGAGCACGGCGAGGGCGATACCGCTGCCGAGCGCGGTGGCGAGGAGCAGGACGGACAGCACCTCGGTGCGCAGCATGCGCAGCACCTGACGGCGGGTCGCGCCGGCGAGCCGCAGCAGCGCGAACTCCCGGACACGCTCGGCGACCGACATGGCGAGCGTGTTGACCACGGCGATGGCGGTGAAGGCCAGCACGAGGCCCATGGCGAGGTAGTTGACCTCGGCGTTCGTCTGCTGCCGGTCTGCCTGGAGCGCGTCGGCGGCGGCCGGCGAAAGAATCCGCAGCCCCGGGAACTCACGCAGCGTAGTCGCGAGTTGTATCTGTGTACGGGTCGTGCTGACGAGGACCGAGGAGGCGAGCGGGTTGTCGACGTGGGGGGCCACGAGGTCGTGGGCGAAGGTGAGATCGCCGAAGCCGAGACCCCGGGCGTAGACGGCGGCGACGGTGAGCGTGGCCGGCGTGCCGTCGCCGAGCGTGAGTTTCAGGGGGCTTCCGGGCTTCAGGTGCTGCTGGTCGGCGGCCAGTTCGCTGACGGCGACGGTGCCGGGACCTAGCCGGTCGAGGGAGCCGGCGGTGACCTCGGGGTCCCAGGTGCGGGTCAGTCCGGCGGGGGTGACGCCCTGTGCGGGGTACTTGTCGAGGCCGACGCGCACGGTCGTGCGGACCACCTCGGTGACGGTGTCGTGCTGTGCGCGCAGTCGTTCGGCGGCCTCGCCGGGGACGCCCGGCCCCTGGGCGGCCACGACCCAGTCGGCCCGGACACCTTCGCGGACCTGGGTGCGGGCCGCGTCCCCGAGGGTTTCCTGGACGAACAGGACGGTGCAGGTCATGCCGACGAGCAGAGTCAGGGGGGTGACGACGGAGGCCATGCGGGCGGCGTTGCCGCGCAGGTTGGCGGTGGCGAGCCTGCCGCCGTGGCCGGTGAGCCGGAGCGGGCCGGCGAGCAGCAGCGTGGCGGCCCTGACCAGGAGCGGGCCGAGCAGGGCGACGGAGGTGGACAGGACGACGACGGCGAGGAAGGTCACGGGAGTCGAGGCGGGCTCGGTGCGCAGGGAGGTGAGTACGACGACGAGGACGACTCCGCCGGCGAGGAGCAGCAGCCCGGCGACGGTCCGGCCCCAGGCGGGCCGGCTGCGTTCGGTCCTGGCCTCGGCCAGGGCCTCGGCCGGGCGGATCCGGGCGATCCTGCGGGAGGCGATCCGGGCCGCCGCCCAGGCGCCGAGCAGGGTGGCGGCGAGAGCGGCCAGCGGCGGGAAGACACCGGCGGTGTGTTCGAGCGTGTCGGGTACGGCGCCGAGAGCGACGAACCGGGAGTGCAGCCAGCCGCCCAGCGGCAGACCGAGCAGTGCGCCGGCGGTGCCTGCCGCCGCGCCGACGATCAGCGCCTCCCGGCCGAGCAGCCCGCGGATCTGCCCGGGCGTCGCGGCGATGGCCCGGAGCAGGGCGAGTTCACGGTGGCGCTGCTGGACGGTGAGCGCGAAGGTGCCGACGACCACGAGCACCGCCACCAGCAGCGAGGTCCCGCCCATGGCACCGCCCATGCTGACCAGCCGGGTGCGGGCGGCAGCGGCGTCCAGGAACTCGACGGGCCCGCGGGCGTCGCCGGTGCTCACCTGGGCCGTGGTGCCGTGCAGCGCCCGCGTCACGGCCCCGCGCACCCGCTCGGGGTCCGCCCCCTTGGCCGGCAGCACACCGAACGCGGTGACCTGGCCGGGGTGTCCGGCCAGTCGGCGGGCCTCGGCGGCGGAGAAGAACAGGGACGTCTGGTGGCGCACGGTGGTGGCCGGGGTGGCGATACCGGTGATCCGGTAGTCCCGCGGGGCCTGTGTGGACTGCACGGTGAGCCGGTCACCGGGCCGCAGCCCGGCCCGCGCGGCGAGGCTGTCGTCGATCACGAGGTCCCCCGGGGCCTCGGGGGTTCGGCCGGCGGTCAGCCGGTACGGGGTGAGCACGGCGGAGTCCCAGGCATGGCCGTAGGCGGTACGGCCACCGGTGCCGACCGGGGTCAACGGCTGGGTGGGGAAGGTGAGTTCGGGGACGACCCGGGACACGCCGGGGATGTGGGCGAGCGTGCCGCTCAGCCCTTCGGAAAGCCAGGCTCGTTCGGCGATGGGTTTCGCCTTGTGCTTGACCTTGGTCTTGCCCTTCTTGTGCTTGACGGTGGTGCGGTGCACGTACTGGTCGGCGGAGACCACGACGGGAGCGGCGGCGTAGCGCTCGGTACGGATGGTGCCGCGCAGGCCGGTGTCTAGGAGGGTGCCGCACGCGGTGATCAGAGCCGCCGCGCACATCAGGGCGAGGAAGGCGCCGAGAAAACCCGCCTTGCGGGCGCGGACTGTCTGCAGGGCGTAACGCAGCATCATGGGGACGGGCTCTCTTCTGTTGTGCGCGTCGGCTGAGTCGTGCGCTGGGCGCGCGTACAGACTCGCCGGTGCGGGGGTGGAAGAGCACTGCGGTGGCCCGGCGTCTTGCGCCGGGGGTCACCCCGCCCGTCCGGCGCGGGGGTTAACCCCACCCCGACGCGGGTTCACACCGCTCTGCCCCTTGAGAGCCGTGCCCGGTAACCACGCCAGAAGCTGCCGTGCGGCAGGACCGCGTCAGAAGGCGGCGGTGCGGCCGGACCGCGTCAGAGGTCCCCGTCCCCGAGGAACTCCGTGTCCTCGCCCTCCTCCTCCAGGGCCTGGCGGACGACGCGGAGGGCCATGCCTTCGGAGTAGCCCTTGCGGGCGAGCATGCCCGCGAGCCGGCGGAGCCGCTTGTCGCGGTCGAGACCGCGGGTGGCGCGCAGCTTGCGGGCGACGAGTTCGCGGGCGGTCGCCTCCTCCTGCTCGGAGTCGAGCTGGGCGACGGCGTCCTCGATCAGCGCCGAGTCGACGCCCTTGGTGCGCAGTTCCCGGGCGAGTGCGCGGCGGGCGAGGCCCCGGCCATGGTGCCGGGACTCCACCCAGGCGTCCGCGAAGGCGCCGTCGTCGATGAGCCCGACCTCTTCGAACCGGTTCAGCACCTCGTCGGCGACGTCCTCGGGGATCTCCCGCTTGCGCAGGGCGTCCGCGAGCTGTTTGCGGGTGCGCGGGGTCCCGGTGAGCAGGCGCAGGCAGATCGCCCGGGCCCGCTCAGCCGGGTCCCCTGAAGACTCCCCCCGCTCGTCCCTCGCCGAGGAAGGGGTGCCTTCGTCCTCACCGGGCGCGTCCCCGAAGCCGCGCCGCCGGCGGCCGCGCCCCCGGCCACCGCCCCGCGCGCCGCCGGGTCCGCCGGATCCGCGGCCGCCGAGCGAACCGCCCCCGGGCGGCTCACCGCCCTCGCCGCCCGCGCCTGCGCCGCCACCCTCGTACCCGCCGGTTCCGCGGTACGCGTCGGTCCCGCCATAGCCGTGCACGTCCCGCTCGCGGTACTCATCGTGCCCGCGGTACTCGTCCTGTCCGCCGTACTGGCCGTACCCGTCGTCCCGGTGTCCGTCGGCACCGTCCGGGGCGGAGTCCGGGTGGCCCCCGGTGCCCCTCCCCCGTGGGGCACCGGGGGTGGCGTACTCGTACTCGGCCCAGTCGGTTCGTCGTGTCACGGGTCAGCTCTTGGCGGTGGCGGCCTTGGGCTTGGTGGCCTTGGCGGCTGCCGGGGCGGGCACCGACTTGGCCGCGTCGTCGGCCGCGGTGGTGACCGCGGCGTCGGCGCCCGGCTCGGCGGCGGGCTCCTCCGGCCGGACCCCCACGCCCAGCTTCTCCTTGATCTTCTTCTCGATCTCGTTGGCCAGGTCGGGGTTGTCCTTGAGGAAGTTGCGCGCGTTCTCCTTGCCCTGGCCGAGCTGGTCGCCCTCGTACGTGTACCAGGCGCCGGCCTTGCGCACGAAGCCGTGCTCCACGCCCATGTCGATCAGGC
Organism: Streptomyces sp. NPDC028928; assembly: GCF_055564915.1. Lineage (NCBI taxonomy): Bacteria > Bacillati > Actinomycetota > Actinomycetes > Kitasatosporales > Streptomycetaceae > Streptomyces > Streptomyces sp. NPDC028928. The sequence goes on from NZ_JBVHVI010000017.1 coordinate 138,584, forward strand.
CGCCCTCACGGCTGATGCCCTGGCCGTAGAGGATGTCGAACTCGGCCTGCTTGAAGGGCGGCGCGACCTTGTTCTTGACGACCTTGCAGCGGGTGCGGTTGCCGACCGCCTCCGTGCCGTCCTTCAGGGTCTCGATGCGGCGGATGTCGATGCGCACCGAGGCGTAGAACTTGAGCGCCCGGCCACCGGTCGTGGTCTCCGGGGAGCCGAACATCACGCCGATCTTCTCGCGGAGCTGGTTGATGAAGATCGCGGTGGTCTTGGACTGGTTGAGCGCACTGGTGATCTTGCGGAGTGCCTGGCTCATCAGACGGGCCTGCAGACCGACGTGGCTGTCGCCCATCTCGCCCTCGATCTCCGCGCGCGGGACGAGAGCGGCGACGGAGTCGATGACGATGAGGTCGAGGGCGCCGGAGCGGACCAGCATGTCCACGATCTCCAGGGCCTGCTCGCCGTTGTCCGGCTGGGAGAGGATCAGGTTGTCGATGTCGACGCCGAGCTTGCGTGCGTACTCGGGGTCGAGGGCGTGCTCGGCGTCCACGAAGGCGACCTGGCCGCCGGCCTTCTGCGCGTTCGCCACGGCGTGCAGGGTCAGGGTCGTCTTACCGGAGGACTCCGGTCCGTAGATCTCCACGACACGGCCGCGCGGCAGGCCACCGACGCCCAGGGCGACGTCGAGCGCGGTCGAGCCGGTCGGGATGACCTCGATCGGCTCCTTGGACCGCTCGCCCATGCGCATGACCGCGCCCTTGCCGAATTGCCGTTCAATCTGCGCGAGCGCGGCATCGAGTGCCTTCTCGCGGTCGGTTCCTGCCATGGGTTCCACCCGGTTTGCTTGAGTCGATCGCTTCACGTCAAAGACGCTAACGCCTGCCACTGACAATGCGCCCCGACGCAGGCCCAGCCTGTGGATAACTGTGGGACATATACCCCTGAATCGGGAGGAAGTCCCCCACCCAAAGCCTCGCCTGAGCCCCCATATGAATGGATGTTCGATTTTCGTGTCAAGCGCACCACGCGGCGTCGCCTCGGCAGGAGGAGCCCCCGTCCCCTGCGGGCGTCACGAGCGGCGCTCGCCGGCCGACTATCGTGGCTCCGCATGGCCCCTACAGAGATCGAGATCACCGCGGAGCTGGTCCGGGATCTGCTGCGCGACCAGCATCCGGACCTGGCCGGTCTCCCTCTGAGGCTCGGCGCCCGCGGCTGGGACAACCAGCTGTGGCGGCTCGGTGACGACCTCGCCGTCCGGCTGCCCTGGGCGACGCTGTCCGCGGACGCGCTGCTGCGCAAAGAGCACGAGTGGCTGCCCGCGCTCGCCCCGCGCCTCCCCTTGCCGGTCCCCGTCCCGCAGCGCCTCAGCGAGCCTTCCGAACGGTTTCCGCGGCCTTGGCTGGTCACCACCTGGGTGCCGGGAACGCCCGCCGACCGTGCCCCCGCCACGCGCGCCGCGGAGGCGGCCGACACCTTGGCCGCCTTCCTGACCGCTCTTCACCGCCCCGCCCCCGAAGGGGCACCGGCCGGCCGCGACCGTGGCGGTCCGCTGGCCGACCATGCCGAGGGGTTCGCCGGGCAGCTGGCCTCTGCCACCGAACTGGGGCTGATCCCCGACCCGGACGCCGTCCGCGCGGTCTGGGAGGACGCCGTCGCCGCGCCCGGATGGACGGGGCCGGCACTGTGGCTTCACGGCGATCTGCATCCGGCCAACGTCCTCACCGCGGACGGCGCCTTCTGCGGCGTGATCGACTTCGGCGACCTCTTCGCGGGCGATCCGGCCTGCGACCTCGCCGCCGCGTGGATCCTGCTGCCGGACGGCGCCGTCGACCGCTTCTACGAGGCGTATCAGCCGGCCCCGGACCCGGCGACCCTTCGCCGCGCCCGCGGCTGGGCGGTGCTGAAAGCCCTCGCCTGCGTCTTCATCGGAGAGGCAGGCGTCCACGGCCGCCCGGGCGGCAAACGCACCTGGGGCCCACCCGCCCACGCCGCGCTGCGACGCCTCACCGCGACGGTCCACCGCCCCGGCTCCCCGGCGTCAAGGAAGTGACCGCGCGGCCCGTCAGTCCTGGTCCGCGCCGGCCAGCGCCTTGGTGATCAGGCGGGTGGCGAAGTCCTGGTCGCCGGTGACCCGGTTGATGTGCTCCGCGAGCAGGAAGGCGGTGACTTCCAGGGGGTTCATCTCGTCCTTGGTCCAGTCCCCGTACTGCTGGCGCCACAGGCTGGGGCTCAGGTCCGTGCCTGCCGCGATGACCAGGCCGGCCATGGTGGGGATGGCCTCGGGACGGACGCTCTTGGGCATCATGCGCATCGTGGCCACGAGGTTGGGCACCACGTACTCGATCACGTCCTTGTCGTGGTCCTCGTACGCCATCCGCAGCCACTTCATGTACATGTAGATGAGCGTGCACGCACCGTCCAGCAGGTCCTGGATCCCACTGCGACCCAAGGACGCGGCGAACTGGTCGATCAGCTGCTGTTGCTCGGGGTCGGTCTCGGTCTTGCCGTCGTAGACGGCCTTGAGCCGGGAATCGATCACCATGAGGGCCGCACCCACATCGCCGGCGGGGGCGTACTGGGGGTCGCAGGGGGATGACACAGGGTTCCTCCTTCGGTGACCGCGGAACGTGACGCGGCATGTCCGTACGGTAGACCGCCGATCGGACGGGGGTCTGGCGAATCCCGATGGAGGGGTTTTTCACGATGTCGGCGGCTCGGAACAGCCTCCGTAAGGTATGGCGGAGATGAACGACGACAACCGGATGCTCGCCCTGTTCCACGCGCTGGACCGGGTGCCCGCACCGCACCACCTGGAGCACCCCGACGGCTTCGACCACCCCGGGGCCCGGCTCCGGGCGACCCGGCTCCGGGACCGGCTGACCCGGGATCTCGGGAGCCCCTGCCTGCTCGACGAAGGCATCCAGGACTCGAGTTCCTCTTTCTGCGTCGACGTCCCGGCCGAGGCGACCGGGGCCGGAGTGCCGCTCGCCGTGCGGCTGAGCAACTACGGCGACCTGGCGGCGGTCACCACGCCGGCGCCGGACAGCCACGACGACCTGGACGACGCCGTCCGCGACGGAGCGCTGTCCGAGGCGGACCGCGTCCGGATCACGGCCGCCCTGTCCGATCTCGGCTACCGGCTGGTACCGCAACGGCTGCTCCACCGGCCGTACGACGGTGTGACCTGGCTCGCCGAGGAGGACGGGGACCACGCGACCTGGTGGACCCGCTTCTTCGGCTATCTCTGACCGCGGCCCCTGCGGGGCGGCGGAGGCGGTTACGGCCGCTGCTGCTCGCCGGGGCGGAGACGGGTTACGGCTGCTGCTCGCCGGGGCGGCGGCCGGCCCAGAGCCGTCGCGCGCGCGTGAGCATCCCGGGACCGGCCGAACTCCTGCCGCGGTGCCCGTGCACGCGGGGGTCGTCCGTGACGTCGTACCGCTTCACGTACGCGCCCAGGAACGCCTGCAGCGTGGCCACCGCCGGGATGGCGATCAGCGCGCCGACCGCGCCCAGCAGCGCGGTGCCGGCGATGACCGAGCCGAACGCGACCGCCGGGTGGATGTCGACCGTCTTGGCGGTCAGCTTGGGCTGCAGCATGTAGTTCTCGAACTGCTGGTAGATCACGACGAAGACCAGCACCCACACCGCGTACCAGGGGTTGACGGTGAACGCGATCAGCATCGGCAGCGCGCCCGCGAGGTACGTGCCGATGGTGGGGATGAACTGCGAGACCAGGCCGACCCAGACGCCGAGCACCGGCGCGTACGGCACCTCCAGGAATTCGAGCAGGATGTAGTGCGCGATCCCGGAGATCAGTGCCATGAGGCCGCGCGAGTACAGATAGCCGCCCGTCTTGTCGACGGCGATCTCCCAGGCGCGCAGCACCTCGGCCTGGCGCGCGGGCGGCAGCACGGAGCACAGGGCACGGCGCAGCCGGGGGCCGTCCGCCGCGAAGTAGAACGAGAACAGCCCGACCGTCAGCAGTTGGAACAGCCCGCCGAGCACCTGGGCGGACACGTCGAGGACACCGGCGGCACTGTTCTGCGCGTACTTGCGCAGCCAGTCGGAGTGGAGCAGGCCCTCCTGGATGTCCACGCGTCTGAGTTCCGTGTGGAAGGTCTCGTTGATCCAGTTGATGAGCGAGTCGAGGTAGTCCGGGAAACCCTCGACCATCTTGATGATCTGGCCGGCCAGCATCGACCCCAGCAAGGTGACGAACCCGGCGGCGAGGATGGTCAGGCCGAGGAAGACCAGGAAGGTGGCGAGCCCCCGGCGCATGCCTCGGGCCGCCATCCGGCTCACCGCGGGTTCGATCGCCAGGGCCAGGAAGAACGCGATCAATATGTTGATCAAGAGCCCGGTCAGCTGATGGAAGGCCCAGCTGCCGAGCTGGAACGTGGCGATCAGCGCGAGCGCGAGCACCATGGCGCGCGGCAGCCAGCGCGGCATCCGGCCGTCGGGAGCGACGGCGCCGGAGACCGGGGGCCGGCCGGGCGGAGTGGTAGCTGCCGGTGCTGCCTGCCGGGGGGACGGCTCGCCGTCCTCGGCGGGGGATGCCAGAGGGTCCTCGTCAGTGGGTGCCACGCGCCCAGTCTCACCCACGCCACCGACAACCGGTGCCCCCCGGCGATCTTCGTGACAGATCGGTGCCGTACCGTCACGCTCTTCTCCGGCAAGCCCGGCATTTCGGCCGGTGCACCAGCTCGGCCGGTGCATCAGCGCGGCCGGTGCATCAGCGCCTCTCACCCGGCACGTTCATGACCGCGCAGACCACGCGCCAGACGTCCTTGGCCTCCCAGCCGGCGTCCAGCGCCTCGTTCACCGTGCGTCCGCCCAGGTCCGACATGACGTGGTCGCGCGCGAAGGTGTCGGCGTACCCCGGACCGAAGTGTTCCGCCATCCGCTGCCAGAAGACCGTCAACCGCATGCCTCCAGTATCCCGCCCCCGGGGGGTGGGCCCTGCCCGGGAGCGCCTGCGAGACCGCTTTCCGTCCTACGGTCTGACGCATGGCCGAAACCGGAGCTTCCCCACTCCCCTCCACGCCCCCGGCGCGCTCCCCCCTCTTCCGCGCCGAACAGTTCGTGTGGCTCACCGCGCGCGTGCTGGAACAGCATCTCTTCGCGTACCACTTCCTGCACGGCAGCCCGGAGGCGGTGGAAGCGGCGCTGGACGCCTACCGCAACGACGACGGCGGGTACGGACACGCGCTGGAGCCCGATCTGCGCGGTCCGGTCAGCCAGCCCCTGCACACCGCGCACGCGCTGCGCGTGCTGGACGCCATCGGGCACTGCGGCGGACAGCGCGTGGAGCGCGTGTGCCGCTATCTGACCTCCGTCTCCACCCCGGACGGCGCCCTGCCCGCCGTCCACCCCAGCCAGCGCGGATATCCGACGGCGCCGTTCGTCCCGGTCGTCGACGCCCCTCCCAGCGAACTGCTGGCCACCGGTCCGGTGGTCGGACTGCTGCACCGCAACGAGGTCTGGCACGCCTGGCTCTTCCGGGCCACCGACTTCTGCTGGCAGGCGGTGGAGTCCCTGGACAAGACGCACCCCTACGAGGCCCAGGCCGCCGTGACCTTCCTGGACTCCGCTCCCGACCGCCCGCGCGCGGAGGCCGCCGCCGACCGGCTGGGCCGCCTGGTGCGGGAGCAGCGGCTCGTGGTGCTGGACCCGGACCGGCTCGACGCTTTCCCGGTCGCCGCCGGCTACGCCCCGGGAGAGCACCACTTTCCGCACGACTTCGCCCGTAGTCCGGACTCGCTCGCGCGCGCGTGGTTCACCGACGACGAGATGGCACGCTCGCTGGACCACCTGGCCGCCGAGCAGGAGGAGGACGGCGGCTGGCCGATCCGGTGGCGCCGCTGGGCCCCGGCCCCGGCGCTGGAGGCGCGCCCGATGGTGACGATCGAGGCCCTGCGCACCCTGCGGGCCTACGGCCGCTTCGTGGGCTGAGCCGGCACTCCGTCACGGGCCGGATCCGTACGGTCGGCGGACCGGGCCGGCCCGCCTCGCCCGCCGACCCCGCCTCACCCGCCGAAGCCCCGCCTCACCGCCGACCCCGCCTCACCCGCCGACCCCGCCTCACCCGCCGAGCGCCGCTTCACCCGCCGGCGGCCGGCCTCACCCGGCGAGGGCCCGTACGCCCGCCGTCACCACCACAGCCGCCGCCACGACCAGCAGGAACGGCGCACGCAGCACCAGTGCCACGGCCGCCGCGCCGAGCCCCGCGGCCCGCGCGTCCAGCACCAGCGCGTGCCCGTCGGCGAACGTCTGCTGCGCGGTGAGCGCGGCGAGGAGGGCGACCGGCAGCAGGGCGGCGAGCCGCCGCACGTACGGCCGCTCGACGGTGTGCGCCGGCACGAGCAGGCCGGCCAGCTTGACGGCGTAACATCCGAGGGCGGTCACCCCGATCGCGATCCAGACGTTCACCGGTCCTCCTCCGCGCCGTCTCGTGCGTCCTGTCGGGTACGGTCCCTGCGCCGGCCCTCCGTGAAGAGGGCGAGCGGGGCCGCCAGCGCCGCCACCAGCACCGGCACGCCGGCCGGCAGCACGGGCAGCAGACCGAGGCCGAGCAGGACGGCGAGGCCCGCGACCGCGCGCTCGGTGGCCGTCTTCAGCATCGGGGCGAGCAGCGCCAGGAACACGGCGGGCCCTGCCGCGTCCAGGCCCCACGCGCGCGTGTCGCCGATCGCCCTGGCGCCGAGCGCGCCGAGCAGCGTGGTGAGGTTCCACAGCGCGTACAGGCTGAGGCCGGTGACGGTGAAGCCGAGCCGCGCGGCCCGCCGGGTCGGCTGTGCCAGGGTCACCGCGGTGGTCTCGTCGATCACCCACTGGGCGGCGAACGGCCGCACCGCGCGCGGGAGGGCGAGCAGCTGCGACAGCCGCAGCCCGTAGAAGGCGTTGCGCACGCCGAGGAAGAAGGCGCCGGCGGCGGCCGTGAACGGGTTGCCCCCGGCGGCGAGCGCTCCGACCAGCGCGAACTGGGAGGCGCCGGTGAACACCAGGAGGCTGAGCGCGCAGGTCTGGAGCAGTCCGAGTCCGCTGCCGGCCGAGGTCACCCCGAAGGCGAATCCGGACAGGCCCACGGCGACGCCGACCCCGAGAGCGTCCCGTACGACGGCCAGGTCCGGCTTGTCCGCTCCTTCGGCGGTCTGGTCCCTGAGAGCTATGTGCTGTGTCACGCCCCGGACGGTACGGGCGGCCGTCAGCCCGCGTCTTGTACGTTCTTGCGCTCACCCCGGCTCGTGCGCTCGCGCTGGTACGCGCCCGGAGGCACGCCGACGATCCGGGTGAAGTGCCGGTTGAGGTGGGGCTGGTCGGTGAAGCCGACGGCGACGGCGGCCTCGGCGGGGGCCGTCCCCGCGTCCAGCAGCCGCCGGGCGCGGCGCACGCGGGCGTCGGTCAGCCAGGTGTGCGGCGGCATGCCGTAGGCGTCGCGGAACGCCCGCAGCAGGGCGAAGGGGCTGGTCCGGAGGTCCACGGCCAGCCGTTCCAGGGTCGGCGGCTCGGCCATCCGCTCCTCCAGCACCGCACGCGCGCGTGCCGCGATCCCGGCGCCGGCCGTCCGCAGCCGCCGCTGGGGCAGGGGGCCGCCGTTCAGCCGCAGCAGCCTGGTCACGGCGACCCGCAGGAGCGTGTCGGCGGCCAGCGCGTTGCCCTCGTCGGCGGCGCGCAGCACCTGGTGGACCAGACGGGCGGTGTAGGAGTCGTCGAGGACGGGGCTGACGAAGCCGGGCGTGCCCCGCAGGGTGGTGGTCTCGGCGGCGATCGCGGCGACCACATCGGGCGACGGGTAGAGCGCGCCGTACCGCCAGCCCTCGGGCACGCCGGCCCGGCCGGTGTGCGGGGTGTCGGGGTTGATCAGGGCGAGCGCCCCCGCGCCGGCGGAGACGTCCGAGCCGTGGTGGTGGAAGACCTCGACACCGTCCGCTATGGCCGCGATCACGAAGTTCTCGTGGGTGTGCCGGATGAAGGTCTTGCGGATGTACCGGGCCCGCAGCAGGTCGACCCCGGGCAGATCCGTGTACTGCCAGTGCCGTGCCCGCTCCCCTGAACCCGCCATACGGCCATTGTCCGCCATCGCCTCCGCCCGGCTCCGTCGCACCCGCCGCGCCCGCCTCCCGTTTGTGCAGGTCAGGCCGATTGTCAGTGGGCGGGTGCAGGATGGACGCATGGTCAGCTCCGCACACCGAGCCCTCGACGGCTTCTCCCCCGCGACCCGCGGCTGGTTCACGGGGGCGTTCTCCGCGCCCACCGCGGCCCAGGCGGGCGCGTGGCAGGCCATCCGGCAGGGGTCGGACGTGCTGGTGGTCGCCCCGACCGGCTCGGGCAAGACGCTGGCCGCGTTCCTCGCCGCCCTGGACCAGCTGGCCTCGACCCCGCCCCCGGCCGACCCGAAGAAGCGCTGCCGGGTGCTGTACGTGTCCCCGCTGAAGGCCCTGGCGGTCGACGTCGAGCGCAATCTGCGCAGTCCGCTGACCGGTATCCGCCACGAGTCCGTGCGACTCGGCCTGCCCGAGCCCGAGGTGAAGGTCGGCATCCGGTCCGGCGACACCCCGGCCGCCGAGCGCCGCGCTCTGTCCACCCGCCCGCCGGACATCCTGATCACCACCCCCGAGTCGCTGTTCCTGATGCTGACGTCGGCCACGCGCGACGCGCTCACGGGCGTGGAGACGGTGATCCTGGACGAGGTGCACGCGGTCGCGGGCACCAAGCGCGGGGCGCACCTCGCGCTCTCTCTGGAGCGGCTGGACGAGCTGCTGCCGAAGCCCGCCCGCCGGATCGGCCTGTCGGCGACCGTCCGCCCGGTGGACGAGGTGGCCCGGTATCTGTCCCCGCGCCGCAAGGTGGAGATCGTCCAGCCGGAGTCCGGCAAGGAGTTCGACCTCTCCGTGGTCGTCCCGGTCGAGGACATGGGCGAGCTGGGCGGCTCCCCGGCGGCCGACGCGGCCGAGGGCGGGGAGCGGCCGTCGATCTGGCCGCATGTGGAGGAGCGGATCGCCGACCTGGTCCAGGCGCACCGGTCCACGATCGTCTTCGCCAACTCCCGCCGCCTGGCGGAGCGGCTGTGCAACCGGCTCAACGAGATCGCGTACGAGCGGGCGACCGGCGAGACCCTGGACGAGCACCACTCGCCCGCCCAGCTGATGGGCGGCTCCGGCGCGGCCGCGGGCGCGCCCCCGGTGATCGCCCGCGCGCACCACGGCTCGGTCTCCAAGGAGCAGCGCGCCCTGGTGGAGGAGGACCTGAAGGCCGGCCGGCTGCCCGCGGTGGTCGCCACCTCCAGCCTCGAACTCGGCATCGACATGGGTGCCGTGGACCTCGTCGTCCAGGTCGAGTCCCCGCCCTCGGTGGCCTCGGGCCTGCAGCGTGTGGGCCGTGCGGGACACCAGGTCGGCGCCGTCTCCACCGGTGTCGTCTTCCCGAAGTACCGGGGCGATCTGGTCCAGGCGGCCGTGGTCACCGAGCGGATGCGCTCGGGCTCGATCGAGTCCCTGAAGGTGCCCGCGAACCCGCTGGACGTGCTCGCGCAGCAGCTGGTCGCCATGACGGCGCTGGACACCTGGCAGTTCGACGACCTGCTCGCGGTGGTCCGGCGCGCGGCCCCGTTCGCCTCACTGCCGGAGTCGGCGTTCACGGCGGTCCTGGACATGCTCGCGGGCCGCTACCCGTCGGACGCGTTCGCGGAGCTGCGCCCGCGCGTGGTGTGGGACCGCGTGGCCGGCACGGTCACCGGCCGCCCCGGCGCCCAGCGCCTCGCCGTCACCTCCGGCGGCACGATCCCGGACCGCGGTCTGTTCGGCGTCTTCCTCGCCGGTTCCGACCCCAAGAAGGGCGGCGGCCGGGTCGGCGAGCTGGACGAGGAGATGGTCTACGAGTCCCGCGTGGGAGACGTCTTCACGCTGGGCACGAGTTCCTGGCGGATCGAGGACATCACGCGCGACCGCGTCCTGGTCTCGCCCGCGCCGGGCGTGCCGGGCCGGCTGCCGTTCTGGAAGGGCGACCAGCTGGGCCGTCCGCTGGAGCTGGGCCGCGCGGTGGGCGCGTTCCTGCGCGAGGTCGGCTCGCTGACGAAGGACGACGCCCGGCTGCGACTGCTGGCGGCGGGCCTGGACGCGTGGGCGGCGGACAACGTGCTGTCGTACCTGGACGAGCAGCGCGAGGCCTGCGGCCATGTCCCGGACGACCGCACGATCGTCGTCGAGCGCTTCCGCGACGAGCTGGGCGACTGGCGGGTCGTCGTCCACTCCCCCTTCGGTGCTCAGGTCCACGCCCCCTGGGCGCTCGCCCTCGGCGCCCGGCTGTCCGAGCGGTACGGCATGGACGCGCAGGTCATGCACGCCGACGACGGCATCGTGCTGCGCCTGCCCGACGCCGATCTGATGGGCCTGGACCTGCTCGACCAGGAGCCGGTGAAGGCAGGCACCGAGTACGACAGCGAGCAGGCGCCGGTCGGCGCGGCCGACGTCGCCTTCGACAAGGGCGAGGTCGACCAGATCGTCACCGACCAGGTCGGCGGCTCGGCGCTGTTCGCCTCCCGGTTCCGCGAGTGCGCCGCCCGTGCGCTGCTGCTGCCGCGCCGCAACCCCGGCAAGCGCACCCCGCTGTGGCAGCAGCGCCAGCGGGCGGCCCAGCTGCTGCAGGTGGCGAGCGAGTTCGGCTCGTTCCCGATCGTCCTGGAGGCGGTCCGCGAATGCCTCCAGGACGTCTTCGACGTCCCCGGTCTTGTCGAGCTGATGGGGGACATCGAGTCCCGCAAGGTGCGCCTGGTCGAGGTCACGACCCCGGAGCCGTCCCCGTTCGCCCGCTCCCTGCTCTTCGGGTACGTCGCCCAGTTCCTGTACGAGGGCGACTCCCCGCTGGCCGAGCGGCGCGCCGCCGCGCTGTCCCTGGACTCGCGGCTGCTGGCCGAGCTGCTGGGCCAGGCGGAGCTGCGCGAACTGCTCGACGCCGAGGTGCTGACCGAGCTGGAGCGCGAGCTGCAGTGGCTCACCGAGGACCGCCGGGTCAAGGACGTCGAGGGCGTCGCCGACGTGCTCCGGCTGCTCGGCCCGCTGACCGACGCCGAGCTGGTCGCGCGGGGCGCGGACGCGCAGTGGGCGCGGGAGCTGGCCGGGGCCCGCCGCGCCATCAAGGTGCGGATCGCGGGCGCCGACCACTGGGCGGCCGTCGAGGACGCGGGCCGGCTGCGCGACGCGCTCGGCACGGCGCTGCCGGTCGGTGTCCCCGAGGCGTTCACCGAGCCGGTCAAGGATCCGCTGGGTGATCTCCTCGCCCGGTACGCCCGTACCCACGGGCCGTTCACCTCGGCCACGGCGGCGGCCCGGTTCGGCCTGGGCGTGGCGGTCACCGAGGGCGCCCTGCAGCGGCTGGCCGCGGCCGGCCGGATCGTGCAGGGCGAGTTCCACCCGGCGGGCATCGGCCAGGAGTGGTGCGACGCGGCCGTACTGCGCCGGCTGCGCCGCCGTTCCCTGGCGGCCCTGCGGCATGAGCTGGAGCCCGTGCCACCCGCCGCGCTCGCTCAGTTCCTGCCGCAGTGGCAGCACATCGGGAAGGGGCACGGGCTGCGGGGCATCGACGGGCTGGTGCGCGCCGTCGAGCAGTTGCAGGGCGCCTCCGTGCCGGCCTCCGCGCTGGAGAAGCTGGTCCTGCCCTCGCGCGTGGCCAACTACACGCCCTCGATGCTGGACGAACTGACCGCCGCGGGCGAGGTGGTGTGGGCCGGCGCGGGTGCCCTGCCGGGCAAGGACGGCTGGGTCTCCCTCTATCTGGCGGACGCGGCCCCGCTGTTGCTCCCGGCGCCCCACCCGCTGGAGCTGACCGCACTCCACCAGTCCGTCCTCGACATCCTGTCGGGCGGCTACGGCCTGTTCTTCCGTCAGATCGCCGACCAGGTCCGCGCCACCACGCACCCCGACGTCACCGATCCCCAACTGGCCGATGCGCTTTGGGACCTGGCCTGGTCGGGCTGGCTCACCAACGACACGCTGGCGCCGATGCGGGCCCTGCTGGGCTCGGGCCGTACGGCGGGCTCGACCGCGCACCGCGCCAAGCGAGCCGTGCCGCGCGGGCGTTACGGTTCGCTGACGGCCGCCGCGCGCACCGCCTCCCGAACCGGCCCGCCGACCGTGGCCGGCCGCTGGTCGCTGCTGCCGGCGGCCGAGCCGGACACCACCGTGCGCGCACACGCACTGGCCCGCACACTCCTGGACCGGCACGGCGTGGTCACCCGCGGCGCGGTCGCCGCGGAGGGCGTCGAGGGCGGCTTCTCGGCGGTGTACCGGGTGCTGTCGGTCTTCGAGGAGAGCGGCCAGGCCCGGCGCGGTTACGTGGTCGAGGGGCTGGGCGCGGCCCAGTTCGCGATGGACGGCGCGGTGGACCGCCTCCGCGCGGTGGCGAACGCCCGCGAGCGCACCGATGGCCTGCCCGCCCCGGCCGGCCGGAACGGCTTCGGCACCCCGGCCGCCGCCAACGGCTTCGCCGAGCCGGGCTTCCCGAACCCGTTCGACGGCATGGACGGCACCCCGCACGGCCGTACGTCCCCCGGCGCCTTCGACGCGGCCGACGGCGGTTTCGCCCACCCCGGCCTGGACGGCGACTTCATCTGGCCGCCGGAGGACGGCCCCACCGCCGACGGCTCCCGCGACCTCGCCGACCCGTTCGCCTTCCCCGGCTACGGCGGCCCCCGCGGCGGCGGATCCACCCGCCACAGCTCGCCCGCCCCCTACGGCTCCTCCGCCTCCTACGGCACGGCTCCCTACGGCCAGGCGCCCCACCGCGGCTACGGCACCGGTCGAACAGGCGGCGCCCCCGCACCCGACCCCCGTGCCGTCGTCCTCGCCGCGGCCGACCCCGCGAACGCCTACGGCTCCGCGCTGCCCTGGCCGGAGCCGCCGACCGGAGCCGGGCACAAGCCGGGCCGCAAGGCGGGTTCGCTGGTCGTCCTGGTGGAGGGCGAACTGGTGCTGTACATGGAGCGCGGCGGCAAGACGCTGCTGGCCTGGTCCGCCGCCCCGGACACCGCGGCGGCGGACGATCCCCGCCTGCGGACGGCAGCCGAGGCGCTGGCCGCGGCGGCCCGCGCGGGCTCGCTCGGCACGGTCACGGTCGAGCGGATCAACGGCGCCCAAGCCCTGACCTCCCCCATAGGCGCCCTCCTGGAGGCGGCCGGGTTCGTGGCGACACCGCGCGGCCTGCGCCTGAGAGCATGACCGGCACGGCACCCGGCACCACGAGCGGGCCCCGAGCATCCCCCACCCGCCCAGCACAGCCGACACACCCACACCCGGCACAGCCGACACCCCCACACCCGACCCAACCACGGGCCTCCGCCCGGCACAGCCCGACAGCCCCGCGCCCGGTAAGGCCGGCAGGCTCCCCGCCTCACCCCCTCGTGGCACCCTTGACGCATGCCCGAAGGTGACACGGTCTGGCAGGCCGCGCGGCGGTTGCACGAGGCGCTCGCGGGCAAGCCGCTGACCCGCAGCGACTTCCGCGTGCCGAAGTACGCGACCGTCGACCTCACCGGCCGCAGGGTGCTGAACACGATTCCGCGCGGCAAGCACCTGCTCACCCGGTTCGAGGGGGGCCTGACCCTGCACACCCATCTGCGCATGGAGGGCACCTGGAAGGTGTACGGCGCGGGTGAGCGCTGGCGGGGCGGGCCGGCGCACCAGATCCGGGCGGTTCTCGGCACCGTCGACCGTACGGCCGTCGGCTACCGCCTCCAGGTCCTGGAGCTGCTGCGCACGACCGACGAGGAGCGGGTCGTCGGCCACCTGGGACCCGACCTGCTCGGCCCGGACTGGGACCCCGAGCGCGCGCTGGCCAACGTCCTCGCGGACCCCGGTCGCGAACTCGGCGAGGCCCTACTGGACCAGCGCAATCTGGCCGGCATCGGCAACGTCTACAAGAGCGAGCTGTGCTTCCTGCTCGGCGTGACCCCGTGGCTGCCGGCCGGCGCGCTCCCCGCGGACCGCGCGGAGAAACTGCCCGGCCTGGCCAAGCGGCTCCTGGAGACGAACCGCGACCGCCCGGTCCGGCAGACCACCGGCCTGCACCGGTACGACCTGTTCGTCTACGGCCGCGCACCCCGCCCGTGCCTGCGCTGCCACACCCCCGTCCGGGTGGCCGACCAGGGCGACGGCTCCCAGGAGCGCCCCACCTACTGGTGCCCCACCTGCCAGTCGGGCCCCGCTCCCGCACCGGGCGCACCCCAACGCTGGCGCGACAAGTACCCCCGCCGCACCGGCTGACCGGCCGACGCCCGCCCCGGGCGCCTCCGCCGGCAGCGCTCCCCAAAGGCCTCCCCAAAGGCCTCCGCAAAGACTTCCCCCTAATTGACGACCCGTCAGATGTGCTCGTACCGTCGCTGGCATGGCCCTCACCGCGTACGACCTCAGCGGACGCACCGCCTTCGTGACCGGAGCCGCCGGCGGGATCGGGCGGGCCTCCGCCGTCCTGCTCGCCGAGGCGGGGGCGACGGTGCACTGTGCCGACCGGGACGCGGACGGCCTGGACGGCACGGCCGCGCTGATCAAGGAGCGCGGCGGCACGGCCCGGGTCCACGTCCTCGACGTCACCGACCGGGACCGGCTCGGCGAGGCGGTGCGGTCCTGCGAGCGACTGGACGTACTGGCGGCGATTGCCGGGATCATGCACAGCAGCCCGGTGCTGGAGACCCGGGACGAGGATCTCGACCGGGTGCTGAACGTCAACTTCAAGGGCGTGCTGTACGCCTGCCAGGAGGCGGCCCGGCTGATGCTCGCCCGGGGCACCCGCGGCAGCATCGTCACCATGGCCTCGGGCGCGGTCGACACCGGCGGCGCCGGACTGCTCTGCTACGGCGCGGCCAAGGCGGCCGTGGTGCAGCTGACGAAGACGCTGGCCACCGAGGTCGGCCCGCACGGCATCCGGGTCAACGCGGTCGCGCCGGGCTGGATCCGCACCCCCATGACCGACCGCCACGACCGCGCGGCACAGGCGCACACCGAGGCCGCGATGACCCGGCTGACCCCACTCGGCCGGGTCGGCGAACCGGACGACGTCGCGCACGCGGTGCTGTATCTCGCGTCGGACGCGTCGGCTTTCACGACGGGTCAGATACTTCGCCCGAACGGGGGTGTGGCGATGCCCTGGTGACGTTCCCGGCCCGCCAGGCGGCAAGCCAGCGCCCCGTCGGGACGGCCCCGGTCGCGCGCCCCTTCGGCACACAGTGCACGGGCAGCAGGCTCAGCCCCCACCCGCCGGTCACGACGGCCGCTTCCAGCACGCCCGGGCCCTCGCCCGCGGCGAGCCGCAGCACGGCCCACCACCACACCGCCCCGGCCCCGAGCGCGATCGTCCGGCGCACTGTCCGCCCCACCATGCCCGCCACCACCTCCAGCCGGACGCTAGACCGTCGCCTGTCCCGCGCGGGAGGCGCACCACGGGCTCACCGATGCAACACGGGTCCACCCGGCATCGCAGGCGACGACCGCCCCCGGCCGCCGGCCGCACCCGCTAGGCGTTCTCCGCCTGGAACATCCAGTGGTGCTTCTCCAGATCAGCGGTGATCCCGATCAGGAGGTCCTGGGACACGGGATCCGGCTCCCCGGTCGCCTCCACGCGCTCCCGCATGCGGGTGATCACCGAGCCGAGCGCGTCCACCATCGCCCCGACCGCGTCCGCGTCCTTGATCCACCCCGCCGGAGTGGTCTTGATGCCGCTGCTGGAGGCCACCGTGGCGGCGCGCCCGTCGGGCGGTACGCCCAGCGCCGAGGCCCGCTCGGCCACCGTGTCCGAGTGGGCGCGGGCGGAGTCGACGACCTCGTCGAGCTGGAGGTGTATGGAGCGGAAGCGGGGGCCGACGATGTTCCAGTGGATCTGCTTGGCGACCAGGGCGAGGTCCACCAGGTCGACCAGGGCGCCCTGCAGCGCCTCCGCCACGGTCTTCAGATCCGCGTCCGCCAACGGGCTCTTCACGACGTACATCCGCTTCCTCCGGTGTGTGGGCGCCGTCACGTCCCTCCCACGATGACCGCACCGCGCGGTACCGGCAAATGGGCGCATCACGCGAAGAAGGGGCGGAAAGCTCCCCCCGACGGCAAAAAGCCACGGCCGGCTCGCCCAGGTCTCCCTGGAGCAGCCGGCCGTGGCGTAATCAGCCGTATCGGGTTGCTAGGCCGCGCAGGCGTATGTCACGCGGCGACCACGTCCACGGCCTCCGCGGGCGCCTTGATGGTCACCCGTTCCGGTGGCACACCGGTCACCGACACGGAACCCAGCATCGGTCGGACCGGCGTGGGCACGGGCTCGGTGGCCGCGGCGGACTGGGCCAGCTCGGCGAGCGCCAGCTCGTCGCTCACTTCCCGCATGAGTTCCGACATCCGTACGTCCAGCGCGTCGCAGATGGCGGCGAGCAGCTCGGAGGAAGCCTCCTTCTGCCCCCGCTCCACCTCGGAGAGATAGCCGAGTGAGACTCGGGCGGACGAGGAGACTTCGCGCAGAGTACGGCCCTGGCGTTGGCGCTGCCGACGCAGCACGTCACCCAGCAGGCGACGGAGCAGAATCATCGGTGGCTCCCTCCTCGGACCGCGTAGCCGCATCCTTCTCGCCCCACCGTACCGCCTTGCGCCGCGGCCGTGCGGGGAGCGATGTCGTGTTCACTCAGGGCTGCAAACATCAAAACCCCCCGTTCCGTTCCGTATCCTGTGCCCGCTCATTCCCAGTCTGTTCGCCCGCAAGCTGCTCCAGAAGCACTGCGAGTACGCTCCGTACACTCTCCATACGAATTTCCGCACGGCCGCCGTTCAACCGCAGAGCCTCGACTTTTCCGCCACCGGCAGAACCGGACCGGGCGGTGAGGGGTCCGTCGACGGCCACGAAGACCGTCCCGACGGGCTTTCCGTCCTGCGGATCCGGGCCTGCGACCCCGGTGGTCGCGATGCCCCAGTCGGCACCCAGCGCCTTGCGCACTCCGGCCGCCATCTGGGCCGCGACCTGCGGATCCACCGCTCCGCACTGGGCCAGCAGGGTGGCGTCGACGCCCAGCAGCTCGTGCTTCAGCTCGGTGGCGTAGGCGGTGACCGAGCCCCGGAACACCCGGGAGGCCCCGGGTACCCCGGTGATCTCCGCCGCTACCAGGCCACCGGTCAGCGACTCCGCGACGGCGAGGGTCTCGCCCCTCACGGTCAGTAGTCGCACCAGTTCGGTGGCCGCGGAACTCACGCTTCCTTCTCCTCCAACGCCGCGGCGCGCTCGGCGATTCCCCGCCGGCGCAGCACAATGGCTTGTCTTACGTAGTCGAGGCCGGTCACGACCGTGAGGACGACCGCCACGGCCATCACCCAGAACCTCAGGGTGGCCAGCCACCCCGTCAGTGCCAGGACGTACATCCCGACGGCGACGCCCTGGGTGAGCGTCTTCAGCTTGCCGCCCCGGCTGGCGGGGATCACGCCGTAGCGAATGACCAGGAAACGCAGCAGGGTGATGCCGAGTTCCCGGCCGAGGATCACCCCCGTCACCCACCACGGCAGATCACCGAGGGCCGACAGACAGATGAGCGCCGCCCCCATGATCGCCTTGTCGGCGATGGGGTCGGCGATCTTCCCGAAGTCGGTGACCAGGTTGTAGGTGCGGGCCAGATGCCCGTCGAACAGGTCGGTGATCATGGCGATGGCGAAGGCCGCCCAGGCGAGGGAGCGCCAGGCCGGGTCGTAGCCGCCGTCCGCCAGCATCAGGGCCACGAAGCCGGGCACCAGGACCAGCCGGAGCATCGTCAGCAGATTGGCGACGTTCCAGACGCTCGCCTGGTTGACGGCCGCTGCCGCGATCTTCCCGCCGCGGGCGGGCTTGCCGCCGTTCTCGGGAGCCGTGGCCGGACCCGAAGCAGAACCGGAGACCTCGGACCGGGCGCCGTCGGCGGCGGAACCCCGGGCGCCGTGCGCGCCGGAGGAGCCGCCCGCGGCGGATGCCGGGACTCCGGTCATCTGCCCGCCTCCTCACTACACGCGAGCGAGCCGGTCAGCGGCTCGGCCACCAGGTCGACACCTTCCGTACCGACCACCTTTGCCTCGACCATACGTCCGACGCTCAGGCCCTCGCCGCTCGTGAGGAGCACCTGGCCGTCGGTCTCCGGCGCCTGGTGCGCGGCACGGCCGTGGACGCCCTCCTCCTCGTCCACGGACTCCACCAGGACCCGCACGGTCTCGCCGACGCGCTCCTCGGCGCGCTGCGAGACGAGTTCCTCGGCGAGCCGGGAGATGTGGGCCAGGCGCTCGGCGACGACGTCCTCGTCCAGCTTGTTGTCGTACGTCGCCGCTTCCGTGCCCTCCTCGTCGGAGTAGCCGAAGACACCGATCGCGTCCAGCCGGGCGCCGTTCAGGAAACGCTCCAGCTCGGCCAGGTCGGACTCGGTCTCGCCGGGGAAGCCGACGATGAAGTTGGAGCGCACGCCGGCCTCGGGGGCCTTGCTCCGGATGGTGTCGAGCAGCTCCAGGAACCGGTCGGTGTCGCCGAAGCGGCGCATGGCGCGCAGCACGTCGGGCGCCGAGTGCTGGAAGGAGAGGTCGAAGTACGGGGCGACCTTGGGGGTGGAGGTCAGGACGTCGATGAGGCCAGGGCGCATCTCGGCCGGCTGGAGGTAGCTCACGCGGACCCGCTCGATGCCGTCGACCTCGGCCAGCTCCGGCAGCAGGGACTCCAGCAGGCGGATGTCGCCGAGGTCCTTGCCGTAGGAGGTGTTGTTCTCGGAGACCAGCATGATCTCCTTCACGCCCTGCTCGGCCAGCCAGCGGGTCTCGTTCAGGACATCGCTGGGGCGGCGGGAGATGAAGGAGCCGCGGAAGGACGGGATGGCGCAGAAGGAGCAGCGCCGGTCGCAGCCGGAGGCCAGCTTGACCGAGGCGACCGGGGAGCCGTCCAGCCGGCGGCGCAGCGGCGCGCGGGGGCCCGAGGCGGGCGCGACACCCTCCGGGAGGTCGGCCGGCGCGTGGCCGGGCAGCGCCACCGAGGCGGCCGACTCCTGGCGCTCGGCCGGGCTGATCGGCAGCAGCTTGCGCCGGTCGCGCGGGGTGTGGGCGGCGTGGATGCCGCCGGACAGGATGGTCTGCAGGCGGTCGGAGATGTTCGAGTAGTCGTCGAAACCGAGCACGCCGTCGGCCTCGGGCAGCGCCTCGGCCAGTTCCTTGCCGTACCGCTCGGCCATGCAGCCCACCGCCACGACGGCCTGGGTTCTCCCGTGGCCCTTGAGGTCGTTCGCCTCCAGCAGGGCGTCGACGGAGTCCTTCTTCGCGGCCTCCACGAAGCCACAGGTGTTGACCACGGCGACGTCGGCGTCCGCGGCGTCGTCCACGAGCTGCCAGCCGTCCGCCTCCAAACGGCCTGCGAGCTCCTCGGAATCCACCTCGTTACGAGCGCAGCCGAGAGTGACGAGTGCGACGGTACGGCGTTCAGGCATGGGCTCAAGACTACTTTGTCTCACTGACAGCCCACGTCGACGGGGTTGGCCGATTGTGGCCGACTCCGTCACATCCCGGTCCGCCGGGGGCGGCCCGTCAGCCCGCCACCGGGTCGCCCTTCGTGTAGGTGAGGCGCTCGACCGCGCCGGGCCGGAAGGTGTCCTCGATCTTCTTGCCGTTGACGTACAGCTCGATCGCGCCCGCGTCGCCGAGGATCAGGTTGATCTTGGAGCTGTCCTGGAAGGTCTTGGACTGGCCTTTCTTCAGCAGCCCGTCGAAGAGCATCCGGCCGTTGTGGTCCTTGGCCGAGATCCAGCTGCGTCCGTTGGGCGCGCTGACCTGGACGGTGACCTTGTCCTGGGGCGCGGCGGCGATGGCGCTGTCGGAGGGCTCGCCGGTCGGCTCGGCGGGCTTGTTCTTCTTCGGCGTGGGCGAGGCGGACTTGCCGGCGGTGGGCGTGGTGCCCTCGGCGACCTGCGACTTCGAGTCGCCGGAGTCGTCGCCGCCCTTGAACGCGGTGAACCCGACGAACCCGATCACGACGACGATCGCGGCGACCATGGCCGCGGTCCAGTTCGGGCCGCGCCGCTCGGGCCGGATCCGCTCCGCCTCGAACAGGGGTGCGGCGGGGGTGGGCGCGGGCCGGCCGCCGTGCTCGGCGTCGTACTGGGCGATCAGCGGTTCGGGGTCGAGGCGGACGGCCCTGGCCAGCGTGCGGATGTGGCCGCGGGCGTACACGTCGCCGCCGCAGGGGGCGAAGTCGTCCGCCTCGATGGCGTGCACGATGGCGATACGGACACGAGTGGCATTGCTGACGTCGTCCACGGTGAGCCCGGCCGCGATCCGCGCCTGCTGGAGGGCGCGGCCCACGGAGGGTCGGGCTTCCTGGGACTGGTCTGGGAACGGACGCTCGTCTTCAGGGGAGTTGCCGATGGACACGGGGGGCGCCTTTCGAGCGTGTAGCCACCTGTGCTGGAAGCTCAGTCTAGGGGGGGTACGAAAGGGTGGGGCAACCGGGCGGTAGGACTTTGTACGCCGTCGGACTGGCCGGACAATCCGATGGTTTGACAGGCAGGTACCCCATGATGAGGCCTGTAGCTGTCCTTTCGCTCAACTGGACGTACGACTGACGGAAACGGTTGCTCACCGATCCCTAACGGGTGCATCACGGCGATCCCGCCACCCGGCGTAACCCGCTTCCGCCGAACGGCCCTTCGTCCCTCACCCCTCAGACTCCCCGCGAATCATGGCGAGCACGCCGTCCAGTTCGTCAGGTTTCACCAGAACGTCACGTGCCTTCGAGCCCTCGCTCGGTCCCACGATGTTGCGGGACTCCATGAGGTCCATGAGCCGTCCGGCCTTGGCGAAGCCGACGCGCAGCTTGCGCTGGAGCATGGAGGTCGACCCGAACTGGGTGGAGACGACCAGCTCGGCCGCCTGGCACAGCAGGTCGAGGTCGTCGCCGATGTCCTCGTCGATCTCCTTCTTCTGCTTGCTCCCCACGGTGACGTCGTCCCGGAAGACGGGCGCCATCTGGTCCTTGCAGTGCTGGACGACGGCCGCGACCTCCTCCTCGGTCACGAACGCGCCCTGCATACGGGTCGGCTTGTTCGCACCCATCGGCAGGAACAGGCCGTCGCCCTTGCCGATCAGCTTCTCGGCGCCGGGCTGGTCGAGGATGACCCGGGAGTCGGCGAGCGAGGAGGTGGCGAACGCCAGCCGGGAGGGCACGTTCGCCTTGATCAGACCGGTGACGACGTCGACCGACGGGCGCTGGGTGGCGAGCACCAGGTGGATGCCGGCCGCGCGCGCGAGCTGCGTGATGCGCACGATCGCGTCCTCGACGTCCCGCGGGGCCACCATCATCAGGTCGGCCAGCTCGTCCACGATCACCAGCAGGTACGGGTACGGCTGCAGCTCCCGCTCGCTGCCCTCGGGCGGCTTGACCTTGCCCTCGCGCACCGCGCGGTTGAAGTCGTCGATGTGCCGGTAGCCATAGGCGGCCAGGTCGTCATACCTGAGGTCCATCTCGCGGACCACCCACTGCAGCGCCTCGGCGGCCCGCTTGGGGTTGGTGATGATCGGCGTGATCAGGTGCGGGATGCCCTCGTAGGCGGTCAGCTCGACGCGCTTGGGGTCGACCAGGATCATCCGGACGTCCTCCGGGGTCGCCCGCATCATGACCGAGGTGATCAGGCAGTTGATGCAGGACGACTTGCCGGAGCCGGTGGCACCGGCGACCAGCATGTGCGGCATCTTCGCCAGCGAGTGCATGACGTACCCGCCCTCGACGTCCTTGCCGAAGGCCACCAGCATCGGGTCGTCGTCCTCGGCGGACTCCGCGAGACGCAGGACGTCGCCGAGGTTGACCATCTCGCGGTCGGTGTTCGGGATCTCGATGCCCACCGCCGACTTGCCGGGGATCGGGCTGATGATCCGCACGTCCGGGCTGGCGACGGCGTACGCGATGTTCTTGGTCAGCGCGGTGATCCGCTCGACCTTCACGGCGGGGCCCAGCTCGACCTCGTAGCGGGTGACCGTCGGGCCGCGGGTGAAGCCGGTGACGCGCGCGTCGACCTTGAACTCGGTGAAGACCTGGGTGAGCGAGGCGACGACCGCGTCGTTGGCGGCGCTGCGCGCCTTTCCGGGGCCGCCGCGCTGGAGCAGGTCCAGTGAGGGCAGCGCGTAGGTGATGTCGCCGGACAGCTGGAGCTGCTCCGCGCGCGCGGGCAGGTCGCGGGGCTGCTCCGGGGCCTTCTTGGTCAGGTCCGGTACGGCCTTGGTGAGGTCCGGTACGGCCTTGGTCAGGTCCGGTACGGCCTCGGCCTTCAGCTTCTCCTGTTTGGGCCGGGCCGCCGGGACCGGCGCCGGTGCGGGCTCCGCCGCGGGGGCGGGCACCGGTGTGGTGTCCTCGCGCTCGCCCGCGCTCACCCCCTGGGTGAGGTCGGCGACGAGCGGGGACGGCGGCATACCGTGCAGCACCGCGCCGTCGAGCGCGGCCGCGGCGGCCGCGGCGACGTCCACGGCGTCCAGCTGGCGCTGTGGATCCGGCTGGGGCACCGCGGAGCGCCTGGGGCGCCCGCGGCGCTGCGAGAGGGCCTCCTCCTCGGCGCGCGCCGCGTCGTACGCCTGAGGGGCGCTGGAGCGCCTCCGGGGGCGCACGGGCGTCGCCTCGCGCCACTGCTCGTCGTATGCCTCCTCGTCCCCGGGGAGCCGGTCCTCCTCGGGGTCGCGCAGCACGCCGAGGTGGACGCCGAGCATCCGCAGCCGCTGCGGGATGGCGTTGACCGGGGTGGCGGTCACCACGAGCAGCCCGAAGACCGTCAGCAGCACCAGCAGGGGTACGGCGAGCACCTCGGTCATGGTGGACGTCAGCGGGGTGGCCGCCGCCCAGCCGATGAGGCCGCCGGCGTCCCTTATGCCCTGCATGCCGGCGCTGCGCGCGGGTGAGCCGCAGGCGATGTGGACCTGGCCGAGCACGCCGATGACGAGCGCGGACAGGCCGATCACGATCCGCCCGTTGGCCTCCGGCTTCTCCGGGTGCCGGACGAACCGTACGGCGATCACCGCGAGCAGTATCGGCACGAGCAGGTCGAGCCGGCCGAAGGCGCCGGTGACCAGGATCTCGACCAGGTCGCCGACGGGCCCGCGCAGGTCCGCCCAGGTGCCGGCGGCGACGATCAGGGCGATGCCGAACAGCAGCAGCGCGATGCCGTCCTTGCGGTGGGCCGGGTCGAGGTTCTTCGCGCCCTGCCCTATGCCGCGGAAGACCGCGCCGACGGCGTGCGCGAGGCCGAGCCAGAGGGCGCGTACCACCCGGTACACGCCCCCGGTGGGGCTGGGTGCCGGCTTCGGCGGCGCGGCCTTCTTCGTCGCGGCCTTCTTGGCGGGCGCCTTCTTGGCCGGGGCCCTCTTCGCGGCGGCCTTCTTCGCCGGAGCCTTCGCGGGAGCCGCCGCCTTCTTGGCGGGCTGCTTCTTGGCTGCGGAGGGACGTGAGGCCATGGGTGTGAGGTTACCGGGGGAGACGACAGCGGACACGTGTGCCCACAGCTTCACCCGTTCGTGTCGTGCCTGCCGAGGACCAGAACTGACGCACGCTCATCCGGAACTGCGGTCCCGGCGCAGGTCAGTTCTGCGAGGGCACCGAGGCTCCGGCGCCGCCCGAACCCGGCTCCAGGGCGTCGAGGGCACGGCGCAATCCGGTGAGTTTGCGCTCCAGATGGGCCGCAGTGGCCACCGCCGCCGCGTCCGCGGAGTCGTCGTCCAGCTGCTTGGACAGGGCCTCCGCCTGCTCCTCGACGGCCGCGAGCCGCGCCGACAGCTCGGCGAGCAGCCCGGCCGACTCCTTGCCGGCGACGCCGCCCTTGCCACCGCCCTCCAACTGGAGCCGCAGCAGTGCCGCCTGCTCCCTCAGCTGGCAGTTCTTCATGTACAGCTCGACGAACACCGAGACCTTCGCGCGCAGCACCCACGGGTCGAAGGGCTTGGAGATGTAGTCCACCGCGCCCGCCGCATAGCCCCGGAAGGTGTGGTGCGGGCCGTGGTTGATCGCCGTGAGGAAAATGATCGGGATGTCCCGGGTCCGCTCCCGCCGCTTGATGTGCGCGGCGGTCTCGAACCCGTCCATGCCCGGCATCTGGACGTCCAGCAGAATGACCGCGAAATCGTCCGTGAGCAGCGCTTTGAGCGCTTCCTCCCCGCTCGATGCCCGCACCAGCGTCTGATCGAGCGCAGAGAGGATGGCCTCCAGCGCCAGCAGATTCTCCGGCCGGTCATCGACCAGGAGGATCTTGGCCTTCTGCACCATGGCCCGCCCTCCTCGCCCCGGCGGTACACCGGGCGCCGCCCCAGGGGACGACTCCCTTTCGCCGCCCGTCCTTGTGCCGGTCATCGTAGCCGCACCCCGCCTGTCGCCACACCCTGTCACCGCGATGTCACTGTGCACGTACCGGAAACGCGGTGGGACCCCGGATGGTTCCCGGAATCCGGGATTCCCTCGTGTTCCCGGCCTTCATCATGCAGCAACTCCCGAGGCCCGCCGGAGGTTCCCCCGGCGTTCACATCGCGCCCTGCCGTACCGTCCGCCGTGTTCACTCCGGCCTCATCCACTGGCCCATCACCGACAGCAGGTGATCGGGGTCGACCGGCTTGGTGACGTAGTCGGAGGCGCCCGACTCGATCGCCTTCTCGCGGTCGCCCTTCATCGCCTTCGCGGTGAGCGCGATGATCGGCAGCCCCGCGAACTGCGGCATCCTGCGGATCGCGGTGGTCGTCGCGTACCCGTCCATCTCGGGCATCATGATGTCCATCAGGACGACCGCCACATCGTCGTGCTGCTCCAGCACCTCGATGCCCTCACGGCCGTTCTCGGCGTACAGCACCGACAGGCCGTGCTGTTCCAGGACGCTGGTGAGCGCGAACACGTTGCGGATGTCGTCGTCGACGATCAGCACCTTCTCGCCGCCGAACCGGACCGCGCGGCCCTGCTGCGGCGCACGGTCCTGCTCGGGGACGGCCGTCCACTGCTCGGTCCGCTGCCCCTCCTCCGGCCGGCTCCGCCGCCGGCGCCGGAAGAGCGCGGCCGGACCGTTCTGCGTCTCCTGGTACGACTTCACCTCGGCCGGCGTCTCGATCTCCACCGCGGACAGCTCCGAGGACAGGTGCGCCTCGGAGGCGGAGGCGACCAGGTCGCCGGCCTCCAGCGCGGGCAACGACTGCTGGTAGCCCTGCGGCGGCAGTTCGCTCGGGTGCAGCGGCAGGTAGAGCGTGAACGTCGAGCCGCGGCCCGGTTCGCTCTGCGCGTGGATCTCACCGCCGAGCAGCTGCGCGATCTCCCGCGAGATCGACAGGCCGAGGCCGGTGCCGCCGTACTTGCGGCTGGTGGTGCCGTCCGCCTGCTTGAACGCCTCGAAGATCACCCGCATCTTGCTGGCCGCGATGCCGATGCCGGTGTCCGTCACCGAGAAGGCGATCAGGTCCCCGTCCGGATCCCTCAGCGAACCGGCCTCCAGCAACTGCTCCCGGATGGACTGCGGCACATCCGCGCCGGCGGGCCGGATCACCAGCTCCACCGACCCGGAGTCGGTGAACTTCACCGCGTTGGACAGCAGGTTGCGCAGCACCTGCAGCAGCCGCTGCTCGTCGGTGTGCAGGGTGGCCGGCAGCTCCGGGGAGACCCGTACGGACAGGTCCAGGCCCTTCTCCGCGGTCAGCGGCCGGAAGGTGGCCTCGACGTAGTCCACGAGCTGGACGAGCGCGATCCGCGTCGGGGAGACGTCCATCTTGCCCGCCTCGACCTTCGACAGGTCCAGGATGTCGTTGATCAGCTGGAGCAGGTCGGAGCCGGCACCGTGGATGGTCTCGGCGAACTCCACCTGCTTCGGCGAGAGGTTGCCCTCGGCGTTGTCGGCGAGCAGCTTCGCCAGGATGAGCAGCGAGTTGAGCGGGGTGCGCAGCTCGTGCGACATGTTGGCGAGGAACTCGCTCTTGTAGCGCATGGAGACCGCGAGCTGCTCGGCGCGCTCCTCCAGGACCTGCCGGGCCTCCTCGATCTCGGTGTTCTTCACCTCGATGTCCCGGTTCTGCCGGGCCAGCAGCTCGGCCTTCTCCTCCAGCTCGGCGTTGGAGGCCTGCAGCGCCTTCTGCCGGTTCTCCAGCTCCGCCGACCGCTCCCGCAGCTGCTCGGTCAGCTCCTGCGACTGCTTGAGCAGTTGTTCGGTCTTGGTGTTGACCGAGATGGTGTTGACGCTGGTCGCGATCATCTCGGCGATCTGGTTGAGGAAGTCCTTCTGGATCTGCGTGAACGGCGTGAAGGACGCCAGCTCGATCACGCCGAGCACCTTGCCCTCGAACAGCACCGGCAGCACGATCACCTGCGCGGGCGGTGCCTCGCCGAGCCCGGAGGAGATCTTCAGGTAGCCGCTGGGCGCCCGGTCCACCAGGATCGTGCGCTTCTCCTGGGCGGCCGTGCCGATCAGGGCCTCACCGGGCCGGAACGACGTCGGCATGGAGCCCATCGAGTAGCCGTACGAGCCCAGCATCCGCAGCTCGTAGTCGTCCTCGCCGGTGCCCACGTCCTTGCCCTCCATGAGCGGCATGGCCAGGAAGAACGCGCCGTGCTGCGCGGACACCACCGGCGTCAGCTCGCTCATGATCAGCGAGGCGACGTCCTCCAGGTCCCGGCGGCCCTGCATGAGGGCGGAGATCCGGGCCAGGTTGCCCTTGAGCCAGTCCTGCTCCTTGTTGGCGATCGTGGTGTCGCGCAGGTTGGCGATCATCTTGTTGATGTAGTCCTGCAGCTCCTGGATCTCGCCGGACGCGTCCACGTCGATCTTGAGGTTCAGGTCGCCGCGGGTCACCGCGGTCGCCACGCGCGCGATGGCCCGCACCTGCCGGGTCAGGTTCCCGGCCATCTCGTTCACGGACTCGGTCAGGTCCCGCCAGGTGCCGTCGACGTCGCGCACGCGTGCCTGACCGCCCAGCTGTCCTTCCGTACCCACCTCACGGGCCACCCGCGTGACCTCCTCGGCGAAGCTGGACAGCTGGTCGACCATCGTGTTGATCGTCGTCTTCAGCTCGAGGATCTCGCCGCGGGCGTCAATGTCGATCTTCTTCGTCAGGTCACCCTTGGCGATGGCCGTGGTGACCATGGCGATGTTGCGCACCTGCCCGGTCAGGTTGGACGCCATCTGGTTCACCGACTCGGTGAGGTCCTTCCAGGTTCCGGCCACGCCGGGCACGTGCGCCTGGCCGCCCAGGATGCCGTCCGTGCCCACCTCGCGGGCCACCTTGGTGACCTGGTCGGCGAACGAACTCAGCGTCTTCACCATGGTGTTGATGGTGTCCGCGAGCTGCGCGACCTCACCGCGCGCCTCGATCGTCACCTGCCGCGTCAGGTCACCGTTGGCGACGGCCGCGGCCACCTGGGAGATGTTCCGCACCTGCATGGTCAGGTTGTTGGCCATCAGGTTGACGTTGTTGCTGAGGTCCTTCCAGATACCGGTCACGCCCGGTACGTGCGCCTGCCCGCCCAGGATGCCCTCGGTGCCCACCTCACGGGCCACGCGGGTCACCTGCTCGGCGAAGCTTGACAGCTGATCAACCATCGTGTTGACCGTCGTGACGAGCTCAAGGATCTCGCCCTTCGCGTCAACAGTGATCTTCTTCGACAGGTCACCCTTGGCGACCGCCGTCGTCACCTCGGCGATGTTGCGCACCTGGATCGTCAGGTTGTTCGCCATGAAGTTCACGGACTGCGTGAGGTCCTTCCAGGTGCCGGAGACACCCTGCACCTCGGCCTGACCGCCGAGGATGCCCTCCGTACCCACCTCACGGGCCACGCGCGTGACCTCCTGGGCGAACGACGACAGCTGGTCCACCATCGTGTTCAGGGTGTTCTTCAGCTCCAGGATCTCCCCGCGCGCGTCCACGGTGATCTTCTGGGAGAGGTCACCGCGCGCCACCGCCGTGGCGACCTGCGCGATGTTGCGCACCTGGGCCGTCAGGTTGCCGGCCATGCCGTTCACGGAGTCGGTCAGGTCCCGCCACACACCGGCGACACCGGGCACCTGCGCCTGCCCGCCGAGGCGGCCCTCCGTCCCCACGTCGCGCGCGACCCGGGTCACCTGGTCGGCGAAGGCGGACAGCTGATCAACCATGGTGTTGATCGTGTTCTTCAGCTCGAGGATCTCGCCGCGCGCGTCGACGTCGATCTTCTGCGACAGGTCACCGCGCGCCACGGCCGTCGTCACCTGGGCGATCTGCCGCACCTGGGAGGTCAGGTTGCCGGCCATGAAGTTGACGGAGTCCGTCAACTCCTTCCAGGTGCCGGAGACACCGTCCACCCGGGCCTGACCGCCCAGCCGGCCCTCCGTACCCACGTCCCGGGCCATCCGCGTGACCTGGTCCGCGAAGCTCGACAGCTGGTCGACCATCGTGTTCACGGTGTTCTTCAGCTGGAGCATCTCACCGGAGACGTCCACGGTGACCTTCTGCGACAGATCACCGTTGGCCACCGCCGTGGTCACCTGGGCGATGTTGCGCACCTGCCCGGTGAGGTTGCGGAACGCGGTGTTGACGGAGTCCGTCAGGTCCTTCCACGTACCGGCCGCCCCCGGCACCTGCGCCTGGCCGCCCAGCTCACCCTCGACACCGATCTCCCGCGCGACCCGGGTCACCTCGGCACCGAACGCGGACAGCTGGTCCACCATCCCGTTGACGGTGTTCTTCAGCTCCAGCATCTCGCCGGCCACGTCCACGGTGACCTTCTGCGACAGGTCACCGCTGGCCACCGCGGTCGTCACAGCGGCGATGTCCCGCACCTGCGTGGTCAGGTTCCGGAAGACCGTGTTGACGGAGTCCGTCAGGTCCTTCCACGTACCGGCCGCCCCCGGCACGTTCGCCTGCCCGCCGAGCCGGCCCTCCGCGCCGACCTCGTTCGCCACCCGCGTGACCTCGTCCGCGAAGATCCGCAGCGTCTCGGTCATCTGGTTGATCGTCTCGGCGAGCTGCGCCACCTCCCCGCGCGCGGGGACGGTCACCTTCTGCGACAGATCACCGTTGGCGACAGCGGTCGTGACCTGGGAGATCCCCCGCACCTGCGCGGTCAGGTTGCCCGCCATCGTGTTGACGGAGTCGGTCAGCTCCTTCCACACGCCGGCCACCCCGGGCACCTGCGCCTGACCGCCCAGGATGCCCTCGGTACCCACCTCACGGGCCACCCGGGTGACCTCGGAGGAGAAGGACGACAGCTGGTCCACCATCGTGTTGACGGTGTTCTTCAGCTCCAGCATCTCGCCGGCGACATGGACGGTCACCTTGCGCGACAGGTCACCCTTGGCGACCGCCGTGGTCACCAGCGCGATGTCCCGCACCTGCGCGGTCAGCCGGTACGCCATCGTGTTGACGGACTCGGTCAGGTCCTTCCACGAACCGGACATACCGCGCACCCGGGCCTGACCGCCGAGCTTGCCCTCGGTCCCGACCTCGCTGGCCACGCGCGTGACCTCGTCGGTGAACGTCGACAGCTGGTCGACCAGGTTGTTGACGGTCCGGCCGACCTTCAGGAACTCACCCCGCAGGGGATGGCCCGCACCGTCGTCCTGCGCCTGCGTCCGCAGCTCCATCCGCGGCGACAGATCGCCGTCGGCGACCGCCGTGAGCACCCGGCTGACCTCCGAGACCGGCCAGACGAGATCGTCCACCAGCGCGTTGGAGTGCTCGATGGCCGTCGCCCAGGAGCCCTCGCAGGCCCCCGTCTCCAGCCGTTCCGTGAGCTTTCCCTCACGCCCGACCATGCGCCGCACCCGCGCCAGCTCACCGGTCAGATGCAGATTCCGGTCGGCCACCTCGTTGAAGACGGCCGCGATCTCCGACATCACGCCGTCACCGGACACCGTGAGCCGTTTGCGGAAGTTCCCGTCACGCATCGCCACGAGAGCCGTCAGCAGCCGGTTCAGGGCAGCCGTGTCCACGGCGGTGGTGCCGCCGCTCCTGCCCAGGGAAGGTCCGCCTTTCGCGCGCGTCCTCGTGCCTCGCGTCGCCGCGCCAGACTCCACTGTGTCCCTCCCGGAGGGGTAGACCGTTACTGCTGTGCTCGGCCGCTTCGGCCCCGGCGTGCCGGTCATCGGCATACCGGTTACTTCCGCGTACCGGTTACTGCTGCGTATATCTGCCAGACGAGATCCGGCCACACCAGGGGCTGCTGCCCGCCGTACACGGAACACACGCAACCCGACCCGACCTTCGTCAGAAGCTTGCCCAGTGTTTCACCCCGGCCGAACCAGGCCATAACAGTTCGGCAGCTTCGCACATCGTCCGCACACCCTGGGGGCGTAAACACCTACGACCGGCATCCGCTCGGACCGCGAAGGTAAGTAACCTTGCATGCGGCTGTCCAGCCGCACCGGTCCGACCGGCCTGGGCGGTGGCACGAGTACCAGCGGGCATCGGAGGGGCGGCCGGACACCATGACCACCGGACTGATCCCCGGGGGACAGCCCCCGGAGCCACAGCCGACGGGCGAGTTGATGCCGCAGCAGCGGCGCGAGCCGCCCGGCCACGCAGCCCCGCATGTCGACAACCGG
The DNA here is from genome assembly GCF_055564915.1 of Streptomyces sp. NPDC028928. Lineage (NCBI taxonomy): Bacteria > Bacillati > Actinomycetota > Actinomycetes > Kitasatosporales > Streptomycetaceae > Streptomyces > Streptomyces sp. NPDC028928. The sequence continues at coordinate 169,098 of NZ_JBVHVI010000017.1, forward strand.
CCGAGGAGTTCTGTGATCACCGCGCGCGCGGCCGCCAGTTTCGAGCCCGTCGGACGATCGGTCGCGACCGCCCGGTCCTTCGTCCGTGACACCCTCCAGGGCTGGGGCTTCGCCGACATCGTCGACGACGCGGTCGTCCTCACCAGCGAGCTGGTGACCAACGCTGTCGTCCACGCGGGCACGCACGCGGACGTGCTGTGCCTGCGCACGGAGGACGGCGTGCGCATCGAGGTCTCCGACCGCTACCCGGAGCGCGAGGTCCCGCTCCAGAACTCCGCCGCCACCATGGGCAGCCCCGACCGCGAGGGCGGCCGCGGCCTCCAGCTGTGCGCGGCCCTGGCCACCCGCTGGGGCGTCGACTACACGCCGACCCACAAGAACGTCTGGTTCCAGCTCAACCTCCCCGAACGCCCGGTCGGCACCCGCACCGCCGGCCCCGCCCTGCCCGCCGACCTCCTCCCCCTGGCCGACGGCCGGGTCCGCGTCGCCGTCCTCCAGGTCGACCGGAAGGGCAGCGTCAGCGCCTGGAACGAGGACGCGGAAGAGCTGTTCGGCTACCCGGCGGGCGACGTCATCGGCAAGCCCCTCACCGACCTGGCCGCCTGGCCGCACACGCCCGGTACCGGCACCGGCATCGCCGAGGCCCTCCAGCTCTCCCGCTGGGAGGGCACCTACGGCATCCGCGGCGCCGACGGCCGCGTGGCCCAGGTGTACGCCTCCCACCTCAGGGTCCGCGACACCGGAGGCGAACCCTCCACCGTCTGCCTCCTGGTCCGCGACCACGAACGCGCCGTCCTGCAGACGCCGTCCCGCGTCCCGGCCACCGACCAGCCCCAATCATCCGACGGGCAGAGCGCCGACCCCTTCGAACTGTTCATCGGCTCCCCCGCCCCGGACGACCTCGACGGCCTGCTCCAGCGCACGGTGGAACGCGCCCGCGACATGCTCGACGGCGACTCCGCGTTCCTGCTGCTCGCCACCGACGACGAGACGGAACTGGAGGTCCGCGCCTCCACCGGCCTGCCCTCCGCACGCCAGCGCTTCGCGCGCGTGCCCGTCGAGGCGGGCCCCGGCCGCTACGGCTCCGCCCGCATGCCCGCCGTCCACGACGACCTCACCGCCGTCCCGGGGGCCGTACCGCTGCTCGCCGGCACCGGCATGCGCTCGGTCGTCACCGTCCCGCTCAAGGTCGAGGGCCGCCTCACCGGCTCCCTCGGCGTCGCGGCGGAAGCACCCGGCCGGTACACCAACGAGGAGGCGCTGCGCCTGCAGTTCGCCGCCGACCGCATCGCCCTGGCCGTCGAGTCGGCCCGCCTCGGCGAACTGGAACGGCTACGCCGCGGCTCCCTGAGCTTCCTGGTCGAGGCCTCCGACCTGCTGGCCGGCACCCTGGACCGGGACCAGACGCTGGCCCTGATGGCCCAGATGACGGTCCCCACCCTGGCCACCTGGTGCGCGGTGTACACGATCGCCGACCAGGCCTCCGACCCCTACCTGTCGTACGTCCTGCACGAGGACGAGGAACTCATCGACGGCATCAAGTCGTTGTTGTCGAAGATCCCCCCGCCGGATCCGGTACCGACGCCCGGCGCCCGCGTGTGGACGACCCCCGGCGAGGTCGCCCACCAGGCGGCCCTGCGCAGCTCCATGCGCAGCCTCGGCCTGGCCGGCGGCCCCACCCACCGGGTCGCCTCCGGCATCGGCCCGACCCTCGCGACGGCCTCCGCGGTCGGCGGCGAGACGGTCGTGCTGCCGCTCGTCGCCCGCAACCGCGTCATCGGCATGCTGACCCTCGGCAAGCCCACCGACGAACACTTCCGCCAGGAGATCCTGGAACTCGCCGAGGACCTGTCCCGCCGGGCCGCCCTCGCCCTGGACAACGCCCGCCTGTACTCGGAGCGCACGGCCATCAGCCAGTCCCTCCAGCGCAGCCTGCTCCCCCCGGGTCTGCCCCAGATCGACGGCGTCGAGGTCGAGGTCATCTACCGCGCGGCCGGCGAGGGCAACGAGGTCGGCGGCGACTTCTACGACCTCTTCCCGATCGGCAACGGCGCGTACGGCTTCGCCATCGGCGACGTCTGCGGTACGGGCCCCAACGCGGCGGCGGTCACCGGCCTGGCCCGGCACGCCCTGCGCCTGCTCGCCCGCGAGGGCCTGTCCGGCCCGGCCGTGCTGGAGCGCCTGAACTCCGCCATCCTCGACGAGGGCGACCGCAGCCGCTTCCTGACCCTGCTCTACGGCGAGTTGCGCCCACAGGACGACGGCAGCGCCGAGCTGAAGGTGGTCTGCGCCGGCCATCCGCTGCCACTGCGCCTGCGCCAGGACGGCACGGTGGTGGCCGCGGCCGAACCACAGCCGCTGCTGGGGGTGATCGAGGATCTGGAGCTGTACGAGGAGACGGTCACCCTCGACCCCGGTGACGTGCTGCTCTGCGTCACGGACGGCGTCACCGAGCGCCGGGAGGGCACGCGCATGCTGGGCGACGACGGCCTCGCCGACGTCCTCACCACGTGCACGGGTCTGACGGCGGGAGCGGTCGCGGCACGCATCATGCGCGCGGTGGAGCGCTTCGCCTCGGACGCACCCTCCGACGACATGGCGATTCTGGCGATGCGAGTCCCGGGAATCCACACGGAGGCCTGAGGGGGGAGCCCCGGGGAAGCACGAAAAGGCCCCACCCGAAAGGGTGGGGCCCTTTTACTGGAGCCCCCAAACGGAATCGAACCGTTGACCTTCTCCTTACCATGGAGACGCTCTGCCGACTGAGCTATAGGGGCCTGTCGTTTTCGAGGTTTCCCTCGCGGCGACAAAGAAACTGTACCCCGAGCAGGCCCCAGTTCCCAAATTCGTTCGGTGCCCGGTCAGAAGGCGGGCTGCAGCAGGCCGCCGAGGGCGTTGCAGGCGGACACGACGCGGTGCATGTCCCGCTTGGTGAGCGCGGCGTCCACTGGCAGCGCGAGCGTCTCGTCGGCGGCCCGCTCGGTCTCCGGCAGCGACACGTACCGACGGAACTCCGGCAGCCGGTGCACGGGCGTCTTCACCGGCACCCGGCACTCAACTCCCTTGGCGCGCACGGCCCGTGCGAAGGCGTCCCGGTCCGGCCGGCCGTTCCCCGGCACACGCACGACGTACTGCTGATAGGTGTGCCCGTCCCCACCGTCCGGCGTCCGTACGCCCTTCAGCCGGGCGTCGAGATAGGCGGCCCGCTGCCTGCGCTGCGCTATCTCGTCGTACGGCGCCTCGGACTCGCCCTGCTCCAGCACCAGCAGCCCGTGCCGCTGCCCGAGCGCGTGCAACCGCGCGATGTCGGCGTGCCGTCCGAAGCGGTGTACGGCAACGACCGCAGCGGTACGGGAGGTTACGGCCGCCTCGACCGCGTCCGGGTCGAGGCAGTAGGTCACCGGATCTATGTCCGCGAACACCGGGAGCGCACCGGCCAGGGTCACGGCCTCGGCGACCTCGACGTTCCCGAAGGCCGGTACGACGACCTCGTCACCGACGCCTACGCCGGCGGCCCTGAGCATTGCTGCTGTACCCATGTCTGGGATGCTGGGCTCGCAACGTGAACGACACGTTACGCACAACAGAAAAAGGCCGGACCCCGAACCGAAGTTCAGGATCCGACCTTTATCAAAATTTGTTCGGCGGCGTCCTACTCTCCCACAGGGTCCCCCCTGCAGTACCATCGGCGCTGTGAGGCTTAGCTTCCGGGTTCGGAATGTAACCGGGCGT
>NZ_JBVHVI010000018.1:0-157396 GCF_055564915.1 Streptomyces sp. NPDC028928
AGCTAAGCCTCACAGCGCCGATGGTACTGCAGGGGGGACCCTGTGGGAGAGTAGGACGCCGCCGAACAATTTTTGGGAAAACCCCCGCATCGTTTTGATGCGGGGGTTTTCTGCGTTCAGGGTCGACTAGGGTCTACGGCATGCGCTATGACCTCGTCATCTTCGACAACGACGGCGTCCTCGTGGACAGCGAGCCCATATCCAACCGGCTCCTGGCCGCGTATCTCACCGAGTTGGGCCACCCGACCTCGTACGAGGACTCCATCCGCGACTACATGGGGTCGGCGATGCACCGCATCCACGAGCTGATCCTGGAACGGACGGGACAGCGGCTGCCGGCGGATTTCGACGAGGTCTTCCACGGCCGGGTGTTCGCCGCGTTCGAGCGGGAGTTGCAGCCCGTGGCCGGCGTGACCGGCGTACTGGAGAAGCTGGCCGTGGACGGGGTGCCGTACTGCGTGGCCTCCTCCGGGAGTCATGCGCGCATACGGGTGGGGCACCGGACGACCGGGCTCGACCGGTGGTTCACAAAGGAGCGCGTCTTCAGCTCGGAGGATGTGGGGCGGGGCAAGCCGGCGCCGGATCTGTTCCTGTACGCGGCCGAACGGATGGGGGTGGCCCCCGAGCGGTGTGTGGTCGTGGAGGACTCCCCGCTGGGCGTACAGGCGGCCGTGGCGGCCGGGATGGACGTCTACGGGTTCACCGCGATGACACCGGCGGCGCGGCTCGCGGACGCCGGGCAACTCTTCTCGGACATGGGCGAGTTGGCTGACCTGCTGGTATGACCCCGGTCCGGGGTCCGGGCTGACATTTGTCATGCGGAGCTGTGGACGATCGTTTCTACTGCCCGCCCCCGCCCGGCGGCGAAGCTGGGGGCATGACGAAGAACACGGGGAACCAGGGCCGTAAGCCGAGCGTGCTGGACAGCTTCAAGCCGCTGCTCATCGATGTGGCGGTGCCGCTCGGCTCGTACTACCTCCTCAAGGAGGCCTTCGGGATGAGCACCTTCGCGGCGCTCGCCTGGAGCAGCGTCGTCCCCGCGGTGCGGACCGTGTGGAGCCTGGTCAAGGACCGGACGACCAACGCGCTGGCGGGTCTCATCCTCGTCGTGAACATCGTCTCGCTGGTGCTGAGCTTCGTCTCCGGCGACCCGCGGCTGATGCTGGCCAAGGACAGCGGCGTCAGCAGCACGGTCGCCATCGGCATCCTGGTGTCCGTCATGCTCGGGAAGCCGATGATGACCGCGGGCATGAAGCCCTTCGTCGTGAAGGGCGACGCGGACAAGGAGGCCGCCTGGCAGCGGCTGATGTCCGGGGCGGCTGCCGAGTCCGCGGCCTTCCGGTCCAAGGAGCGGGCGTTCTCGGTGGTGTGGGGGCTGGCCCTGCTGGCCGAGTGCGTCGTGCGGGCCGTGGGTGCCTACACCGTGCCCGTGGACACCATGGTGTGGCTGGGCTCCGTCATCCTGGTCGCCGCGATGGCGATCGCCTTCGTGGTCAGCGGTGGTCTGGCCGTCGAGCCGATGGAGCGGATGCTCGCGGCCGAGGTGGAGGCCGGCCGGGCGCAGCAGCCCACGCTGGCCGTCGCCGCCTGATCAGCGATCGGGAACGGCCGAAGCTGAGGGAAATTCATCTTTGGCCGGATCTACCCACAGGTAGCCAGGGGCCCTACGCTCGCCGCCATGACTGATGTGCTGCGGCGCGGCAGGGCCTCTCTGGCGTTCGGCTTCTTCGCCCAGGGCGTCGCCTTCGCCCTGCTGGTGACGCGCATCCCGGCCATCCAGGACCGGTACGGCGTCTCCGACGCGCTGCTCCCGGCCTTCCTGGCCGCCGTGCCGATCCTCGCCGGGATCGGCAGTGTGACCACCGAGCAGCTGGTGAAGCGGGTCCGGCCCAGCCGGCTGCTGCGCTGGTCCCAGCCGGTGGTGCTGCTGGCACTGCTCGGCGTCGGGGCGGGCGGGCACGGGCAGGTGGCCGGGCTGGCGGTGGCGCTCGGCGTCTTCGGCCTGGCGGTGGGGGCGCTGGACGCGTCCATGAACATGCTCGGCGTCAGTCTCCAGCGGTCGTACGGGCGCAGCATCATGCTCAGCTTCCACGCCGCCTACAGCCTGGGCGGGATCCTCGGGGCCTCGCTGGCGTGGGCCGGGGCGCACTGGCAGCTCGCGCTGTGGGTGTCGTACCTGCCGGTGGTGGCCGTGCTGCTGCCGGCGACGCTGGTGGGGAGCCGGTGGTACGTCGACGGGGATCCGGCGCCCGTGCCGGAGGTCCGGGCGGACGGCGGTGGTGTCGTCTTCAAGCTGCTGCTGCCGCTGTGCCTGGTGATGACCTTCGCCTACATCGGGGACTCGACCGTCTCCAACTGGAGCGCGAAGTACCTGAAGGACGTGCTGGGCAGCTCGGAGCAGCTGGCGACCGTGCCGTACAACGTGTACATGGTGACCACGCTGGCGGGGCGGGCCCTGGGGGACTTCGGGGTGCGGCGGTTCGGGGCGGTGGCGGTCGTACGGCTCGGGGCGCTGGTCGCGGCCTGCGGGTTCGCGGTGGTGGCCGTGGCGCCCGGCGCGTGGGTCGGGATGCTCGGGTTCACCCTGCTGGGGCTGGGGCTGTGCGTGCTGGTGCCGCAGACCTTCGCGGCGGCGGGGAGGCTGTTCCCCGGGGCTTCGGACGCTGCGGTCGCCCGGCTGAACATCTTCAACTACGTGGGCTTCCTGATCGGTTCGCCGTTGGTGGGGGCGCTCGGGGACGCCTGGAGCTACCGGGGGGCCATGCTGGTGCCGATGGTGTTGGTGCTGGTGACCGTGGGGTACGCCAGGTCGTTCGCCGCTCAACCGGACCGATACGGTGGCGGGCATGAGCGGCCGCGCACAGCTGATGTGGGACGAGGCAGTAACGGGCTATGACTTCGGTCCGAGCCATCCGATGGACCCGGTCCGGCTGGACCTGACCCGCCGGCTGGTCGGTGCCTTCGGGCTCGACCGGGAGGTGCAGGTCGTCGCGGCCAAACCGGCCGGCGAGTCGACGCTCCGGCTGGTCCACCGGGAGGACTACATCGACGCCGTGAAGGCCGCGTCGGCGGATCCGGCCGGAGCGGACGGGTCGTACGGGATCGGCACGCTCGACGATCCCGCGTTCGCCGGGATGCACGAGGTGTCCGCGCTGATCGCGGGGCAGTCGGTGGGCGCGGCCGAGGCGGTGTGGCGGGGGGACGCCGAGCACGCGGTGAACTTCGCGGGCGGGCTGCACCACGCGATGCCGGGCGGGGCGTCGGGTTTCTGCATCTACAACGACGCCTCGCTCGCGATCGCGCGGCTGCTGGAGCTGGGCGCCGAGCGGGTCGCCTACGTGGACGTCGACGTCCACCACGGGGACGGGGTGCAGGCCGCGTTCTGGGAGGACCCGCGCGTGCTGACGATCTCGCTGCACGAGCATCCCCGCACCTTGTTCCCGCAGACCGGGTGGCCGCAGGAGACCGGCGCGGGCGCGGGGGAGGGGGCCGCGGTCAACGTGGCGCTGCCGGCCGGGACCGGGGACGCGGGCTGGGTACGGGCCTTCCACGCGGTGGTGCCGGAGCTGCTCGCGGAGTTCCGGCCGCAGGTCCTGGTCACCCAGCACGGGGCCGACACGCACTTCGAGGACCCGCTCGCCCATCTGGCCGTCTCGCTGGACGCGCAGCGGGCGGTGCAGGTGGCCTGTCACGAGCTGGCGCACGAGTACGCCGGGGGCAAGTGGGTCGCGCTGGGCGGGGGCGGATACGCGGTGGTGGATGTCGTACCGCGGTCGTGGACGCACCTGGTGGGGATCGCGGCGGGGAAGCCGGTGGCGCCGGAGGCCGTGATCCCCGAGAGCTGGCGCCGGGAAGTGTTCGCCCGCACGCGCCAGTTGGGGCCGCAGCGGATGACGGACGGGCGGTGGCCGGTGGCGTACGACGAGTGGGAGGCGGGTTACGACCCCGCCGACCGGGTTGATCAGGCCGTGCTGGCCACGCGGCGGGCCGTGTTCCCGCTGCGGGGGCTGCTGCCGTAGCGCCGCCGTCGTGGCGGCGCGGTCGGCATTAGGCCAACCGTGCGGGATTCCCGCCGTTTCCGTCCCGCCTCCGCCCCCGGTGGGCCACCATCGCATCCGTGTCGTCCCCCGCCCGTCTCCGTGCGCACCTGGTGGCCGCTCGGCTGGCCGGGGTGGTGGCGACCACGCGGGAGGAGAGCCTGCGGAGCTATCGGCTGTTCGCGGCCCGGGATCCGCGCGTGCTGATCGGGATGGATCCCGAAGGGTCCTGGGGAGTCCGGGACTTGATCGGGTTGATGGCGGAGAAGTGCGGGGTTTCGGACGATCCCCGGTACACGACCGGACCGGATGTGATCGATCCGGAGCGGACGCTCGCCGCGCTGGACGCCTTCGCCGGGCGGATCCGGGAGGTGGCCCGGCGCCGTGCGCCCGTGCTGCTGGGCACCGGGCACCCGCACCGGCTGCTGGGGTTCTACGCCGGTCTTGCGGACGCCTTGTCGGCGGCGGGATGTGAGGTCCTCACCCCCGCGCAGGGTCGCTGTGTCGACATATTGACCCGGTTCGGTCTACGTCCCCATCGCCTCGACTACGTACGAGGGGTTGGGCTGGTGCGGGAACCGGCGAGCGAGCGCCCCGGTTGTGAGCCGGGTGCCCACAGCCACTCGCCCCTCCCGGTTCGGGTCGCGCTCGACGCCGCGGCGGCGGCCGGCGGACCGCTGCCCGAGCTGGTCGTCGGGGACCACGGATGGGTCTGCGGTGCTGGTCAGCTGGGGTTCGAGGCCATCGGGCTGGCCGACACCGACGATCCCGCGCTGTTCGTGGGGGAGGCCGAGGGGCGGGTGTCCGTCGTCGTTCCGGTTGATGACGCAGTGCGGTCTGCTCACTACCGGCCGCTGGCCCGCTACGTACTCAATCGAGCGTGTCTGTCACAGTAGGCCGCCGATGGGTGCACCTCTTCCCCACTCGCATCACCCGCCCCTAGTCTGGGGAGTGAGCACGCAACGACGAAGAGTCACCGGAAGGGGAAGCCGGTGGCCGTCGAGTGCGGAAGGTTCAGGTGTGTCATGGCTGCAGCTGGCGAGAGGCCTCTGAACGAGGTTCAGTTCCTTACCGTGGCGGAGGTCGCCTCGGTGATGCGAGTGTCGAAGATGACCGTGTACCGCTTGGTGCACAGCGGTCATCTGCCCGCGATCCGGGTGGGACGTTCGTTCCGCGTCCCGGAGCAAGCGGTACACGAGTACCTCCGCGACAGCTATGTGGGGGTGGAGACGGCCTGACGACCACCCCCGGGTGACCCGGGGGTGCCCCCTCGATTACGACCTCGGCGCTCGGTTGGGTAGGCTAGCCCCTCGTAGGTCGTGTGGGCCCATGGCGCCCAAACAACCGAGACATGAGAAGTGAGCGAGGGTAGTCGTGGGCTCTGTTATCAAGAAGCGGCGCAAGCGGATGGCCAAGAAGAAGCACCGCAAGCTGCTCAAGCGCACGCGCGTTCAGCGTCGTAACAAGAAGTAGTGCGGTCCCCGCGCAAGCGGGGGTGATCCGTAAGCGGCGCCGCGAGAGTGTGGCCCTGTGGCCCCCCACCAGCAGTGGTGGGGGGCCACAGGCATATACCGATGGGGGAAATTCCGTCGCCAGGTGCATCTGGGGTCATCACAGCGCAACACCGACCGGCTAGGTTGGCCGCACACGGGGAACGCGGGATACCGGTTACGCGGGAAGGAAGGCGCTGATCTTGGGAAGGATCGTGCTCGTCACCGGAGTGGCCCGGCAGCTGGGCGGCCGGTTCGTGCGGCGGATCCAGCGGGACCCGGAGGTCGACCGTGTCATCGCGGTGGACGCGGTGCCCCCGGCACACCATCTGGGCGGAGCCGACTTCATCCAGGCCGACATCCGGCAGCCGACCATCGCCCGTGTGCTCGCCGAGACCGGCGCCGACACGGTCGTCCACATGGACGTGACCGGTACGGCCCTGGGCGGCGGCAGCCGGGCCACGGTCAAGGAGACCAACGTCATCGGCACCATGCAGCTGCTCGGTGCCTGCCAGAAGTCGCCGGCCGTGCGGCGGCTGGTGGTGAAGTCCAGCACGAACGTCTACGGCTCCGCGCCGCGCGATCCGGCCGTGTTCACCGAGACCACCCCGCCCAAGTCGCTGCCCAGCGGCGGCTTCGCGAAGGACGCCGTCGAGGTGGAGGGGTACGTGCGCGGCTTCGCGCGGCGGCGGCCGGACGTCGCCGTGTGCGTGCTGCGGTTCGCCAACATCCTCGGCCCCACCGCGGACACCCCGCTCGCCTCCTACTTCGCGCTGCCCGTCCTGCCGACCGTGTTCGGCTACGACCCGCGGCTGCAGTTCGTGCACGAGGACGACGTGATCGAGGTGCTGCGGATCGCCTCGCACGAGCCGCGCCGGGGCACCCTCAACAGCGGCACCTTCAACATCGCCGGGGACGGCGTGCTGCTGCTCTCGCAGTGCTCCCGGAGGCTCGGACGGCCCACCGTGCCGCTGCTGCTGCCCGCGGTCACCTGGGCCGGCTCCCTGGTGCGTACGCTCGGTATGACGGACTTCTCGCCGGAGCAGATCCGGCTGCTCACCCACGGGCGGGTGGTGGACACCGTCCAGATGCGCGAGACGCTGGGCTTCACGCCCCGCTACACCACGGCCGAGACCTTCGCGGACTTCGCGCGCGGCCAGGGCCCCGGGCTGCTGCCGCCGGAGACCCTCACGGCAGCCGTGGACCGGCTCGCCACGCTGACCGCGAGGGCGGGCGGCCACCCCCAGACGCACAGCGCCAACTGAGGAGAGCGGCAACGATGGCGGACGCCAAGGTCATTCCGTTCGACGACGACCGGTCCCGCGGGAGCGCCGCACAGCGCCCGGCGCGGCGCCGGAGCGCGGGGAGCCGGCGCGGCGAGGTCGGTGCCGTCCAGTCCCTGCCGGGCCGGGAGCGGGCGCGGGAGGACGGTCCCGTGAGCCGCGCGGAGGAGCCGCCGGAGGCCGGTGGCGGCCGGGACGGCGGGGACGGCGGCCTGGAGCGGCGGGTGGCGGCCGGGCTGGCCTTTCTGCGGCGCCGGCTCACCGGGGACTACGAGGTCGACGACTTCGGTTACGACGAGGAGCTGACCGACCAGGTCCTGATGTCGCTGCTGCGGCCGGTGTACGAGAAGTACTTCCGGGTCGAGGTGAAGGGCATCGAGAACATCCCGGCCAAGGGCGGGGCGCTGATCGTCGCCAACCACTCCGGCACGCTGCCGCTGGACGGCCTGATGATGCAGGTGGCGGTGCACGACCACCACCCGGCCGGCCGGCACCTGCGGCTGCTCGCCGCCGACCTGGTCTTCGTGCTGCCCGTGGTGAACGAGCTGGCCCGCAAGCTGGGGCACACGCTCGCCTGCGCGGAGGACGCGGAACGGCTGCTGGGCCAGGGCGAGCTGGTCGGGGTGATGCCGGAGGGGTTCAAGGGCATCGGGAAACCTTTCAGCGAGCGGTACAAGCTCCAGCGGTTCGGCCGGGGCGGCTTCGTCTCCACGGCCCTGCGGCAGGGTGCGCCGATCATTCCGTGCTCGATCGTCGGGGCGGAGGAGATCTACCCGATGATCGGCAACGCCAAGACGCTGGCGCGGGTGCTGGGTTTCCCGTACTTCCCGCTGACGCCGACGTTTCCGTGGCTGGGGCCGCTGGGTGCGATCCCGCTGCCCACCAAGTGGACGATCCAGTTCGGCGAGCCGATCCCGACGGACGGGTATCCGCCGGAGGCCGCGGAGGATCCGATGCTGATGTTCAACCTGACCGACCAGGTGCGGGAGCAGATCCAGCACACGCTGTACAAGCTGTTGGTGCAGCGCCGGTCGGTGTTCTTCTGAGTCCTCGTTCTTTCTGAGTCCTCGTTCTTCTGGTTCTGCCCTGTACGGCATCGAGGGCGCCCCTGCTCGGATAGGGGCGCCCTCGATGCCGTGGCCGCAGGCCGCTAGTCCGCGTCCTCGCCGTCGATGCCCAGGCCCGGGAGCAGGTCGGGGATGAGCGGGGGGATGGTGACGTCCGGCTGGCCCGTGGGGGACTTGCCGGCGGACGGGGAGCTGCCCTCCGACCCGGTCTTCGGCGGGTCGAGCAGGCCGCCCGTGTCTCCGCCGATGAGGCCCTCGCCGCTGCTGCCGGTGGCCGAGCCGCTCGGGGAGCCGGTGCCGGTGTGCTTGCCGGCGGACGGGGTGCTGCCGGCGGAGGCGGGCGGGTTCGACCGGTGGCTGCCGGAGGAACCGGTGGACGCCGAGCCGGAGCCGCCCTGACGGCTGCCGTCGCCGGGCTGGGCCGGCGGCTGCGGGAGCAGGGACTGCAGCGGGGCGACCTCTTCGTCTATGGCGTCGAAGACCGAGGACACCTGCTGTTTCACGTCGCCCAGCTGCACGGGCAGCCTGTCGCTGAGCGCGCTCCACGCCTCGCGGTGGGAGCGGGAGAACGCGGACAGCGCCTGGATGGGCTCCAGGGAGTCCGGGTCGGCCTCGTAGGCCGCGTGGAGCAGGCGGTGGCCCTCGGTGACATCGTGCTGCATCCCCGACAGGGTGCGGCGGATCTCGCCGATGGACTCGTGGTCCAGGTGGCCGCCCCGGCCGCGCTCCAGGAGCCGGCGGGCCTCGCTGAGCCGGGTGGAGGCCTGGTCGAGGTAGGTCTGGCCGCGCTGGTCGTCGCCATCGGTCAGGTAGTTGAGCTTGAAGTCCTCGATGCCGCGCTTCAGGCCGTACAGCGAGTCGCCGGGCAGTGCGTCGGAGCTGGCGGCGGCGACCCCGCCGAGCGCCCCGGCGGCCACGCCCACGCTGAGTCCGCCGGCCGCGAGGCCCTTGGTCAGCCTGGTGCGCGGGCGGAACTTGCCCAGTGGGCTCGCCCGGTGCGTGCCCCTGCCGCGGTGCGCCCGCTGTTCCGGTACCGACGCGTCCGCCGCCCCCGTGCCCTCCTGGAGCATGGCCTCCATCGCGGCCACCAGCTGGGCCCGTTGGACGACCTTGACCTCCGGGTCGAGCTGCGGCTTGGGCAGCGCGCCGAGACCGGCCGCCAGGGCCAGCAGCTCGCCCTGCTCGGAGCGTTCCTCGGTGGTCGGCGGCGATCCCGCCGGGCTTTCGGACTGCTCGGCCGCCGTGTCCCGGTCGGACTGCTCCTCCAGGGCCTGGGCGAAGGCGTTCGCCCGCCGGTGCGCCGATACGTTCGCGATCACTGGCGGCACCTCCTCTCGTCATGACGGTCGACTCCCCAGGGGGTCCTGAGGGTTGCACGTCCATGACCGCTTCCACACGATCGAGCGATCGGGGTCGGCCAGGACGTGACCACAGGGAGCCTGTATCCCGCACAACGACTGGCGCGGCACTTGGGTTACGGACGGCGGATGACCGGATCAGAAAGGCAACGGACTTTCACGGTAAGTGAGTTGGGTGTCGCCTTCGGTCACCCGGCTTCAGCGGGCGTCGTCCGGGAGCAGCCGGGCGAGGGTGCGTACGGCGCGGTACTGGAGGGTCTTGATGGCGCCCTCGTTCTTGCCCATGACCCGGGCGGTCTCGGCGACCGAGAGGCCCTGGAGGAAGCGGAGCGTCACGCACTCCTGCTGCTGCGGGTTGAGCCGCCGTACGGCGTCGAGCAGGGCGGCGTTCGACAGGGACTCCAGGACGGAGTCCTCCGGGGAGCGCTCGACCTCGTTGGCGTCGAGCATCTCGCCGGTGGTGACCTCCAGCCGGAAGCGGCTGGACTTGAAGTGGTCGGCGACCAGGTTCCGGGCGATGGTGACCAGCCAGGCGCCGAAGTCGCGGCCCTGCCAGGTGAAGGTGCCGATCCTTCTGAGCGCCCGCAGAAAGGTCTCGCTGGTGAGGTCCTCGGCGGTCGCGCGGCCGCCGACGCGGTAGTAGATGTACCGGTAGACGGTGTCGCTGTACTGGTCGTAGAGGCGCCCGAAGGCCTCGGCCTCCCCCGCCTGGGCGCGTTCGACCAGGTCCATCATGCGGGCGCTGTCGCTGTCGGCGGCCGGGCGGCGGGCGGTGGCCGCGCCGGTGGCACGCCCTCGTCTGCCGACGGCGGCGCTGCCGTCGGCCAGTGCGTAGCACGGGCCCGCGGGCGCGGCGGCGGCGAAGGCGGGGACGGCGTACGCGGTGGGGACGAAGCCGCGCAGCGTCTCTTTGACCGTCGCGACCGTTGCGCGCAGCGTAGCCAGGCCCGAGGCGTCAACCCCGACGTGTGGGTACACGGGACTCCCAGAGGCAGAGCTTCCATCACGTGCAGTGCGGGACCGTTCACCCGTCGTGGCGACGGAGGGGTACCGGTTTGCGTCTGAGGAGAATAACGCTTCGTACAGGCGCTGCTACACCGAGTTGCTCAAATCATCGATTGCGTCGCTTCTATGGCCGTTTGGTGATGGGTCAAGTTCCATAAGCTGATCGCTTGTTGACCGGAAAACGGCGTGTTTCGGTGAAGTGCGGGGCGTGTTGAACGAGGTGATGTACACGAGCGCGTTCAAGCGTCCGCGGAGCTATCGCCGGCGGCGGCTCAGGGCGATCGCCGCCGCCGTGCCGCCGGCGACCGCGCCGACGCCCGCCGCCGCCGGGATGCCGACCTTCGCCGCCTTGCGGCCCGTGCGGTAGTCCCGAAGGCGCCAGTCCTTCTCGCGGGCGTGCCTGCGGAGCTTGGCGTCGGGGTTGATGGCGTAGGGGTGGCCGACCAGGGACAGCATGGGGATGTCGTTGTGGCTGTCGCTGTAGGCGGCGCAGCGGGAGAGGTCCAGGCCCTCCGCCGCGGCGAGGGCGCGGACCGCCTCCGCCTTCGCCGGGCCGTGCAGCGGCTCGCCCACCAGCTTGCCCGTGTACACGCCGTCGACGGACTCGGCGACCGTGCCGAGCGCGCCGGTCAGACCGAGGCGGCGGGCGATCACCTGGGCGATCTCGACCGGGGCCGCGGTGACCAGCCACACCTTCTGGCCGGCGTCCAGGTGGGCCTGGGCGAGGGCGCGGGTGCCGGGCCAGATCCGGTCGGCCATGTACTCGTCGTAGATCTCCTCGCCGATCGACTCCAGCTCGGCGACCCGGTGGCCCTTGACGATCGACAGGGCCGAGTCGCGGGCGTCCTGCATGTGCTCGGGGTCCTCGACCCCGGCCAGCCGGAACCACGCCTGCTGCCAGGCGAACCTGGCCAGGTCGCGGGTCTCGAAGAACTTCCGCTTGTACAGTCCCCGGCCGAAGTGGAACAGCGCGGCGCCCTGCATGACCGTGTTGTCGAGGTCGAAGAAGGCGGCGGCCCGGTCGTCGCCGATCACCGGGAACTGAGGTTCCTCCGGCGTGGCGCGCGGGGCCTGCTGCGCCTCCTGCGAGGACTTGCGGGCGGCCTCCGCCGAGGCCTCGCCTGCCAACACGCTCCGCGCCGTGGCGGAGCGCCTACGGGGAGTGAGCCATCCGAGAGCGGCCATGACGTGAGCATAGCCAGTCTGTTCGGTGGTTCCGGCGTCGCCGGGTTGGCGCGGTGTGAACTCTCTGCGACCCGGCCGTTAAGGAAGCGATCCGGAATCCGATCCGGAACGGACGCGGGCAGGGCGAGAATGGCCGGTATGAGTCCCCTTTTCCGACGCAGGGCCGAGCCGCGCGCGCGGCTGGTCACGCTCATCCGCAAGCCCGGCTGTCATCTGTGCGACGACGCCCAGGTGGTGATCGAGAAGGTGTGCGGCGACCTCGGCGTGCCGTGGGAGCCGAAGGACATCACCGAGGACCGGGAACTCCACGACCGCTACTGGGAGCAGATCCCCGTCGTACTCATCGACGGTGAACAGCACACCTTCTGGCGCGTGAACGAGGAACGGCTGCGCCGTGCACTGACCGACTAGTCCAAACTGGCCGGAAAGTCGCTTAGGATCGACGGCGGTTTGGTCTCGGGGGCGGGATTCGTGAGGAGTGTGTGCGGTTTTGCCCCCAGTAACGAAGGAACGCCTGTGCGTATGCGCCGGTTCCCGCCGAGGGCGCGAAACCCGCGTGACCCCGGTCACTTCTGCCGGGCAAATCGGACACCATCTTTGTGCACGCGTTCACAAAGACATAGCCTGCTGTCGACGGGGCGGTCTGGGGACGTATGACCGCCTGCAGCCCCGCTCTACCCGCAGGAGCACCGTGGCAACTGGCCGAACACACCGACCGGCGACCCGTAGCCGAGGGATTCCCGAGGCCACCGTCGCCCGGCTTCCGCTGTACCTCCGAGCCCTGACCGCGCTGTCGGAGCGCTCGGTGCCCACGGTCTCCTCCGAGGAGCTGGCCGCGGCGGCGGGGGTCAACTCCGCGAAGCTGCGCAAGGACTTCTCGTACCTGGGCTCCTACGGAACGCGCGGTGTCGGCTACGACGTGGAGTATCTCGTCTACCAGATCTCCCGCGAACTCGGCCTGACCCAGGACTGGCCGGTTGTGATCGTCGGTATCGGCAACCTCGGCGCCGCGCTCGCCAACTACGGCGGTTTCGCCTCCCGTGGCTTCCGGGTCGCCGCGCTCATCGACGCCGACCCGGCGATGGCCGGCAAGCCGGTCGCGGGCATCCCGGTGCAGCACACCGACGACCTCGAGAAGATCATCAAGGACAACGGGGTCTCCATCGGCGTCATCGCCACCCCCGCCGGCGCCGCCCAGCAGGTCTGCGACCGGCTCGTGGCCGCCGGCGTGACCTCCATCCTGAACTTCGCGCCGACCGTGCTGTCCGTCCCGGACGGCGTCGACGTGCGCAAGGTCGACCTCTCCATCGAGCTGCAGATCCTCGCCTTCCACGAGCAGCGCAAGGCCGGCGAGGAGACCGCCGCGGGAGACGGCGCGCTGCCCGCCGCCACCACCCGCGACACCTCCGCCGACCAGGGGCCCGACGGGGACGTCCCCGCCGTGATGCCGGCATGAGCCTCCTCGTCGTGGGCCTCAGCCACCGCAGCGCCCCGGTCAGCGTGCTGGAGCGGGCCGCGCTGAGCGTGGACGCCCAGACCAAGCTGCTCCAGGACACGGTCGCCGCGGAGCCCGCCACCGAGGCCGCGGTGCTCGCCACCTGCAACCGCATCGAGCTGTACGCCGACGTCGACAAGTTCCACGCCGGTGTCGCCGAGTTGTCCACGCTGCTCGCCCAGCACAGCGGCGTCGGCCTGGAGGAACTGACCCCGTACCTGTACGTCCACTACGAGGACCGGGCCGTCCACCACCTGTTCTCGGTGGCCTGCGGCCTGGACTCGATGGTCGTCGGCGAGGGCCAGATCCTCGGCCAGATCAAGGACTCCCTGGCCCGCGCCCAGGAGCTGCACACCGCCGGCAAGCTGTTGAACGACCTGTTCCAGCAGGCCCTGCGGGTCGGCAAGCGCGCCCACTCCGAGACCGGCATCGACCGTGCCGGCCAGTCCCTGGTCACCTTCGGCCTGGAGCAGCTGGCCGCGGGCGGTGACGTGCGCGAGTGGGCCCTGGGCCGCACCGCGCTGGTCATCGGCGCCGGATCGATGTCGTCCCTGGCCGCCGCGACGCTCGCCCGCGCCGGGGTCGCCGAGGTCGTCGTCGCCAACCGCACCTTCGAGCGCGCCGAGCGGCTCGCCCAGATCTTGACGGACGGTGAGGACACCGCCGGCGTGACCGCCCGCGCGGTGCGCATGGACGCGGTGGCCGCCGAGCTGACACGTGCCGACGTCGTCGTCTCCTGTACCGGGGCGACGGGACTGGTGCTCACGGCGGAGGCGGTCGCGCAGGCGGTCGAGGGCCGCACCGGCGCCCCCGCCGCCGAGATCGCCGACACCGCTCGTACGCCCGCCCAGGCCAAGGCCCCGCTGGCGGCCGCCGCCGACGAGAACTGCCCGCTGGACCTGGCCGCCGTACAGCCCGGCTTCTCCGTCATGGGCGAGGCCGCCGTGGCCGGCATGGACGCGGCCACCCTGGAGCAGCACGCGGCCTGGGTCGCCGGAGGCACGATCGACCGCCGGGAGCGCCGTACACCCGAGGCGGACGCCGAGCTGATCACCGCGCTCGCCGCGACCGTCGCCACCGTCGGCCGGATCCCCGAGCGGCGCAGGCCGGAGCCGGTCGCCGAGCGCCCGGCGCCCTCCGTCTTCCTCCTCGACCTCGCCATGCCCCGCGACATCGACGCGGCCGTGCACCGGCTGGCCGGGGTCCGCCTGGTCGACATCGAGTCGCTGGCGGAGGCGTCCGCCGACGCGCCGATGGCGGCCGACGTGGACCAGGTCCGGCGTATCGTCTCCGACGAGGTCGCCGCCTTCGGCGCGGCACAGCGGGCGGCGCACATCACGCCGACCGTGGTCGCGCTGCGCAGCATGGCCGCCGACGTCGTCGCCAGTGAGATCGCGCGGCTCGACGGCCGCCTGCCCGACCTGGACGAACGCCAGCGCGGCGAGATCCGCCAGGCCGTGCACCGGGTCGTCGACAAGCTGCTGCACGCGCCGACCGTACGGGTCAAGCAGCTCGCGGCCGAGCCCGGCGGCGCCGGGTACGCGGACGCGCTGCGCACCCTGTTCGACCTCGACCCCGAGACGGTGGCCGCCGTCTCCCGGGCCGGGGACAGCACAGAGAACAAGAACCGAGGGCCAGCATGAGTGAGAAGGCACTGCGGCTCGGGACCAGGCGGAGCAAGCTCGCCATGGCCCAGTCCGGGCAGGTGGCAGAGGCCGTCCGCCAGGTGACCGGGCGGCCCGTCGAGCTGGTCGAGATCACCACGTACGGCGATGTCTCCCGGGAGGCGCTCGCGCAGATCGGCGGCACCGGCGTGTTCGTCACGGCGCTGCGCGACGCGCTGCTGAAGGGCGAGGTGGACTTCGCGGTTCATTCGCTCAAGGACCTGCCGACCGCGCAGCCCGAGGAACTGGTCCTGGCCGCCGTACCGGTGCGCGAGGACCCGCGGGACGTGATCGTCGCGCGGGACGCGCTGAAGTTCACCGACCTGCCGCGCGGAGCCCGCATCGGCACCGGTTCGCCGCGTCGCATGGCGCAGCTGAACGCGTACGCCCGCGCCCACGGCCTGGACATCGAGACGGTCCCGATCCGCGGCAACGTCGACACCCGCATCCGGTACGTCCACGACGGCGAACTGGACGCGGTCGTGCTGGCCGCCGCCGGCCTCAACCGGATCGGCCGGATCGACGAGGTGACCGACTTCCTGTCGGTCGACACGGTTCTGCCCGCCCCCGGCCAGGGGGCCCTGGCGATCGAGTGCGCCGCGGACAACGCGGACCTCATCGCCGCGCTCGGTGAGCTGGACGACCCGTTCACACGGGCCGCCGTCACCGCCGAGCGGTCACTGCTCGCCGCCCTGGAGGCCGGTTGCAGCGCACCTGTGGGCGCGCTGGCCGACCTTCTGGCCGACGGGCAGATTGTCAAGGAAATGCGCCTGCGCGGCGTCGTCGGCACGACCGACGGCACTCGCATGGTGCAGCTGTCCACCACCGGTCCCGTGCCCCAGACGCACGACCAGGCGACGGCACTCGGTCGCGAACTCGCCACCGAGATGCTCGCCCAGGGCGCGGCCGGTCTGATGGGGGAGCGAGCACAGTGAGCCCCACCGCCCTTCCTGCCGCCGGTCCTGAACACGGGCACGTCACCTTCCTCGGTGCCGGACCCGGAGATCCGGGACTGCTGACTCTGCGCGCCGTGGAGGCGCTGTCGAACGCGGACGTCCTGGTCGCCGAGCACGAGGTGCTCGACGTGATCCGGACGCACGCGCGGCAGGGCGTCTCCGTGGTGCAGACGGACGCGGACTCCTCTGCGGTGTCCCCGCCGGGCACAGGCACGCCCCAGCTGACGGTCGTTGACGGCACGTCAACACCCGTGGCTGTCCCGGCTGCTGCCCGGGATGCCGCTCATCTTGTCATGGAGGCCGCGCGGGGCGGCAGGCGGGTCGTCCGTGCCGTGTCCGGGGACCCGGGACTTGATACGTGCGCGGCGGAGGAAATGCTCGCCTGCGCCGCCGCCGGGGTGCCCTTCGAGGTCGTCCCCGGTGTGGCGGCGGCGGTCGGCGTGCCCGCGTACGCCGGTGTGCCGCTGCGGGGCTCCGAGGGCGCGGACGTCCGGTTCGTGGACGCCCGCACCGCCTCGGACCGCTGCTGGACGGAGGTCGGCGCGTCGGACGGCACGGTCGTCGTCTCGACGACCCTGGACTCGGTCGCCGCCGCGGCCGGCGAGCTGGTCTCGGCGGGCCGCAAGCCCGACACCCCCCTCACGGTGACGATCGCCGGTACGACGACCCGCCAGCGCACCTGGACGGCGACCCTCGGCACGATCGCGCAGACCCTGAAGCAGGCCAAGGTCCTCCCGTCGCCCGACGGCGGCCGGCCGGTGATAGCCGTGGTCGGCGAGCGTTCCGCCGCCGACCGGCGCGACCAGCTGTCGTGGTTCGAGTCCAAGCCGCTGTTCGGCTGGAAGGTGCTCGTACCGCGGACGAAGGAGCAGGCGGCGTCGCTCTCGGACCAGCTGCGCTCCTACGGCGCGGTGCCGCACGAGGTCCCGACGATCGCGGTGGAGCCCCCGCGCACCCCGCAGCAGATGGAACGCGCGGTCAAGGGCCTGGTGACGGGCCGCTACGAGTGGATCGCCTTCACCTCCGTCAACGCGGTGAAGGCCGTCCGCGAGAAGTTCGAGGAGTACGGCCTCGACGCCCGTGCCTTCGCGGGCATCAAGGTGGCCGCGGTGGGCGAGCAGACGGCGAAGGCCCTGATCGCCTTCGGCGTGAAGCCGGACCTGGTGCCGAGCGGCGAGCAGTCGGCGGCCGGCCTCCTGGAGGACTGGCCCCCCTACGACCCGGTCTTCGACCCGATCGACCGCGTCTTCCTGCCCCGCGCCGACATCGCGACCGAGACCCTGGTCGCCGGCCTGATCGAGCTGGGCTGGGAGGTCGACGACGTCACGGCCTACCGCACCGTCCGCGCCTCGCCGCCCCCGGCGGAGACCCGCGAGGCGATCAAGGGCGGCGGCTTCGACGCGGTCCTCTTCACGTCCTCGTCCACGGTCCGCAACCTGGTCGGCATCGCGGGCAAGCCGCACAACGTGACGGTGATCGCCTGCATCGGCCCGGCCACGGCGAAGACGGCGGAGGAGCACGGTCTCCGGGTGGACGTGATGGCTCCGGAGCCGTCCGTGCACAAGCTGGCCGAGGCCCTGGCCGACTTCGGCATGAAGCGGCGGGCTGCCGCGCTGGAGGCCGGGGATCCGGTGACCCGGCCGAGCGAGCGGCGGCCGGGAGCGCGGAGACGTCGTACGACGACGTGAGGCGTGGCGGAGTGCTCCGTGACGGGGCACTCCGCCACACTTCTCGGATCCGTCGGCTCACAGGTGTACGGCTGTGAGCGCCCGGACAGCTCCCCCGGCCACCGCGGTTCTGCCATGCTGGTCGGTATGGGTGGGGGAGATCGCCAACGGCGTTCTGAGGAGGGCACCCCCCGGTTACGCGGCCATGCCGTCGGGCTGCTGGTGACCTGTGCCGGGGTGGGGGCCGCGATTCTGCACATGGTGGCGCCCGGGCTGAAGATCGACGGCATCGTGGTGATGCTGTTGGCGATCGCCGTGGTGCCGTGGCTCGGAGAGTTGTTCCGCAGCATCGAGGTGCCGGGCTTCGCCAGAATCGAGTTCCGCGACATGGAACGTCGCATCGAGGATGTCCAGCGGACGGCGAATGCCGCACTCGTCGGTGACGCGCCCGACGGGAACGCCGATGACGGCGCGGCCTGGGACACGGTCAGGGAATTGGCCGCCGAGTATGTGAACGTACGCCTCGAACAGCCGGGCAGCCGTGCCCGGACCCAGCGCATGGACAGGATCTTCGCCCGCATGGTGCGTGCGGCACAACGAGTGCCCGCTTTCGACGCCCAGGGGCTGCTTGCCTCCCAGGACGCCGGGATGCGTCTGGCGGCCTACGCACGCCTGTACGCGCTGCCCGAGCAGGGGGCCCTGGGACCGCTGGTCGACGCCGCGATCGCCGAGCCCCTCGCCTTCAACCAGTACTGGGGTCTGCGGGCGGTCGAAAGCGGTGTGGCGGACAGAGGCGCGGCGCAGGTGCCGCTCGGTGCGGCCCGTCGCCTGATGGAGTTCCGCGCCCGGGCACCGCGTGGCCACGGCGAGGTGGTCGACCGGATCCTCGCCGAAATCGACGAGCGCTGAACGACCACGACTGCCGTGAGCCGCCCTCCGCCGGGCCGACAGCACGTCGGCAAAGGTCCACCTGGGGCGGGCGTAGCGTAGAGGGCATGACGAAGTACGGATCCTTTCCCGGTACGCGTCCCCGCCGGCTGCGCACCACCCCCGTCATGCGCCGCATGGTCGCCGAGACCCGGCTGCACCCCGCCGACTTCATCCTTCCGGCGTTCGTCCGGGAGGGCGTCAGTGAGCCGGTGCCGATCGGGGCGATGCCCGGGGTCGTGCAGCACACGCGGGACAGCCTGAAGAAGGCCGCGCTGGAGGCCGTGGAGGCCGGGATCTCCGGGATCATGCTGTTCGGTGTGCCGGAGGACGGGAAGAAGGACGCCCTCGGCACCTGCGGCACCGACCCGGACGGGATCCTCCAGGTCGCCCTGCGGGACGTCCGCGCCGAGGTCGGCGACGACCTGCTCGTCATGTCCGACCTGTGCCTGGACGAGTTCACCGACCACGGGCACTGCGGGGTGCTGGACGCCGAGGGCCGCGTCGACAACGACGCCACCCTGGAGCGGTACGCCGAGATGGCGCAGGTGCAGGCCGACGCCGGCGCCCACGTCGTCGGCCCGAGCGGCATGATGGACGGTCAGATCGGCGTCGTCCGCGACGCCCTCGACCAGATCGGCCGTGAGGACGTCGCCATCCTCGCCTACACCGCCAAGTACTCCTCCGCCTTCTACGGCCCCTTCCGCGAGGCCGTCGCCTCCTCCCTCCAGGGCGACCGCAAGACCTACCAGCAGGATCCCGCCAACTGGCGCGAGTCCCTGCGCGAGCTGGAGCTGGACGTCGCCGAGGGCGCCGACATGGTGATGGTCAAGCCGGCCGGCCCCTACCTCGACATCCTCGCCCGGGTCGCGGACGCCGTGGACGTGCCCGTCGCCGCCTACCAGATCTCCGGCGAGTACGCGATGATCGAGGCCGCCGCCGAGAAGGGCTGGCTCGACCGGGACCGGGCCATCTTCGAGACCCTCACCGGCATCAAGCGGGCCGGCGCGCGGAACATCCTCACCTACTGGGCCACCGAGGTGGCCCAGAAGCTGCGCTAGCCCGTTCACCAGCTGCTGATGGCGTCCAGGTCCTGCCGCCAGTACGTCACCTTCAGCGCGCTGTCGTAGTAGACGCCCTTGGCGGGCAGGGACGGGGTCGCGGACGGGCCGCCGCTGCTGTTCGGGGTGAGGCCCTGGAAGGCCACCGTCAGCTTGTGGGCGGTCATTCCGCCGGTGCCGCTGCCGTCGGCGGCCGACAGCAGCACGCCCGCGTACCCCGACTCGCCGGGCGCCAGGCTGACCACGGCCTGCGGCTGGGTCTCCTTGTCCGCCTGCGGCACCCACTGCATCTGGTCGAAGCGGAGCACCGGGTAGTACGGCAGCTCGCACGTCTTGCCGCCCGTGTTCTTCACGGTGATCAGCATGTGGTTGAGGGGACGGCTGAGCGGCTGGGCGGTGACGGTGGTGTTGGCGCCGTTGCACAGCACCACCGGGCTTCCGGTCCGGGTGCTCCCACCGCTGTGGCCGGGGGCCGCGCTCGGACGGGTACCGGGTGTGTGGGTACGGGCCACGGGC
Organism: Streptomyces sp. NPDC028928; assembly: GCF_055564915.1. Lineage (NCBI taxonomy): Bacteria > Bacillati > Actinomycetota > Actinomycetes > Kitasatosporales > Streptomycetaceae > Streptomyces > Streptomyces sp. NPDC028928. The sequence continues at coordinate 19,712 of NZ_JBVHVI010000018.1, forward strand.
GTGCCGTTCGCGGCCCGGCCGCCGGTGCCTTCGGTGCCGGCCTTCGGCGTCTTCGACGCGGGTGTGTCCGCCGTCGCCGCCGGCCGGGAGGCGCCCTCGTCCTCGGTCCCCGTCCCGTTGCCGCACGCCGTGAGCGCGAGGGCGGCGACGGCGGTGCCGGTGGCGGCGAACAGACGGATATGGCGCATACGCATGGCAAGTCCTCTTTCGGGCTGAGCCGGTCGTCGTGCTTGGATGACCACAGCCTGTGGGCCCGCCCGTCCCGGTCGCCAGCACCCGACGGCCATCCGGGACGCTGGAACGCTCACACCGGCTCTGACCTGCGGGAACGACCCCTGCCTGGAATGCCGGGCTGGGACGAGGGGGAAGGGGAAACGATGTCGGACGGCACTTCTGGGAGCGCTTTCGCCGAGCTGCTGCGGGAGCTGAAGAACCGCTCCGGGCACAGCTACGGCACGCTCGCCAAGCGGCTCCACATGAGCACCTCGACGCTCCACCGGTACTGCAACGGGGACGCCGTACCGGCGGACTACGCGCCCGTGGAGCGGCTGGCCCGGCTGTGCAGGGCCACACCGGAGGAACTCGTCGAGCTGCACCGGCGGTGGGTGCTGGCGGATGCGGGACGGGGGCGGAAGGAGCCACCGCCGGTACGGCAGGCGCAGGCGCCCACGGCAGAGGAACGGGCAGCGGTGGGGGAGGAGGCGGCGCAGGAGCCGGTGGCCGAGTCGCCGCCGGAGCCGGCGACACCGGCCCGTCCCCGGCGCCGGCGGCTCGTTCTCCTCTCCGCCCTCACCGTCACCGCGCTGCTCGGCGGTGTGGCGGTCGCCCTCAACCTGCCCGCCGGCGACGGACAGCAGGACGGCAAGGGCACCACGGCCACCGTGGAGTCCGCCGCCCGGGCCGGCGGTCCGCCCACGGCGACGGCCGGGAGCCCCACGCCGCGTCGGTCCGCCACCCGCTCGGCCTCCCCCTCCGCCAAGGTCCCCGCCACCCGCACCACCGGCACACCAAAGGACAGGCCACGCGCGTCCGCGACCGAGGGAGCGGCCATGGCGGCGGCCCCGCCCCTCACGGTCACCACGCACCCCTTCGCCTGGCAGAGCCCCTGCTCCCAGCACTACCTGATCGACCGGCAGCCCGCCGCCGTCGCGCCGCCCCCGCTGGAGCAGGACGCGCCCGCCTGGGTCGACGTGCACCAGGCGGTCTCGGCCGGGGAGCAGTACGTCACCTTCACCGTGCAGGGCACCGGCAGCGAGACGGTCGTGCTGGAGAAGCTGTCCGTGCGGATGGCGGGCAAGCGGACCCCGCTCGCCTGGAACGACTACGCCATGGGCTACCCCGGCGTCGGCTGCGGCGGCGGCGTACCGACCCGCGCCTTCACCGTCGCCCTGGACGCGATGCGCCCCGCCCCCGTACCGGAGGCCGGACACCAGAACTTCCCGTTCAAGGTGAGCCGGTCGGACCCCGAGGTCTTCCACGTCACCGCCGACGCGTCCGCGTACGACGTCAGCTGGTACCTGGAGCTGTCCTGGTCCAGCGGGGACCGGCACGGCACGCTGGTGGTCGACGACGCCGGCCGCCCGTTCCGCACCAGCGGCAACAACGGACGGCCCGCGTACGCCTTCCCCCTCGGCGGCGAGAAGTGGCAACCGGCCTCGGAGGCGAACTGACGCCTCCGGGTCAGTCCCACCAGAAGGACCAACTCGTGGCGCCGACCAGCCCCTCGGCGTACCCCCGCAACGTCGTGGTGCCGTCCGTCGGACAGAAGGCGAAGTGCTCCACCGCCACCGCCTCGGCCTCCGCCGTGCTGGTCGGCGGGGCCGCGACCGACACGGCCAGCGTGTCGTAGCCGAGCGCCGTGACGCGTGTGCCGAAGCGGTCCTCCCAGGAGCGCAGTACCGCGGAGAGCCGGGCCACGTCGCTGTCGTAGTTCAGCGGCCCCGGCCACCCGATCACCGCCGGTATGTCGGCGGACCTGCGGGCCGGAACCAGCGCGAGACGCGGCTCCTTCAGCCAGGGCCGCGTACCGTCCGTCAGCACATCCGCGACCTGAGCGGCCCGGCTGTCCGGATCGGCGGCGAGGGGGCGGGCGCCGGCGAGCCCCGGCCAGCCGCTCCCGAACGGCTCGATGCCCTCCTCTTCCTCCCCGATCTCCTCCTCCCAGTACTCCGCGAGGACCTCCTCGGCGTCGTGATCCCCCGGGTACGACATGAGCCCCGGGCTCAGCTCCCACTCCTCCGGCCCGGCCATGGCCCCGCCCACATCCATGAGCACCGGCAACAGCCCGATACGTCTGGCCGGAGCGCCGAGCACCCTCCACGTGCCCGGCGCGGCGGGCTTGTCCGCCAGCCACAGCAAGGGCTCGTGCCAGCGGCCGTTGTCCGTCTCGTCTACCAGCCTGCCGGGCGGCAGTTGAAGCCCCAGGGAACGCCCACTGGGGTCGGTGGCCAGCCTGGGCAGCGGGTTGGGAAGAGTCGCCATACCCGTGACTGTAGGGCCGGCCACTGACAACGCCCTTGACCTGCTGGTTCGTTGCCCTCGGCCCCGCTCGGCCGCCCGTGTCCGGGGTCAGACCAGCGTCGTGATGCAGAACGGGTGTCCCGCCGGGTCCAGCAGCACCCGCCACCGGTCCGGCTGCGGCTGCGGCTCCGGCTTGGTCGCGCCCAGGGCGAGCAGGTGGGCCTCGGCCTCGTCCAGGTCGTCCACACCCACCTCGATGTGGGCCTGCTTCTCCTGGGCGGGGTCCGGCCAGGTGGGGCGGCGGTAGTCGGGGAGGCGGTGGAAGCCGAGTCCCGCCGTGCCGTCCTTGCCGGTGAGGAAGACGAAGTCGTCGGAGGAGTAGGCGACGGACAGGCCGAACATCTCGCCGTAGAAACGGGACAGTTCGACGGGGTCCGCGCAGTCGAAGGTGACGGCGGCGTAGCGGAACGTGGGTGTGGCGGAAGTGGTCTCCGTGGTCATGGGAGGACCGTAGGGCGTGACCCGGACAGATTCGGTCCTGGTCGCGCCCCACCCGTGTGGAAAACTTCCCCCGTGCTCAGTGCCTCCGCCCGCCTGCTGCGCCTGCTCTCGCTGCTCGCCGCCCGGCCCTCCTGGACCTGCGCCGAGCTGGCCGACCGGATGGCCGTCACCGACCGCACCGTGCGGCGGGACATCGCGCGGCTGCGGGAACTCGGGTACACCGTCGACTCCGAGGCCGGACCCTGGGGCGGTTACCGGCTCCGGGCCGGCACGCGCGTGCCGCCGCTGATCCTGGACGACGAGGAGGCGCTCGCCGTGGCCGTGGGGCTGCGGGGCGCGGCGCTCGACGGAGCCCTCGGCGGGGACCAGGCCGCGCTGTCGGCGCTGCTGAAGCTGCGCCAGGTGCTGCCGCCCCGGATCGCCGAGCGGCTCGGGGAGTGGGACGACGCCCTGGTACGGCTGCCCTGGCCCGAGGAGCCGCAGCTCCGGCCCGGCATGCTGCTGGAGCTGGCCGCCGCCTGCCGGCGCGGCGAGCGCGCCCGGCTGTCGTACCGCGACGGGCAGGGCCGGCACACGGTCCGCGACGTCGATCCGTACCGGCTCGTCCACACCGGACGGCGCTGGTACTTCGTCGCCCGGGACGCGGCACGCGGCTGGCGGACCTTCCGCGCCGACCGCGTCGAGCGGCTCCAGCCCACCGGGCAGCCGGCGGAGATCACCGACCCGCCCGACCCGGCACAGCTGGTCTCCCGCAACACCGCCAACGGCCCCTATCCGCTGTCCGCCACCATCCGCCTCCCGCTGCCCCTGGCCGACGCGCTGCGGGTCGTACCCGCCACCGTGGGCACCCACCGCCCCGACGGCCCGGACGCCACGCTCGTGGACATCGGCGGCCCCGACCCGGACAGACTCGCCCGGTACCTGCTGGGCCTCGCCACCCCGTTGCGCGTCCTCGCCCCGGACTCCGTACGGCAGGCCCTGGTCCGGCGTACCCGCGAACTCCTCGCCGACCACACGGACGACGACGGCCCGCCCCCGGGATGAGGGCGGGCCGTCGGTGCCGTGCTGCGTCGCTCGGTCAGAGCTTCTCGGGCGTCCTGATGCCGAGCAGGGCCATGCCCTGGTGGAGGGTGCGGGCCGTGATGTCGCACAGGAAGAGGCGGTTCTCCACCTGGGCCGGGGTCTCGGCGCGCAGGACCGGGCACTTGTCGTAGAACGACGTGTACAGGGAGGCCAGCTGGTACAGGTACGCCGCCAGCTTGTGCGGGGCGTACTCCGTGGCCGCCTCCCGGACCGTCTCCGCGAAGGAGTCCAGGTGGAGGCCGAGGGCGCGCTCGGCGTCGGCCAGGGCCAGCTCCGGGTGGGCGGCCGGGCGGACCTCGCCGGCCTTGCGGAGGATCGACCGGATACGGGCGTAGGCGTACTGGAGGTAGACGGACGTGTCGCCGTTCAGCGAGACCATCTGGTCCAGGTCGAACTTGTAGTCCCGGTTCGCCGACGTCGACAGGTCCGCGTACTTCACCGCGCCGATGCCCACCTGGGCGCCCCGCTCGGCGATCTCCTCCTCGGAGAGGTCCTGCGCCTTCTCCCGGACCACGGCCGAGGCGCGGTCGATCGCCTCGTCCAGCAGGTCGACCAGGCGGACCGTCTCGCCCTCACGCGTCTTGAACGGCTTGCCGTCCTTGCCGAGGACCGTGCCGAAGGCCAGCTGCACCGCCGTCACGTCCTCGTTCAGCCAGCCGGCGCGGCGGGCCGTCTCGAAGACCATCCGGAAGTGCAGGGCCTGGCGGGCGTCCACCACGTAAAGGAGGGTGTTCGCCTTGAGGTTGAAGACGCGGTCGCGGATCGCGGAGAGGTCGGTGGCCGCGTAGCCGTAGCCGCCGTCCGACTTCTGCACGATCAGCGGGACCGGGTTGCCGTCCGGGCCCTTGATGTCCTCGAAGAAGACGCAGAGGGCGCCCTCGGAGCGGACCGCGACGCCCGACTCCTCCAGGAGGCGGCAGGTCTCCGCCAGCATGTCGTTGTAACCGGACTCGCCGACGATGTCGGGGTCCCGGATCTCCATGTCCAGCTTCTCGAAGACGGAGAAGAAGTAGATCTTCGACTCGTCCACGAACTTCTGCCACATCGCGAGCGTGTGCGCGTCCCCCGCCTGGAGGTCCACCACCCGGCGGCGGGCCCGCGTCTTGAACTCCTCGTCGGAGTCGAAGAGCTTGCGCGCGGCCTTGTAGAGGCGGTCGAGGTTCGACATCGCCTCCTCGCCGGTCACCTCGGCGGCCTTGTGGTCCAGCTCGTGCGGGTGCTCGTCCAGGTACTGGATCAGCATGCCGAACTGGGTGCCCCAGTCGCCGATGTGGTGACGCCGGACCACGTTCTCGCCGGTGAACTCCAGCAGCTGGACGACCGAGTCGCCGATCACCGCGGACCGCAGGTGGCCGACGTGCATCTCCTTCGCCACGTTCGGCTGGGCGTAGTCGATCACCGTCGTGCCCGGCTGCTCGGCGTACGGCACGCCGAGGCGGCCGGTGTCGTCCGCGTACCGCGCGGCCAGGTTCTCGGTGATCGCCTTGTCCGCGATCGTGATGTTGAGGAAGCCGGGGCCGGAGACCTCGACGTCCTGGATCACGTCACCCGTCACCACCTGGGAGACGACCCGCGTCGCCAGCTCCCGGGGGTTCGCCTTCGCCTTCTTGGCCAGGGCCAGGATGCCGTTGGCCTGGAAGTCGGCCCGGTCGCTTCGTCGCAGCAGCGGGTCCGCGCCGGCGGCCTCCGGCAGGGTGGCCGAGAGAGCGGTCGCGAGGTGCTGCTGGACGTTGTCGCTGAGGGACGTGACCGAGGCCATAGGTAGGGGTGCCGTTCTCCTCGTGGGGATGGATAGACCCACCCAGTATCCCACGGGGGGTAAAGCCGTTTTCCCGGGCGCGATCCGGTCTGTGAGAATGGAGTGTCACCCCGTTCAGAAAGAAGGACGTGCCGATCGTGGCTCAGAGCACCGAGACCACCGACTGGGTCTCCCGTTTCGCGGATGAGGTCATCGAGGAGTCGGAGCGCCGGGCCCCGGGCAAACCGGTCGTCGTCGCGTCCGGACTCTCCCCCTCCGGCCCGATTCACCTCGGGAACCTCCGCGAGGTCATGACCCCGCACCTCGTCGCCGACGAGATCCGCCGCCGCGGCCACCAGGTCCGCCACCTGATCTCCTGGGACGACTACGACCGCTACCGCAAGGTCCCGGCCGGCGTCGCGGGCATCGACGAGTCCTGGGCCGAGCACATCGGCAAGCCGCTGACCTCCGTCCCGGCGCCGCGCGGATCGTCGTACCCGAACTGGGCCGAGCACTTCAAGGCCGCGATGATCGAGTCGCTCGCCCAGCTGGGCGTCGAGTTCGACGGGATCAGCCAGACCGAGCAGTACACCTCCGGCGCCTACCGCGAGCAGATCCTGCACGCCATGAAGCACCGGAACGACATCGACGCGATCCTCGCCCAGTACCGCACGAAGAAGGCCCCGAAGAAGCAGCAGCAGAAGCCGGTGGACGAGGCCGAGCTGGAGGCCGAGGAGGGCTCCGGCGCCGCGTCCGAGGACGACGGCAGCTCCGGCGCCGCCGGTTACTTCCCGTACAAGCCGTACTGCGGCAACTGCGGCAAGGACCTGACCACGGTCACCTCCTACGACGACGACACCACCGAGCTGGCGTACACGTGCAACGAGTGCGCCTTCGCGGAGACCGTCCGGCTCAGCGAGTTCAACCGCGGCAAGCTGGTCTGGAAGGTCGACTGGCCGATGCGCTGGGCCTACGAGGGCGTGATCTTCGAGCCGAGCGGCGTCGACCACTCCTCGCCCGGCTCCTCGTTCCAGGTCGGCGGCCAGATCGTCGGCATCTTCGGCGGCAAGCAGCCCATCGGGCCCATGTACGCGTTCGTCGGCATCTCCGGCATGGCCAAGATGTCCTCGTCCCGCGGTGGCGTCCCGACCCCGGCCGACGCGCTGAAGATCATGGAGCCGCAGCTCCTGCGCTGGCTCTACGCCCGCCGCAAGCCCAACCAGTCCTTCAAGATCGCCTTCGACCAGGAGATCCAGCGGCTCTACGACGAGTGGGACAAGCTCGCCGCCAAGGTCGCCGACGGCTCCGCCCTGCCGGCCGACATCGCCGCGTACACCCGCGCCGTGGGCACCGCCGCCGGTGAGCTGCCGAAGACCGCGCGCCCGCTGCCGTACCGCACCCTCGCCTCCGTCGCCGACATCACCGCCGGACACGAGGACCAGGCCCTGCGGATCCTCTCCGAGCTGGACCCCGAGCAGCCGCTCGGCTCCCTGGACGAGGTACGGCCGCGCTACGACCGGGCCGAGGCCTGGATCAACACGCACGTCCCCGCCGACCAGCGGACCATCGTGCGTGACGAGCCCGACGTCGACCTGCTGAAGTCCCTCGACGAGGCGTCCCAGCAATCCGTACGCCTGCTGCTCGACGGGCTCGCCGACCACTGGTCGCTCGACGGGCTCACCCACCTGGTGTACGGCGTGCCCAAGGTGCAGGCCGGGTTCTCCGCCGACGCCACGCCCAAGGAGCTGCCGGCCGAGATCAAGACGGCCCAGCGGGCGTTCTTCGCCCTGCTCTACCACCTGCTGGTCGGTCGCGACACCGGGCCCCGGCTGCCCACGCTGCTGCTGGCCGTGGGGCAGGAGCGGGTGCGGCGCCTGCTCGGCGAGTGAGCATGAGCGGAAACTGAAAGGGGCCCTCCTTACCGGAGGGCCCCTTCTTCATGCGCTATGCGATGTGTTCTTCCTGGAGTTCCTGGTAGTGCCGCTCGGTGAAGACCTTGACCAGCCGATCGGCTTCCGCCTTGGGGAGCGTGATGCCGAAGGTCGCCTCCACGTCGCCCCTGAGCTGGACGGCGGTCGGGTAGCTGCCGTCGATCGACTTGCGGAAGACCTGGTAGTAGTCCTCCTCCGTCGGCGCCGCCTCGGGACCGGCGCCGCCTTCGCCCAGCTCACGGGTACGGTTCGGGCCCACCGGGATGGGGAAGCTGCCGGTCTCCTCCGGGGAGGGCTGCTGGAACTGCTCCGGGGGCTGGTCCTCGTACCAGTCCTCGTACTGCTCCTCGGGGGCGTACTGGGGTTCCTGGAGCATCGGGTCGTAGGTGGGGTCGTAGCCGCCGTGGTACTCCACCTCTCGCGGAGCCTGGAACCAGGGGCTCTCCTCGTCCACCGGAGGCGCCGTCTCCGCTGGGGCGGGCGCCGCCCCAGCGGCACGACCGCCCGCAACGGCGCCCGCAACGGCGGCCGGAGCGGCGGCCGCCGCCGCTGCCAGCTGCGGCTGCCGCGGGGCCGGGGGCAGGAGGACCGGCTCGATGCCCGCCGCCGCGAGCCCCGCCGGGGCCGTCTCCGCCAACGGGACGCCGTACCGCGCCAGGCGGAGCGGCATCAGGGACTCCACCGGGGCCTTCCTGCGCCATGCCCGGCCGAAGCGGCTGCGGAGCCTGGCCTGGTAGACGAGACGTTCCTGCTCCAGCTTGATCACCTGGTCGTAGGAGCGCAGCTCCCACAGCTTCATACGGCGCCAGAGGAGGAACGTGGGCACCGGGGAGAGGAGCCAGCGGGTGAGGCGGACCCCCTCCATGTGCTTGTCGGCCGTGATGTCGGCGATGCGGCCGATCGCGTGCCGGGCCGCCTCGACCGACACGACGAACAGCACCGGGATCACCGCGTGCATCCCCACACCCAGCGGGTCCGGCCAGGCGGCGGCGCCGTTGAAGGCGATCGTCGCCGCCGTCAGCAGCCACGCCGTCTGCCGGAGCAGCGGGAAGGGGATGCGGATCCAGGTCAGCAGCAGGTCGAGGGCGAGCAGAACACAGATGCCCGCGTCGATGCCGATCGGGAACACATACGAGAAGTTCCCGAAGCCCTTCTTGATGGCCAGCTCACGGACGGCCGCGTACGAACCGGCGAAGCCGATGCCGGCGATGATCAGCGCGCCGGTCACGACCACGCCGATGAGCACGCGGTGCATCCGAGTCAGCTGCAGTGGCGCGGCCACTCGCACTCCCCTCCCCTTGCGTGTTGTTGCGCGCAACAGAGTGGCACACGTGTGCGGCGAACGTGGTGCCGGTCGGCCGCTACGGCCGTCCGGTCAGCTCTTCCTGGCGGCCGACTTGGACGGAGATGCGCCGGAGGAGGCCGACTTGGACGGGGACGACGAGGGGGACTTGGAGGCCGACTTCGACGGCTTCGCGGACGAGGACGGCGAAGTCGCCGTGCCACCCGCGCCGTTGGCCGACGACACCGACGCCACCGCCTCCTTGAGCGCCTTCTCCGCCGCCTTCGTCAGATCGTCGGCGTCGGGAGTCTTCTCGCCCGCGAGACCGGCACCGTTGTAGTCGAGCGTGACGACGACGTTCTCGACCCGGGCGACGACCGTCTGCTGCTTGAAGAGACCTTCCTTCTTCTTCAGGTCGTACCGCACCGCCGACGCCTCCGCACCCGTGCCGGACAGCGGCACGACCTTGGTGCTCTTCGCGCCGTCCACCGACTGGGCGTCCTTGACCTGCTGCGTGTAGTACGCGTGCGCCTGGTCGTCGGCGGAGCCGCGCGTGGCGTCCGAGTCGAAGCGGAGCAACGAGACGTTCAGCCAGCGGAACTGGGAACCCTTCACACCGTTGTTGTCCAGGCTGTTCCAGGCGCAGGAGGCACGCGCCGACGGATCGTCCGAGCTGCCCTTCTTACCCGACTTGGCACCCTTCGGGACCAGGTCGGACAGGGTGTCCTTCGACAGGACCGCGCACGCGTCGGGAAGCTTCCGGTACGCGGCGGCCTGCACGGTCGGGGACGCGCTCGCCGAGGGCTGCGTGCTGCCGGCGCCCGCCGACTGGGTGCTCTCGCCGCCGGACTTGGCCTTGGAGTCGCCGGAGTCCGAGGAGCAGGCGGCGGTGATCAGGACCGCGGGGACGGCTGCCGCGCAGACAAGAGCGCGGCGAAGGCGCCTGGCTCGCCTGGCTCCCATGGCTCGCTGGTCACGGTCGTCTCGCTGGGCTGCTCGCTGCATGGTTCCTTCACTCATGACGCTCGGTGTTCGTGCGGGTTCCTGCGGGGCCACGGTACGCGGTGAAGCAGCTGTGCGGTTTCCGTTCGCGCGCTTTGCGGGCAGGGGCGGGTGGGGCCGGTGAGGACGTCAGCCGCCCAGCGCGTCGTCCAGTTGCGAGGCCAGATCACGGGCCCTGTCCTGCATTTCCTTGCTGTCCGGCACCGTTCCCGTGGCCATCGGCTGCTCCTCGTACTGGATGGTGACGATGACGTTGGACGTGCGGAACACCACAGTCACCGTCCGCTGTTCGGCCGTCGAACCGGACGAATTCAGCTGGTCGTCCAGATACGCCTCGTCACCGAGGTCGGAGAGCGCGCGGGGCTGGAGATCGGTGGGCGTGACACCGGGGGAGGCGGCGGACGAGCCCGCGGACCCCGCGGACCCCGCGGACCCGGTGGACTCCGCGGGCGACGACGCGTCCGAGGACGGCTTCGTCGTGGCGGACGGAGAGCCGGAGCCGGACTTGCCGCCGGAGCCCTCCGAGGACGCCGACGAGCTGGGCGTGGCGGGCGGCGGCGCCGAGGAACTGCTCGGCGCAGGGAGGTCCGCGGCCGTCTCCTTCTCCTGGAACAGCTTCTGCGCCTGGTCGTCGTCGCTGACCGCGTTGTCGTACGACACCACGCGCTCGAGGTCCACGGACAGACGGTCCGTGGCGTCGGCCGACTCGACCTTCCAGCGGCAGCCGACCTTGCGGTCGGTGTCGTAGGTGAGCGCGGCCTCGCCCTGGTAGGCCCTGTCCCGCTGGACCGGGTCGGTGATCTGCTGGATGCCGGGCAGCAGCCCGTCCAGGGTGTCGTGGCCGACCGCGCCGCAGGGCTCGGGGAGGTTGCTGTACCTGCCCGGCTGGGCGGCGACCGTGGCCGTGCCCGCGTCGCCCGGGTTCGCGTTGTCCGTCGGACCGTCGTCCCCGGAGCCGCTCGTGCAGCCGGCCAGCAGCGCCGCGAGGAGGGCGGCGGTGCCGGTTACGTACGCCTTCCGCTGCACGGTCGGGCTCCTCTCGACGGTGTGCTCGCTGGTGTGTGCTCGCTCGGTGCTCCAGTGTCCCCGCTGGTTATTCGCTTGCCGCAGCGGGGCGCCCCCTGGAGACAATGTGTATCGCACGCACTGCCGTGGACGCCGGTCCCTTGTCCCTTTCATCGACCTTGGCGCCGCTTTTGCGTTTTGTTGCGTTTAAGCCTTTTGTTGTTGCTTCCGGGGGAATGAGGAACATATGTCGTACGTAGAGATGCCGGGCGCCAAGGTCCCGATCCGGATGTGGACGGACCCGGCGACGGTCGAGGACGTGGCCCTGCGCCAGCTCCAGAACGTGGCGACCCTGCCGTGGATCAAGGGCCTGGCCGTGATGCCGGACGTCCACTACGGGAAGGGCGCGACGGTCGGCTCGGTCATCGCGATGCGGGGCGCGGTCTGCCCGGCGGCGGTCGGGGTGGACATCGGCTGCGGGATGTCGGCGGTGAAGACGTCCCTGACCGCGAACGATCTGCCCGGAGACCTGTCGCGGCTGCGGTCGAAGATCGAGCAGGCGATACCGGTGGGGCGGGGGATGCACGACGAGCCCGTGGAGCCGGGGGACTTCCACGGGCTGGCGACGGCCGGGTGGGACGACTTCTGGGGGCGGTTCGACGGGATCGCGGAAGCGGTCAAATTCCGTCAGGAACGCGCCTGGAAGCAGATGGGAACGCTCGGAAGCGGAAACCATTTTGTCGAAGTGTGCACGGATGTGGACGGTTCCGTGTGGCTGATGCTCCACTCCGGCTCCCGGAACATCGGCAAGGAACTCGCCGAGCACCACATCGGCGTGGCCCAGAAACTCCCGCACAACCAGGGCCTGGTCGACCGCGACCTCGCCGTGTTCGTCTCGGACACCCCGCAGATGGCGGCCTACCGCAACGACCTGTTCTGGGCGCAGGAGTACGCCAAGTACAACCGCACGCTCATGATGGCGCTCCTCAAGGACGTGATCCGCAAGGAGTTCAAGAAGGCGAAGCCGACCTTCGAGCAGGAGATCTCCTGCCACCACAACTACGTGGCGGAGGAGCGGTACGAGGGCATGGACCTGCTCGTGACCCGTAAGGGCGCGATCCGGGCCGGCTCCGGCGAGTACGGCATCATCCCCGGCTCGATGGGCACGGGGTCGTACATCGTGAAGGGCCTCGGCAACGAGCTGGCCTTCAACTCGGCCTCGCACGGCGCGGGTCGGCGGATGAGCCGTAACGCGGCCAAGCGGCGCTTCTCGACCAAGGACCTGGAAGAGCAGACCCGGGGCGTGGAGTGCCGCAAGGACTCCGGCGTCGTGGACGAGATCCCGGGCGCCTACAAGTCGATCGACCAGGTCATCGACCAGCAGCGGGACCTGGTGGAGGTCGTGGCCAAGCTGAAGCAGGTCGTCTGCGTCAAGGGCTGACCTGGAGCGAGTCCAGCCAGCGCAGCAGGCGGTTGCCCTCGCGGGTCATGATGTCCGGGTCGCGGAGGGCGTTGGTCAGGAGGGACATGCCCTGGTAGGCGCAGACCAGGGTGAGGGCGAGGTCGTCGGGGGACGGTAGGCCCCACTCGCGGAACTGGGTGGCCGTCCAGTCCAGCAGGCGGCGGATCACCGCGCCGGCCTCCGCGTCGAGGGTGCCGTCCGCGCGCTTGTCGAGTTCGACGGCCAGGGTGCCGGTGGGGCAGCCGTGGCGGGCGGCGACCTCGCGTTGGGCCACCCAGGCCTCGATCAGGGCCTTGAGGCGGTCGCGCGGGTCGGGCAACCGGTCCAGGCCGCGGGTGAGTTCGTCCAGGTGGGCCCGGTGTTCCGAGAGGGCGGCCTGGACGAGCTCGTCTTTTGTTTTGAAGTAGTAGTAGACGTTTCCCACCGGGACGTCGGCCTCGCGGGCGATGTCGGCGAGCGTGGTGCGCTCTATGCCCTGTTCGTGCAGGACCCGCGCCGCCGCCGCCGTGAGTCGTTGGCGCTTCTGTGACGCCTGTACCCGTCGATCCACTGAGTTTGTCACCTGACTGACTATAGACAGGTGGGGGTGGGGGCGTGCTAGCGTCCCTTGTTAGTTAGGTAGCTAACTCACTCAGGGGGTTGTGATGATCGTCGTGACGGGTGCCACCGGGAACATCGGGCGGGTGCTGGTGCGGTTGCTCGCCGGGGGCGGTGAGGAGGTCGTTGCCGTGTCGCGGGGGGACGGGGCGGGCGAGGACCTGGCCGGGGTGCGGTGGGTCCGGGGCGGGGTCGGGGACGCCGGGAGCCTGCGGCCCGCGCTCGACGGTGCGCGGGCGGTGTTTCTCTTGCTGGGGGGTGAGCTGAACTTCCGCGGGGAGGCGCCCGAGGCCGTGACGAAGACGGTCGCGGATGCCGGGGTCGAGCGGATCGTGCTCGTGTCCTCGCAGGTCGCCGCCACCCGGCCGGACGCGTCCTCGCACGACCGGCTGCGGGAGTTCGAGAGTGCGGTGCGGGCGTCGGGGCGGGAGTTCACCGTTCTGCGGCCTGCGGGGTTCGCGTCCAACGCGTTCGCCTGGGCCGAGTCCGTCCGTACCCGGCGCACCGTCCACGCGCCCTTCGGCGATGTCGCGCTGCCCGTGGTCGACCCGGCGGACATCGCCGCCGTGGCCGCCGCCGCGCTGCGCGAGGAGGGGCACGCGGGCCGGGTGTACGAGCTGACCGGGCCCGAGTTGATCAGTCCGCGTGGGCAGGCCGAGGTCATCGGGGCGGCCCTCGGTGAGGAGGTGGGGTTCGTGGAGCTGTCCCGGGCGGAGGCGCACGCGGGGATGGCGCGGTTCATGCCGGAGCAGGTCGTCGCGGGCACGCTGGACGTGCTCGGCGCGCCGCTGCCCGCCGAGCAGAAGGTCAGCCCCGATGTGGAGGCGGTGCTGCGCAGGCCGGCGGCGCCGTTCTCGGCGTGGGTCGCGCGCAGCCTGCCCGCGTTCGCCTAGCCGCTACTTCGCGTGCCGTACCGCGTAGATCATGATGAACGCGATGAAGTGGATACCGAAGAGAAAGTAGGCCAGGAAGTACCAGACCTGGCGTTCGTCCTTGGTCTCCTGGGCCAGGCGCCGCTTCTCCAGGGACTCCAGGGACTCCAGGGATTCCGAGGAGTCGTCGGGGCTCGTCACAGTTCCCGGTGGACCTTCGTGTTGGACGCCTGGGCGCGCGGGCGCAGGACCAGGAGGTCGACGTTGACGTGGCTGGGGCGGGTCACCGCCCAGGCGATGGTCTCGGCGACGTCGTCGGCGGTGAGGGGTTCGGCGACGCCCTGGTAGACCTTCTCCGCCTTCTCCTGGTCGCCGCCGAAGCGGGTGAGGGCGAACTCCTCCGTCTTGACCATGCCGGGGGCGATCTCGATGACCCGGACCGGCTGGCCGACGATCTCCAGGCGGAGGGTCTCGGCGAGGACGTGGGCGCCGTGCTTGGCGGCGACATAGCCGGCGCCGCCCTCGTAGGTGCCGTGGCCGGCGGTGGAGGAGACGACCACGACCACGCCGTCCCCGCTCGCGACCAGCTTCGGCAGCAGGGCCTGGGTGAGGTTCAGGGTGCCGATGACGTTGGTCTCGTACATCGCGCGCCAGTCGGCCGGGTCGCCGGTGGCCACCGGGTCGGCGCCGAGGGCGCCGCCCGCGTTGTTGACGAGGACGCCGATCGTCTGGAAGGCGGTGGCGAACTCGTCGACGGCGGCGCGGTCGGTGACGTCCAGCTGGTAGGCGACGGCCGAGTGGCCGGCCTGGGTGAGTTCCTCGGCGAGGGCTTCGATGCGGTCCTTGCGGCGGGCGGTGAGGACGACGCGGTAGCCGGCCGTGGCGAGCTGCCGGGCCGTGGCGGCGCCGATGCCGCTGCTCGCGCCGGTGACGACGGCGATGCGGGAGGCGGCGGACGGGGCGGCGGTGGCCATGGCTGCTCCTGGGGCTGCGTCGGGGTGGTGTGCGACCGAGGTTCCGTCCAGCGTAAGTGACCTTCAGCCGGCGTCTCGTGGCGCCCACATGATGACGGCCGTCCCGGCGAGGCAGATCAGCGCGCCGGTGATGTCCCAGCGGTCGGGGCGGTAGCCGTCGGCGAGCACGCCCCACAGGAGGGATCCGGCCACGAAGATCCCGCCGGAGGCGGCGAGGACGCGGCCGAAGTGGGCGTCCGGCCGGAAGGTGGCGACGAAGCCGTACGCGCCGAGGGCGACGGCGAAGAGGGCGGCGGAGCGCAGGAGCGGCATGGGGCCGGCTTCGCGGGCGGGGGTGGTGTCACCTGTTGGAGGGCGCCTGGTGGGCGGCTCGCGTGGCATACATCCGTACGGCAGTCGTACCCGCGGCGGTGCGGCGCGTGAGCGAGGAGTGGTGAGGGGCGTGCGGATGCGGGCGTGGGTGTTGTCCGGGGTGTGTGCCGGGGCCGTGCTGGTGCCGGGGGTCGCGGTGGCCGCTCCGGCTCCGCAGGCCGATCTCGCCTTCCACGGGAGCGCGGTGCTGGAGGGGGACCGGGTGGAGGTGTTGCTGACCCCGCGCAACAACGGGCCCGCCGAGGTCTCGGACGCGACGGTCCGGCTGCGCTGGTCGGTGGAGCTGGCCGACGAGCAGGAGCTGCCCGCGCGGTGTGCGCGGGAGGACGAGCGGACGGTGCTGTGCGGGACGGGGGCGCTGGCCGTGGACGCGGCGGGGGAGCAGCTGCGGCTGCCGGTACGGCTGCGGGAGCGGCCTGCGGAGCTGACGCTGGAGATCGACACCGCGTGGAGCGCGGGGGTGACGGACGAGGACCGGACGAACGACCGGATGGCGGTGCTCGTGCTGGCGACCGGGGACTCGTACTCCTTCTGACTCCCTGAGCCGCTCCCTGGCTAGGCGGGGTTCTGCGCGTCGTAGCGTTCGCGGGCGGTGCGGACCTCGTCGAAGTGGGTCTCGGCCCAGTCCTTCACCGCGGTGAGCAGGCCGGCGAGGCTGGCGCCGAGCGGGGTGAGGGCGTAGTCGACGCGGACCGGGACGGACGGGGTGACCGTGCGGCTGATGATGCCGTCCCGTTCCAGGGCGCGCAGGGTCTGGGTGAGCATCTTGGGGCTGACGCCGGCGATCTTGCGGCCGAGGTCGCTGTAGCGCAGGGGGCCGGGGGCCAGGGCGGAGACGACGAGGCTGACCCACTTGTCGCTGAGCCGTCCGAGGAGCTGGTTGGTGGGGCAGCCGCGGATGAAGGCGTCGTATGCGGCGCGGGCCTGTTCGCGGCGTTGGGCGGCGGTCATGGTGGCCATGGCTCTCCTCCGGGTCGGCTACGCACTCTCAGGTAACTACTTACCGATGGATAGTAGCTCTCCTACGGTTGGCGGTGCGGCCGGAAAGGTGCCGCGGACCCGTCAAGTGGCTTGATTTCGAGGAGAGTTGTCATGCGTGCAGCAGTGGTGAGGGTGTTCGGCGGTCCGGACGCGGTGGAGATCGCGGAGGTGCCGGTGCCGGAGCCGGGGGCGCGGCAGGTGCGGATCAGGGTGGCCGCGGGGGCGCTGAACCCCGTGGACGCGGGGGTGCGCGCCGGCTTCTTCGGCGGGGCCGGCAAGACCCTCGGGCTCGGCTGGGACGTCGCCGGGACGGTGGACGCGGTCGGTGTGGCCGCTGCCTGGCAGGTCGGGGACCCGGTGGTGGCGCTGGTGCCGGGGGTGGCCGATCCGCTGGGGGCGCACGCCGAGTATGTCGTCGTGGCCGCGGACGCGGTGGCGAAGGCGCCGGCCACGGTGGACGCCGTGCACGCGGGCACCCTGCCGCTGAACGGGGTGACCGCGCTCCAGGCGCTGGATCTGCTGGATCTCGCGCCGGGTGCGTCCCTGCTGGTGACCGGGGCGGCGGGCGCGGTCGGCGGTTTCGCCGTGCAGCTGGCCGCGCACCGGGGGCTGGAGGTGACCGGGCACGGCCGGGCGGGCGACGAGGAGCTGGTGCGCTCGCTGGGCGCCGCGCGCTTCACGGCGGACGGGGTCGCGCCGGGGAGTGCGGACGCGGTGCTGGACGCGGCGGTGCTGGGCGAGGCGGCCCTGGAGTGGGTGCGGGACGGGGGCGCGTACGTCGGGGTGCGGCCCGGGGCGCAGCCCGGTCCGGTGCGCGGGGTGCGGACGGGGGCCGTGGAGGTGGCCGCGGACGGGGCGGGGCTGGCGGAGCTGGTCCGGCTGGTGGACGAGGGGGTGCTGACCCTGCGGGTGGCCGAGACCTATGCCTTGGCGGAGGCGGCCGAGGCGCACGCCCGGCTGGCGGAGGGCGGGGTGCGGGGGCGGCTGGTGCTGGTGCCCTGACTCGCGGGAGAGGGGGCGGAATAGCCGGGGGAGGGGGACCGTTCCAGGGGTATAGTTGAACGGTCAACAACCTGGAGGGTGAGCGACCATGCAGTTCGGGATCTTCACGGTCGGCGACGTCACGCCGGACCCCACCACGGGGCGGACCCCGACCGAGCGCGAGCGGATCAAGGCCATGGTCGCCATCGCGCTCAAGGCCGAGGAGGTCGGGCTCGACGTCTTCGCCACCGGCGAGCACCACAACCCGCCGTTCGTGCCGTCCTCCCCGACCACCATGCTCGGCTACATAGCCGCGCGGACGGAGAAGCTGATCCTCTCCACGTCCACCACGCTGATCACCACCAACGACCCGGTGAAGATCGCGGAGGACTACGCGATGCTCCAGCACCTGGCCGACGGGCGGGTGGACCTGATGATGGGCCGCGGCAACACCGGACCGGTGTATCCGTGGTTCGGCCAGGACATCCGGGAGGGCATCAACCTCGCCATCGAGAACTACGCCCTGCTGCGCCGCCTGTGGCGCGAGGACGTCGTCGACTGGGAGGGCAAGTTCCGCACCCCGCTGCAGGGCTTCACCTCCACCCCGCGCCCGCTGGACGACGTGCCGCCGTTCGTCTGGCACGGCTCCATCCGCTCGCCGGAGATCGCCGAACAGGCCGCGTACTACGGCGACGGCTTCTTCCACAACAACATCTTCTGGCCCGCCGACCACACCAAGCGGATGGTGGAGTTCTACCGGAAGCGGTACGCCCACTACGGGCACGGCACCCCGGAACAGGCGATCGTCGGCCTGGGCGGCCAGGTGTTCATGCGGAAGAACTCGCAGGACGCGGTACGGGAGTTCCGGCCGTACTTCGACAACGCGCCGGTGTACGGCCACGGGCCCTCGCTGGAGGAGTTCACCGAGCAGACCCCGCTGACCGTGGGCTCCCCGCAGCAGGTGATCGAGAAGACCCTGTCCTTCCGCGAGTACGCCGGCGACTACCAGCGCCAGCTGTTCCTGATGGACCACGCGGGACTGCCGCTGAAGACCGTACTGGAGCAGCTCGACATGCTCGGCGAGGAGGTCGTGCCGGTGCTGCGCGAGGAGTTCGCCCAGGGGCGTCCGGCGGACGTGCCGGAGGCGCCGACCCACCAGTCCCTGCTCGCCGCGAAGGAGAAGGAGGCGGCCACCGTATGAACGAGCGCATGAAGACTGTCGTCGTGTCCGCGGGACTGGGCGTCCCGTCCTCCACCCGGCTGCTCGGCGACCGGCTGGCCGCCGCCGTCGACCGGCACACGCCGGTGGACACCGAGGTGATCGAGCTGCGGGAACTCGCGGTCGAGATCGCGCACAACTTCACCAACGGGTTCGCGGGCAAGAACCTCGCCGCCGCGCAGGACGCGGTGGCGGGGGCCGACGGGCTGATCGTCGTGACCCCGGTGTTCAGCGCGTCGTACAGCGGGTTGTTCAAGTCGTTCTTCGACGTGCTGGACAAGGACGTACTGGCCGGGAAGCCGGTGCTGATCGCGGCGACCGGGGGCACGGCGCGGCACTCGCTGGTGCTGGAGCACGCGCTGCGGCCGCTCTTCGCCTACCTGCGGGCCGTGGTCGTACCGACCGGCGTGTATGCCGCATCGGAGGACTGGGGCGCCGCGGAGGGGCTGGCCGAGCGGATCGAGCGGGCGGCGGGGGAGCTGGCCGCGCTGATGCCGTCGGCTCCGCGGCGGGGCGAGGAGGCCGTGGTGCCCTTCGCGGAACAGCTGGCCAGGCTCGCCTCCTAGGCGCCGCCGAGGAGACGGCAGGGCGGTGGGGCGGGTTGCCGTTGTGACGGTGAGAGGGCGGTAAAAAGGGTGATCACAGGCCCGGCGAGGCCGGTCCGACCGCCGGAGGCCTTGGCACACTGGCTCCGTGCCCCAGACTGTGCTGCTCGCCGAAGACGACCGTGCCATCCGACATGCCCTGGAGCGTGCCCTGACGCTGGAGGGGTACCGGGTGACGGCGGTCGCCGACGGCGTGGAAGCGCTGGCGCAGGCCCACAAGAACCCGCCGGACGTCCTCGTGCTCGACGTGATGATGCCGGGCATCGACGGCCTCCAGGTCTGCCGGGTGCTGCGGGCCGAGGGTGACCGGACGCCGATCCTGATGCTCACCGCCCTGGTGGAGACCGCCGACCGCATCGCGGGCCTGGACGCCGGCGCCGACGACTACGTGGTCAAGCCGTTCGACGTCGAGGAGGTCTTCGCCCGGCTGCGCGCGCTGCTGCGCCGTACCAGCCCGGCGCCCGCAGCCGGCTCCGGTGCCGCGCCGGAGAGCGCCGTGCGCGAGGCGCAGGTCTCCGACCGGCAGGTGGAGGCCGCCGGCATCCGCATGGACCTACAGGCCCGCCGGGCCTGGCGCGGCCGGCGCGAGCTGGAGCTGACCCGCACCGAGTTCGAGCTGCTGGAACTGCTGGCGCGCAACGCCGGCATCGTCCTCGACCACTCCACGATCTACGACCGGATCTGGGGGTACGACTTCGGGCCCGGCTCCAAGAACCTCGCCGTCTACGTCGGCTACCTGCGCCGCAAGCTGGACGAGCCCGGAGCCCCGCAGCTGATCCACACCGTGCGGGGCGTGGGTTACGTGCTCAGGGAGGACTAGGTGGGCCGCCGCTGGCGGCTGCCGGCCGGGCCCCGGCCGAAGCTGGTCTCCCTGCGCACCACCTTCGCGGTCTCCTTCGCCGCCGTCACCGCCGCCGTCACGATCCTCGTCGGCATCCTGTCGTACAACTCCGCCGCCCGGCTCGTCCGCGTCGACCAGCAGTCGGTGTTCACGCAGGTCGTGCAGGACGTGCGGGACGAGGTACGGCAGCACGCGATGAGCCCCGACGACTTCTCCTCCTCCCGCCCCGGCCACGACGTGGTCCGCCCCGCCCGCACCGACGTGCAGGTGCTCGGCGCGCAGGGGCAGATCATGGACCACGGCAGTCCGGTGCTGCCCGTCACCTCCCGGGACCGGGACATGGCCGTCGCGCGGACGGCCGGGCGGGTGGTCCAGCACAAGGACGTACGGGTGGACGCGGACCTGTTCCGCATCGCCACCGTCTCGCTCGGCGACGGGCGCGGAGCGGTGCAGGTCGCGCAGGAGTTCAGCGACACCGAGGACCTGCTGCGGGCACTCCAGCAGCGGACGCTGATGCTGATGGCGGCGGTCGTGGTGGCGGCCGGGCTGTTCGGGTGGTGGCTGGCCCGGCGGATCACCCGGCGCCTGGTGGTCCTCACCTCCGCCGCCGAGGACGTCGCCCGCACCCGGCAGCTGGACATCCAGGTGCCGGTGGCCGGTCTGGACGAGGTGGGGCGGCTGGGCCGGGCCTTCGACCGGATGCTGGGCCGGCTCGCGCAGTCGGAGGAGGACCAGCGCAGGCTGGTGCAGGACGCCGGGCACGAACTGCGCACCCCGCTCACCTCCCTGCGTACGAACATCTCGCTGCTCCGGCGCATCGACGAACTCCCGCCCGACACCCGGGAGGAACTGGTCGCCGACCTCTCCCAGGAGGCCAGGGAACTGACCGACCTGGTCAACGAGCTGGTCGACCTCGCCGCCGGGCAGTCCGACGCCGAGCCGCCCCAGCGGGTGGACCTCGCCGACCTCGCCGAGGACGTCGTCGGGCTGGCCAGACGCCGTACCGGCCGGGACGTGGTGCTGAGCGCGAGCGGTGACACGACGACCGACGGACGGCCCGGGATGCTCCAGCGTGCCATCTCCAACCTGGTCGAGAACGCGGCCAAGTTCGACCGGGACGGCAAGGCGCCGATCGAGGTCCGCATCACCGGACCCGCCCGGCCGGGCACGGTACGGGTGGAGGTGCGGGACCGGGGGCCCGGGATCGCCGAGGGCGACCTCGTCCGCATCTTCGACCGCTTCTACCGCGCAGCCGACGCCCGCTCCCAGCCCGGCTCGGGCCTCGGCCTCTCCATCGTCCGCGAGGTCGCCATGGCCCACGGCGGGGCCCCGTTCGCCTACCGGCGCGAGGGCGGCGGCGCGGTCATCGGATTCACGGTCGGGGGCGGGATCGTGCCCGGCGCCGGCAGGGGTGAGTAGGTGTCCCACGACGCCGGGTGGAAGGGTGAGCCCTCCGGCCGCGCTCAGTTCGCCTGGCCGCGCCGGGCCGCCGTCAGGTGCCAGGCCAGGTTGCCCACCGCCGCCCCGGCGGCCACGGCGGCGACGATCACCCCGCCGGTGGCGAGGCCGTCGCTGAACAGGTGCGGGCGCCGGTCCAGGCTGTGCAGCCCGAAGCCGCACAGCTCGTACACGCCGACGGCGGCGATGACCAGGCTGACGACCAGCACGGTCAGCGTCGGCGCCAGATCGCGCGCGCAGACCTCCGTACCGGGCTCCGCTTCCGTGGTGTCCTGCATGGGTCCCCCGTTGAACAGACGTGTGAACAGCCCGGCGGGCGTGGGCGATTGGGAACCTACAATACGTAGGGTCGGTTAGGGTCGACGCCGTGCGGATCTACATCAGCGTGGACATGGAAGGCATCACCGGGCTCGTCGACGCCGACGACGTCCAGCCGGGCGGCCGGGACTACGAGCGGGGCCGCACCATGATGGCCGAGGACGTGAACGCCGCCGTACGGGGCGCGCTGGCGGCCGGGGCGACCGGCGTCCTCGTCAACGACGCCCACGGGCCGATGCGCAACCTGCTCCCCGAGGCGCTGCACCCGGCGGCCCGCCTGGTACGCGGCAAGCCCAAGCAGCTCGGCATGCTGGAGGGCCTGACCGGGGAGTACGACGCCGCGCTGTGCGTCGGCTACCACTCCCGGGCCGGGGCACCGGGCGTGCTCAGCCACAGCTTCATGGGCCACGAGATCGAGGACATGTGGCTGGACGGCCGCCCGGTCGGTGAGATCGGGCTCGCCCATGCCACGGCGGCGGCCCTCGGGGTGCCCGTGGTGGTCCTCACGGGTGACGACACGGCGTGCGCGGAGATGACGGAGTGGGACGCGTCGGTCGTGACCGTCCCGGTGAAGTACGCCCATGACCGGTTCGCGGCCGAGCTGCGGCCGGCCGCGCAGGCACGCGAGGCCATCGAGGAGGCGGTCGCCCGGGCGCTGACCCCGGCCCCGGCCCGCCCGGCGCCGTCCGCCGCCGAGGCGACCCTCACCGTGCGCTGGCAGTCCGCCTCGGTCGCAGGCACCCTGCTCGGCATCCCCGGCGTGACCGCCGAGGACACGCGGACGGTCCGGGCGAGCGGCCCGCTGCCCGCGCTGTACCGGCAGTTCGGGGTGTGGATGCGGGTGGCGGCCTCCCTCACCAACCAGGCGCCGTACTGCTGACCTTGCCGGCTCGAGGGCCGTACTGACCTCACCGCCTGCCCCTGAGGAACAGCGCGCCGGCCAGGGTGCCGAGGAGGACGACGGCCGCGTTCGCCGCGATCGCGGTCCTCAGTCCGCCGAGGACGGCCACGGCGCCCGTACCGGACATGGCGGCGGTGGCGACGGCGCTCATCACCGGCGTACCCATGGTGATGCCGATCTGCTGGGTCATCGTGGCGAGCCCGGTGGCCAGGCCCTGTTCGTCGTCGGCGAGACCGGACGTGGCCGTCACCATGAAGCCGACGATGACCAGCATGTTCCCGACACCGCCCGCGAAGGTCGCGGCCAGCAGCAGCCACAGCGAGGAACGGCCGGTGCCGAGCCCGAGCAGGGCCGCCGTGAACACGGCCTGGACCAGACCGCCCGCCAGCAGCGCCCGCGTGGCGCCGAACCCGCCGATCCACCGCGGGGCCAGCGCACCGCCGACGACCGTCCCCGCGCCCAGCACCCCGAAGGACAGCCCGGCCGCCAGCGGGGAGAAGCCGAGCACCTCCTGGAGGTACAGGGTCAGCAGGAACACCAGGGACGTCTCGGTGAGGAACGCGACCAGACCGGCGAGGTTGCCCCACGCCACCGACCGCCTCCCCAGCACGTGCGGCGGCACCAGCGGCGCGGCCACCCGGCGTTCCACGGCCGCGAACACCCCGAGCAGCACCACCCCGGCCGCGAGCGGCAGCAACGTGGCCGGCGCACCCCAGCCGTGCTCACCGGCCTGCGTCAGACCGAGGACGACCGCCAGCAGCCCGAGCGTGACCGTCACGGCACCCGGCACGTCCAGCTTCGGGCGCTCGGCGGGCCGGGACTCGGCGATGACCGCGGGCGCGACGAGGAGCACGACGAGCGCCACCGGCACGTTGACGAAGAACGCCCACCGCCAGGACAGCAGGTCCGTCAGCAGCCCGCCGAGGATCGCGCCCGTGGTGAAACCGGCCGACATCAGCGCCCCGTTGAGGCCGAGCGCCTTCTCCCGCAGCGGGCCCTCCGGGAAGGACGTCGTCAGCAGCGACAACCCGGCCGGGGTGACCGCCGCGGTGGCCAGCCCCTGGCACACCCGGGCCGCGATCAGCACCTCGGGGCTCTGTGCCAGCCCGCCCGCCAGCGAGGCCGCGCCCAGCACGAGGAGACCGCCCAGGAACAGCCGGCGCCGGCCGAAGAGATCGGCGACCCGCCCGAACAGCAGGGTGAACCCGGCCGCGCACAGGGCGAACGCCGTGCCGATCCACTG
Organism: Streptomyces sp. NPDC028928; assembly: GCF_055564915.1. Taxonomy (NCBI): domain Bacteria; kingdom Bacillati; phylum Actinomycetota; class Actinomycetes; order Kitasatosporales; family Streptomycetaceae; genus Streptomyces; species Streptomyces sp. NPDC028928. Next base: position 43,538 of record NZ_JBVHVI010000018.1, read on the forward strand.
GAGATGGGCGAGGGAGAAGCCGAGACCCGCACCGATCACCGGCAGGGCCACGTTCAGGATGGAGAAGTCCACGGCCAGCATGAACTGTGCCGCGAGCAGCAGCACGAGCACCAGGCGGAGCCGGGGGGTCAGGACCGGGGGCGCGCCGGCCGGTCGGCGAGTGTCGGTGACGGACATGGCGAGGTGGTCCCCTCTGTGCGGTGGAGTTTCCGGGCACGAACCTCGCCCCTTCCGGCCACCGCAGCCAGAACCCCCGTACGACCGGCCGCCGCGAGGGTGGTCATCGCATGACCACCCTCGGGTGTCCCGTTCACCCCCTCGGGCGGGCAGGATGGACGGCGACCGCCCCACACCCCGGAGGCCCGCATGAACGCGTCGACCGAGCTGGGAGACTTCCTGAAGTCCCGCCGTGCCGCGGTGCGGCCGGAGGACGTCGGCATCGCGACCACGCCGGCCCGCCGCCGGGTCGCCGGACTGCGCCGCGAGGAACTGGCCCTGCTCGCGGGCGTCAGCATCACCCACTACACCCGCCTCGAACAGGGCCGCGCGGCCGGTGTCTCCGACTCCGTGCTGGACGCGATCGCCCGCACCCTCAAGCTCACCGAGGACGAGACCGCCCACCTCCGGGACCTGGCCCGGCCCGCCCGGCGCCGCCCGGCCGCGCCCCGCGCCGAACACGCGACCCCCTCGGCCCGCCGGCTGCTCGCCGCCATGACGGACGTACCGGCGCTCCTCCTGGACCGGCGCGGTGACGTCCTCGCCTGGAACCGGCTCGGCCACGCCCTGCTCGCCCCGCACCTGCCGTGGGAGTCCCCGGACATCCCCGCCGACCGCCCCAACCTCGTCCGCATGCTGTTCCTGGACGAGCGCTACCGGGCCCTGTACACCGACTGGAAGGAGGAGGCCCACCTCGCGGTCGCCTCCCTGCGCCTGGTCGCCGGCCGGCACCCCGACGACCGGGCACTGGCCGAGCTGATCGGCCGACTGTCCATCCAGAGCGACGAGTTCACCGCCCTGTGGGCCCGGCACCCGGTCCGCACCTGCACCTCGGGCAGCAAGTCCCTGCGCCATCCGGCCGTCGGCGCCCTGGAGCTGGGCTTCGAGAACCTGTGCCTCCCGGGCACCGGGGGCCGGCGCCTGATCACCTACACCGCCGAACCCGGCACCCCGTCCGACGCGGCCCTGCGCCTGCTGGCGGCTACGACGGCCCCCAGGGCGACCGCCACCGAGCCGGGACCGCCCGCCCTGGACGCGCGGTGAGCGGTCGCGGTCACGTGCGGGCGCCGGCCCCGAGGACGTCGAGCATGGCCCGGGTGGCCGGGCTGGGATTGAAGCGGCTCCACGCCAGACACTCCACGCGGTGCGGCCCGTCGACCACCGGGACCAGTGCCAGCGCGGGATCGTCCGCGGCCAGCGGCCGGATGAACGCCGAGGGCAGCAGCGCGACGCCGAGTCCGCGCGCCACCAGCCGGGTGATCAGCTCCACCACACCGGCCTCGTACGCCACATCGCGGACCAGTCCCGCCGCGGCGAACGCCTGATCCGACTGGGCCCGGGCGGGCGTACCGGCCACGAAGTCCACGAACGTCTCGTCGGCGATCTCCCGCAGCGTCACCCGGGCCGCCCCCGCCAGCCGGTGCCCGGCCGCCACGACCAGGACGTGCGCGTCGTGGGCGAGGACGAGGCTCTCCACCCCGGAGGGCCGCTGGTCCTCCGGCAGCCCCAGGAAGGCGATGTCCAGGTCCCCGCTCCGGATCGCCGCCGCCAGTTCGTCGCTGCGCCCGGACCGGAGCATCACCCGGACCTGCGGGTGCTGGGCCCGGTACCGCTGCAACACCTCCGCCACGTCCACGGCGGCGGTGGTCACGATCACGCCGACGGCCAGCCGCCCCCGTACCACTCCGGCCGCGGCGGACGCGTCGGCCATCGCCCTCTCGGCGGCGGCCAGCGCCTCCCGCGCTCGGGCCACGAACGCCTCGCCGGCGCTGGTGAGTTCGACCCGCCGGCTGGACCGCGCGAACAGCCGTGCCCCCAACTCCCGCTCCAGCGCGGCGATCCGGTGACTGAGCGAGGACTGCACCACGAAACAGCGTTCGGCGGCCCGGGTGAAGTTACGGGTCTCGGCGACGGCGACGACGTACCGCATCTGCTGGAGGTCCACGCGATCATCGTTGTCGTTCATGGCTGCGATGACAACCATGTCTTGGACGCATGGCGGGTCGCCCGCCGAGACTTCCTGACATGCCCCCGTACACCCACCGGCCGGCCACCGTCCTGCTGACCGCCCTCGCCCCCGCCGCCTGGGGCACGACCTACGTCGTCACCAGCGAACTCCTCCCGCCCGGGCACCCGTTGTTCGCCGGCCTCATGCGCGCCCTGCCCGCCGGACTGCTCGGCCTGGCGCTCACCCGCGTCCTGCCGCGCGGCAACTGGTGGTGGAAGGCCGTCGTCCTCGGCCTGCTCAACATCGGCGGAATGCCCCTGCTGTTCGTGGCGGCCCAGCGGCTCCCCGGCGGTGTCGCCGCCACCCTCGGCGCCACCCAGCCGCTGCTGGTCGCCGCCCTGGCCATCGCCGTCCTCCACGACCGGCCGACCGCCTGGCGCTGGGCCTGGGGCGTGCTCGGCGTGGCCGGCGTCGGACTCGTCGTCCTCGGGCCGCACGCCCGGCTCGACGCCGTAGGGGTGCTCGCCGGTCTCGGCCATACGGCGACCATGGCCGGCGGGGTCGTCCTCAGCAGGCGCTGGGGCCGGCCGGCGGGGGTCGGTCCGCTGACCCTGGCCGGCTGGCAACTCACGGTCGGCGGACTGCTCCTGCTCCCGCCGACCCTGCTGTTCGAGGGGCTGCCCGAGCGGATCGACGCGGGTGCCGTCGGCGGTTACCTGTGGCTCGGCAGCATGGGCGGCCTGATCGCGTACACCCTCTGGTTCCGCGGCCTGGCCACCCTCCCGGTCGGCGCCTCCGCGCCCCTGGTGCTGCTCTCCCCGCTGGTCGCCACCGTCATCGGCACGGCCCGCGGCGAGTCCCTGACCCTGCCCCAGAGCTGCGGCTTCGTCCTGGCCCTGGTGGCGCTGCTGGCCGCACAACTCAACCCACCGCGGCCAGGAAACTCCCCCCGCCGTGGCCAGGAATCTCCGGCCCGCCGTGGCCGGGAATCTCCGGCCCGCCGTGGCCGGGAATCTCAGATCCACCGCGGCCAGGAAGCCCCGACCCACCGCGGACAAGAAGAAGACCCAACCCCCCGCGGACAAGAAGGAGAACGGATCCCATGAGCACAGGTATGACGATCGCGGTCCTCGGCGCCACCGGAACGGTCGGCAGCCGGGTCGTCGCCGAGGCCGTCGCACGCGGCCACCGGGTGCTGGCCCTGTCCCGGAAGCCGACGAGCGAGCACCCGGACGTGACACCGGTCCCGGTCGACGCGCACGACCCGGACGCCGTGCGCGAGGCGCTCGCGGACTCGGGCGCGGACGCCGTCGTGGTGACCGTACGCACCCACCCGGTGGACGAGGACTTCCTGCTCGGCACCACCCGGACCGTCCTGGACGCGGCCGCGCGGCTGGGGGCCCGCGTCCTGGTGGTAGGCGGGGCCGGCGCCCTGCGCAGCCCCGGCGCGCCCGGCCTCCTGGTCGCCGACGACCCGGCCCACGTCCCGCCGCGGTTGCAGCCGGTCGCCGCCGCCGGAGTGGCCCAGCTCCGGACCTGCCGGGCCCACGCCCACACCGACTGGGTCTACCTCAGCCCCCCGGCCCTCCTCGAGCCCGGCACCCGCACCGCCCGCTACCGCCGGGGCACCGACACCCTGCTCACCACGGCCGACGGCCGGTCCTGGATCAGCACGGAGGACCTGGCCGTGGCCGCCCTGGACGAACTGGAGAACCCGGGCGACGACCGGCACATCACGGTCGTCCACGCCGGGGAGGAGTGAGGCGCGGCCGGCTTTCGGGGCCGGTCAGCCGTCCGCCTCTGCTGCCTCCGCCCGGACGAAGACCGGCTTTCGCCAGTTCCACCAGGTCGGCGTAGCGGATCACGGAGCCGCCCGCGCCCCAGGTGCCGTCGGGCTGCTCGTGCACCAGGACCCACACGCGCAGGGCGTCGTCGGCGGTGAGGCCGGCCGCGCCCAGCACCGTCCTCGTCGCCTCCTCGACCAGGCCGGCCTTGCGGCGCTCGGACAGGGCGCCCTGCGGGACGGTGACCTCCACCAGGAAGCGCGGCGCGTCGTCCCCCGCGGTGGTCTGGGCCCCTCGGGCAGTTCCACGAGGTAGCTCCAGGCCTGGGCGTGGAAGAAGGCGGTGTCGGGGGCGCCCTCCCAGCGCAGGAGTACGGCGGCGAGGTCGCGCTGGACGGTGGTGCGGCCCTGTTCGGTGAGGGCACCGGTCGGGACGGTCAGCCGGATCATGGGCACGGCGGGGCTCCTCGGGTCGTCGGCGGCGACTGTCTATGACGGTCGTTATAAAGCGGAGCCACGCTAGACTATGACGGCCGTTATAGCCAGAGGGGACGAGTGCAGGTGGCCAAGAGCAGTACGCCGTCGCGTGAGCGGATCGTGGCCGGGGCCGCCGACATGATCAGTCGGCGGGGCCTGAGCGCCACGAGCATCCGGGAGATGGCCAAGCACGCCAGGGCGCCGCTCGGCTCGACGTACCACTACTTCCCCGAGGGCAAGCAGCAGCTGGCCACCGAAGCGGTCCGGTACACCGGCGAGTGGGTCGCCCGCGTCCTGCGCAAGGAGCTGGAGGCGGGGCCGGTGGAAGGGCTGCGGGCGTTCCTCGCCCTGTGGCGGAAGATCGTCGTGGAGAGCGACTTCCACGCCGGCTGCCCCGTCCTGGCCGTGGCCATCGAGGAACCCCCGGCCGACGGGATCCCGCCCGCACTCGCCGCCGCGGCCGAGGTGTTCGCCCAGTGGGAGACCCTGCTGGCCGACTCGCTGCGGGCCCACGGCGCCGAAGCGGAGCAGGCCGCGCAGCTCGCGACGCTCGTCGTGGCGGCCGTCGAGGGCACGGTCGCGCTGTGCCGCGCCAAGCGGAGTACGGAGCCGCTCGACCGCACCGCCGAGCAGTTGCAGGCGCTGGTCGCCGGGGCGGTCGAGGGCTGACGGAGACGCGCAGGCCCGGGTCATGCGCCGAGTGCGGTGCGTACGGCCCTGGCCTTCTCCTCCGTGAACACCCCGCTGTCCAGGAGGGAGGGGGCGGACAGCACACCGCCGCGCGACCCCCAGCTGCCCTCGCCGATCACCCGGAAGGTGACCCACCAGGCCGGAGACGGCTCGGGGAGCCCGCAGGCGTCGGCCGTCGCGGCCAGGACGCGTTCGATGACCTCGGCCCGGACCTCCTCCCGCCAGTCCCCGTCCATCACCGTCACGTCGATCACCATGACGTCGGCGCTGCCCGCATCCGCATCCGCATCGGTGTCGGTATCGGCATCCGCATCGGCGAGGAGTCGTCCGCCGATGGCCATCATGTCGGCCTCGCGTTCGGTGAAGTGCACCTGGAACCCGACCCGCGCGGCCGGCGCGAACTGTCCGACCTCCGGAACGAGGACCGCGTCCGTCAGCGTCTCGGCCAGCTCGCGGCGCTGCTCCTGGCTCAGGCGGCCCTTCGGGGCGTTCACGGCGATGATCGTCACGGCGTCCTCCTATGACAGTCGTTATAAGCGACGGCCAGGCTACACGCCTCTATAACGACTGTCATAAGCCGGGCTGTGCAGGCTCGGTAGGAGATGACCGCCGAGCGACCGACCCTCGGGCGTCATGTGGGTCATTCGACAGCGCCGCCCGAAATGGAGCCTGACCCTTGACGTCCCACGGACACGGCAGCTGAGGAACATCCGTCTCTTCAGCGGTTTCTGGCGCGGCCAGAGGGACACCCGCGCTGTTCTGCCGGCGGCAGAACACCGGCCGGACCGGGCTTGACGATCACTACCGTCCAGTCTCATGACGACGATTACGACGCGTACGGTCGAGTACCTGGCCGACGGTCTGACGATGATCGGGTACCTCGCGCTCCCGGCCGGTGTCGACCGCCGGCCCGCGGTGCTGCTCGGACCAGAGGGCATGGGGCTCAGCGACGTCGAGCGCCGCCGGGCCGATGCTCTCGCCGAGCTGGGATATGCAGCGCTGGCCTTCGACCTTCACGGCGGGCGCTATTTGGGTGACCCCGAGGAGATGCTGGCCCGGTGCCTGCCGCTGCTCGACGACCCCGACCGGATGCGGGGTATCGGCCACGCGGCGCTCGACGTACTGCGCGCCGAACCGCGGACCGACCCCGACCGGATCGCCGCCGTCGGCTACGGCACCGGTGGCGCGATCGCGCTGGAACTCGGGCGCGACGGCGTCAACCTGCGCGCGATCGCGACCGTCAACGGGCTGACCACCGGCCGACCGGACGAGGCGGCGCGCATCCGCTGCCCGGTGTGGGCCGGGGTCGGGTCGGAAGACCCCATCATGCCGCCCGCGCAACGGGACGCATTCACGGCCGAGATGCAGGCCGCGGGCGTCGACTGGCGCCTTGTGGTCTACGGCGGCGCCTTGCATGCCTTCCACCACCCGCCGGTCGACCACACCGTGCTCCCCGGCGTCGGACACCACCCACGGCATGCGCAGCGAGCCTGGCACGACGTCGTCGACCTGCTCGCCGAGTGCCTGCCCGTGACGGAGTGATCCGGTCGGTCCGAACTCGGGCACCCACTGACCAGCGCCCACCGGTCAGCACGGCAGGTTTCTGGCGTATGCGGTCCCACTGCTTCAGCGGCGACGGTGCGGCGGCCGGCGGGGCGGCTGTGATGTCCCTGCCGACCGGAGGGAGCTGCCCCGCCGCATGGCTGGAGCTGCTGTCTGTCCGGCTGCTGGGTCTGTGGAGGGCTTTAAGGTCGAGTCGGCAGAGGCCGGACGGCATGAACGAAAGCTAGGCGGAGCGCGCGTGATACGGGTAGTGGTGGTGGACGACGAGGCACTGGTCCGCTCTGGCTTCGAACTCATCCTGGGCGCGGCCGAGGACATCGAGGTCGTCGCGACCGCCGACGGGCGCGGCGCCGTGGAGACCGTACGCCGGGAGCGGCCCGGCGTGGTGCTGCTGGACATCCGCATGCCGGACGTCGACGGGCTCACCGTCCTGCGCGAGCTGCGCGCGATGCCGGATCCGCCGGTGGTGGCGATGCTGACCACGTTCGACGCCGATGACTACATCCTCACCGCGCTGCACTCCGGCGCTGCCGGTTTCCTCCTCAAGGACACCGAGCCCGAGCAGCTCGCCCACCTGGTGCGTACCCTGGCCGCGGGCGGTGTCGTGCTGTCCCCCAAGGCGTCGCGGACACTGCTGCGCGGCCACCCCGGCAGCGGGGCGGCCGTCGACGAGGAGGCGGCCCGCGTCCGGCTGCTCACAGCCCGGGAACGCGACGTCCTCGTCCTGGTGGCGGAGGGCCTGTCGAACGCGGACATCGGGGGGCGCATCCACTTGAGCACCGGCACGGTCAAGGACCACGTGAGTGCGATCCTCACGAAGCTGCGGGTGACGAGCCGGGTGCAGGCCGCGTTGCTGGCGCAGCGGGCCGGACTGCTCGACGAGCGCCCGCAGCCGCAGGTCGGACGATGAGCCGCGCCACGGCTGCGTGGAAGCGGGTTCCCACTTGGGTCGTCGACGTCCTCGTGGTGGCGGTGGCGGCCGTGGACGTATGGCTGAACATGTGGGAGCACACGCGCCTCGGTGTCGCGCCGGCCGCTGTCGGCTGCGCCGCGTTGGCGTTCCGGCGCCGGTTCCCGCTCGGCGTGTTCGTGCTCACCCTGCCCATCGCGCTGACTCAGGACGTCGCCGTCGCTGTGCTCGTGGCGCTGTTCACCCTGGCCGAACGCTCCCGCAACCGCCGTCTCCTCGCGGTGTGCGTCGCCCTGTCCGCCGTCGTGGGCAGTACCCCGTGGCCCCTGGCCGAGGCCGACCGGACCATGACGCTGGTCATCTTCGTCTACAGCCTGGCGACCGCCGCCGCACCCGTCCTCTTCGGCCAGCTCCTCCAGGCACAGCGGGACCTGGCGCGGCGGCTGGACGAGATCGAGGAGGCCAGGGAGCACGAGCGTGCCCTGCACGCCCAGGCCGTCCTCGCCCGCGAACGCGCCCAGCTGGCCCGTGAGATGCATGACGTGGTCTCCCACCAGGTCAGCCTGATCGCCGTACGGGCCGGAGCCCTCCAGGTCGCCACCAAGGACGAGAACACCAAAGAGGCCGCTCGCACGATCCGTTCGCTGAGCGTCACCACGCTTGACGAACTGCGCACCATGGTCACGCTGTTGCGCGCCTCCGGCGGCCGCGACACCGAGCTGACGCCTCAGCCCACTCTCGCCGACCTGCACAAACTGGTGGAATCAAGCGGCACTCACGCGGAGCTGACCGGTGAACTCGCGCCCGCCGTCGGCACCCCCGCCCAACGGGCCATCTACCGCACGGTCCAGGAGGCGCTGACCAACGTACGCAAGCACGCCCCGGGCGCCGCGGCCCGCGTCGAACTGTGGCAGGACGGCGACGATGTCGGAGTGACTGTCACCAACACCGCGCCCACGCGTCCCTCCCTGTCCCTGCCCGGTTCGCAACAGGGTCTGATCGGCCTGCGGGAACGGGCCGACATTCTGGATGGGACCCTGGAGTCGGGCCCGACGGCCGAGGGTGGCTACCGGGTGCGGCTGCGGATCCCGCTCGGCGGGGACTGACCGGCCAGGGCCGGGGTGAGGCCGGTGAAGAGGACTCACAGGGTGTCGTCCATGCGCGCGGCCCGAGTCACCTCGCCGAACGGCGTGAGCGCGGCGACGGCTTACCTCGATACCCAAGGCCGTACGCGCCGCCGTGGGTCATCGCGTGGGGGTCAGGAGCTGGGTGGCCGCCAGCCGCGCGTACAGCCGGTCCCGGACCACCAGTTCCTCATGACTGCCCACCGCCCGGACCCGGCCGGCTTCCATGACGACGATCCGGTCGGCTCCGGTCACTGTCGACAGGCGGTGGGCCACCACGAGCACGGTGGTCTCACGGGCCACCTCCGTGACGACGTCCCGCAGCGCCAGCTCGTTGACGGCGTCGAGCTGCGACGTCGCCTCGTCCAGGAGCAGCAGCCGGGGCCTGCGCAGCAGGGCGCGGGCGATGGCGATGCGCTGCCGTTCGCCGCCCGACAGCTTGGAGCCGCGGTGTCCGACGGGGGTGTCCAGCCCGTGGGGCAGGCGCTGGACGAGGGTGTCGAGCTTCGCTCGGGCCAGGACGTCGCGGATGTCGTCGTCCGTCGCGCCGGGCGCGGCGAAGACCAGGTTCTCCCTGAGTGTGCCGGCCAGCACCGGAGCGTCCTGTTCCACGTATCCGATGGCGGACCGTAGTCCGGACAGGGACCAGTCCCTCACGTCCTTGCCGTCGACCAGGACCCGGCCGCCGGTGGCCTCGTGGAACCGCTCGATGAGCGCGAACACCGTCGACTTGCCCGCACCGGAGGGACCGACGAAGGCCGTCATCCCGCCGCGCGGCACCTCGAAGCTCACCCGATGGTGCGTGTACGGCAGGTCCGGACGGTAGCGGAAGGACACGTCCTCGAAGCGGACCGACGCCGGACCCGGCACCGCTGCCACCTGCCTGGGCAGGCCGCCCGTCCGCCGGTCGGTGGGCTCCGTCGACAGGCGTTCCACCTGCGCGATCCGGGAGATCGCGGCCGCCCCCTCCTGATAGTGGGACACGGCGTCGACCAGCTGGGACACCGGCTCGATCAGATAGAAGAGGTACAGCAGGAAGGCGATGAGGGTGGACACGGGGATCTCCCCGGACGCAACCCGCGCCCCACCGACCCCGAGCACCGCCAGGAAGGCCAGTTGTACGGCGAGTTCGTCCGCCGAGCCGGCCACGGCCTCCCACTTCGCGCTCTTCACACCGTGCCGCCACGCCCGCCGCGCCGCAGCCTCCACCAGGGCGGTCTCCCGCTCCTCGGCACCCGACGCCTTCACCGTGCGGAACGCCCCGAAGACCCGCTCCAGCGCGATGGAGATCTCCCCGACCGCCTCCTGCGCCCGCTCGGTGGCGCGGGCGATGCGCGGCATCACCAGCGCGACGGCCCCGCCGACCAGCACGACCGCACCGAGCGTCACACCCAGCAGGACGACGTCCAGGAACCCCATCATCACGAGCGCCGCCACGAAGGACACCGCGCCGGTGGCCGCGGAGACGACCGCCTGGGTGCTGACCGCACGCAGCAGCGTGGTGTCCGAGGTGACCCGGGACATCAGATCACCCGGTGGGATCCGCTCCCACTCCGCGATCCGCAGCCGCAGCAACCGCCCCGCAAGGGTGCGCCGTGCGGCCAGGACCACCGACTCCGCCGTCCGCTCCAGCACATACGCGCCGAACGCCTCGACCGCAGTGCCCAGCAGGACCAGGACGGTGAGCGCGATCAGTATCCCGGTGATGGTCTCGCCGGAGGCGAGCCGGTCCACCAGCGCCTTCGTGGCCAGCGGCTGCAGCAGCCCCCCGGCGGCCCCGATGAGGGCGCACAGCAGGCCGAGGACCACGGCCCACCGGTGCGGGCGGACGTAGGCGTGCAGCGCCTTGATCGTTTCTCGGGCAGAGAGGGGAGTCTCATCCGTCGTCGGGGCGGATGCGGTGTTCACGAAGTTCCTTTCTCCTGCAGTGTGGCGGGCACCGCGTCAGCGGTCCGGCGCACCAGGACGTGAGCATGTCGGTTACCTCAGGGCGGACGACGAACAGGACGAAGGCGCCCGCCGCCAGCGTCAGACCGAGGAACTCCAGAGGTCCTCCTGCTTGTCGGATTGCGCACGGTGTGTCACGCCTCGATCGTGGAAGCACGTTCGACCCCGCGCCCATCCGGCAACCGTCGGGTCCACCCCCGCCGGGTGGGTGAGGAAGACCGCTGCCCGGTCGCGTCGGAGACCGGTCAGGACGAGACTCCGCCGGTCGGCAGGGTGGTATCCGCCGATCGGCGGGAGCGTTGCCGAAGGCTGCCGGATGGTCCGCCACTGACGGCCACGCGAGGTTCTCCGTATGACACGGACACAGCCTCCGCAGGAGACGTCAGGTCCCCAGGAGAACTCGCCTCCGCCGCCCCGAACCTCCCCCGAGCCCGCGGTGCCGGCCTCGCCCGGTGTCTCGACGGCACGCCTCGTGGGGGTGGATCTGGCCCGCGCACTGGCGGTGTTCGGCATGTACGTCGTGCACATCGGCCCGCCGCTGTCGGCCACGGACGGCGTCGCCAGCTGGATCCGGTACCTGGCGGACGGTCACTCCTCGGTCCTGTTCGCCACGCTCGCCGGGTTCTCGCTGATGCTGATCGCCGGCCGCCGCGAGCCCCGGACCGGCCTGGCCGGCCGGCAGGCGAAAGCGCGGATCGCGATCCGCGCCGTGGTCCTGCTGGCGCTGGGCACCGTGATGGCGATGGAGTACGGGGGAGTGATCATCCTCGGCTTCTACGGGGTCTACTTCCTGCTCGTCCTGCCCCTGGTGCGACTGCGCGCCAGGACACTCGCGATCATCGCGTCCGCGTTCGCCCTCGTCTCACCGCAGCTGGCGTTCGCCCTGACCTCGCTGCTGACTCCGTCAATCCAGCAGAGCATCAATGCCTACGACCCGCTCTACCGCCTCAGCGAGGTGGGGCTGCTCGACCTGCTGCTCACCGGCTTCTACCCGGCGCTCCCGTGGATGTCGTTCGTGATCGCGGGCATGGCACTGGGCCGCCTCGACCTGTCCTCCGGCACGGTCCAGCGGCGCCTGGCCACGCTCGGTGCCGCCCTCACCGTGACCGCGTACGGCATGTCCCTGCTGCTCGCCGGCAAGGACGCCTTGCGGAGCATGGCGGAAGACGGGTCGTCGTCGGGCGGCTCCGGTTCGATGCCCCTCGACAGCGGGTCGGTACCGCTCGACAGCGGGTCGTTCCCCGACAGGCCGGCGTCGATGCTCCTGACGGCCGGGCCGCACAGCGGCACCACGTTCGACATCATCGGCAGCGTCGGAGTCGCGATCCTCGTGATCGTCGGTGCGACGGTGGCGATGGACCGCCTGCCGCGACTGCGCCGCCTGGCGAAACCGGTCATCGCCGTGGGCACCATGTCCCTGACCGCCTACGTCGGCCACTTCCTCGCACAGTCCGCGCTGTCCGTGCCCGCCGGGACCAGCACCCAGCAATCATGGGTGCCCCTGCTCATGTTCATCCTCGGAGCCACCCTGTTCGCCGCGATCTGGTCCCGCTTCTTCCGCCGCGGCCCCTTGGAATACCTGCTCAACGCCGCCACCAAGCCGGCGAAGCACATCCGATGACACCGACCGCATCCCCTGCAAAACCCCGCCCACTACCCGAGAAACCCCAGGTCAGGGCCACACCAGGCAATAGGGCTGATGCCCCGCCTCATGCAGCCGGTGGCTGAAGTCCTGCCACTCGTGCAGCGATTGGAGGCGGTGGGGCACTGACCTGGGGTTTCTCGGTGAAGTGTGCGTTGACCTGCGGAAACTCGTCCCGGTAGTTCCCATGGGTCAGCGCCGTTTCCCGGGCTCATGTGCCCTGGATGTGCCCTGCCCTGGATGCAGAACCTGGGAAGCGCCCGCCAGCTCGGCGCATACATGAGGCCGTCTTGCTCGCTGTTTCCGATCCTGGTCCCATGGTCATTGGCCTTTGATGGGATGCGAAACGGAGGGCGCGTGAGCGGCTTACAGGTCTCCGTATGGAAGCGTTACGGCCATGACCGTCTCTACGTGAATCAGTCGGATGGCAAGAAGGTCGCATGGTTCGACCGCCGCACGGGGTATCTGGAGCTTCTGGCCGAGGAGCAGCGGGACGCGGTGCTCGACGCCCTCGCTCCCTACCTTGCAGCTTCATCTTTGCCTGTAGCGCAAAAGGCACTGCGTTCTAAAGACGACCTTGCGGGGAACCGCCCAGGGCACGCGCTGCAGACGAAGGTGGACGAACTGGCGCCCGGCTTCTGGCGGTGGGCGTTGGCCAGGTTGTCCGGTAGGCGCCTGGAGGTGGACAGCTGGCGTACCGGACTGGCCGGCGAGCGTCGTGTGGGAGTGGAGCTGGAGAGGCTGGTGCCGCGCGGCTGGCGAGTATTGCATTCCATACCCCTGGCAGGCGATGTCGACATCGACCACGTCCTGATCGGGCCGGGCGGAGTCTTTTGTGTCAACACGAAGTGCCATCGCGGGGCACGTGTGTGGGTGGGCGACGACTCGGTTCGAATAGGCGGCCAGTCGTACCCCTACGTGCGGAAAAGCCGAGCAGAGGCGCGTCGGGCGTCGGTCGCACTGACGCATGCATGTGGCTTCCCCGTCGAGGTGCAGCCGGTGCTCGCCTTCGTTGCGGTGGCAGAGCTACGGATCGTGCCGTCACTCCGGGACGTACGTGTCCTTCAGGAGCGCGACATCGCGGCGTTCAAGCGCCTCAAGACTGGCTGGGGACCGAACAAGGTCGAGTTGGTGTACACGGCGGCACGTGATCGCCGCACATGGGTTCGCTCCTAACGGTTGGCCGGGTTTCAGTCAACTTCCGCGGAACCTGGCTTGTTCACGTCATTACTCGCCGGTCCCTGTTGATGGCGGCGCTTTTCTCCCGCATTCTGGAAGGCTTTCCGTCGAGCCATGATCTGGGGGATAGGTGTCTCTTCACTCTGCACTCCGTGCGAACGATCCGGAGGCGGTGCACCGCACACGCCAACTCATCGAATACATGCGCGAATTCGTTCGAGGGTCGTACAAGCCGGTGCGGGAGTGGCAGAAATACCCGGAGGTCCTCTGGCTTTCCGACCTTCCGGACGACAGACTCCGGCGGAACCCGGATCGCGACCGGACGCTGCTCAAGGTGGCACACCGCCCGCCTCGCCCAGCTCCTGTCCTGCCCGAGGTGCTGGTGGGATGGGTCGATCCCGAAGCAGCCGCCACCGCGTCGCCCGAAGCGCCTCCGCTGGCCGAGTCGGGACCGGGGCAGGGTTGGCAGGAGGACGAGAACGGAGACCTGTTCAAAGTTTCCGAGATCCGTCGCGAGGAAGCGCCCGACGTGCTGCGCGCTTACACGCGATGGCTCGACGCGTGGCGCAAGTGGTCGGAGAAAGAGCGCGTCGACCGCCCTTACAGGGAGCTCCATCAGCAGCTGTACCGAATGGCGACCAGGATTCAGCAGGACGGCGAGGAATACGAGGCGGTACTGGGCGCCGGATTGCTGACCGTCGGAGCCACACGTCCGTCGGCGCGCATCGCCCGGCACATTCTGACGGCGCCGCTGATACTCACCGTGAGTCCCACGAACATGTCCATCACCGTCGCCCTCGCCCCCGGCGACCCGGCGCGGATGGAGGACAGCGAGTTCCTCGACGCGGACGCGGGCTACAGCACCCGGCTGCTGAGCCCGCTGCGGGACCGTGTCGATACGGAAGGGTTCCAACCGCTGTCCCGTGACTGCCAGGACGTGCTCGGCGACTGGTCGGAGAGGGCGTTCGGTACCGATCGCGCGGTGGCGTTCCACCGTGGCTGGGGCCGCCCGCCCGCTGACCCGGCGCTGCCGGTGCCCACGCTCGGGTTCGCGCCGGCGATCATTCTCCGCCAGCGGGGCCAGGGTGCCCTCGTGAATTTCTACGACGGCATCGCGAACCGCCTCGCCCAGCCCGGTGCCATCGCTCCGCTGGGCCTGGCTCAGTTGCTGTACCAGCTGGAAGCGGAGGACCGCAGGGTGTGGGGTACGGCGGCAGGGAGCCGTGACGTGCCGCCCGCACTTGGCTCCGACCCGCTGTTTCCACTGCTGTCGAACGAAGCCCAGCGGGAGGTACTGAGGCGCCTACAGACCGATACCGGCGTCGTCGTTCAAGGACCGCCGGGCACGGGAAAGACGCACACCATCGCCAACCTCGTGTGCGCCTTGCTGGCGGACGGCAAGCGGGTACTCGTGACGAGTGAGAAGGGCCAGGCTCTGAAGGTCCTGCGGCAACAACTGCCGCCCGAGCTGCGCAACCTGTGCGTCCTCCAGGGCGACCGGCGCCAGGACGGCAGCAACGACCTGGAACAGTCCGTGCGCGCGCTCTCCCAGCTCAGTGCCACCCAGTCGACCGAGCGTCTCGACGTAAGGATCAAGAGCCATGAGGCGCTGCGCTCGGAACTGTCGGACACCCGCGCGCGGCTCCGTGACGAACTGCGCGCCATACGTGAGGCGGAGTGGTACGAACACCTCGACGTGGCACCCGGATACAAGGGGCGGCTTGCGGAGATCGTGGAGGCTGTCGCTGCCGGTGCATCGAAGTACGACTGGATGCCCGCTCTGCCCGCCTCGGCACCGCGCGAACCTTCGCTGAGCCAGGATGAGGCCCAGCGCCTGCTGGGCCTGGTGTCCCGGCACGGGGCCGGAGTACTGGACGAGCATGCCGCCCGCTGCCCGGACCCCGCGGACTTCGTCCCACCCGTGCTGTTCGAAGAAGCGGTCAACGCCCTGGACGCCGCTGTACGTGCCTGTGCTGCGTCGACGTCCGACACACTTGCCCTCGAACTCGCAGACCGTGGGGACGAGTTGATCGCAAAACTGGTCGGTCTGCTGGACGCGGCGGAACACGCGCTGCAGAGCGAGGGACTGCCGGGTGACCCTGCCGCCTGGCCGCCAGAGGAGTGGACCACGCGCGCCTTGCAAGACGGAATGGCCGGCCGGCGGCAGCAGCTGTGGGAGGGAGTGCGACAGGCGTCCGCCCGTGCCGAGGGCGTGCAAAGCGTGCTTCAGCACATGCCCTTCGCTGTGCTCGACGTACCCGACTTGGCGCTTGCCGAGGAATCACGTCTCATCGCCGCCGGGAAGGACCTCGAACAGTACTTGCGTGCAGGTGGCAAGCTGCGCAAATTCGCCCCGAGGCCGGTCCAGAAGGAGGCCCAAGTCCTTCTGCATGACTGCCGGGTGGATGGGCGGCTGCCCAGCACACCAGACGAGATCTCCGCGTTGGTGGCTCATCTGGCGGCACGCCAGTGCGTTCGGCAGCTGAACGAGCGCTGGAAGAGCGTCGACGCGCCCGAGGCCGAGGGCTCCACGCAGGTGGCTCTGTCGGAGCTGCTGGACCGGGTGCCAACGCTCCGCGCGGTAGACGGGTTCACCCAATCCGTACGTACGCTGCACGAAGTCCTACTCAAGGCCCGGATCAAGGCCACGGTGCGGACGGCACAACAGTGGGACGATGTCCGTACGTCGGCGAACGGTGCGGAACGGCTGCTTCGTGCCCGTGAGGCGGAGGAGAGGCTGCGGTCCATCTCCGAGCAGCTGCCGCGACCCGATGCCCGCGGAGTGGCCGAGCTGGCAGAGGTGCACCGTGCTGTCACCGCCCGTGATGTACGGGCGTACTCGTCCGCGATCGACTCGCTGACGGAGGCGTTCCACCGTGAGGCCGACCGCCGGGAGGCTCGCAAACTCCTGGACCGACTGTCCGAGGACCACCCCGAGCTGGCCCGGCGCTTCGCCGAGTCCCCGACCGAGGCGGTGTGGGAGACCCGCCTTGTAAACCTGGATGGTGCCTGGGCATGGCGGCAAGCACGCACCTTCCAGGACACGATGCTGAAACCTGGCAGAGAAGCCAAGCTGGAAGGTGAATTGGAAGCGGTTGAGACGCAGTTGCGGAAAACGGTGACCCAGCTGGCGGCCGACCGAGCGCTGTACCACTGCCTGGACCGGATGACGGCTGGACAGAAACAGGCGCTGAGTGCCTACGCGTCGGCCACGGCGAACGCAGGCAAGGGAATGACGGCACTCGGCAAGCGGCACCTGAAGGCGGCACGTTCCGCGATGCGTGACGCGCGTGCCGCGGTCCCGGCATGGGTCATGCCGATCAAGCAGGTGGCCGAAATGATCGATCCCGAGCCGGACGCCTTCGACGTCGTCATCGTGGACGAGGCGAGCCAGGTCGGTCTGGACGGTCTGATGCTGCTGTGGCTCGCTCCGAGGATCATCGTCGTGGGTGACGACAAGCAGTGTGTCCCGTTCTACACAGGCGGCAAGCACGAACGGCTCAACGAACTCCTCGACTCACTCCTGCCCCATCTCACCGACTGGCAGCGGGACGGACTCAGCCCTAAGTCCAACCTCTACGACCTGCTGTCCGCGCGCTTCAGCGAGACGATCCGGCTGACCGAGCACTTCCGGTGCATGCCGGAGATCATCAAGTGGTCCTCCGCCCAGTTCTACCCCGACAACGAACTGGTGCCGTTGCGGCAGTACGGAGCGGACCGGCTGCGGCCCCTCGAAGTCGTTCATGTGCATGAAGGTCACTGTGAGGGACGGCGAGAGACCCTGGTCAACAGGCCCGAGGCCGAGCGCATCGTCGCCAAGTTGCAGGAACTCGCGGAGGACGAAGCGTACGCGAAAAGGAGTTTCGGAGTCATTGTGCTCCGTTCCGGACACCAGACAAGGCTCTTGGAGAATCTCATCGACACGCGGATCGATTCCTCGATCCAGGAGCGACACAACATACGTGTCGGCACGGCCGAACAGTTCCAGGGGGACGAAAGAGATGTCATCCTGCTCTCATTGGTTGTCGACGCCGACAACACCCGGGCCCTGACCGGCCAGGGTGACGGAAGGCGTTTTAACGTGGCCGCCAGCCGGGCCCGCGACCAGATGTGGCTGTTCACCTCCGTCACACCGGACCAGCTGCGCAGCAGGGACCTGCGTCACTCCCTGCTCACCTATATGCAGGCGCCGCCGGAACTTCAGGGCACATCTCCCAGCCTTTCCGCCGTTTCCCCCGACGAGCAGTGCGAGCCGTTCGAGTCGCTCTTCGAGCAGCGCGTCTTCCGCAGGATCAAGGAACGCGGCTACCACGTCGTCCCCCAGTGGAAAGTCAGCGGCAAACGCATCGACCTCGTCGTCGTTGGAGAGACGGCCCGCCTCGCCGTGGAGTGCGACGGCAGCCCGTATCACTCCACCCCTGACCAGATCCGTGACGACTACGAGCGGGAGCGGGAACTGCGCCGGGCTGGCTGGCAGTTCTGGCGCATACGCAGCAGTGAGTTCGCCTTGTCTCCGGAGGATTCGCTGACTCCGTTGTGGAAGCGCCTTGACGCTTTGGGGATCCGGCCCGGAGTCACCGAGGATGCCCAGGGCGACTCGGGAAGCACTTGGGTCCCAATCGAGATGGACGATGCCGACCTCACCACCGATGAACTCGACGCCATGCTCGATGAGGATGCGTCCGTCTCTCTCGAAGGAGCTTGATGTGAACGAGATCTTCGACGACAGCACGCTGACGGAGATTGCCCACCTGATTTGCGGGGACGAGACGCCGCTGCTTTACCGGAAGGGGTACGAGATAGCCGCCTTCTTCCAGCGTGCGGGCTGGGACGGCGTTCCCGAGTACGACGGCACACCGAGGCACAAGTGGACCTTGGATCTCCTCAGGGAGCGACAGGAGGACGGTACGGACGACGCCAAGCGAGCCGTCCTTCGCCTGGCGAATCGCCTTGAGTACTACAACCAACAGCAGGAGTACCACGCCACGTTGAAGCGGCTCAACGAGATACTTGTGCTCGACGGACGCCGGATCGGCGAGGAAGGAGGCCAGCCGGTCCTTACCCGCTGCGAAGTCGGTTTCGGGGACGAAGTACGGCAGCAGTTGCCGCGTGTGGAGCTGAAGGTTTCCGTGACGGATGTGGTAAGCGACCCGGACCTCGCCGCTACTGTGCAACTGCGGCTGGACGAGGCACGCACCTGCTACGAGCACGGAGCCTATACGTCGGCGGTCATCATGCTGGGCAGTCTCCTGGAGGGGGTGCTCGCACATGCCGCGCAGGTTCGCGCCGCAGGCGTACGCATGCCGAAGCCGTTGCGAAACATGGGGCTGAATGACTTCGTCGACTTCGCGTACGAGAATAAATGGATCGAGCACGATGCCAAACTCGCCTCGGAGCTTATCCGGCACTACAGGAATCTCGTCCATCCCCTGGCGGAGAAACGGACCGGACACAGCCCGAACCGCGACACGCTCGACATGTGCTGGCCGGTAGTGAATGCCACGTTGAACGATCTCGCGGCGACGGCGGCAGCGCCTCCTGTTCCGCCCACTCCGCGTGCGCCGGCAGAACGAGGTCGTGGTCGCAATCCTCATGCCTCCGCACAACGCCCAACGCCGGCCTCTGTCGCTCGTCGCCGTTCGGGTGGGGAACAACGGCAGGCACTTGAACCGCGGCTGCCCATCCAACGTGGGAGGATAGGCGCGGAGTAACACTTCCTAATGCCGCGCGCGCGAGACCCGCGTCGTAGCTTGGCGCGTCCGCTTCGAATTCCCCAGCGCTCAGTTAGTTCCAACCGTCCAGCGACACCTGAGGCCCGTCGGCCAGATAGCGATGAAGGGCGCTGGCGGTGGTCTCCACGAACTCCTCGGGGATGGCGTCGGTGTCGACCCAGCGGACCTGGGCGTGCTTGCGAGGTTCGCGATTCTCCGGCTCGCCGGACCACTCGTGGGCGACGAAGACGACCGTGAGGAAGCCGTTGGGAGCTTCCACGCCCCAGGCGCCGTGGATGATGTGGGCGACCTTCAGCGCTTCCGGCTTGACGGTCAGACCGGTCTCCTCGTACAGCTCGCGGACTGCCGTCGCGGTGATCGGCTCGCCGGGCTCGCTCTTGCCGACGGGGAGGTCCCACATGCCCTTGGCGAATTTGGCCTGGTCGCTGCGCTGGAGGAGGACCACGCGGTTGGTGGCCTCGTCGTGGACGATGACGGCGGCGACCAGCAGAGTCATGGATTCCAGAGCGGGCTTGAGCGCCTTGGGCTGGTCATCGGTTGTCGGCTGAGCCACGGGGGTCCCTTCGTCGGCCGGGTTGGTGGGCATGTTAGGCGAGCGCCTCCCGCGCGCGCCGGGCCAGTTCGGCGGCGCCGGGTACTTTGCGCCGCTGGTAGACCGCCAGGGTTGATCGGATGGAGGTGATGGCCTTGCGAGTGCGGTCGGAGGTCATTCCGTCCATCAGCGTGAGGGCCTCGCTCCAGGCGGCGACTGCCTCATCGGCGCGGGCCTGGGCGGCGAGGCTGTCGCCGAGGTCGGCGTAGGTGAGGGCGTGGACGCGCTTGTACTTCACGGGGTCCCAGCGGATGAGCGCGTCACGGTGCTGTTGCTCCGTTCCGACGTGATCGGCGAGGTCGGTGAGGGTGCGAGCCGTGTGGCTGGCGACGGTGCCGGCGGCCGGTCCGCTGACGAGGGAGAAGCTGGGCTGGGGGCCGTCGTCGCGGAGCAGAGCGTCTTCGGCTGCCAGCAGGGCGCGGGCCGCTGCGGGTTTCTCATTGACTGCGGCGAAGGCGCGAGCGTGGGTGATGTGGAGCAGGGCCTCGGTCTGACCGTCTACGCGGCCGATTCCACGGCTGAGGGCACCTTCTACCAGGTCGACGCAGTGGTGGGGCTGTTTGAGGCTGAGGGCCTGGTGTGCGAGGGCGCGCATCATCCAGGCGGCGTGACCGTGCGGATCGGCTTCGCAGGCGAGCTGGTAGCCGACCTGGTAGTAGCGCTGGGCTGCGCCCTCCTGGCCGAGGTCGTGGTGTTTCCAGCCCGCGAGGTAGGCCAGCTCGGCGACGGCGCCGAAGGCGGCACGGCGCAAGGCTTCTGAGGCGAAACGGGCACGCAGCATCGGAGCGGCGGTGTCGGCGAGGTAGGCGGTGACGGTGGTCAACCCGTGGCCACCACCCAGGCGTTCGTCGGCCGCGCTGAACACGGCGGTGATCTGGCGGACCACGTCGACATCCTCCGCTCCTACCAGGGCCCTGCCGGTGCGAGCGCGGAGCATCCGGGACGCGGCCTCGTGGTCGTAGGCCAAGGGCATGGCCACGCCTGCGGTCGTGAAGGCGGCAACGGCGAGGAAGCGGCGCCGTTCCATGTCGGCACGGCCCAGGTCGGTGACCGTGACCACAGGATCAGGGTCGGCAGGGACGGCGACCTCGGGGTCGCGCAGGCCGATCTCGGTGAGGGTGACGGGGCGGCCGGCCCGGCGGGAGAGGGCCTCCGCCAGGTAACGGCCGGTCCGTCCGGTGGGCTGACGGGTGCCGTTGACCCAGTGGGAGATCGCCGACTTGTTGGTGTGGATGATCTCGCCGTTCTCCGCGGCGATCCGGCGCACCTCCTTGGCCAGCGCGTCATACGTGCAGCCGATCGCGTGGATGGCTTCGCGTAAACGGACATGGGGTTTGTTGGGTGCCGCCATGACCTCCTCCGTCCTGGGGGCTGTAAACCGCGTATACCGCTTGGCCTCGCCCACACCGTACCCACTGTGCGTGACGGCGTGTTCACTGAATATCAGCCGCCCGGCCCCGGTCCGACACCGTTACCCGGCCCCCTTCGGCCGGGCGGCTCCCCGAAGTTCCGTACGCCCTCCCCGAGTTCAGGCATGCCCGTGCCCGAACCCGGCCGATCAGAGACGGAGACACGGTGACCACCATCGACACCACGGCCATCACGGTCGAGCTGCCCGAGGCATTCGACGAGCGCTGGAGCCGCCTGCCGGGCATTCAGGTCGACGGCCGGCGCATCACGATCGACCCGGCCGAGTACTTCTTCCGCTTCGAGTCCAACACCTGGCTCGTCGCCGACTGGGAGCTGGTCAAGTCCCAGCTCCTGGACGTGCAGGAGACCACCGAGAGCGCGGTGGAGCAGCTCGCACTGGACTTCATCAAGGCCCATGGCGAGTCCACCTCGGACGCCGCCCGGGTGCTGTCCACCGCCTACGAGGTGTACGCCTACCTGTTCCGCGACGACCACCTCGACGGGCTCGGCCTGCCGCAGATCACCGCCGACCACCTGCGGATGCTGCGCGAGGCGGCCACGCTCATGGCACTCAACAAGGTCGAGCTCGACGGGCACATCTCCAACGTCGGCCCGTGCTGGTTCTTCCCCGCCGCCACCTCGGTCGTCTTCGACCTGAACGACGAGATGGGCGGGATGCTCGACGAGGTCTACCACGGCGGCTGGTTCAACGAGCACCGCCGCATCGAGTCCATCAAGGCCCACGCCGCCCTCGGCGGACGTCTGGTGCACGGCTGCCAGTCCGTGCCGGACCAGTCCGGCGGCGTCGTCGCGCCCTACGGTGCCTCGATGGCCAGCTTCCGCGATGACCTGGCCGCCTTCAAGGCCGGCTGGATCGAGCAGGTCTACGCCCACCGCGTGACCCCCGCCGCGTAACACCCAGCAGTACGGCTCCGGGGCGGGCAGGCACGCTCGCCCGCCCTGGACGCCACCAAAACGCAAAGGAGACCCCGTGAACGACAACCTCACCACCGATCTCCTCGCCAACCTGTGCATCGTCGCGAACCAGACCGCCGCCAAGCGCGAGGAGGTGAGGGTGTGGTCGATGTCCGGCGTCGAACGCGTGACCTTCCCCGACGGCAGCACGCGGATCTTCAAGTACGCCAAGAGGCCCTTCGACAGCGAGGACCAGGCCCTACGGCTGGCCGACACCCTCGGCACCCCCGTCCCGAAGGTCTACCACTCGGTCCGGATCGAGGGCTGGCTCGGCATGCTCCTTGAGGACCTCGGCACCCCCATCCGAGAAGCGGATGACCTCGACGGTGCCGCCGCGGCCGTGGTTCTCCACCGCACGCGCACGGCCGGCGCGCTGCCCGTAATGCACGAGGAAGGGCTACGGGCCCTGCCCAGCCACGCCCTGGACCACCTCGACCAGCTCCGCAAGGCCGACCGGTGGCAGGACACCGGCGACATCGAGCAGGCCCTCAACCAGATCGCCCAGGTCGCCGACGCCCGCGCGCAGGGAACCGCCCTGGCCCCGTTCGGCTGGGTGCACTCCGAGTTCCACCCCACCAGCCTCCACATCGGCCGACGCGGCTGGCGCCTGCTCGACTTCGCTCGCGCCTTCACCGGGCCCGGACTGCTCGACCTCGCCAGCTGGCACGGCACCCTCGACGACCCCGACCCCGTGCGCCTCCGCGTCTTCCTGGAGTCCTACGTCACCGAAGGCGGCACCCCGGACGTACTCGCCGAGCGGGGCGGCCTGCCCGCGGAGAAGTGGGCGCTGGGCTGGCACCGCATGTGGGCCGTCGAGTGGTTCATGGAGCAGTCCATCCGCTGGATCAACGACCCCGCCACCGATCCCACCTACATCAAGGTCGTCCGCAGACACGTCTCCGACGTCCTCCAGCTCCTGGAGGTGTAGGTGCTCGCGCAAGCCTCCCCCTGGTACGCCCACGCCCTGCAGCGCACGGCTGCCGGCCCGGCCGAACCACTCGCCCCACCCGCCCGGATGGAGTGGACTACACGGCCAGGCATCGGACCCGGTGCCGAGATCCTCGGCCCTGACCTGAGCCGCAAGCGTGTGGTCGAACTTGGCTGCGGACCCGGCCACAACGCAGCATGCCTCGCCACCCGGCACGCGGCCCACGTCACCGGCGTCGACCTAGTCGGCCTGCAAGTCCGCAGGGCCCGTTCACATTACGGACGGCTGAACAACCTCACCTTCGTCGCCGGCCATGCCCTGCACTACCTGCAGGCCGGTGACGAGCAGTTCGACGCGGTCTACTCCGTCTTCGGCGCCATCGGCCTCGTCGCTCCCGAACTCCTGCTCCCCGCCATCGCCAACCGCCTCAAGCCCGGCTGCTGCCTGGCCTTCTCCGTCCCTCACCCACAGCGCGGCGGCCGGGCCCCCGCTGCCGGCAACCGACCCTGCCGCGACTACGTCACGCTGCCAGACCGCACCCGCCTTCCCGTCGCTCGCTGGGACTTCGACGCCGCCCGCTGGGAGAAGCACCTCGACCGCGCGGGCCTGTGGCTGGCCTCGGCCCAGGACTTCCACGACCCCCGACAGGGCCGCTGGCCCGCCACCCTGCTGATCACCGCACGCAAGCTCTGACACCTGCCCCGGCTTCCGCGGAGGAACCGATGCGCCCCTACCTGCTCATCGACATCGACGGCGTCCTCATACCCTTCCCCGACGCGGGCGGGTCGACCCCGGCTACCCACTCGCGCTACGACGTGGTCCCCACCGGTCGAAGCGCCGACGACCCGGTCACCATCTGGCTCAACCCCGACCACGGCCTTGCCCTCATGGAGGTGATCGGTACCGGCCTGGTCACACCGGTCTGGTGCACCAGCTGGCGCCAAGACGCGACGACCCTGATCGGCCCCCTTCTCGGCCTTCCGCCACTACCGCACGTCGCCTTGCCACGCCCCGACATCACCACCAGCCACCCCAACGGCTACCTGTGGAAGCGTGACTACGTCGACGCCTGGCTGGGCGACGCGCCCGCTGTGTGGATCGACGACGACTTCACCAGCCTCGACCACGAATGGTCAGTGGAGCGTGGCGCCCGCGGGTTGCCGACTCTCCTCATCCAGCCCAATCCCCGAGAGGGTGTCCAACCGGAGCACTTTGCGGAGGTCTCGGCATGGGCTATGGAGGTGTCCACGCTCCGGGGAAGCGAGTCCTCGCCTCTGCGTGAATCTGAAGCTGCATAGGCAGAGGCCGCTGCAGCGGATCTCCGCTTCAGGCTGGTATCGCCATGAGGGATGTGTCGTGGGCCAGCGCCGGAATCACCGGTGTCGGAGGAGTCGGCACGAGGAGCCCAGGGCACATCAGTGCCCCCGGCGAAACCAATGTGCCCTCAATGTGCCCTGGCCGCCTGAAGGCCCCTTCCGGCACATGACGAGGGCGGGGTCCGAAAACCCCGCCCACTACCCGAGAAACCCCAGCTCAGGGCCAAACCAAGCAATAAGGCTGATGCCCCGCCTCATGCAGCCGGTGCGAGAAGTCCTGCCATTCGTGCAGCAACTGGTACACGTTGAACGCGTCCCGCGGCCCGCCCCGGTCCGGGACCGTCGACCAGATGAACGCCGCCGCGCCCACCGCTTCCTCGCCGATGTCGCGGAGGGGGTCGACGACGGTCATGGGGAGCTTGACGACGGCGTAGTCGGGGTGGAGGACGACCAGTTCCAGCGGGGGGACCTTGTGGAGCGGCACGCCCTCGATGCCGGTGAGGACCATGGCGGCCATCGTCTCCGGCTTGATCTTGGTGAACATGCCGTTCATGCCCAGCTCGTCGCCGCCGAGTTCCTCGGGGCGCATCGAGATGGGGACGCGGGCCGCGGTCGCGCCGTCCGGCGCGCCGAAGTATTTGTACGTCACCCCCACCCGACCACCATTCCTGCTCCCCGCCCGGAGGCGGTCGGCCCGGTGGTCGAGCCGGCGGTCGGTCGGCCGGTCCAGCCTGCGCTCGCGGCGCTGGTCGGGCTCGCTGTCGAGCTCCCGGTCGATCTGCCGGTCGTACCGCTCGGGCTCACTCGGTACACCCTGTGTCTGACGTGCGTCGCTCTGCCGTGTCTCGGTCGTTTCCTCCGCGTCGCGCCGGTGCCTTCCCCGCCGGGCACGTCGAGGACCCAGGTCATCAGTCCCCTCGCCCAGTCCGCCACCGCGATGCATATCTCCACCCGACTGCTTTTCTAGGACGCGTGGCCCCCGCCGCGCAACCCGATCATCGTGTCAGTGACCTCCCCCACGGCCGCCCGCCGAAACGTGCGGTGGAACAACAGTCCACGCGGGGAAACTCCCGGCCCCTGATCATTACGTGCGTATGAGCTGTGTGTATCAGGTCTCAGTCTCGCAGATGAGGGATGACGCCACGCGCTGCCGATTCACCGCTCCGATCCCGAGGCCGACCGCGGTCCGCCCGGGCCGCGGCCTACCCTGAGGAGGTCACCCCGCAACCAGAGTCGGAGAAGCCGGAGAAGCCGCACGTCATGAGTGCCATGAGCGAAACGCCCTATCCCTACGACGCGCCCGCCTCACAGGCGCTCTTCGACCGCGCCTCCGTCGTCACCCCGGGCGGGGTGAACTCCCCGGTGCGCGCCTTCCGCGCCGTCGGCGGCACCCCCCGGTTCATGGTGTCGGGCAAGGGGGCCTACCTCACCGACGCCGACGGGCGTGAGTACGTCGACCTCGTGTGCTCGTGGGGACCCATGATCCTCGGGCACTCGCACCCCGAGGTCATCGCCGCCGTACAGGAGGCCGTGGCCCGCGGTACGTCCTTCGGCACGCCCGGCGAGGGTGAGGTCGCGCTGGCCGAGGAGATCGTCGCCCGGGTCGAGCCCGTCGAGCAGGTACGGCTCGTCAGCAGCGGCACCGAGGCGACCATGTCCGCCATCCGGCTCGCCCGCGGGTTCACCCAGCGGTCCAAGGTGATCAAGTTCGCCGGCTGCTACCACGGGCATGTGGACTCGCTGCTCGCCGCGGCCGGGTCCGGTGTCGCCACGTTCGCGTTGCCCGACACCCCCGGTGTCACCGGGGCCCAGGCCGGTGACACGATCGTGCTGCCGTACAACGACCTGGAGGCCGTGCAGGAGGCCTTCCACCGGCACCCCGGTGAGATCGCCTGTGTGATCACGGAGGCGTCGCCGGGCAACATGGGCGTCGTGCCGCCGGACCCCGGGTTCAACCAGGGGCTCAAGGACGCCTGCCGGAAGAACGGCGCCCTCTTCATCTCCGACGAGGTCATGACCGGCTTCCGTACCAGCCGCGCCGGGTGGTACGGCGTCGACGGGGTCAAGCCGGACCTGATGACGTTCGGGAAGGTCATGGGCGGCGGGTTCCCGGCCGCCGCGTTCGGTGGCCGTGCCGACGTCATGGCGCACCTCGCGCCCGCCGGGCCTGTCTACCAGGCCGGCACCCTCTCCGGTAACCCGGTCGCCACCGCCGCCGGTCTCGCCCAGCTGCGGCTGCTCGACGACGCCGCGTACGACAAGGTCGACGCCGTCTCCGCGCAGATCCAGGGCCTGGTGACGGAGGCGCTCAGCAAGGAGGGTGTCGCGCACCGGCTGCAGACCGCCTCCAACATGTTCTCCGTGTTCTTCACGGACCGGCAGGTGCGCACCTACGAGGACGCCAAGCGGCAGGAGTCGTACCGCTTCACCGCGTTCTTCCACTCGCTGCTGGCGAACGGCGTGTATCTGCCGCCGTCGTCCTTCGAGTCCTGGTTCGTGTCCACGGCCCATGACGACCGGGCCATCCAGAAGATCGCCGACGCCCTTCCGGCGGCGGCCCGGGCGGCTGCGGAGGCCACGGCGGAATGAGCACCCCCCCGAGCAAGAACGACAACGCCAAGAACGAGATCACCGAGAAGGGCAACGGCGACATCACCGTCGTTCATCTCATGCGGCACGGTGAGGTCGCCAACCCGGACGGGATCCTGTACGGGCGGCTGCCCGGCTACCACCTGTCCGAGCTGGGCCGGCAGATGGCCGAGCGGGTCGCCGAGCACCTCGCCTCGCGGGACGTCACCTATGTGTGCGCCTCGCCGCTGGAGCGGGCGCAGGAGACCGCCACCCCGATCGCCAAGGCGCACGGGCTGGATCTGGACACCGACGAGCGGCTGATCGAGGCCGAGAACGTCTTCCAGGGCAAGACCTTCGGGGTCGGCGACGGCGCGCTGCAGCGGCCGGGCAACTGGAAGCACCTCGTCAACCCGTTCCGGCCGTCCTGGGGCGAGCCGTACGTGGACCAGGTCGTGCGGATGATGGGCGCGTTGAACGCGGCCAAGGACCAGGCGCGGGGGCACGAGGCGGTGCTGGTGAGCCATCAGCTGCCGATCTGGATCGTGCGCTCGTACGTCGAGCGGCGGCGGCTGTGGCACGACCCGCGCAAGCGGCAGTGCACGCTCGCCTCCCTGACCACCTTCACCTACCAGGGGGACAGGATCGTGTCGGTCGGGTACAGCGAGCCCGCCATCGACCTGGTCCCGGTCCATCTGCGGGCCGGCGCCAAGCCGCAGAAGGGCAAGGGCACCGCGCAGGGGAAGGCGTTCGGGGCCTGAGCGCTCCGACTCCGGTGTACTGACCGTCCGTTTAGCGTGACTTAGGGTGGCTTGCCGGAAACCTTGCGAAAAACATAAGAATTACTGGAACCTCCCCGATCTTCGCGCCCTCTTGCTGGGTGACCACCAGCAGGCGCGACGAATCGGGGTTTTCCATGCGCACCTTCTCCCGGACCCTCTCCCGGCGGGGAGCACTCGGCCTCGGCGCGGCCGCGGCGGCCGCCGCCTCGCTCGCCGGCTGCGGGAGTCTCACGTCCTCGGACGGCGGCGGGCGCCCGAACGGTTCCGGCCAGGGCCGGCCCGGCCACGGTGGCGGGAACGGTGCGCGTCCGGCGCGGCCCATCGGCGACGGCTCGACCTCCTTCACGGGCGGGCAGCCGCACCAGCCGGCCAAGCCCGAGCCGCTGGAGCCGGGGCAGACCCCGCCGCAGTTCGTGATCTTCTCCTGGGACGGCGCCGGCGAGGTCGGCAACGGCCTCTTCCCGCGCTTCCTGGACCTGGCCAAGGAGCACGGCGCGAGCATGACCTTCTTCCTCTCGGGGCTGTACCTGCTGCCCGAGTCGAAGAAGCGGATGTACGAGCCGCCGAACAACCCGCGCGGCGCCTCCGACATCGGCTACCTCACGGACGACCACATCAAGGCCACGCTGAAGAACGTGCGCCGGGCCTGGCTGGAGGGGCACGAGATCGGCACCCACTTCAACGGGCACTTCTGCGCCGGCTCCGGCACGGTCGCCAACTGGACCCCGCAGCAGTGGGCGAGCGAGATCGAGCAGGCCAAGTCGTTCGTGAAGGAGTGGCGGACCAACACGGGCTGGACCGACCTGCCGTCGCTGCCGTTCGACTACGACAAGGAGCTGGTCGGCGGCCGTACGCCCTGTCTGCTCGGCCAGAACAACCTGCTGCCCACCGCCCGGAAGCTGGGCTGGCGCTACGACGCCTCCTCGCCGGGCGGCCGTCAGGTGTGGCCGGAGAAGAAGCTGGGGATCTGGGACCTGCCGTTGCAGCAGATACCTTTCCCCGGACGTTCCTTCGAGGTCCTGTCCATGGACTACAACATGCTCGCCAACCAGTCCCTGAACTCGACCAAGGCGCCCTCCTACAACTACCCGGGCTGGCGCAAGCAGTCCGCGCAGGCGTACATCCAGGGATTCCAGCGGGCATATGAGACAAATCGGGCACCGTTCTTCATCGGCAACCACTTCGAGCAGTGGAACGGCGGCATCTACATGGACTCCGTCGAGGAGGCCTTCAAGCACATCGCGCGCGAGAAGGAGAAGGGCGCCGACGTGCGGCTGGTCTCCTTCCGGCAGTTCGTGGACTGGATGGACGTCCAGAAGCCCGAGGTGCTCGCCAAGCTGCGCACGCTCGGGGTCGGGCAGCGGCCGGCGGGGGGCTGGAAGGAGTTCCTGCGGGAGGCCAAGGGTGCCGCGTCCAACGCGGCCTGATGTCCTGAATGTCCCGTGTAAATACGCCCTGAAATGCGGTTTTCCGCCCGGCAGGGGGGCGCGCGAAATCCCCGGAACAGGCATGCGAAACTTTTCACATGAGTACCCGTAGCCGCGCCGTCCTGCTCAGCGCTGTGGCCGCCGTCGCGGCCCTGACCCTTTCCGCGTGCGGTAAGGGCGGTATCTCCGGTGGCGGTGGCGACACCAACTTCGTCACCGGCAACAACGGCATCGACACGGTTCCGGCCGGCAAGCGCGCCACGGCCCCGGACCTGTCCGGCAAGACCATCGACGGCAAGACCGTGGACGTCGCCGACTACAAGGGCAAGGTCGTCGTCATCAACGTCTGGGGCTCCTGGTGCGGGCCGTGCCGGAGCGAGGCGGAGTACTTCGCCAAGGTCTCCAAGGAGTACCAGGACAAGGGCGTCCAGTTCGTCGGCATCAACACCCGCGACAACAGCACCACCCCCGCGGTCGCCTTCGAGAAGGAGCACGGGGTCGAGTACCCGAGCCTGTACGACCCCACGGGCAAGCTGATGCTCCGCTTCAAGAAGGGCACGCTCAACCCGCAGCTCATCCCCTCCACCCTGGTCATCGACCGGCACGGGAAGGTCGCCGCACGCGCCCTGGAGGCGCTCGACGACACCACCCTGCTGAAGATGATCAAGCCGGTGCTCGCGGAGAAGTGACGTGAGCGCACTCCTGACGCTCGCGGCGGAGACGGGCAAGAACCAGACCGTGCTCAACGGAGCCCTGCTGGTCGCCCTGCCGATCGCCCTCCTCGGCGGCCTCGTCTCCTTCTTCTCCCCCTGCGTCCTTCCCCTGGTCCCCGGTTACCTCTCATACGTCACCGGGGTCGCCGGCACCGACCTGGCCGAGGCCCGGCGGGGACGGATGGCCGCGGGTGCCGCCCTGTTCGTCCTCGGCTTCACCGTCGTCTTCGTCTCCGGCGGGGCCCTGTTCGGCTTCTTCGGCTCGACCCTGCAGGAATACAAGGGCACCCTGTCCAAGGTGCTCGGCGTGCTCATGATCCTGCTGGGCGTCTTCTTCATGGGCCTGATGCCCTGGCTGACCCAGCGCGAGTTCCGTTTCCACCGGCGCCCCGCCACCGGCCTGGTCGGTGCGCCCGTCCTGGGCGCCCTGTTCGGAATCGGCTGGACGCCCTGCATCGGCCCCACGCTCGCCTCTGTCGTCGCCCTCTCCTCACACGAGGCGAGCGCCGGCCGGGGCGCGATACTGACCATCGCGTACTGCCTGGGCCTCGGTGTTCCGTTCGTGGTCACGGCCGTGGCCTTCCGCAAGGCGCTCGGCGCCTTCGGCTGGGTCAAGCGCCACTATGTCTGGGTGATGCGCATCGGCGGCACGATGATGATCGTGACCGGTGCGCTGCTGCTGACCGGGGCCTGGGACCACCTCGTGCAGGAGATGCAGGGCTGGTCCAATGGCTTCACCGTGGGGATCTGATCGATGAGCACAACCGAAACCGACAAGAGCCAGGACCAGGAGGACCTGGGGGCGGCCGGTTCCCAGCTGTCCACCGCGCCGCGGGAGGAGATCGCCTCGGTGCCCGCCCTCGGCGTCATCGGCTGGGCCCGCTGGTTCTGGCGGCAGCTGACCTCCATGCGGGTCGCGCTGCTGCTGCTCCTGCTGCTCTCGCTCGGCGCGATCCCCGGCTCGCTGATCCCGCAGACCGGCGCCGACGCCACCAAGGTCGAGGACTTCCGCGCCGCCCACAGGACGCTCGCGCCGGTCTACGACAAGCTCGGCCTGTTCCACGTCTACAGCTCGGTGTGGTTCTCCGCGATCTACATCCTGCTGTTCGTCTCCCTCATCGGCTGCATCGTCCCGCGCACCTGGCAGTTCGTCGGCCAGCTGCGCGGCCGCCCGCCGGCCGCGCCCAAGCGGCTGACCCGGCTGCCCGCCTACACGACCTGGCGCACGCAGGCCGACCCGGAGCAGGTCCGCGAGGCCGCGCTCGCGCTGCTGAAGAAGCACCGCTTCCGCGCCCATGTCGCCGGTGACGCCGTCGCCGCCGAGAAGGGCTATCTGCGCGAGGTGGGCAACCTGGTCTTCCACATCGCGCTGATCGTGCTGCTGGTCGCCTTCGCCTCGGGCCAGCTGTACAAGTCGGACGGCAACGTGCTGATGGTGGAGGGCGACGGCTTCGCCAACACGCTGCCGATGTACGACGACTTCAAGTCCGGCAGCCTGTTCGAGACCGACGACCTGGTGCCGTTCAGCTTCGACCTCAAGGACTTCAAGGGCACCTACGAGACCAGCGGCCCCAACAAGGGCACCCCGCGCACCTACGAGGCGAAGATCCGCTACAGCGTGGGCGCGTACGGCAAGGAGAAGCCGACCACCGTCAAGGTCAACGAGCCGCTGAAGATCGACGACTCCAAGGTCTACCTCGTCAGCCACGGCTACGCGCCCGTCGTCACGGTCCGGGACGGCAAGGGCACGGTCGTCTTCCACGCCCCCGTGCCCCTGCTGCCCCTCGACGGCAACGTCTCCTCGCAGGGCGTCGTCAAGGTCATGGACGGCTACCGCGACGCCAAGGGCAAGAAGGAGCAGCTCGGCTTCCAGGCGTTCTTCGTGCCGACCTTCGACGCGCGCAGCGGCACGATGCTCTCCCAGTTCCCGGCGCTGCTGAACCCGCTGCTCGCGGTGAACGCCTACCACGGCGACCTGGGTGTGAACTCGGGCATCCCGCAGAGCGTGTACCAGATGGACAAGAAGCACATGACGGCGTTCAAGGACGCCAAGGGCCAGCTGCTGAAGAAGCTGCTGAAGCCGGGCGACACGCTGACGCTGCCGAACGGCGCCGGGTCCATCACCTTCGAGAAGGACATCAAGGAATGGGCCGGCTTCGAGATCGTCCAGGAGCCGGGCGGCGGCTGGGCGCTCGGCGGTGCCCTCGCCGCGATCTTCGGTCTGGCCGGGTCCCTGTTCATCCAGCGCCGCCGGGTGTGGGTGCGCGCGGTGACCGGCCCCGACGGTGTCACGGTGGTCGAGATGGCCGGGCTCGGCCGCAGCGAGTCGGCGAAGGTGCCCGAGGAGCTGGGCGACCTCGCCGGAATCCTCTACGACCAGGCGCCGGGGGCCCCCGACCCCGACGACGCCTCCGAATCCCCAGTCGTACCTGCCGAAGGGGCTGAGAAGTGACCCTCGCCGCCGCAACCAACGAACACCTCGCGAGCATCAGCAACACGCTGATCTACTCGTCGATGGCCGTCTACACCCTGGCCTTCTTCGCCTACATCGCCGAGTGGCTGTTCGGCAGCCGCAGCAAGGTGGGCCGTACGGCCGCCGCGCTCACCGCCGGCGGCGAGCGGAAGGCGGCCGCGCCCGCCGTCACCGTGCAGCGGGCCGGGGGCACCGCCGTGCTGGAGCGGCCCAAGGTCGTGGTCCGCTCGGCGTCCGGCGCACGGGACGTGCCGGACGGGCCCGGCGCGCACGGCGGCGACGAGCAGGGCGACCTCTACGGCCGGATCGCCATCTCCCTCACCGTGCTCGCGTTCCTGGTGGAGCTGGGCGGCGTCGTCGCCCGCGCGGCCTCCGTGGAGCGGGCGCCGTGGGGCAACATGTACGAGTTCAACATCACCTTCTCCACGGTCGCGGTCGGCGTGTACCTCGCGCTGCTGGCCCTGAAGAAGAACGTGCGCTGGCTCGGCCTGTTCCTGATCACGACGGTGCTGCTCGACCTCGGTCTCGCGGTCACCGTCCTGTACACGGCCAGCGACCAGCTGGTGCCGGCCCTGCACTCGTACTGGCTGTACATCCACGTCTCCACCGCGATCTTCTGCGGTGCGGTGTTCTACGTCGGCGCGGTCGCCACGATCCTTTACCTGTTCAAGGACTCGTACGAGAACAAGCTCCAGACCGGCGGCAAGCCCGGAAAGTTCGCCTCCTCGGTGCTGGAGCGGCTGCCCGCCTCCGCGTCCCTGGACAAGTTCGCCTACCGCGTCAACGCGGCCGTCTTCCCGCTGTGGACGTTCACGATCATCGCGGGCGCGATCTGGGCGGGCGACGCCTGGGGCCGGTACTGGAACTGGGACCCGAAGGAAACCTGGTCCTTCATCACCTGGATCGCCTACGCCTGCTACCTGCACGCCCGCGCCACGGCCGGCTGGAAGGGCCGCAAGGCCGCCTACCTGGCGCTGCTCGCCTTCGGCTGCTGGCTGTTCAACTACTACGGCGTGAACATCTTCGTCAGCGGCAAGCACTCGTACGCGGGCGTGTGAGTCCCCGGTCCCACACACTGGGGGTATGAGCGGTTCCATCGAACAGGGCACCAGCCAGACCCACGGGAACACGCACATCCTCCACTTCCTGGTGCGGCTCCCGCAGCCCATGGAAGAGGTCTGGCCGGCGGTGGCCACCCCCGAGGGGCTCGCGGGGTGGTTCACCGCCGTCGACGTTCTCGAACCCCGGCTGGACGGCCTGGTCACCCTGGGCGACCTGGGGACCGGGCGGGTGACGGCGTGGGACGTGGACCGTGTCGCGGAGTACACCGTGGAGGGCGGCGGCCGGGTCCGGTTCCACCTGGAGCGGCACGGGGACACGGCGAGCGCGCTGCGGTTCACCCACGAGTTCCAGGGCGAGGGGGAGACCGAGCAGCGCTGGCGGACCAGATTCGAACGACTGATCGAACTCCTGGGGTCCTCGGAATCCCTCCCCGGGGAGGGCGCGGAACCCCTCCCCGGGCAGCTCACCTAGGACGGCGGCAGGCACTCCTTCCCCGGCGGCTTCCCCTCCGGCCAGGCGATCCGCACGAAGCGCGAACCGCCCTCGGGGGTCAGCTCCACCACCGGCACCGCCTTGTCGTACGGGTTGCCGTGCACGTCCAGGCAGATCCAGCCGCTCGCCCCGTTCACCCGCAGCGAGCCCTTGACCTGCGGCCACTGCAGGCCGACGTCCGTGAGCGCCGGGACGGACCCGCCGGACGGCACCGCCTCCCGGATGCCGTGCACCGCGAGCCGCAGCGCGTCGTAGCCGATGATCAGCTGCCCGTCGTCCAGGGCGGCCGCACCGATCGGACCCACCGGCGCCCGGCCCGCGTCCGCCAGCAGCCGGCGCAGCGCGGTGAAGTCCGCCGCCGAGCCGCCCGTCCGCTCCGGGGCCCTCAGCCAGGCGTCCGGGTGGGCGAGGGAGGTGTAGCGGACGGACAGGTTGTGCACTGGCGCAGCTGGGTGTGCCGGCCCGCGAAAAGGATCGTGTCCGTCTCCCGGGAGGTGTCGCACACCAGGTGCGTGATCTGCCGGAAGGTGTTCGCGGTCGTGCCCTCCTCGGTGCGGTCGCCGGGCGGAGTGAACGGCTGCGGCTCGTACGGCGAACCCTTGATCAGCGCCGCGAACGACTGCTGCAGCGTCCGCGTGTACGGGTCGCCGGGCTTGTCGTACACCAGCAGCGCCCGGCCCGCGCTCACCTTGGCGAAGGAGGCCAGCGCGCGGGCCTCGTCGGTGTTGGTCGGCGCCACCCGGGCGAGCCCCGGGTAGGGGTCCTTGCCCCCCTGCCCGTTGGCGAGGTCGTCGGCGGTGATGGTGGAGCCGACCACCGGGATGCCGTGCCGGGTCAGCTCCCTGACGGCCTGCTTGTTGGCGTAGGTGCTCTGTCCGATGCCGGCGACCGCGCGCAGCCGGTCCCCGCTCCTCGTCATCGCCGTCAGCTGCTCGACCGTCCGCCGCCAGTGCGCGCCGGTCGCCCCCGGGTTGGCGAGCACCAGCCGGATCTGCGGGCGCTCCCCGTTGGAGTCGTGGTTGGCCCGGTACTGGGCCAGATAGGCGCCCTGGAGCTGGTGGCGGATGTCGTTCAGGCTGGTCGGCGACGCGGAGGTGTACGGCAGCATCACCGCCACCGTCACATAGCCGCCGGGCTTCAGCCGGTCGTTCTCCCGGCCGATCGCCCCGACCACGTCCCGCAGCCGGGGCTGCCCGAAGTCGTACGGGCCCGTCGCCACGCCCACGCACTCGTCGCTGCCCTCCGGCCGGGCCACCCCCGGTCCGCAGGACCGGTCCTCGTGCAGCAGCACCCGGACCGCGAACACCAGGCCGGCCACCAGCGCCGCCGCCACCAGCAGGGCCGTGTAGCGGCGCAGCGGGATCTCCCACACGCCCTCGCGTATCCACGTGCCCACACCCCTGCGCGCCATCACGCCTCCCCGCTGTCGTCGTCCGGCCCGCCGTCCCCGCCGTCCCCGCCGTTCGCGTCGTCGGGGTCGCTCATCGGCCGCCCGGCCAGCGCCGCCGCCGGCCAGTCCCGGGAGGCCCGCCACAGCAGCGCGTTGCCCGCCGGCCGCAGGTTGGACAGCTGCTCCAGCTCGAAGCGGAGCCGGTCGCACACCTGCGGGTCGGGCAGCACCAGCGGGTCCGCCAGCAGCCACACCGCGTGCAGCAGCCGGCGTATCCGCAGGTGCAGTACGGCGTCCGCGCCCTCCGGCACCGCGTGCCCGGCGTCCGTACGGCCGAGCGCGACCACGGTCCGCCGGTCGCCGCGGCCGGTGAAGTCGCGGCCCTCGGCGTCGTGCGCGTGGAAGTAGGGCGCGGACGCGATGAACCGCAGGCCGCGCAGCCAGGCCCGCGGCTCCGCCGTGAGGAAGGTGTCGCGAAGGTGGGCGACCGCGCCCTCGGTGTCCCCGAGGGCGAGTTCGTGGTGCAGCCGGTACGGCGCGTGCCCCTCGTCGGGGTAGTGGGCGATCAGCGTCTCGTGCGCGGTACGCCAGGACGTGTGGTCGGCGTCCCGCAGATGCAGCCGGAGCAGCAGCAGGGTCCGTACGAACGGATCACCGACGAACCGGCCCGGCACATCGGGCAGCCCCTCCTGGGCGAGCAGCGTCTGCAACTCCCGGACGCTCGCCGGACCGAAGGTGTCCGGCAGCAGCGCCGCCGCCAGCGCGCACGCCGACCCGTGGTCGTGGGCGGCGGCCAGCACGGTCAGCGTGTCCAGGTGCTCGGCCGGCACCAGCCGGGCCAGCAGCGCCTCGTAGGCGGGCACGGCGGGCAGGTCCTCGGCGGGCCGCACGCCCGACGTCAGCAGGTCGGCCGGCGAGGACGCCCCGGCCTGGGCCTGCGCGGCCGACTCGGCGAGCAGCACGATGCCCAGCGGGTTCCCGCCGGTCAGCCGGTGCGCGGCAGCCGCCAGGTGCGGCGGGACCGCGGTGTCCTGGCAGACCGCGCCGACGATGTGCAGCGCGTCGTCCGCGCTCAGCGGCGGCAGGGCGAGCAGCAGCGCCCGCGAGGAGGGCGTCGCCTCCGGCACCCAGTCGCAGCGCCGGGCCACCTCCGGCAGCGCCCGCCGCACCGCGCCCGGCAGCTCCTGACGGCCCTCCCCGCGCCGGGCCGCGACGAACGCCACCCGGTCCACGATGCCCTCGGTACGGTCCCGCAGCACGGCCGCCATCAGCCCCGGCCCCGGCGCCGACTGCGCGTTGTCCAGCAGTACCAGTGGCCGGCCCAGCCGCTGCATCCGCGGCAGCACCCCCGCGTACGCCTCCGTCAGGTCGGCCAGCAGCGCCCGCACCAGATACCGCTCGGCGTGCTCCCGGGAGCTGCCGCCGTCCCGGAAGTGCTGGGAGAGCAGGATCAGCCCGCGCTGGGCGTTGCCGCCCGCGTTCGGATACGTCCGGTACCACACCGACGCCTTCTGGTGCCGGCGGTGGGTGAACCCCTCGGCGACGGACTCCAGCGTCGCCTCGATGGCGCCCGACACCAGCGGCCCGGTGCCGGTGGCCGCGGCGACCACCTTGGCCGCCACCTTCCCGGCCCAGCGTCCGGCCAGGGAGCCGATCCACGAGCCGCTCTCGTTCAGCAGCAGGATCCGCTCGACCTCCCGGCGGATCCGCTCCGAGTCGGCGTCGCCCCAGCCGCCGGCGGCCACCGCGACCAGGCCCGGCATCAGCCGCGGGAACGTGATCCGCCCGGCACCCGTCACCGGCGCGGCGAGCTGCTCGGCGAGCACCAGCAGCGCCTGCCCGAGCGGCGACCAGGAGGCGGCGGGCCGGTCCGCGGGCGGCGCCCGGAACTGCTCCTCCGCGCAGTCGACCAGCGCGACCGGCGTATGCCCCCGGTAGGCGTCCCGCAGCTCCTCGAGAACCGCGCTCTTGCCCAGCCCGCGCGCCCCCGTGAGCACCACGAACGGCGGTTCGTCCGGATGCTCGTACGGATGTGCGCGGTGCTGGTGCGGGCGCAGGCCCACGAGCCGCGGCGCGAGGCCTGCCGGATCGACGTCGAACAGCGCTCCGCGCCCGTGCAACCGTCTGTGCACCGCATCTCCCCCTCAACGGCAGTGTAGGAAGGGGGAGTTGCTTCAGACCAGGGTCCGTGGTGTCCGTTGTGTTACGAAACCGCGGGGAGGCTCCCGTCCGCCACCGAGGCGATCCGGTCCCGCAGCCGCTCCACGTACAGCCGCATCGTCTTCGCCGCGATGTCCGTGTCCGGGTACCGGCTCGCCAGCCACAGCCCTTCGGGCAGCCGGTTCACCCACACGCACACCTGGTCCCCGTACGACACCCGCATCAGCCCGTACGCCTTCCACTGCGCCCACCGCTCGGCACCCGGGATGACGCGGGCGTCGACGTAGGACACGATCGAGTACAGGTCCGGCGAGGTCGGCCGGAAGTCCGCGCCGAGCAGGCGCAGCACCCGGGCCAGCGGCATCCGGGCCAGCGACCGGTTCGCCTGCAGTTCGGCACGGACCGCCCGCAGCGCCTCCGGGAAGCCACGGGTGCGGCCCACCGGCACCTCGATCGGGGCGCCGCCCACGTACCAGCCCACCGAGTCGCTCCACCGCGACTTCACCCGGGTGTGGAACGGCACCACCGTCCGGTACACCGGCCGCCCGCCGAGTTCGTGCACGATCAGCCCGGTCGCGGCCAGCATCCCGACCAGGCTGCCGCCGTACGGCCGGCAGTACGCCTCGAACGCCGCCGCCGCGTCCGCGTCCGCCAGCGGCTCGCACAGCATCTGCTGCCGGGGCAGCGGGCCGCCCGGCGTCAGACCCAGGTCGACCGGGAAGCCCGGCAGCATGCCGTCGCAGCGGCGGATGAACTCCCGCCAGCGGTCCACGACCGCGTGCCGGCCGTCGATGCCGTCCGCGCCGGCCCGCTCGATCTCGCAGAAGTCGACGTAACTGGCGGGCGGCACACCGTGGTCCGGCTCGCTGCCGGCCAGGCCCGCCGCGTACAGCTCGTGGATCTCGGCGGCGATCCGCTGCAGGGAGTAGGCGTCGACGTTGCTGTGGTCGAACGCCATGTACACGCTCGCGCCGTCGTCGCGTACGACCGCCGTGTAGATGAGGTTGGGCCAGCGCAGCGCGTCCGCGACCGTGTCGAAGCGGTGCTGGAGGTACCCCACGAGACCGTCCGCGTCCGGGAAGTGGCCCGCCTCCTCCCGGTGCAGGGACACGTCGGCCGCGTCGAGCGTGAACCGGCGCAGCTCGTCGCCGGCCCAGCGGAAGCCGCTGCGCAGCGTCTCGTGCCGCAGGGTCCAGGTGTGCAGGGCCCGCTCCAGCACGTCGAGGTCGACCGGGCCGGGCAGGTCGAAGGCGGTAGCGAGCCAGGTCGGCACGAACAGCCCGTCGTCACGGACGCACTTGGCCGTCCTGATGTGCGACTCCTGGATGTAGGCGGGCGGCCGGGAGTCCTCCGGGAGCGCCGTCGCCGCCGCGACGGTCGCCGGGCTCAGCGTCCACTCGACGAGCCGTCCCGGCCGGACCTCGCAGCGCTGGATGTCAGTGATTCGCACGCGTCTCCCATCACAGAAGGGGGCCCCTGGATGCGGGCCCCCCTCCAAGGCAATGCCGTGGGACGCGGCCGGGACATGCCCGTCCGGTCCATTTCAACGGAACGGGTGGCAGGCCGAACGCGGAAGTGATTAACCGTCGGTGACCGGCGGACAGTTCGGTCTAGGGTCGTTACGCACGCTGACCGGGGGAGTGACAGGGAGAGCGAGTTGAACGGGGAACACCACGGCGTCGAGCCGTTGGAGGACGACGACCCGCGGCGGATCGGGCCGATCCCGCTCGTCGGGCGGCTCGGGGCCGGCGGCATGGGCCGGGTCTACCTGGGGGTGCACCAGGGCCGGTACGCCGCCGTCAAACAGGTGCTGCCGTCCGTGGTCGGCGAGGACAAGGACTTCGTACGGCGCTTCGGGCACGAACTGGACAACCTCGCCCGGCTGCCCGCCGACGCCACCGCACCGCTGCTCGCCGGTGACCGCGCCGCCCGGCCGCCGTGGTTCGCCACCGCCTACGTGCCCGGGCTGACCCTGCGCGAGGCCGTCGAGGCGCACGGCGGCCCGCTGCCGGCCGGGTCGCTGTGGCTGCTGCTGCGGGAGGCGGCGGCCGGGCTGGCGGCGGTGCACGGGCTGGACATGGTGCACCGGGACGTCAAGCCGTCCAATGTGATGCTGACCCTCGACGGGGTCACCCTCATCGACTTCGGCGTGGCGCGGGCCGCCGAGCAGAGCCAGCTGACCCGGACCGGGATGGTGGTCGGCACCCCGGCCTACATGTCCCCCGAACAGGCCTCCGGCGCCCGGCACATGACCGGCGCGGTGGACGTCTTCGCCCTCGGGTCCGTGGTGGCCTACGCGGGCTCCGGGCGACCGCCCTTCGGCGACGAGTCCGGGCACGGAGTGCTGTACCGGATCGTGCACGAGCAGCCCGATCTGGCGGACCTGCGCGCGGTCGACCCGGAGCTGGCCTCCGTCGTCGCCTCCTGCCTGGACAAGGACCCCGAGGGCCGGCCCACCGCGGCCGAGCTGCTGGAGCTGACCGAGGGCAGGGTGCCGTCCGGCGCGGGCCCGCTGTGGCCGTCCGTCCTCACCGAACTCCTCACCGAACGGGCGGCCTTCGCGGCCCAGGTGCCAGAGGTACCGGAGGTGCCGGAGGTGCCGGAGGCCCCGGAGACTCCGGCGGTCCCCGCGACGGAGCCCGGGGTGCCGGAGCCCCAGGTCGTCGTCCGGCCCGCCGCGCAGCCCCGGGAGCGGGAGCGCGACCGCCGCCGTACCCGCGTCGTGGTGGCCGTCGTACCGGTCGTGGTCGGGGCCGGGGTGGCGACGCTCGCCTTCCAGCTGGCGCCGTTCACCACCGACGCCCGCCGGGACGGCGCCGCCGGCACCCCGAGCGCCTCCGTCTCCGCGCCGGCCGGTTCCGCCTCCGGGGCGTCCGCCACCGGGCCCTCCGGTACGCCGAAGCCGGACAAGGACAAGAAGGGCTCGCCGTCTCCGGCGGACGGGAAGAAGGGCGACGACGACAAGGAGTCCTCGGCGGCGGGCGGGAAGAGCGGCGGTACCGGCGACGGCGGGAGCGGCGCCGGCACCACGGACGGCGGCTCCGGCTCGGGATCCGGCGGTGCCGGCGATACCGGCGGCACCAGCGGCACCGGAGGCAGCGGGGGCTCGGACAGCACCACCGGCACCACGGGCACCACCGGCACCAGCAGCACGGGCGGTAGCGGCGGCGGCTCCGCCCCCGCCACCTTCCGTCTGAAGAACGGCGAGAACGGCAAGTGCCTGATCCAGGTCTACGGCTCCACGGGCCTCGGTGACTGCTCCGCCGAGACCGCCCGCTGGACCTTCCGCAGCGCCTCCGGCGGCACCGTCAAGGTCGTCAACGTCTCGACCGGTTCCTGCCTGAGCGCCAACGGCAAGGGCCAGGCCGTCTTCGTCGGCGACTGCGCGCAGGCCGGCAGCCCCCGCCTGTGGCGCACGGGCTCCGGGAACACCCTGGCCACGGTCTACGACGGCGGCTGCCTCGACCTCGCCTTCGGCGGGAACGTGGCGGAGAGCGCCTGCGCGCCGGGGACCGCCTCGCAGAGCTGGGCCAGGGTGTGAGAGCAGGGGCCGGCTAGACGCCCAGCATGCCGATGATCGCCTGGACCGCCTGTGCCACCGGCTGGCCGACCGCGCCGACGGTGGCGGCGATCCCGGCGATCGACATCAGCGCCCGGTGCCGCTCCTGCGCGGGCACGGCGGCCTCGGCGCTGAGGGCGGGCAGGGACTCGTCCAGCAGCTGGGCGCTGGGGGCCGGTACCTGGGCGCGCAACTCGCCGATCAGCCGGTGCAGTTCGGCGAGGGCCGCGACCAGCGCCGGGTCCGTCCCGGCCGTGCCGGTGCCCGGCGCGGTCTTGACGATGCCCTGGTTGCCCTGGCCGCCGTACATGTTCACGTTGTCGCCGTAGTAGTAGTTGTTGCCGGTCATCGGGTGATCCCCACGTTTCCGTTGCCGCCGTACATGTTGACGTTGTCGCCGAAGTAGTAGTTGTTCGGTGAGACGGTGAGGCGCTCCACCGTCACCCGGAACTCGGTGTCGGGATGGTCGATGGCGTACGAGATCTGGCCCACGAGCTGGTCCAGATAGCTCGGGTCCTGGCTGGTGACCAGCGCGGTGGAGGCGCCGGACGTCTCGACGGCGAGGACGTAATGGGGCTGGGCCGTCAGGACGGACATCATGTCCACGAAGAAGTAGATCGCGGCGGCGAGCGCCAGGAACCACACCCAGGCGACGTAACTGGCCCCGCCGGAGTCGGGGCCCTGGAACGTCAGCGAGGGCAGGCCCGGCAGCATGGCGATGAACCCGACGACCAGCGTCCCGGCGGCGTACCGCAGGAACCGGAAGACCGCCTCCTTGCGCCTCGGCCGCATCATGAAGGTGTAGACGCGGGCGATGCCGTGCAGCGGGTAGACGGCCGAACCGATCCACAGGATCCGCTTGCTGACCCGCAGTTCGATGACGGCGGGCGGCGCGGTCCGGGCCGGCGGCGGCACGTCCGGCATGAGCGGTGCCGCCGGTGCCGCCGGCGGTGCGGTGGACGGTGGCGGTGCGGTCGTGGGTGGCGGTGCGTGGGCCGGGCGCTCGGGCGGCTTGCCGGTTTCCATGGGTCCCCCAGGTCATCCCTCGTCACTGGCTGTGGACCATTAACCACACCTCGGGTCGGCACAGGCAAGTCGTTATGAACGAATGCCTCCGCAAGAGAGCGTGTTCCAGTGCCCGGTGGCCGTCTTCCGCTAGTCCTGCCCGGGGTCGTCCTCGCGCCGGTCCCTCTCCAGGGACTTCAGGAACTCCGGGTTGTCGTCCGGGGCGACCCAGTCCGCGGCGGCGTTCCGGTGCCACTGCGACGGGGTGGAACCGCCCGCCGGGCCCCGCCGGGTCCGGCCCGTGAACAGCCAGGCGGCGGAGTAGACCAACAGGGCCAGGACCAGCAGGAACGGCAGATACCTGAGCATGACCGCCCGTACTCCCCACGCCGTGAGTCGACCCTGGTGACCGGGCCAGCGTAGCGGGTGGCCGATACTGGGACACATGGCTTACGACGATCTTCGCTCCCTGCTGCGGGCGCTGGAGCGCGAGGGAGACCTCAAGCGCATCAAGGCCGAGGTCGACCCGTATCTCGAAGTCGGGGAGATCGTCGACCGGGTGCAGAAGTCCGGCGGCCCGGCGCTGCTCTTCGAGAACGTGCGCGGCTCGGACATGCCCCTCGCCATGAACGTGTACGGCACCGACCGCCGCCTGCTGAAGGCGCTCGGCCTGAAGTCGTACGGCGAGATCTCCGAGAAGATCGGCGGCCTGCTGCGGCCCGAGCTGCCGCACGGCTTCGTCGGCGTACGCGAGGCCTTCGGCAAGCTGGGCGCGATGACCCACGTCCCGCCGAAGAAGGTCAAGGAGGCGCCGGTCCAGGAGGTCGTCCTGCACGGCGACGACGTCGACCTCGACCGGCTCCCCGCGCTGTTCACCTGGCCGAAGGACGGCGGCTCCTTCTTCAACCTGGGCCTGACCCACACCAAGGACCCCGAGACCGGCATCCGGAACCTCGGCCTGTACCGCCTCCAGCGCCACGACAAGCGCACGATCGGCATGCACTGGCAGATCCACAAGGACAGCCGCAACCACTACCAGGTCGCGGCCCGTCGCGGTGAGCGCCTCCCGGTCGCCATCGCCTTCGGCTGCCCGCCCGCCGTGACGTACGCCTCGACAGCGCCGTTGCCCGGCGACATCGACGAGTACCTGTTCGCGGGTTTCATCGCCGGCAAGCGCATCGAGATGGTCGACTGCAAGACCGTCCCGCTCCAGGTGCCGGCCCAGGCCGAGGTCGTCCTGGAGGGCTGGCTGGAACCGGGCGAGATGCTGCCCGAGGGCCCCTTCGGCGACCACACCGGCTTCTACACCCCGCAGGAACCCTTCCCCGCGCTGAAGATCGACTGCGTGACCATGCGGAAGCGGCCGCTGCTCCAGTCGATCGTCGTCGGGCGCCCGCCCACGGAGGACGGCCCGCTGGGCCGCGCCACGGAGCGCTTCTTCCTCCCGCTCCTCAAGATCATCGTCCCGGACATCGTGGACTACCACCTGCCCGAGTCCGGCGGCTTCCACAACTGCGCGATCGTCTCGATCGACAAGAAGTACCCGAAGCACGCGCAGAAGGTCATGCACGCGATCTGGGGGGCCCACATGATGTCCCTCACCAAACTGATCGTCGTCGTGGACGCCGACTGCGACGTCCACGACCTGCACGAGGTCGCCTGGCGGGCCCTCGGCAACACCGACTACGCCCGTGACCTCACGGTCGTGGAAGGCCCCGTCGACCACCTCGACCACGCCTCCTACCAGCAGTTCTGGGGCGGCAAGGCGGGCATCGACGCCACGAGGAAGTGGCCGGAGGAGGGCTACACCCGCGACGGCGGCTGGCCGGACATGGTGGAGTCCGACCCGGATACGGCGGCCCTGGTGGACCGCCGCTGGAAGGAGTACGGCCTGTGACCACCGCTGCCCTCGCCCAGCCCGGCCGCACCAGGGCGTTCCTGCGCCTGGTGATGATCGAGCACTCGGTCTTCGCGCTCCCCTTCGCCTACATCGCCTCCCTCACGGCGATGTACGAGTGGGACAGGAACATCCACTGGGGCCGGCTGCTCCTGGTCACGGTGTGCATGGTCGGCCTGCGCACCTTCGCCATGGCGGTCAACCGGATCATCGACCGCGAGATCGACGCCCGGAACCCGCGCACGGCCCAGCGCGAGCTGGTGACCGGCGCGATGTCGGTGCGGCACGCCTGGACCGGCGCCCTGGTCGCCCTGGTGGTCTTCCTCGGCGCGGCGGCCCTGCTGAACCCGCTCTGCCTGGCCCTGGCCCCGGTCGCGGTGATCCCGATGGTGGT
This sequence comes from Streptomyces sp. NPDC028928, assembly GCF_055564915.1. Lineage (NCBI taxonomy): Bacteria > Bacillati > Actinomycetota > Actinomycetes > Kitasatosporales > Streptomycetaceae > Streptomyces > Streptomyces sp. NPDC028928. Next base: position 87,892 of record NZ_JBVHVI010000018.1, read on the forward strand.
CTACCCCTACGGGAAACGCTTCACCAACTTCCCGCAGGCCATCCTCGGCCTCGCCCAGTCCATGGGCCCGATCGGCGGCTGGCTGGCGATCAGCGGCGAGTGGTCCTGGACGGCGGTGATCCTGGGCCTGGCCGTCGGCATCTGGATCGGCGGCTTCGACCTGATCTACGCCTGCCAGGACGTGGAGACCGACCGCGAGATCGGCGTCATGTCGGTCCCGGCCCGCTTCGGCGTCCCGGCCGCGATCTGGGGCGCGCGGGTGTGCCACACGATCACGACGGCCCTGTTCGTCTGGTACGCCCTGGCCACCCACGCCGGCGCGTTCTTCTGGCTGGGCCTGCTGATCGTCGCGGGCGCCTTCCTCTACGAACACACCATCGTCCGCCCGCACGACCTGTCCCGCGTCAACAGGGCGTTCTTCTCGGTCAACGGGTTCATCGGCATTGCCCTGTTCGTGTGCGCGCTCCTCGATCTCCTGGTTCGGGGTCTGACCGTCTGAGTACGTTCGGCCTACCATCAGGTGCAGAACCCCAGGGAGGCCAGCGTGACCGTCTCGGGCATGGATCGTCTGCACTCGCAGCTCAGCAAGCTGGAGGACCTGTTCCCCGGCTATGTCACGGAGATTGTCGAGGGCAGCATCGTGATGAACCCGGTCAGGCCCTTCCACGGGAGGACGATCACGAACCTCTGGACGATCGTGGAGAGGCAGCTGCCGACGGGCTGGGTCGTGGTGACCGACGTGGCGTTCCCCTTCGACGACGCGCACGAGTTCTGCCCGGACATCGCGGTCATCCCGGCCGAGGCGGAGGCCGAGAACCGCAGCTCCTACTCGCCGGATCTCATCGAGCTCGTCGCGGAAGTCGTCTCGCCGGAAAGCATCCGGCGGGACTACGAGCTGAAACCGCGCTGGTACGCATCGCGGGGCATCCCGAACTACCTGGTGCTGGACCCGCTCAAGGGCCACGTCGTCACGATGTGGAACCCCGGTCCCGACGGCTACCGTGGCCGGGACACGATCCCCTACGGACCCGAGCTGACCGTCGACTCCCCCCTCGGCAAGCTGGCCGTGCCCACCGCTTCCCTCCCCGTCGACCCCAAGGCGCCCCACCCGGCCTGAGCACGGTCGGGCACGCCGGTACGCTCAAGGTGTGAACGCAGGAGAAACGCAGCGCGTGCCTTGGATCGTGGGGGTGTCCGGAGCTTCCGGGACGCCGTACGCGGCGGCGGTGCTGCGGGCGCTGCTGGAGGCCGGTGAAGCGGTGGACCTGGTGGTCAGCCGGGCCTCGCGGCTGACGCTGCTGGACGAGACGGGCATCTCGTTCCGGGACGCCCACTGGCAGGACGACCTGCGGGAATGGCTCGCCCGGGGCGCCGACGGCAAGCCGGACACCTTCGACACGGACATCAGCGCGGTCCGGTACTGGAACGCGGGCGATCTCGCCGCCGGCCCGTCCTCGGGGTCGTACCCGGCGAAGGGGATGCTCATCGTGCCCGCCTCCACCGCCTGCGTCGCCGGTGTGGCCCTCGGCCTGTCCAAGGACCTGCTCCAGCGCACGGCGAGCGTCACACTGAAGGAGCGCCGGACGCTGGTCGTGGCCGTACGGGAGACCCCTCTGAACGGGCAGACGCTGCGCCACCTCGTCGCCCTGGACGACGCCGGCGCCACGGTCGTCCCGGCCTCGCCCGCCTTCTACGCGGGCGCCACCCACATCCAGGACCTGGTGGACTTCGTGGCGGGCCGGGTGCTGGACGCGGCGGGTGTCGCACACGGCCTGTACCGGCGCTGGCAGGGCGAGCTGGGCGGCGGCTCGGCGGCCGACCGGCAGGGCAAGTAGCAGTACGTACCTCATCACTTCAGGAACTTTCACCGGAAGGCTTCGATCGCATGGACGCGGTGGACAGGCAGCTCATCCAGGCCCTGAGGGAGAACGGCCGGGCCTCGTACGCGGAGCTGGGGCGCCTTGTCGGCCTGTCGGGCCCCAGCGTCACCGACCGCATCAACCGGTTGGAGGCGGCCGGTGTCATCACCGGTTACCGCGCGACGGTGAACGCGGCCTCCCTCGGCCTCGGCGTCACCGCCCTGATCGGCATCTCGCTCTCCGACGCCGCCGACCACGAGGACGTCGCCCAGCGGCTGCGGGACCTGCCGGAGATCGAGGACTGCTGGTTCATCGCCGGCGACGACTCGTACATGCTCAAGGTCCGGGCGACGGACGTGGACGGCCTGGAGCGGATCATCCGCCGGCTCAGCGGCACCAAGGGTGTCTCCCGCACCCGTACCACGATCGTGCTCTCCACGAAGTGGGAGAACCGGGTCGGGGAGCTGCCGGAGGAGGTGTAGGGATACGGTGGGTCAGGCTGTCGTAGAAAGGTGTTCTCATGGACGTCGGGCTCAAGCGCGAGCTGGAGGAGAAGGTCCGCTCCGGTGAGCGGCTGACCCGCGAGGACGGCATCGCGCTGTACGAGTCGGACGATCTGGCCTGGCTCGGCGGCCTCGCCCACGAGGTGCGCACCCGCAAGAACGGTGACGTCGTCCACTTCAACGTCAACCGGCACCTCAACATGACCAACGTGTGCACGGCCTCCTGCGCCTACTGCTCGTTCCAGCGCAAGCCGGGCGAGAAGGACGCGTACACGATGCGCATCGAGGAGGCCGTCAAGCTGGCCAAGGCGATGGAGTCGGAGAACCTCACCGAGCTGCACATCGTCAACGGCCTGCACCCGAACCTCCCCTGGCGGTACTACCCCCGTTCCCTGCGCGAGCTGAAGGCGGCCCTCCCGAACGTCTCCCTCAAGGCGTTCACGGCGACGGAGATCCACCACTTCGAGACCATCAGCGGCCTGTCGGCGTCCGAGATCCTGGACGAGCTGATCGACGCGGGCCTGGAGTCCCTGACGGGCGGCGGCGCGGAGATCTTCGACTGGGAGGTCCGCCAGCACATCGTGGACCACCGCACGCACTGGGAGGACTGGTCCCGCATCCACCGCCTGGCGCACGAGAAGGGTCTGAAGACCCCGTGCACCATGCTGTACGGCCACATCGAGGAGCCCCGCCACCGCGTCGACCACGTCCTGCGCCTGCGGGAGCTGCAGGACGAGACGAACGGCTTCCAGGTCTTCATCCCGCTGCGCTACCAGCACGACTTCGTGGACATGAAGGACGGCAAGATCCGCAACCGCCTTCAGGCCCGCACCCAGATGGCCACCGGCGCGGAGGCCCTGAAGACCTTCGCGGTCTCGCGCCTCCTCTTCGACAACGTCCCGCACGTCAAGGTCTTCTGGGTCATGCACGGCGTGCAGACCGCCCAGCTGGCCCTCCAGCACGGCGCGGACGACATGGACGGCTCGGTCGTCGAGTACAAGATCACCCATGACGCGGACAACTACGGCACGCCGAACAAGCTGACCCGTGAGGACCTCCTGGAGCTGATCCGCGACGCGGGCTTCCGCCCGGTGGAACGGAACACGCGCTACGAGATCATCCGCGAGTACGAGGGCCCGGACCCGGCGCGCAGGGAGTCGCCGCAGCCGATGCGCGTCTGACTTTCCAGCGAGCGGCGACGGGTCCAACCCAGGGGCGCGGGGAACTGCGCGACCAGCCACACCGCACCCGCAGACGACAAGGGTCCGAGCCCCGACGGCGGGTACTCGGACCCCATGCCGACCAGCCAATCTCCCGAGGACGCCTACTCAGCGGAGCCCTTCGTCCCGGAGGGCGCCGACCTGGAAGCCCTCCGCCGAGCCGCCGGAGGCTGTCGCGGGTGCCCCCTCCACCGGGCCGCCACGCAGACGGTCTTCGGCGCCGGAGACACCGACGCCCGCGTCATGCTCGTGGGGGAGCAGCCCGGTGACCAGGAGGACCGCCAGGGCAGGCCCTTCGTCGGCCCGGCCGGCAAGCTTCTCGACCGGGCGCTGGAAGAGGCCGGCATCGACCCCGCCGAGGCCTATGTGACCAACGCGGTCAAGCACTTCAAGTTCACCCAGGCCGAGCCCCGCAAGCGCCGGATCCACAAGGCGCCGAGCCTCAGGGAGATGACGGCCTGCGGCCCCTGGCTGGCGGCCGAGCTGGCGCTGGTGGAGCCGGAGCTGATCGTGGTGCTCGGCGCGACGGCCGGGAAGGCGCTGCTGGGGTCGTCGTTCCGGGTGGGCGAGGTGCGCGGGACCGTGCTGGAGCGGGAGATCCACGGCCGGCCGGAGCGGCTGGTGCCGACCGTGCACCCGTCCTCGGTGCTGCGGGCGCAGGACGACAAGGAGCGCAGGGCGGCGTACGAGGGCCTGGTGGCCGATCTGAAGGTGGCCGCTCGCGCTCTCGGGTAAGGGATACCCGCACCGCTCGGGTAATAGATACACTCCATCGGTGCCTCTTACCTTCACCCTGGACCCCGCCATCACCCCCACCCTCCGCGACGGCATCCTGGACCTGTGGACGGACGTCTCCAACGCGGGCGGCGCCGTCGGCTTCGTCGTTCCGGTGACCCGTGAGGAGATACGCCCGGAGCTGGTCCGGCACTTCGCGCAGATGGCCGAGGGACGCACCCGGCTGCTGGTCGGCCACGACGAGGCCGGCGAGGTCGCCGCGGCCGCCTTCCTCACCCGCAACGCGCACCGGCTGATGCCGCACTGGGTGTGGCTGTACACGGTGATGGTCCACCCCCGGCACCAGGGCAGGGGCTACGGCCGTGACCTGCTGGCCGCCGCCGCGGACGCGGCCCGTGGAATCGAGGGCGTGGAGGCGATACGGCTGACCTGCCGGGGCGGGCACGGGCTGGAGCGGTTCTACGCCTCCTGCGGTTACAAGGAGGTCGGCCGGGTCCCGGACGCCATCCGGGTCGCGCCCGGTGACGACCGCGACGAGGTGGTCATGCTGCTGCCGCTCGGCTGACACCGACCCCCACCCCCCTGCATGATCGCCTGTCGGCCGTGCTTCACTGGACGATGACCCTTGTTGGAATCGGACGACTGGATTGAGATGCTCCGCTACACGCTGATGCGCCTCGGTATCTTCGCGGGCTGCCTCGTGGTCGTCTGGGGCGCCGTCTACTCGGGCATCTTCCCGCGCGGCTTCGGCGACTCCAACGGACTGTGGGTCCTGCTGCTGTCCCTGGTGCTCTCGGCACCGATCAGCTGGGTGGTGCTGCGCAAGGAGCGGGACCGGGCCTCGGTGCAGATCGTGAACAAGGTCGACCGGATGAAGGCCAACCTGGACGCCAACCGCAGCCAGGAGGACGTGGCCGACGACAGGTCGCGGGCGCAGGGCGAGGCTGCCGCGTCCAACTAGTCGGGGCTCCGGCCCAACTAGTCTTGCCCTCATGGGTGCGGTCAGGACCAAACGGATGCCGAGGGCGGTGCGGGAGCAGCAGATGCTCGACGCCGCCGTACGGATCTTCGGGCAGCGCGGGTACATGGCCGCCTCGATGGACGAGATCGCCGAACTCGCGGGCGTGTCCAAGCCGTTGGTCTACCTGTACCTGAACTCGAAGGAAGACCTCTTCACCGCCTGCATCCGCCGCGAGGCCGCCGCGCTGACGGAGGCCGTGCGCTCGGCCGTCCGGCCGGGGCTGTCCGCCGACCGGCAACTCTGGGACGGCCTGCGGGCGTTCTTCGCGCACACCGCCGAGCATCCCGACGGCTGGTCGGTGCTGCATCTCCAGGCCCGTACGCACGGGGAGCCCTTCGCGGCCGAGGTCGCCGCGATGCGCGCGGAGATGGTCGCGTTCGTGACCCGTCTGGTCGCGGTGGCGGCCCGGGAGGCCCACCGCGATCCCGACCTCCCCGAGCAGGAGGTGGCCGGCCTGGCCGAGGCCCTGGTCGGCGCGGCGGAGTCCCTGGCCGCCTGGGCCAACGCCACGCCCGGGGCCACGGCCCGCCAGGCGGCGGCCACCCTGATGAACTTCGCCTGGGCAGGCTTGGGCAACCTGATGCGGGGCCGGATGTGGACACCGCCGGCGGAGACGGCCTAGCCCGGTCGGCGCCGCACCTCCCCGCTCAGATGCGCGCGCCCGTCCTCGCCCCGCAACTCGAACCGCCCGCTGCCATCGGCCCCGTACAGCACGGTCCCCGGCAACAGCACCGGTGCCCGGAACCGTGCCCGCACCTCGGCCGCGTCGGGACTGCCGTGGGCGGCCAGGCAGCGGGCGACCGTCCACATGCCGTGGGCGATGGCCCGGGGGAAGCCGAAGAGCCGGGCGGTGAACGGATGCAGGTGGATGGGGTTGCGGTCGCCGGACGCGGCTCCGTACCGCCGCCCCACGTCCTCGCCGAGACTCCACTCGGCCACGACGGGCAGCCGAGCGCCGGCGTCCCCGTGCGGCTCGGGGGCCGTCACCGTGCTGGTGCGGTGCCGCGCCAGATAGGTGCTCCGGGATTCCCACACCGGCTCCCCGCGTGAGCGCAGTGCGGTCGTCACCGTCGCCTCGGTGCCCCGCCGGTGCGGCGCCAGCCGTTCCACCCGGACCTCCACGTCGTACTCCCCGTCCGCAGCCAGCGCGGCGCCCCGCTCGATCTCGATCGAGGTGTGGACGAGGCCCAGCAGCGGCAGCGGAAAGTCCCGGCCGCTCATCAGCCGCATGGCCAGCGGGAAGCCGAGGACGTGCGGGTAGGTGACCGGGAGGTCGGGCTCGCCGGTCGGGAAGCCGCACACCCGCTCGTAGGCGGCCAGCTTCGCCAGGTCGACGCGCAGGCCGGGCAGGACGAGCCGGGTGCGCGGGAAGGCGGCGTCGGGGGCCGGACGCTTGAAGGGGGAGCGCAGGGCGCCCCGGGCCAGCAGCGGCGTCAGCGCGGGCGCGGTGGTGAGGGTGACGGCGTTCGTCGGGCCGCTGAGGCGGCGGTCGGCCATGCGCAACTCCCGCGCGACTCGGTTCCGGAGAGCTGAAACTTCCTTACTCTGGAGTAAGGTTACCGGAGGTAAGGCGCGACCCGCACAGCCCGCACACAAAGTTGAATACCTGTCACATACCCCCCGAGGCTGCACATCCCCGGCCCCGGACCATCCCCGAACCCGCACAACCCCCTCACAGCGGAGCCGTACGATCACCTGCCTAACCAGCGGTAACCCCTGTCCGCCGGGGCTCACCGCAGGTGCACGCACGCCAGAGGAGCCGCCCGTGACCACGCCGTACCCCACCCCGCCCGCCTCCTCCGGCACCCCGGTCTCCGCCACCGACTACGACGGCCGCCCGGTCCTCGTCGAGCCCGAGATACGCCGGCTCGACGGCGCGGTGCGCGAGGCGTCCGTCCCCCCGTTCGCACCCCCGGTCACCCACGGCTCCCTCGCCGACCTGCCCTACGACAACGCGGAGACCGCCCCCGACAAGGTGGTCCTCAGCCGCAAACTCTCCGACGGCCGCTGGACGGATGTGACGGCGGCCCGGTTCGCCGCCGAGGTGGAGGCGGTGGCCAAGGGGCTGATCGCAGAGGGCCTGGTACCCGGGGACCGCATCGCCGTCATGGCCCGCACGACCTACGACTGGACGCTGCTCGACTTCGCCGCCTGGGCCGCCGGCCTGGTCACGGTCCCCGTCTACCCCACGTCCTCCGTCTTCCAGACCCGCTGGATCCTGCACGACTCGGGCGCGGTCGCCCTGGTCACGGAGACCCCCGCCCAGGCAGCCGCCATCGGCCCCGAACTCGCCCACCTGCCCGACCTGCGGCACGTGTGGGTGATGGAGAAGGACCACGTGGCCCGGCTCGCCGAGGCGGGCGCGCCGGTACCCGACGGGGAGGTCGGCGTACGCCGGGGCATGCTGGGGCCCGACACGCTCGCCACGCTGATCTACACCTCGGGCACCACCGGCCGCCCCAAGGGGTGCGCCCTCTCGCACGGCAACTTCTTCGCCGAGGTCGACAACGCGATCGAACTCCTCTACCCCGTCTTCAAGGCCAAGGGCGAGGACCCGTCAGTCCTCCTCTTCCTCCCGATGTCCCACGTCTTCGGCCGCATGGTCGCCATCGCCTGCGTCCGCGCCCGGGTCCGCCTCGGCCACGCACCCAGCCTGGCCCCGGCCGACCTCCTCCCGGACCTGGCCGCCTTCAGACCGACCTGCCTGCTGACCATCCCCTACATGCTGGAGAAGATCTACAACTCCGCGCGGGCCAAGGCGGAGTCGGGCGGCCGGGTGGGCGCCTTCGACCGGGCGGCGGACATCGCCCGGCGCTACGGCGAGGCGCTGGAGGCCCGCCAGACCGGCACCGGGAGCGGCCCGAGCCGCGCCCTGAAGACCCAGCGCACCTTCTACGACCCCCTCGTCTACCGCCGCATCCGCTCCGCCATGGGGGGCCGCGTCCGCTACGTCATCTGCGGCGGCTCCCCGCTCGGCCGCAGCCTCGCCGCGTTCTACGCCGGTGCCGGCATCGAGATCTTCGAGGGCTACGGCCTCACGGAGACCACCGGCGCCTCGACGGTCACCCCACCCCTGAAACCCCGCCTGGGCACGGTCGGCTGGCCCCTCCCCGGCACGAGGGTCCGCATAGCGGCGGACGGCGAGATCTTGTTGTCCGGCGACCACGTCCTGCGCGGCTACTGGGACCCCCAGGCGGGAGGCGTGGTCCCCGCGACCCGAGACGGCTGGCTCCCGACGGGCGACCTGGGCGAGTTGGACGACGACGGCTACCTCACCATCACCGGCCGCAAGAAGGAACTGCTGATCACAGCGGGCGGCAAGTCGGTGGCCCCGACCCCCCTGGAGAACTGGCTGCGCCAGCACCCCCTGATCAGCCAGGTGATGCTGGTGGGCGACGCCCGCCCCTTCGTGGCGGCGCTCATCACCCTCGACTCCGACGGGATCACGCACTGGCGCCAGATGATCGGCAAGCATCCGGTACCACCGGAACTCCTGGTCGGCGACGAGGAGTTGTACGCCGTCCTCCAGCGGGCCGTGGACGAGGCGAACCGCATGGTGTCCCGCCCCGAGTCCATCCGCCGCTTCACGGTCCTGCCGGTGGACTTCACGGAGGAGGCCGGCCACCTGACCCCCTCCATGAAGCTCCGGCGGGACCAGATCCTGCGGGACTTCGCGACGGAGGTGGAGGGACTGTACGAGCGCTGAGGCGAGGGAGCCGATACGTGGCTGCGGGGCCGCCCGGGGGAAGCGAGCGGCCCGACGGTCACTTGGTAGCGCCGTGAGGAGTGAGCGCCAACTCCACCCACACCGTCTTGCCGACGTCCCGCTCCGCGACGCCCCACAGTTTCGCCAGCGCCTGGACGACCACGAGACCCCGGCCGTTCTCGTCCTCCAACCGCCCGTCCAGGAAGCGGAGGGCGCGGTCACCCCGGGCGTCGCTGACCTCGATACGCAAGGTGTCCTTGTCCGGCAGCAGCCGCAGCCGCAGCTCGAAGTCCCGCCCGGCCACGCGACCGTGGGTGACGGCGTTGGCGGCGAGTTCGGCCACGATGAGCTGAGCGGTGTGGCTGAGGTCGCCGTCATGCGGATACCCCCAGGTGGCCAGGGCGGTACCGGTGAGCCGACGGGCCAGACGGGCACCACGGGGGGTGGCGCTGAGCCGTTGGACGAGTTCGGTTGTGGGGGTGGAGATTTCTACGTTCACATCACCGAGAGTGGTGACTTCTCCCTACGCTGACCAGGGGAGACCCGGCGACTGTACGTAGTCGTACGGGTGCGGCTCGTGGGTGTACGGGTTAGTCGGAGGTTGGTGTGACGGAGGAGCGGAGGCCGGAGACTCCGGCGGAGGAGAACGGGGCGACAGCGGTCTTCGTCGTCATCGGGAAGCAGCTGAAGTTGCTGAGGGAGCGGGCGGGGCTGAGCCAGCGGGAGTTCGCCGAGCTGATGGGGTACGGCCCGGACCTGATCTCGGCCATCGAGCGAGGGGTCCGGACGCCGAGGCCGGAGTTCCTGCGGCGGGCCGATGAGATCCTCCAGGCGAACGGCCTGTTCACGGCGGTCATCCCCCAGGTGGAGGAGGCGATGTCGAGGGCGCGGACACGGCATCCCGAGTGGTATCGGGGCTATGCGGTGCTGGAGGCGCAGGCGGTCTCCCTGCACGACTACAGCACCATGGGCGTGCTGGGCCTGCTCCAGACTGAGGATTACGCGCGTGCGGTGTTCACCCAGCGGCATCCACCTCTGGACGAGGAGACCATCGAGAAGCGGGTGGCCGACCGGCTCTCACGCCAGCAGATCTTCGAGCAGTGGCCGCCGCCCGAGTTCAGCTTCGTCATCGAGCAGGCCGTGCTGGAGCGACCGATCGGCGGACCGAAGGTGCACCGGGACCAGCTCCACCAGTTGCTGCGAATCGGTCGCATGCGCAACGTGCAGCTCCAGATGATGCCGACCGGGCGGCACGAACACCCTTGCCTGGACAACTCATTCACCTTGCTTATCCCGAAGGGGAAGGAGCAGGTTGTCTACATGGAGTCACAGGGCTACCCCAAGTTGATCAGCGACCGAGAAGAGGTCCGCGTACTCGCTGCTCGCTATGGGATCATCCGGGCGCAGGCTCTCAACCCACATGAGTCCCTGGCCCGGATCGAGAAGATGCTGGAAAATTGATGACCATAGAGCAGTTGAGCTGGTTCAAGAGCAGCCACAGCAGCGGCGAAGGCGGCCAGTGCCTCGAAGTTGCCCTGCACCCCACCGCCATCCACATCCGCGACTCGAAGCAACCCACCACCGCCCACCTCACCGTCACCCCCGAAGCCTGGTCAGCCTTCCTTCTGGGCGAGAAGGAACGCCTGCGGGGCTGATTCCCCCAGCGCCTCCTCCCGCTCCCGCACCGTGCTGGACCGCAGGACGAATCCCGCCCCGGACAGCAGCTCGGCCATCTGCTCGGGGCGGCGCCGGAGGAAGTCCAGGGTGACCGGCAGACCGAACGGGCGCTCCAGCCGAAGCGGCGCGTCGCCCACCTGGAAGGCGAGCAGGAGCCGTCCGCCGGGGGTCAGGACGCGGTGGAACTCGGCGAAGAGGTCCGGGAGTTCGTCCACAGGTGTGTGGATGCTGGAGTACCAGGACACGACCCCGGCCAGTGAACCGTCGGCCAGGGGCAGCTCCCGCATGGAGCCCTGCTCGAACCGCAGCTCAGGGAACGCGCGGCGGGCGACGGTGACCATCGACTCGGAGAGGTCGAGGCCGTGGACGGACAGGCCCAGGCCGGCGAGGTACGCGGTGATCTCGCCGGGCCCGCAGCCGAGGTCGGCGACCTGGCCGTCCGGGCCCACCTGCTCGGCGTACGCGGCGAGGAGGGCCCGCTCCAGGGGCCTGTCGGCGAGCGGGTTGCGGAAGTGCGCGGCGTAGTCCTCGGCGATGGTGTCGTAGAAGGCGCGGGTGTCGGTCATGGAGGGACCGTAGCGGGAGGCACTGACAGTGCCTCTTGGGGAACGTGCCCGTTCACCCGGCGCGTTTCATCCACTGCTGGTCCTGGTCCCCGTAGGCGCACTCGACCAGCTGCACCGGGCCGTTCAGCCGGGTGGAGGCGAGGCACTTGTACCGGGCGGCGCTCCGGTAGACCCAGCGGTTGCCGCCCACCGCGATCTGGTGCCACCGCGTCACCGCCCCGTTGCCGTTGCAGTCCTGCATGGTCACTTCGGCGAGGCCGTTGAACACGGCGGCGGCGCACAGTTGCTGTCCGCCGATCCGTTGCCTGATCTGGACGGTGTTGCCGCCTTCGGGGTTCACCTCCCACAGTTGGTTCGGCGCACCGTGCCGGTCGTAGACCAGGACGCTGGAGTCCCTCCCCATGCCGGCGTCGTTGTCGAGGACGTACCCGGGGTTGGCGACGTTCTCCAGCACCAGACGGGACTGTGCCGAGGCCTGGCCCGTCAGGGCATGGGAAGTGAGAAACCCGGCGCATATCAGACCGGTGACCGCCCCTTTGCCTGCCTTGTTCATGGATGACTCCCTCACTCCTGTCGGTTCCGAACTGTTGCGCTACTGCGCTGTGAGCTTTGCCCGTGAACCGGCCGGACTGGGTCGGCTTTCGCTCTGTATCACCTGAAGTCGGTATTTGCCAGGACCGGGTGGCGCCACGTAGTTGGCGCCGGGACAAGAGAACGTGTCCCTTAGGCTGCTGCCCTTGGCCAAAGCATCACCGTGGGGGGTATCGGCCGATGGACCAGGCGACGGACGTCTTCCAGCCACTCCAGGCGGACGACCCTCCGGTGGTGGCGGGGTACCGGCTCGCCGCGCGATTGGGTGCCGGTGGCATGGGCCGGGTGTATCTGTCCCACACCCAGGGCGGCCGGCCGGTTGCGCTCAAGGTCGTACGGCCGGAGCTGGCGGACGATCCGGACTTCCGGCGGCGGTTCCGGAGGGAGATCACGGCGGCCCGGCGGGTGAAGGGGGCCTACACCGCCGAGCTGATCGACGCGGACGCGGACGGCGTACCGCCCTGGCTGGCCACGCTGTACGTGCCCGGACCGTCGTTGGCGGAGGCCGTCGTACGGCGGGGGCCGCTGCCGGTGGCGGCGGTGCTGTGGCTGATGGCGGGGGTGGCCGAGGCACTCCAGGCGATCCACGCCGAGGGGATCGTGCACCGGGATCTGAAGCCGTCGAACGTGCTGCTGGCCGCCGACGGGCCCCGGGTGATCGACTTCGGTATCGCGCTGGCCGCCGACGGGACGTCGTACACGGCCACCGGCGGGACGATCGGCACGCCCTCGTTCATGGCGCCGGAGCAGGCGGCCGGGGACGAGGTGACGGCGGCGACGGACGTCTTCGCGCTCGGGCAGACGGCCGCGTTCGCGGCGCTGGGCCGGCCGCTGTACGGCGACGGTCCGGCCGTGAACGTGCTGTACCGGATCGTGCACTCCGAGCCCGACCTGGAGCTGCTGCCCGAGCCGCTGCGTCCGCTGCTCGCCCGGTGCCTGGCCGCCGACCCGGCGGAGCGGGCCACTCCGGCGGAGGTGGTGGAGTGGTGCCGGCAGCGGCTGGGCGCGGACGCCGACGCGGGCGGGGGACCGGCCGTGTGGCGGGAGATCGCCGGGCCGGAGGTCGCGGTTCCGGCGCCGGTCGCGGAGCCGACCCCGGCCTACCCGCAGCCGCTCATCGGATACCCGCGGCCCCCGGCCGGCTGGCCGCAGCCGACGCCCGAGGAGCGCAGGGCCCGCAGACGGCGGGCCGCGCTGATCTCGGTCGCCGGTGTGGCGGGCGGGGCGCTGCTGGTGGCGCTGCTGGCGTGGTCGGTCATGGATGCCAGGGGCCGGGCCGGCGGGCGGGACGCGGCGGGCTCCACGCCGTCCGCCACGGCACCGTCCGCACGGTCCTCCTCGTCGGCGTCCGCACCGGGCTCCGCACCGGGCACTTCGTCGGGCACTTCGGCGGGCTCTTCGTCGGGCTCTTTGGCGGACTCCTCCGGCACGTCCGGGGGCGAGGTGTCTCCGTCGGCCTCGTCCGGGGATCCGAAGCCGGAGGGGTACGCCGGGGTGTGGCTGGACGCGAAGAACTCGCTGAGCCTCAAGGACCAGGACCCCCGGCGGAAGGACCGCAAGGGGGACATCCGGTTCGACTGTCTGGAGACCGGCTGCCGGCTGACGAGCGACAGCGCCGCGTTCGTCCAGATCATGGGCGGACACGGCACCACCCTCGACATGTGCCGTCTCATGCTCGGCAGCGGCAAGTACCACAGCTGGGGGCTGTCCGCCGCGGCGGCCGGCAGCGAGTTCTGCATGAAGGACGACGAGGGCAACATCGGGCTGTACGTGATCCAGACGAAGTCCACCGCGATCCCGAACCTCGCCTTCCTCACGGGCGACCTGACCGTCTGGCGGAACGCCGCCTAATAGCGCGCGGTCGCCTGGCAGCCGAGGATGCAGACCCAGAGCTGGAACAGCTGTCCTCGGTGACGCACCTCACCCAGCACCCGCCCGCTCGCTCCGAGCGGACGGGCGCACAGGGCGCACTCCATGGCCATCTGCTGGCGGGGCCGGAGCCGGGCGACGTCGGGGAGGGACGGGGACGCCGTGTCAGGACTCTTCATTCATCCCCCCTGGTGTCCGTCCTTCCCGCTGTCCGTCCTTCGCCTTCGCTTCGTCGGCGGCCGCCTCGGCAGCCTGCATCCGGTGCCGGGGCAGGGTCCTCCGGGGCGGCCTGGTGAAGGTGATTTGTCGTACCACCTGCTGGAAGCAGGCGAGAGAGGCGAAACTCGGCAGTGCGGCGGCCGCGGTGTCGACCATGTTTTTCGGTGCTTGCGCGACGCACAGCGCCATGGCAATCACCGAGAAAATCAGAAGTACGGTCCAGGAATGGAAGGCCCGGCGTTGGTGCAGTGCTGCCCGCAGAATGGAAAGGGATGCCACCAGCCAGGGGCCGAAAACCAGGAGGGGCCACCAGGAGACCACGCTGCCCGGCATGCGCGACGCTGCCACGAACCGCAGGGGATCGTAAGAGATCAGACCGCCGAAGATGCTTACCGCGGAAGCGATGACGGCCACCATCGCGGCGATGAAATGACTGACGACACGCGTGGTGCTCGGGCGTTGCCGGACCTTGCGGTGGCCCCGCGAAGGGGCCTTCACCGGGGGCAGCTCCGCGGTGATCTCCACCAGGGCATCGCGATGAGTCATCGCGCTCTGACCTGCGAGATCGTCCTCTCTGCGGGCGGCCGGGATCCTCGGCTGCTGCTCGATGGAGTCCCGCAGCATGAAGGCCAGCTCTTCTGCGGGGTCCCAGGCCGAGTCAGGGGGGATCAGGGGCGGGTAGAAGGCTTCCGCGGGCCCCGTGTACTCAGGATGCATGAGCCCAGCGTTTCGAGACGTATTTTTCCAGTGAACTCATCGCATCCATGAAGTCCTGGAGAATCTCCTCGGTCACTTCAAGAGTGACGGAGAGGCCACCCTTCATCAGGACTCCTTTGGTGGGGCCCGTCCTGCCCGGTGCAGGCAGGTAGGTGTGAGAGCCTAGCCGCACGGGCCGCCGAGGAGTTTCCTTCGTCATGCTGCGAATAACGCCGCCATTCGATGATGGATGCGGGGCGAACGGGTGAAGGGATTAGCCGGACAAGCACTTTGTGCGGGGAAACGCGGGAAAATCCGCCGAGCAATCTTTCCGGCAAGCAGATCAACGGATCCGCTCAGTCCACCTCCGCCAGCCGCAGCAGCGCCGTCGTCACCGCCGCGCCCAGCACCACCACGACGAACGGCGCCCGGCGCCAGGCCAGGGCCGCACCGGCCAGGACCCCGGCGGGGCGGGCCCAGCCCGCGAAGCCGCCGGACTCGGTCAGGGCGCCCGTGGCCAGCAGGGCGACCAGCAGGACGACCGCGCCGGCGGAGGCCAGCTCCTGGACGCGGGGCGGGATCGTGACCCGGCCGTGCAGGACCGGGCCGACCAGCCGGAAGGCGTACGTGCCGACGGCCAGGGCGAGGATCACGGCGACGGTGGCGTTCACGCGGCGGCTCCCCGCGGGGTCGTCGGGCTGCGGTGGAGGAACAGGCCCGCGAGGGCGAGCAGGACCGGGACCCCGGCCGGGACGGCGGGCGTGACCGCCAGTGCCACGGCGGCGCCGAGCAGGGCACACCGCCGTACCGCCGCGTCCGCGCGGAGGGTGGGCAGGACCAGGGCGACCAGGACGGCCGGGAAGGCGGCGTCCAGGCCGTAGCGGGCGGTGTCGCCCAGCGCGCTGCCCGCCACGGCACCGGCCAGGACGCCCAGGTTCCACACGGCGAACAGGCCGAGACCGGATATCCAGAACGCCCGGCGCTGCCGTACCGGGTCGGACTGGGCCAGGGCGAAGGCGACCGTCTCGTCCGTGACCAGATGGGCACCGAGGAGGCGGGCCGCTCGGCCGGTGCCGAGGATGTCGGCCACGGCCAGGCTGAAGGCCGCCGTCCGGGTGTTGAGCAGGAGCCCGGTGGCCACGGCGGCGACCGGGCCGCCCCCGGCGAGCAGCACGCCCACCGCGCTGAACTGTGCCGATCCCGCGTACACCACCAGGGACATGAGGACCGGCACCCACATCGGCAGGCCGCCGGCGACGGAGACGGCGCCGAAGGAGACGCCCACGACGCCGCTGGCCAGCCAGACCAGCGAGCTGTCGCGGAGGAGGGAGCGGTCGGTGTCGGGCTCGGGTGTTGTTCGGTGCAGCGAACGCATGTTCACTACGATGGACAGCAGCCCGCCTGTCCGTCAAGGCGAACGATCGTACCGATGGAGCGAACGAGCATGTCCGAGGTGCCCGCCCGGCTCCCCATGGAGTGGATCGCCGCGTCCCTGAAGCGCGAGCGCGCCCGTGCCGGCCTGTCCCTGTCCGAACTGGCCAAACGCGCCGGAATCGCCAAGTCCACGCTGTCCCAGCTGGAGGCGGCGAGCGGGAATCCGAGCATGGAGACCATCTGGGCGCTCGCGGTGGCGCTCGGTGTGCCGTTCAGCGCGCTGGTCGAGCCGCCCGCGCCGGCGGTCCAGGTGATCCGGGCGGGGGAGGGGCCCGCGGTCCACTCCGACCAGTCCAGTTACCTGGCCTCGCTGCTCTCCGCCTGCCCGCCCGGCGCCCGCCGTGACCTGTATTTCGTGTGGCTGGAGCCCGGGACCGTACGGGATTCCGAACCTCATATTCCGGGCACCGTGGAACACATCGTGGTGAGTGAGGGTGTGGTGAAAGCGGGGCCGGAAGGGGAGGCCGTCGAACTCGGGCCGGGGGATTACATGTCGTACCGGGGTGACGTATCTCACTCGTACGAGGCGCTTGCGGTCGGGACCAGGTTTGTGCTGGTCATGCAGCACATGTGAGCGTTCGTGAACGCAAAATGAACGGGAAAAGGCAGGAGCCCCGTCGCCGGATGGCGCGGGGCTCCTTGGGTACTGCGCTAGGCTGCGTTCAGCTCTCCCGAGTCGATCAGACCGGGGTGACGTTCTCCGCCTGCGGGCCCTTCGGACCCTGGGTCACGTCGAAGCTCACCTGCTGGTTCTCTTCGAGGGAACGGAAACCCGTGGCGTTGATCGCGGAGTAGTGAACGAAGACGTCGGGGCCGCCGCCCTCCTGGGCAATGAAGCCAAAGCCCTTTTCGGCGTTGAACCACTTAACGGTTCCGGTAGCCATAAGCCCTCCTTGGGCTCACAAAGGGTTGCCCTGCTCCAGAACCTGCAAGTGTGAAACGGTGCTGCACAACTGCATACTTCTGAAAACGACGAGAGCCCGCGGTTACATGCTCCGCAGGCTCTGTACTGCAAGGGAAACCAAACTGCAACTTGCGGCAAGCCTAGCATCCAGGCAGCCGAAAGCAATAGAGGTCAAGATCACGTCACCCGGATGTTTGAACGTCCGCTAGGCCGTTTGAGGGCGGGGCCGGTCCCAGCACCGTACCGCACGGGGTCTAGTCTCGCGATGTGGACATTTCTCGCACCCGGCCGCGTGTCGGCCACATCCAGTTCCTGAACTGCCTGCCCCTGTACTGGGGGCTCGCGAGAACCGGCACGCTCCTCGACTTCGAGCTGACCAAGGACACCCCGGAGAAGCTCAGCGAACGGCTCGTGCGCGGTGACCTGGACATCGGGCCGGTCACCCTGGTCGAGTTCCTGCGCAACGCGGACGACCTCGTCGCCTTCCCCGACATCGCCGTCGGCTGCGACGGCCCGGTGATGTCCTGCGTGATCGTCTCCCAGGTCCCGCTGGACCGGCTGGACGGCGCCCGGGTCGCCCTCGGCTCGACCTCGCGCACCTCGGTCCGGCTCGCCCAGCTCCTGCTCGCCGACCGGTACGGCGTGAAGCCCGACTACTACACCTGCCCGCCCGACCTCAGCCTGATGATGCAGGAGGCCGAGGCCGCCGTCCTCATCGGCGACGCCGCCCTGCGCGCCAACCTCCTCGACGGCCCCCGCTACGGCCTCCAGGTGCACGACCTCGGCACGCTGTGGAAGGAGTGGACCGGGCTGCCGTTCGTCTTCGCGGTGTGGGCGGCCCGCCGCGACTACCTCGAACGCGAGCCGTTCATCACCCGCAAGGTCCACGAGGCCTTCCTCGCCTCCCGCAACCTCTCCCTGGTGGAGGTGCAGAAGGTCGCCGAACAGGCCGCCCGCTGGGAGGCGTTCGACGAGGCCACCCTGGAGCGGTACTTCACCACCCTCGACTTCCGCTTCGGCCCCCCGCAGCTGGAGGCCGTCGCCGAGTTCGCCCGCCGGGTCGGGCCGACCACCGGCTTCCCGGCCGATGTGAAGGTCGAACTGCTCCAGCCGTAAGGGGAGGGCCGCGGCTCCGCCCCGTTGCGCTCCCCGCCCTCACCCGTCACTACTGTGTCCGCGTTGACGCACGCGACGGGGAAGGACGGGGAACTCCCGCCATGGAGATACTTCAGCCGGACGATCCGCGGGAGTTGGGCAGCTACCGGATGCTGCGCAGACTCGGAGCCGGCGGCATGGGCCGGGTGTACCTGGCCCGTTCGCCCGGCGGCCGGACCGTGGCCGTCAAGGTCGTACGGCCCGACCTCGCCGCCGATTCCGGTTTCCGTGAGCGCTTCCGGCACGAGGCCGAGATCGCCCAGGCCGTCTCCGGCCAGTACACCGCCGCGGTGGTGGACGCCGATCCCGAGGCGCCGCTGCCCTGGCTCGCCACCTCCTACGTCCTCGGCCCGGACCTGACCGACGTCGTCGCCGCGCACGGGCCGCTGCCCGAGCACACCGTGCGCGCGCTCGGCGCCGGACTCGCCGCCGCGCTCCAGGAGATCCACGCGGCCGGCCTCATCCACCGCGACCTCAAGCCGTCCAACGTGCTGCTCGCCGCCGACGGGCCCCGGGTCATCGACTTCGGCATCGCGCGGGCCGTGGACGGCACGCGGATGACCCAGACCGGGGTCGTGGTCGGCTCGCCCGGCTACATGCCCCCGGAGCAGGCGATGGGCAAGGACGTCGGCCCGGCGGGCGACGTCTTCTCCCTCGGCGCGGTCCTCGCCTTCGCCGCCACCGGGCGCAGCGCCTTCGGCGACGGGGCCGCCTCGCACGCCGCGCTGCTCTACCAGGTCGTGCACGGCGAACCCGACCTGACGGACGTACCGCGCTCCCTGCTCGGCCTGGTCCGGGCCTGCCTCCAGAAGGACCCGGCCGGCCGCCCCGCCCCCGCGGAGATCACCGCCGCGCTCGCCCCGCAGGGCGTCGAGGGCGTCCTGCGCGACTGGCTGCCGTCCGCCGTCGCCTCCACGATCGCCACGCACGCGGCCGGAATCCTGGACCTGGAGGCACCGGAACAGCAGCCGGCAGCGGCGGGAACGGCGGGGGCTCATGCAGCCGGGGGGTTCGGGCCGGCACCGGCCAGCGCTCCGGGGGCGCCGGCCGGCGGTCCCACGCCGGGGTACGGGTATCCGCCCGCGCCGGGCTCCGGGTACGGCACGCCTCCCGGGGGAACCGCCCAGCCGGCGCCCGGTCATGGCACGCCGTCGGCCGGAAACCCCTATTCCACCCCGGCCCCCACCCCCGCTCCCCTCCCCGGCACCGTCCAGCTCGGCGACTCCGGGGCACCCGCTCGGCCCACCCGGCGTCGTGCGCTGTCCCTCGCTCTCGGCGGGGCCGTCGCCGTCGCGGGTGTCGGCGGGGGGACCGCCTGGTGGCTGGGCAGGGACACAGGGGACGCCGGCACGCCGGCCGGCGGCGGCGAGGCGGGCGCCTCGGGGGAGCCCGCTGCCGAGCACTTCACCACCCCGCCCGCCGGAGTGGCCCCGCAGCCGCTGTGGCACCGGGCGCTCACCGAGGACGGCACCGCCACCGACGTACCCCTGCTCGTCCACGACGGCCTGCTGCTGATCAGCGGCGACCCCCTGGTGGCGTACGACGTCAAGACCGGCAAGCCCCGCTGGTCCAAGTCCGACCTGGTCGTACCCGGCTCCCAACTGCTGTACAAGGACGGGCGGATGTACCTGCCCGACGCCGAGTACGACGGTGCCCTCATCGCCCGTGACGCGGCGACCGGCGCGGAGGTGTGGCGGGCCCGGCTCGGCAAGCACATCGACATCGAGGACACCATCGCCATCGACGACGAGCACGTGTACGTCGCGGCGAGCGACTTCAGCGAGTCCAAGAGCGCCACCGACTTCCGTACGGCGGTCGCCGCCATCAGCATCGCCACCCGCAAGACGGTGTGGATCCAGAAGCGGGACTGGGGCACCGACGACTACGACGTCGAAGGCTCCGTCTCCGGCACGTACCTGGTGTACGCCGACTCGAAGTTCAACCTCACCGTCCGCGACACCGCGACCGGCGCCCAGCTGTGGACGAAGAAGCTCGGCGACGACTGGAGCTGGCGGCCCACCGTCTCCGACGGCCTGGTCCTCCTGCCGGGCGAGCGGCTCACCGCCGTCGACGTGAAGACCGGCGCGACCCGCTGGACCCTGTCCCCGGCGGGCCGCCGCGGCTTCTACAACCCCACCGTCATCGACGGCGTCCTCTACGCCGGTGACCACGACCGCGGCATCTGGGCCGTGGACGTCCGCACCGGCAAGAAGATCTGGCTCTGCGAGGAGAACGACCGCGGCGCGCCCGAGGTCTTCCTGAAGTACGGGAAGACGCTGTACTGCGGCGCCCAGGCCGTCGGCGGCGGGATCGTCGCCCTGGACGCGCGGACCGGCCGCAAGCGGTGGAGCTGGACCGACAACAAGGGCACCGGCGACCAGTGGCAGATCGCCCTGTCGGGCAACCGGCTGCTGATGGCCAACGGCGAGGACGCCTACGCGATGCCGGCCGTCTGAACCGGGTAGGACACCTGGGAGACGCGAGGGGGGTGGGGCACGTGGGCGGGGTGACCACGGGAGTGCTCGTGCTGGTCGCCGCGGTGTGGGGCGCGTTGGCGGGCGCGCTGCTGCCCCGCGCCGCGTACCGCTTCGCCGTGCCGTCCGGTGAGCCCTGGCGCGACCGTTGCCCGGACGGCCGTCACCCGGTCCGGGGATGGCTGGGCGGGGTGCGGTGCGGGGAATGCGCGGGACGTGCGGAGGGAGCGGGACGTGCGGAGGGAGCGGGGCGCGCGGTGGGGGCGGGGCGTGCGGCGGGGGTGCCCTCGCCGTCGTACGCCCCCTCCGTGCTCCCACTCGCCGTCGCCACCGCCCTCGTCTGCGCCGCCCTCGCCGCCGCCACCGGAACCCGGCCCGAGTTGGCGGTCTGGCTGCTGCTCGCGCCCGTCGGCGTGCTGCTCGCCGCCGTCGACCTCCGGGTGCGGCGGCTGCCCGACCCGCTGACCCTCCCGCTCGCGGCCACCGCCCTCGCCCTCCTGGGCCTCGCCGCCCTGCTCCCCGAACACGCCGGCCACTGGCGCACCGCCCTCTACGGCGCCCTCGCGCTCGGCGCCGGCTACTACCTGCTGTACCGCATCAACCCGGGCGGCATGGGCTTCGGCGATGTGAAGCTGGCGGTCGGCATGGGTGCCGTGCTCGGCTGGTACGGCTGGCCCACCGTGCTGCTCGGCAGCTTCGCCGGGTTCCTGCTCGGCGCGCTGTACGGCGGCGCGCTCGTGCTGGCCCGGCGGGCGGACCGGAAGACGGCGATCGCGTTCGGGCCGTTCCTGATCGCCGGCGCGTTCCTGGGACTGCTGGCGGGCGCGTACGCGGCCTGAGGTCTTTGGGCCGAAACGGCTGGCGTAGGCTGGTTCGGTCCGTCCACACCCCTTGACGAAAGGGACCCCCTGGTGACAGAGAAGGCCGACCTCCAGTCTGTCCTCGACCGAGCCGCAGCGGGCGGACGGATCACGCCCGAGGAGGCACTCGTCCTCTACCGGGACGCGCCCCTGCACGCCCTGGGCGCCGCCGCCGACGCCGTACGCCGCCGCAAGTACGCGGGCATCGAGCACATCGCCACGTACATCATCGAGCGGAACATCAACTACACGAACGTATGTGTCACGGCGTGCAAGTTCTGCGCCTTCTACGCGGCCCCCAAGGACACGGAGAAGGGCTGGACCCGCGACCTCGACGACATCCTGCGCCGCTGCGCGGAGACCGTCGAGCTGGGCGGCACCCAGATCATGTTCCAGGGCGGCCACCACCCGGACTACGGCGTCGAGTACTACGAGAAGCACTTCAAGGCCATCAAGGACGCCTTCCCGCAGCTGGTCATCCACTCCCTCGGCGCCTCCGAGGTCGAGCACATGGCCCGTATCTCCGGTGTGTCGGTCGAAGAGGCCATCACCCGCATCCACGAGGCCGGCCTGGACTCCTTCGCGGGCGCCGGCGCCGAGTTGCTGCCGGAGCGGCCGCGCAAGGCCATCGCCCCGCTGAAGGAGAGCGGCGAGCGCTGGCTGGAGATCATGGAGACCGCGCACCGGCTGGGCGTCGAGTCCACCTCCACCATGCTGATGGGCACCGGCGAGACCAACGCCGAGCGGATCGAGCACCTCCGCATGATCCGGGACGTACAGGACCGTACGGGCGGCTTCCGCGCCTTCATCCCGTACACCTACCAGCCCGAGAACAACCACCTGAAGGGCCGCACCCAGGCCACGCTCTTCGAGTACCTCCGCATGATCGCCATCGCCCGCCTCTTCCTGGACAACGTCCAGCACATCCAGGGCTCCTGGCTCACCACCGGCAAGGAGGTCGGCCAGCTGTCCCTGCACTACGGCGCGGACGACCTCGGGTCGATCATGCTGGAGGAGAACGTGGTCTCCTCGGCCGGCGCCAAGCACCGCTCCAACCGCATGGAGATCATCGACCTGATCCGCAAGGCCGGCCGCGTCCCGGCCCAGCGCTCCACGACGTACGAGCACCTCCTCGTCCACGACGACCCGGCGAACGACCCCGTCGACGAGCGGGTCATGTCCCACATTTCGTCGACGGCGATCGAGGGCGGCACAGCGCATCCCGAGCTGAAGCTGCTCGCTTCCAACTGACGCCACCGTGCTGACGATCCACGCCGACTCCAGAGGCCACGCCCTCGCCGTCAAGGGGGCGTGGATCGCCGACGCCGGACCGCTGGAGGGGCTCGTCGCCGCCCACCCGCGGGCGCGGGTGCGCAAGTGGCCCGGCATCCTGACGCCCGGGCTGGTCAATCCGCACGGCAACGAGCTGCTGGAGGAGGCGTACCACCCGGATCCGCGCGAGGCCGACGCGCTCGGCACCGAGCCGCTGACCGGGGAGGCCCTGGCGGCGCTCGACATGGACGACGCCCGCTGGGGTGCGAGCGCCCGGCGGGCGGTGCAGCGCATGCTGGCGCACGGCACGGTAGGGGCGGCCTGCGAGGAACTGCGCAACCGCGCGGTGCGGGACGCCGTGCACCGCTCCGGTCTCGCGGTCATGGGCCGCGTCGGACGCCCCGGCGGGACCCCCGCGCTCGACCCGTACGAGGCCGGCCTGCCGGTGGAGTTCGCGTCCCCGAGGGAGCGCCACTCCGCCGCCCGGTTCGCCGTGTTCGACGTGCGGGACGAGGCAGAGTTGGCGGAGCGCGGCGCGAGCACCTGTGTGGCTACGGTGGTGGAGGGCCGGTTGGTGTTCCGGCGGCGCTGAGCCCCCTGGCTCAGCCCGAGAACCTGCGCGCGAAGGCACCGGAACTCTGGCGCACCCCACTGCAGTCGGTGGCGGCGTCATCCGCTGAGGAGCCCTCCCCGCACTGCCGATCCCGGAACGCCGACCACATCGAGACCCATCCGATCCCCTTCTCCTCGGCGAACCCCCGCACCTCCCCCGCGTCGGCGAGCGTGAACGTCTCCCCGTCCACGTCATTGACCCCGATCATCGACGTGAGCGCCATCGCCCGCCACGCCCCCGCGTCCGACGTCCCGAACACCTTCCTCAACTGCGTGTGCGCGGCCTTCGCGGAGGCCAGCGCGTAGTCACCCATGTCCCCGCCGTACGACTCGCCGTAGTTCATGGTCATGAGGTTGACCGTGGAAACCTGAACGTCGTACCTGTTCGCCGATTCCAGCAGCGCGAGGCTTTCCGAGTCGAGTCCCGAGGGCATCACCGGGAGGGTGAACGACACGTCCAGATCCGGCCGTTCCTTCTGCAATCGGGCAATCGCCCGCGACCGCAGAGCCACGGAGCCGGAGTCGCTCAGCTCGTCGCCCTCGATGTCGAAGTCGGCCTCAGTGGAACCGGCCGCGTCCAGCGCCGCGGCATAGGCGGCGGCGAGGTCCGCGACACTGTCGCACGCGGCGGCCAACTCCTTCCCGAAGGCCCCGCCGAAGGAGACGCGGACGGTGGCGCCGTTCTTCTTCAGCGCGGATATCCGGGACCGTACGGCGGAGTCGGTGAGGGACTCGGTGCCGTTCCACTTCGGGGTGCAGCCGCTGCCGCCGGAGATCACGAAGGCCAGGTTGTACGCCGACGGGGACCCCGCGGAGTCGGTGGCGGCTGCCTCGGTGACGCTGACGTAGGGCGCGTAGGCCGTGTGCCCGTCCTCGTCCTTTCCGGAGCATCCGGTGGTCGCGAGCGCAAAGACACAGGTGAACCCGGCGATCAGCCTCAGTGGTCTCCTCATGAGGGCAAATCTCTCACAGCGGATATGCGTCTTGCGGATTCTCCTAGGAATACACAGGAATACACAGGAAAGCATGGGAAGGGCCACATAAAGGCTCCCTAATATCCGGGGAATGCAATCCGAAGATGGCAACGGGTCCGTCGAAGGGCCCGTGTTCGTTGACACCACCGGACGCCGGTCGAAGGTGCTGCGCCGCGTCGGCCTGCTCGTCGGCGCCGTCTGCCTCACCTACGCGGGCGTGCTCGGCGCCGCCTTCATGGGCTGGGGCACCTCCCTCACCCCGTCCTCGCTGCTGCCGTTCGGCAACGGGGGTGCGGCCGACGGCGGACGGACTCCGGACGGGATACAGCCGCAGGGCGGCATCGGCCGCCAGGCGGAACTGCCGGCTTCCCCCGCACCGTCCGCGTCCGCGTCTGCGTCCGCCTCCGCCTCCGCCTCCGCGTCTGCGTCTGCGTCCGCGTTCGCGGGCGTCAGGTGACCGGGGCGCAGCGGCAGTCATGATCACTCCGAAGTCCTCCCGGGGCCGCAGGCGCGCGCCCACCCGCATCGAGCGCGCGGCAGGCAGGGCCGCGGCGCTGCAACGCCCCCGGATCATCCTCGCCTTCCTGCTCCTGCTCGCGCTGACCTGCGTGATGCTGCTCGACGGCTATCTGCGCGCCGAGGTCGGCGGCGACCAGCGCGTGCGCACCGGGGCCGGCTCCGACCAGGTCCCGGACAAGATCCTGAACGGCGGTCCGATCCTCACCTTCCGGGGCGGGCAGGCCACGACGATCTCCGTGCCGGACAAGACCATCGCCCTCACCTTCGACGACGGCCCCAACCCGACCTGGACCCCGCAGGTCCTGGAGATCCTGCGGAAGTACGACGTACCCGGCACGTTCTTCCTGGTCGGCTCGATGGTGTCGCGCTATCCGGACATCGTGCGGACGATGGTCCGGCAGGGCGACGAGGTCGGCATCCACACCTTCACGCACGTCGACCTGTCGTACCAGAGCACGGCCCGCGTCAACCGCGAGATGCAGCAGACCCAGCTCGCCCTCGCCGGTGCCGCCGGCATCACGACCACGCTGTTCCGGGCGCCGTACTCCTCCGAGACGGACGCCATCGACAACTACAGCTGGCCCGTCTACAAGAAGCTCGGCCAGGACGGCTACACCAGCGTCTTCGTCGACACCGACAGCGACGACTGGAAACGGCCGGGCGTCTCGAAGATCGTCACGTGGGCCACACCGAAGGGCACCAAGGGTGCCTCGGTCCTCTTCCACGACGCGGGCGGCGAACGCTCGCAGACGATCGCGGCGCTGCCGAAGTACATCGAGAAGATGAAGGCGAAGGGCTACACCTTCACCACCGTCAGCGGGGTCGTCGAGAAGCAGCGGGCCGCCGAGCGACAGGTGCTGCCGGGCGTCGCCACGCCCCCGAACCAACAGGACGGCCTCCAGGCCGCCCACCGGACGGCCACCGGCATGACCCTCTACGAGGGCAAGGCCCTCATCGCGGCCGTCGCCGTCGCCGAATGGACCGTACCGGCCCTGTCGGCCGGGCTCATGGTCGTCGGGGTGGCCGTCCTGGGCCGCTTCGGCATGATGCTGCTCCTCGCCCGCCGCCACTACCGGCAGCGCAACAAACGCCGATTCAGCTGGGGACCGACCGTCACCCGGCCGGTCAGCGTGATCGTCCCGGCGTACAACGAGAAGGAGTGCATCGCCAACACCCTCCAGTCGCTGGCGCGCAGCACCCACCCGATCGAGGTCATCGTGGTGGACGACGGCTCGACCGACGGCACCTCCGGGATCGCCCGCGAGGCGGCCGAGTCGCTCGGCATGGCGAACGTCCGGGTGATCCGCCAGGAGAACGCGGGCAAACCGGCGGCCCTCAACAACGGTGTGCGCAACGCGTCGTACGACATCGTCGTGATGATGGACGGCGACACGGTCTTCGAACCGGACACCGTACGGCAGCTGGTGCAGCCGTTCGCCGATCCGTCCGTCGGCGCGGTCGCCGGCAACGCCAAGGTCGGCAACCGGAACACCGTCATCGGGGCCTGGCAGCACATCGAGTACGTGATGGGCTTCAACCTCGACCGGCGCATGTACGACCTGCTGCGCTGCATGCCCACCATCCCGGGCGCGATCGGCGCGTTCCGCAGGGACGCCGTGCTGGACGTCGGCGGCATGAGCGAGGACACCCTCGCCGAGGACACCGACATCACCATCGCCCTGCACCGCGCGGGCTGGCGGGTCGTCTACCAGGAGCACGCCCGGGCCTGGACGGAGGCGCCGGGCTCCCTCAAGCAGCTCTGGTCCCAGCGCTACCGCTGGTCGTACGGCACCATGCAGGCCCTGTGGAAGCACCGCCGGTCCCTGACCGACCGGGGTCCGTCGGGCCGCTTCGGCCGGGTGGGCATGCCCCTGGTGGTGCTGTTCCAGATCGTCACACCGGTCTTCGCGCCCCTCATCGACGTCTTCACCGCCTACTCGATGATCTTCATCGACTTCCGGGCGGCCCTGCTGGCCTGGCTCGCGGTCCTCGGGGTCCAACTCCTCTGCGCGGCCTACGCCTTCCGCCTCGACCGCGAGAAGTACCGCTACCTGCTGATGATGCCCCTGCAGCAACTGGCCTACCGCCAGCTGATGTACCTCGTCCTCATCCACTCCTGCATCACGGCCCTCACCGGCGGCCGCCTCCGCTGGCAGAAGCTGAAGCGGACGGGCGAGGTGGGCACACCGGCGGGGGTGAGCTGAGATGGGGGCACACAGCCGTACCGCCGTCCCGGTCGCGGCCCGACCGGAGAAGCCCGGCGGGATCCGCGACCGCTACTTCGACACCCTCAGAGCCCTCGCCCTCGTCCGCGTCGTCACGTACCACACCTTCGGCTGGGCCTGGTGCGGCCTGGTCTTCCCCTCCATGGGCATCATGTTCGCCCTGGCCGGCACCCTCATGGCCAAGTCCCTGGAACGCCCGGCCCCGAAGGTCCTCAGGGGCAGGCTCAGACGGCTCCTGCCGCCCTTCTGGTTCTGGGGCCTCTTCGTGGTGTCGGCGATGCTGGTCCACGGCTGGATGCCGGGCCGGGAGATCGTCTTCTGGATCGTCCCGCTCGGCGACCCGCCCGGCAACGCGTGGGGCGAGCAGGCCTGGGAGATCCTCTGGTACCTGCGCACGTACCTCTGGTTCGTCCTGCTCTCCCCGCTGCTGCTGCGGATCTTCCGCCTCGCCCCCGTCCCCGTTCTCCTCCTCTCCCTCGCCCCCGTCCTGGTCCTGGCCTTCCTCTGGTCGGCCCCGGACAACCGGCTGGGCAGCGCCCTGTGGGACCTGTCGACGTACCTCTTCTGCTGGATCCTCGGCTTCGCCCACCGCGACGGCGTGCTCCAGCGGACGAGACCGGCCCTGGTGGCCGTCCTCTCGCTCGCCGCCCTCGGCTACGGCGCCTGGTACGCCCTCGCGCACCAGGCGGACTTCGGGACGTACGACCTGGACGAGAACCCGCTCGCCCAGGCCTTCTGGTCGGCCGGGTTCGTGACGCTGCTGATGTGGGCGAAGGCCTGCTTCCGGATCGACTTCGCGTGGCTCACCCGGTTCCGGCGCCTGGACCGCACGGTCACCGTGTTCAACGCGCGCGCGGTGACGATCTACCTGTGGCACGAGATCGCGCTGATCCTGGCGGTCCCGCTGATCGACCGGTTCTGGCAGGTGCCGGCCTTCGAGACCTATCTGCCGCTGGACAGCCAGTGGTTCATGTTCGGCGTCGGCTGGATCCTGATCGCCGGTTTCGCGCTGCTGTGCGGGTGGGTGGAGGACGTCGCGGCACGCAGGAAGCCGACGCTCCTGCCGGGAGGGCGGGCTGCAAGAATGGGCGGGTGACCCGCGCTTCCCTGAACAAGCAGCCGCACGAAGTCGCCTCGATGTTCGACGACGTGGCGGAACGGTACGACCTGACGAACGACCTGCTCTCGCTCGGCCAGGACCGGCGCTGGCGCAAGGAGGTGGCGAAGGCGGTCGACGCGCGCCCCGCACAGAAGGTCCTGGACCTCGCCGCCGGCACGGCCACCTCCTCCCTGCCCTTCGCGCGGACCGGCGCGTACGTCGTCCCCTGCGACTTCTCCCTCGGGATGCTCCAGGTCGGCAAGAAGAGGCACACCTGGCTGCCGTTCACCGCGGGCGACGCGACGAAGCTGCCCTTCAAGGACGACACCTTCGACGCGGTGACGATCTCCTTCGGCCTGCGCAACGTGCAGGACACGGACGCGGCGCTGCGCGAGATGCACCGGGTCACCCGGCCCGGCGGGCGCGTGGTGATCTGCGAGTTCTCCCACCCGACGTGGGCGCCGTTCCGCACCGTGTACACCGAGTACCTGATGCGGGCGCTGCCGCCGATCGCGCGCGCGGCGTCCTCGAACCCGGACGCGTACGTCTACCTCGCCGAGTCCATCCGGGCCTGGCCCGACCAGCCCGCCCTCGCCGAACGGCTGCGCGAGGCGGGCTGGTCGAAGGTGGCCTGGCGCAACCTCACCGGCGGCGTGGTCGCGCTGCACCGGGGCTTCAAGCAGAGCTGACGACGGCGTAGGGGTCGCCGCCCGGCTCGCCCAGTTCCCGCTGCGACCCGCCGGAGGGCGGCCGCGGGATGCGCGGTTCCCGCACGCCTCCGCCGCCCTCGCCCTCCCCGAAGTCGAACCACACGTACACCATCGAGTCCCGCGGCACCTCGGCGCCGGGCTGCGGGTACTGGCGTACGACGTAGTCGACGACGGCGAGGTGGAAGTCCGGGCGGTCCGGCGCGTTGAGGAACAGCCCCCGCGCCCGGGCCGTTTCGCGCGCGTCCATGGCCATCAGACCGACCAGACGCGGGACGCGCACTTCGGGTGTTTTGGGTGTTATACGCACAGATGTCACCCCCAGCGGTACTGGCAGGGTAACTCCCGCCCGACCTGCCCGGAAGGCGCCGGTGTCTTTCTGTGACAGACGACTACGGTGCGTGATGGAGGGCGGTGTCCAGGGTGGCGTCGAGGGGGGCGTCGAGGGGGGTATCGAGGGCGGCGTCGAGGGTGAGCCGGAAGCAGAGCGCGGGTTCGTCCAGCGTGGGATGCGTGTAGGTCTCGGCCTGCTCCATGCCGAGCCGCCGGGCCACCGCGATGGACCGCTCGTTGCCCGGTCGGACCATCGCCACCACCTCCGGCACCCCGGCCGCCCGCACCCGCCTGAGCGTCTCCCGCGCCGCCGCGGTGGCGTACCCCCGGCCCCAGTGCGCCCGCCCGAGCCGCCAGCCGATCTCCGTCTCGCCGACCGGGCCCCACTCCCGCGGCCACGGCTGCGCCCCGGTGAAGCCGATGACCTCGCCGGACTCGTCCAGCAGCGTCCACAGGCAGAAACCGTGCTCCGCGTCGTGCCGCCGCTGGCGCGCGGTGAGTTCCTCGTAGACCGACAGCTCCGCCGGCCTGCCGCCGTGGAACTCCATCACCTCCGGGTCGCCGAAGACCCGGTGCCAGGCGACCGCGTCCTCGTGCGTGGGGACGCGCAGCCGTACCGTGGGGAGAGGTCGGTTCACAGGACAGCCCTTCAGCCGGGTGATCAATTCTGCTGAATAGACTGCCCATGTCCAGTGCCGGTCGGCACACAGATTTCGACCCTTGGGGAGATCCCGCCGTGACCGTCGTGACCGAGCCGCTCTCCGAGAACACCGCCGATGTGATCGTCGTGGGCGCGGGGCCGGCCGGCTCCACGACCGCGTACCACCTCGCCAAGGCCGGTCTCGACGTCCTGCTCCTGGAGAAGACCGAGTTCCCCCGCGAGAAGGTCTGCGGCGACGGCCTCACGCCGCGCGCGGTCAAGCAACTCGTCGCCATGGGCATCGACATCTCCGAGGAGGCCGGCTGGCTGCGCAACAAGGGCCTGCGCATCATCGGCGGCGGCTCCCGCCTCCAGCTCGACTGGCCGGAACTCGCCGCCTACCCGAACTACGGCCTGGTCCGTAAGCGCGACGACTTCGACGAGCAGCTCGCCCGCAACGCCCAGAAGGCCGGTGCCCGCCTGTACGAGCGCTGCAACGTCAGCGGCCCGGTCATCGACGACCGCACCGGCCGCATCACCGGCGTCACCGCCAAGCTCGGCGAGGAGAAGCGCGAGGTCACCTTCCACGCGCCGCTCGTCGTCGCCGCCGACGGCAACTCCACCCGCCTCTCCCTGGCGATGGGCCTGCACCGCCGCGAGGACCGCCCCATGGGCGTCGCGGTCCGCACCTACTTCGAGAGCCCCCGCCACGACGACGACTACCTGGAGTCCTGGCTGGAACTGTGGGACCGCCGAGGCCCGCAGGACCGTCTCCTCCCCGGTTACGGCTGGATCTTCGGCATGGGCGACGGCACGTCGAACGTGGGCCTCGGCGTGCTGAACACCTCCGCCTCCTTCAAGGAGCTGGACTGGCGGGAGGTCCTCAAGGCGTGGTGCGCCTCCATGCCGGAGGACTGGGGCTACACCCCCGAGAACATGACCGGCCCGATCCGCGGCGCCGCCCTGCCCATGGCCTTCAACCGCCAGCCGCACTACACGCGCGGCCTGCTGCTCGTCGGTGACGCCGGCGGCCTGGTGAACCCCTTCAACGGCGAGGGCATCGCCTACGCCATGGAGTCCGGCCAGATCGCCGCCGACGTCATCGTGCAGGCCCACGCGCGCGCGACGCCCGCCCAGCGCGAGATCGCCCTCCAGCGCTACCCGCGCGTCCTCAAGGACACCTACGGCGGCTACTACACCCTCGGCCGCGCCTTCGTGAAGCTCATCGGCAACCCGAAGGTCATGCAGATCGCCGCCCAGCGCGGTCTGACCCACCCGATGCTGATGAAGTTCACCCTCAAGCTCCTCGCGAACCTCACCGACCCCACGGGCGGCGACGCGATGGACCGCATCATCAACGGCCTGACCAAGGTGGCCCCGAAGGCCTGACTAGGCGCCGGCGCCGAGAGCGGCTTCCCTGGCGGCCCGGCGGGCGTACACCTCGTCCCGCCGGTCCGCCATCTGCCGCAGGGCGTCCTTTTTCTCCCGCTTGGAGAGCCGGTCGAGATAGATCTGCCCGGTGGTGTGGTCCGTCTCGTGGGCCAGGCAGCGGGCGAAGTACCCCGTGCCCTCGATGACGACCGGACGGCCGTCCCTGTCCTGCCCGCGCACGACGGCCCGGTCCGGCCGCGGTACGGCCATCACAGCCCCCGGAACCGACAGGCAGCCCTCGCCCTCGTCCAGCAGCCGTCGCCCGTTCGTGGGCGTTTCCAGCACGGGATTGACGATGTGTCCGACATGCCGGACTCCGTCGTCATCGGGGCAGTCGTACACGAAAAGGCGCAGATCGACCCCGACCTGATTCGCCGCCAGTCCCGCGCCCTCGGCGACGTACATGGTGCGGAACATGTCGTCGATCAGCGCGGCGAGGTCGGGTCCGAACTCCGTGACGTCCCGGCACGGCTTGTGCAGCACCTCCTCGCCGACCTCGGTGATACGGCGCACCGCACCCCGCCCGGCCTCGGGGGCGTACCGCGGGTAGTGGCCGACGGGGCTTCCCTGTACGAACACGCGTGGCATCGCGTGGACTCCTTCGCTCGTGACCGGACCACCGGACGGTGGCCCGAGCAGAGCATGTCAGGGAAGCCGCGAGGGCCGCTGCCCCCGAGCGGCTGCGGCCCTGCGTCTGTGAGAGGTGTGCGGTGCGCTCAGAGCACCCGCACGGCGCCGGTGGGCGGGTCGTACGACAGCGGGCGCTCCACGACGCCGCTGGAGGGGTTCTGGGCGCCCACGAACATACCGTCGCCGACGTACACGGCGACGTGGTACGCGCTGCCCGCGCCGCCCCAGTACAGGATGTCGCCCGGCTGCAGGTTGCTCAGCGAGACCTGGGTGCCGGCGGTCGACTGGTCCTGGGAGACGCGCGGCAGGCTGATGCCTACCTGCTTGAAGGCCGTCTGCACCAGGCCGGAGCAGTCGTAGGCGGACGGGCCGGTGGCGCCGGAGACGTACGCCTTGCCGACCTGTGCCTTGACGAAGCTGACGACGGCCGCGGCCGAGCCGGTGGCCGTGGACGTGCTGGTGGAGGTGGAGGTCCCGGCCTCGGTGCCGCCCGCCGTGGTGGAGAGCGTGGTCCGGTCCGCGTTGCGCGAGGCCCGGGCGGCGGCCTCCTTGCGGGCGGCCTCCTCGGCCCTCTTCTTGGCCTCGGCCGCCTTCTTCTTGGCCTCGGCGAGGTCCGCCTTCGCCTGCTTCGCGGCCTTGGCGGCAGCCGCGTCACGCTCGGCCTGCAGCTGGTAGTTCGCGGCGGCCTGCTCGGTCGCGTCCGCGGTCTGGGCCGCCTGAGCGGCCAGGTCGGCCGTCAGGGTGGGCAGTTCGAGGGTCTGCGTCACCGGCTCGGCCGCGTTCGCCGAGCCGGACGCCCCGGCGACTGCCAGGGTGCCGAGAACGCCACCGGCAACGCCGGCCCGCACGGCGAGGGTCGACGCGCTGCGGCGGGGCTTCCGGTGGCTGCGTATGTGAGCGGTGTGGGACATGGGAACAACCGGTACCAGGGGCTCCTTCATATCTTCAAGAAACGTGTCCTGCGCCACAGTTGCTCAATCGAGACCCGAAATCCGCCTCGCGTCACTCTTTATTGACGCCGTAACGGACATTGCGGACGCCCGTGATCAAGCCCTTGATCACGGTCTTTGATCATTACGTCCGAATTGCCCTCCGCCTACCACTGGTTGCGGTCGTTGGCCAAGCCCGGTTCTCAGAGGTCTCTCATCAATGTGATGGAGGTCACGGAACGGCCACCGTGACCTCGGCGTCCCGCGCGGGTGGACGGCTCGTGAACGCGTGCACGCGGTCCGGGTTCCGTCCACACCCCGCTCCGGCCTCCCCCTGATGTGTGAACGAGCCCCACTATCAAGAGTCGGAGTCCAGCGCCAATTTGCATGCAACGGAAGTCTCTTGATATGGAGACGCCCCCTCCGGCCTGCGATGACATGCAAGATTGTCACTTCTGGTGATCAACTGAACGCTTCGCGTATGAAGATCACTCATCATCCGACTTCATGATCCTTCGTCAGGTGGTGGAGATCACAAAGCTTGTGCAATACCCCGTGTCGCAGATCACAGAGCGGCGGGCATAAGATGCGAGGCAGTTGGGCTTGTGACCTGCTTCACATGTTCTCGATCTTCGCCCGGGACGAGCGGGGTCCGAGGGGCCGGTGAGGCAGGAGTGAGCCCAGTGCAACCGCCAGCAGTCAGTGCCGACTGAGAGGAGCGAGGAGCGGTGAACGCGTATGCGCCCATCCTCGTACTGGGAGCCCTCGGGGCAGGCTTTGCGATCTTCTCCGTGGTCATGGCCACGCTGATCGGTCCGAAGCGGTACAACCGCGCCAAGCTCGAAGCCTACGAGTGCGGCATCGAGCCGACCCCCACGCCGGCCGGCGGCGGGCGCTTCCCCATCAAGTACTACCTGACGGCGATGCTCTTCATCGTCTTCGACATCGAGATCGTCTTCCTCTACCCCTGGGCCGTCACCTTCGACGCCCTGGGGATTTTCGGGCTCGTGGAGATGCTGCTCTTCGTGCTCACCGTCTTCGTCGCGTACGCGTACGTATGGCGGCGCGGCGGCCTGGAATGGGACTGAGGGGCCTTTAACGACATGGGACTCGAAGAAAAGCTGCCGAGCGGATTCCTGCTCACCACCGTCGAGCAGGCCGCGGGCTGGGTGCGCAAGGCGTCCGTCTTCCCGGCCACCTTCGGCCTCGCCTGCTGCGCCATCGAGATGATGACCACCGGCGCCGGGCGCTACGACCTCGCCCGCTTCGGCATGGAGGTCTTCCGCGGCTCGCCGCGCCAGGCGGACCTGATGATCGTCGCCGGCCGGGTCAGCCAGAAGATGGCGCCCGTCCTGAGGCAGGTCTACGACCAGATGCCCAACCCCAAGTGGGTGATCTCCATGGGCGTCTGCGCCTCCTCCGGCGGCATGTTCAACAACTACGCGATCGTCCAGGGCGTCGACCACATCGTGCCGGTCGACATCTACCTGCCCGGCTGCCCGCCCCGCCCCGAGATGCTGATGGACGCGATCCTCAAGCTCCACCAGAAGATCCAGTCCTCCAAGCTCGGCGTGAACGCCGAGGAAGCGGCCCGCGAGGCGGAGGAGGCGGCGCTCAAGGCCCTGCCCACGATCGAGATGAAGGGGCTGCTGCGGTGAGCGACGCGAACGGCACCGGCGCGGGCGGCGTCAACGGATCCGCGAACGGGGTGAACCCCGAGAAGGACCTCTCCGCCTCCAACCTCCCCGGCCAGCGCGGCCAGGGCGGCGAGGAGATCCGCGTCCAGCGCGGCATGTTCGGCGCCGACAACGGCGGCGACACCTCCGGCTACGGCGGCCTGGTCCGCTCGGTCCGACTCCCGGGACCGGCGGTCCGCCCTTACGGCGGCTGGTTCGACGAGGTCGCCGACGAGCTGGAGGGCGCCCTGGAGGAACAGGGACTCCTCCCCGAGAACGCCATCGAGAAGACGGTCGTCGACCGCGACGAGCTGACCTTCCACATCGAACGCGAGCACCTGCTCCGCGTCGCCCGCACCCTGCGCGACGACCCGGCCCTGCGCTTCGAGCTGTGCACCGGCGTCAGCGGCGTCCACTACCCGAACGACAAGGGCCGCGAGCTGCACGCCGTCTACCACCTGCGCTCGATCACCCACAACCGGCTGATCCGCCTGGAAGTCAGCGCGCCCGACAGCGACCCCCGCATCCCGTCGCTGGTCTCCGTCTACCCGACCAACGACTGGCACGAGCGCGAGACCTACGACTTCTTCGGGATCGTCTTCGACGGTCACCCGGCCCTGACGCGGATCATGATGCCGGACGACTGGCAGGGCCACCCGCAGCGCAAGGACTACCCCCTCGGCGGCATCCCCGTCGAGTACAAGGGCGCCCAGATCCCGGCTCCGGACCAGCGGAGGTCGTACTCGTGAGCACTTCCCAGGCATCCCCTCGCGAGACCACCGAGGGCACCGTATATACGGTCACCGGCGGCGACTGGGACGAGGTCGTCCAGTCCGCGGCCCGCGCCGACGACGAACGCATCGTCGTCAACATGGGTCCCCAGCACCCGTCCACCCACGGAGTGCTCCGTCTGATCCTGGAGATCGAGGGCGAGACGGTCACCGAGGCCCGCTGCGGCATCGGCTACCTCCACACCGGCATCGAGAAGAACCTCGAATACCGCACGTGGACGCAGGGCACCACCTTCGTCACGCGCATGGACTACCTGACGTCCTTCTTCAACGAGACCGCCTACTGCCTCGCCGTCGAGAAGCTCCTCGGCATCGAGGACCAGATCACCGAGCGCGCCAAGATCATCCGGGTGCTCCTGATGGAGCTGAACCGGATGTCCTCCCACCTGGTGTGCATCGCCACCGGCGGCATGGAGCTGGGCGCCACCACGATCATGATCTACGGATTCCGTGATCGTGAAATGATTCTCGACCTCTACGAGCTGATCACGGGCCTGCGCATGAACCACGCGTACATCCGGCCCGGCGGACTCGCCCAGGACCTGCCGCCCGGCGCGGTGGACCAGATCCGCGAGTTCGTGAAGAAGATGAAGAAGAACCTCCCGGAGTACGACAAGCTCGCCACCGGGAACCCCATCTTCAAGGCCCGCATGCAGAACATCGGCTACCTGGACCTGGCCGGCTGCATGGCCCTCGGCGCGACCGGCCCGATCCTGCGCTCCACCGGCCTGCCGCACGACCTGCGCAAGGCACAGCCGTACTGCGACTACGAGACGTACGACTTCGACGTCCCGACCGCCGACACCTGCGACGCCTACGGCCGCTTCCTCGTCCGCCTGGAGGAGATGCGCCAGTCGCTCCGGATCGTCGAGCAGTGCCTGGACCGGCTCCAGCCCGGCCCGGTCATGGTCGCCGACAAGAAGATCGCCTGGCCCGCCCAGCTCGCTCTGGGACCGGACGGGCTCGGCAACTCCCTCGACCACATCAAGAAGATCATGGGCACCTCCATGGAGGCCCTGATCCACCACTTCAAGCTGGTCACCGAGGGCTTCCGCGTCCCGCCGGGACAGGCGTACGCGGCCGTCGAATCGCCCAAGGGCGAACTCGGGGTGCATGCCGTCTCCGACGGCGGCACCCGCCCCTACCGGGTCCACTTCCGCGACCCGTCCTTCACCAACCTGCAGGCCATGGCGGCGATGTGCGAGGGCGGCCAGGTCGCCGACGTCATCGTCGCCGTCGCGTCCATCGACCCCGTGATGGGAGGCGTCGACCGGTGACCACCTCTTCTTCCGAGCGGGGCGTCAGCCTGGGCATGCCCGAACTGCCCGCACCCGCCTACCCGGACGACGTCCGGGCCCGGCTGGAGGCGGACGCGCGCGAAGTGATCGCGCGCTACCCCGACTCCCGGTCCGCCCTGCTGCCGCTGCTCCACCTCGTGCAGTCGGAGGAGGGCCATGTCACGCGCACCGGAATGCGGTTCTGCGCGGACATGCTGGGCCTGACCACGGCCGAGGTCACCGCCGTCGCCACCTTCTACACCATGTACCGGCGCAGGCCCTCCGGTGACTACCAGGTGGGCGTGTGCACCAACACGCTGTGCGCGGTGATGGGCGGCGACGCGATCTTCGAGACCCTCCAGGAACACCTGGGCCTCGGCAACGGCGAGACCACCGACGACGGCAAGGTCACCCTGGAGCACATCGAGTGCAACGCGGCCTGCGACTACGCGCCGGTCGTGATGGTCAACTGGGAGTTCTTCGACAACCAGACCCCGGCGAGCGCCAAGCGCCTGGTCGACGACCTGCGCGCGGGACGGCCCGTACAGCCCACGCGCGGGGCGCGGCTGTGCACCTTCAAGGAGACCGCGCGGATTCTGGCCGGCTTCCCCGACGAGCGGCCCGGGGCCGTCGAGGAGGGCGGCAGTGCGGGACCGGCGTCGCTGGTGGGCCTTCGCCTGGCAAGGGGAGAGACCGCACCCGCGCGCGTGGTCCATCCGCGCGGAGGTCCGCACGAGGAACCGCAGGACAGGGTGCACGAGCCGTCGCCGGCCGAGCACCTCAGTTCCCATGACGCGCCGCAGGACACATCGGCCTCCGACCCCGCGCACCCCGCAGGGCCTACCGCAGAGGAGGGGGAGTGATGACCGTGGCAGCCGAACTCAAGGACTCGAGCCCCGAGAAGCTGCTCGCACCCGTGCTGTCGGCCTTCTGGGACGAGGACCGGTCCTGGACCCTGGACGTCTACCGGAGGCACGAGGGGTACGAGGGGCTCCGCAAGGCCCTCGCCATGTCGCCGGACGACCTGATCGCGTACGTCAAGGACTCCGGGCTGCGAGGCCGCGGCGGCGCGGGATTCCCGACCGGAATGAAGTGGCAGTTCATTCCTCAGGGTGATGGAAAACCGCACTATCTAGTTGTCAACGCCGACGAATCGGAGCCGGGCACCTGCAAGGACATCCCGCTCCTCTTCGCGAACCCGCACAGCCTCATCGAGGGCATTGTGATCGCGTGCTATGCCATCAGGTCGTCGCATGCCTTCATCTATCTGCGTGGTGAAGTCGTCCCCGTTCTGCGGCGGTTGCACGAGGCCGTGCGCGAGGCCTACGCGGCGGGCTACCTCGGCGAGAACATCCTGGGCAGCGGGCTCGACCTCCAGCTCACCGTGCACGCGGGCGCCGGCGCGTACATCTGCGGTGAGGAGACCGCACTGCTCGACTCGCTCGAAGGCCGCCGTGGTCAACCGCGGCTCCGTCCCCCCTTCCCTGCGGTGGAAGGCCTCTACGCCTGTCCGACTGTTGTGAACAACGTCGAGTCGATCGCGTCGGTTCCCGCCATCCTGAAAAACGGCAAGGACTGGTTCAGGTCGATGGGCAGCGAGAAGTCCCCGGGCTTCACGCTCTACTCGCTCAGCGGCCACGTCGCGAGCCCCGGCCAGTACGAGGCACCGCTCGGCATCACGCTGCGCCAGCTCCTCGACATGAGCGGCGGCATGCGGCCGGGCCACCGCCTGAAGTTCTGGACACCGGGCGGTTCCTCCACGCCGATGTTCACCGACGAGCACCTCGACGTCCCGCTCGACTACGAGGGAGTGGGCGCCGCCGGCTCCATGCTCGGCACCAAGGCCCTGCAGTGCTTCGACGAGACGACCTGCGTGGTGCGGGCCGTGACCCGCTGGACCGAGTTCTACGCCCACGAGTCCTGCGGCAAGTGCACCCCCTGCCGTGAGGGGACGTACTGGCTGGTGCAGTTGCTGCGGGACATCGAGGCCGGCAAGGGCGTCATGTCCGACCTCGACAAGCTGAACGACATCGCCGACAACATCAACGGCAAGTCCTTCTGCGCCCTCGGTGACGGCGCCGCATCCCCGATCTTCTCCTCGCTGAAGTACTTCCGCGAGGAGTACGAGCAGCACATCACGGGCCGGGGCTGCCCCTTCGACCCGGCCAAGTCGACGGCCTGGGCGGACCGCCCGGAGGTGAACGCATGACCGTGACCACGAGCGCCCCCACGGGAGGGGGACAGGCGGTCCCGCCGGAGGACCTCGTCACGCTGACGATCGACGGCATCGAGATCAGCGTGCCCAAGGGCACCCTGGTGATCCGGGCCGCCGAGCAGCTCGGCATCGAGATCCCGCGGTTCTGCGACCACCCCCTCCTGGACCCGGCCGGCGCCTGCCGCCAGTGCATCGTCGAGGTCGAGGGCCAGCGCAAGCCGATGGCGTCCTGCACCATCACCTGCACCGACGGAATGGTGGTGAAGACCCACCTCACCTCCCCGGTCGCCGAGAAGGCCCAGCACGGAGTGATGGAGCTGCTGCTCATCAACCACCCGCTGGACTGCCCGGTCTGCGACAAGGGCGGCGAGTGCCCGCTGCAGAACCAGGCGATGTCGCACGGCAACGCCGAGTCCCGCTTCGACGGCAAGAAGCGGACCTACGAGAAGCCCGTACCGATCTCCA
Organism: Streptomyces sp. NPDC028928; assembly: GCF_055564915.1. Taxonomy (NCBI): domain Bacteria; kingdom Bacillati; phylum Actinomycetota; class Actinomycetes; order Kitasatosporales; family Streptomycetaceae; genus Streptomyces; species Streptomyces sp. NPDC028928. The sequence goes on from NZ_JBVHVI010000018.1 coordinate 127,176, forward strand.
CGCAGGTGCTGCTCGACCGCGAGCGGTGCGTGCTGTGCGCCCGCTGCACCCGCTTCTCCAACCAGATCGCGGGCGACCCCATGATCGAGCTGGTCGAGCGGGGCGCGCTCCAGCAGGTCGGCACGGGTGAGGGCGACCCGTTCGAGTCGTACTTCTCCGGCAACACCATCCAGATCTGCCCGGTCGGCGCGCTCACCTCGGCCGCCTACCGGTTCCGCTCCCGCCCCTTCGACCTGGTCTCCTCGCCGTCGGTGTGCGAGCACTGCTCCGGCGGCTGTGCCACCCGCACCGACCACCGGCGCGGCAAGGTCATGCGGCGGCTCGCCGCCTACGACCCCGAGGTCAACGAGGAGTGGATCTGCGACAAGGGACGCTTCGCGTTCCGGTACGCGCAGCAGAAGGATCGTCTCGACACTCCCCTCGTCCGCAACGCCGACGGTGTCCTGGAGCCCGCCTCCTGGCCCGAGGCGCTTCAGGCGGCGGCGCGGGGCCTGACCGCGGCCCGCTCCCGGGCCGGCGTCCTCATCGGCGGCCGGCTGACCGTCGAGGACGCCTACGCGTACAGCAAGTTCGCGCGCGTTGCGCTCGACACCAACGACATCGACTTCCGCGCACGCGTGCACAGCGGCGAGGAGGCCGACTTCCTGGCCGCGCGGATCGCCGGCCGCGGCCGCGACCTCGACGGTACGGGCGTCACGTACACCTCCCTGGAGAAGGCGCCCGCCGTCCTGCTGGTCGGCTTCGAGTCGGAGGAGGAGGCCCCGGGCGTCTTCCTGCGGCTGCGCAAGGCCTGGCGCAAGCGCAAGCAGCGGGTGTTCGCGCTGGCCACGCACGCCACCCGGGGCCTGGAGAAGGCGGGCGGCACGCTGCTGCCGGCCGCACCGGGTACCGAGACGGAGTGGCTGGACGCCCTCGCGAGCGGCGTCGGTCTGGAGGAGCCCGGCACGCTTGCCGCCGAGGCCCTGCGCACCGAGGGCGCCGTCATCGTCGTAGGGGAGCGGCTGGCCGGTGTCGCGGGCGGCCTCACCGCCGCGCTGCGCGCCGCCACCGCGACCGGCGCCGACCTGGTGTGGATCCCGCGCCGGGCCGGTGAGCGCGGCGCGGTCGAGGCGGGCGCGCTGCCCTCGCTGCTGCCGGGCGGCCGCCCCGCGACCGACCCGCGCGCGCGGGAGGAGGTCGCCGCCGCCTGGGGCCTGGCGGAACTCCCGCTGCGCTACGGCCGTGACACCCACCAGATCATCGAGGCCGCCGCCTCCGGTGAACTGTCCGCACTGGTGGTCGCCGGCGTGGAGGTCGCCGACCTGCCCGACCCGGCACGCGCGCGTGAGGCGCTCGACAGCGTCGGCTTCCTGGTGTCCCTGGAGCTGCGGCCCAGCGAGGTCACCGAGCGCGCCGATGTCGTCCTGCCGGTCGCCGCGGTCGCCGAGAAGGCGGGCACCTTCCTCAACTGGGAGGGCAGGGTGCGGTCCTTCGAGGCCGCGCTCAAGCCCGACCAGATGACCCGCCGGCTCGCGCCGACCGACATGCGCGTGCTGCACATGCTCGCCGACGCCATGGACGTCCATGTGGGTCTGCCGGATCTGCGCACCACGCGCGCGGAGATCGACCGGCTCGGCTCCTGGGACGGCCCCCGCGCCTCCGAACCCATGGAGTCCGCGGACCCGCTGCCCCGCCCGGCCGCCGGCGAGGCCGTACTCGCCGGGCACCGGCTGCTGCTCGACCAGGGCGTCCTGCAGGAGGGCGACGAGGCGCTCGCCGGCACCCGGCACGCCGCACGCGCGCGCGTGTCCGCCGCGACGGCCGCCGAGGCGGGCGTCGCGGACGGCGGCAGCCTGGCCGTCACCGGCCCGGCCGGCACGGTCGAACTTCCCCTTCAGGTCACCGAGATGCCCGACCGGGTGGTCTGGCTCCCGCTGAACTCCGTCGGTGCCGGCGTCGCCTCCGACACCGGGGCACGGCCCGGCTCCCTCGTCCGCATCGGCCCGGCGGCAGTCGCCGGCGAGGCCCCCAAGGAGGTGGAGGCATGAGCCCGTACCTCGCCGCTGAAGACCTCTCGATGTTCGGCCGCGACCCCTGGTGGCTGGTTGTCGTCAAGGCGGTGTTCTGCTTCGCCTTCCTGATGGTGACCGTGCTGTTCTCCATCGTCTGGGAACGCAAGGTCGTCGCCTGGATGCAGCTGCGCATCGGCCCCAACCGGCACGGCCCCTGGGGCATGCTCCAGTCGCTCGCCGACGGCGTGAAACTGATGCTCAAGGAAGACATCATCGTCAAGCGCGCGGACAAGGTGGTCTACGTCCTCGCGCCGATCGTCGCGGCCATCCCGGCCTTCATGGCGATCGCGGTGATCCCCTTCGGGCCGGCCGGCAACGAGATCTCGATCTTCGGCCACCGCACCACCATGCAGCTCACCGACCTGCCGATCGCGATGCTCTACATCCTCGCGGTCGCCTCGGTCGGCATCTACGGCATCGTGCTCGCGGGCTGGAGTTCCGGATCCACCTACCCGCTCCTCGGCGGCCTGCGCTCCTGCGCGCAGATGATCTCGTACGAGATCGCCATGGGCGCCGCGTTCGCCTCCGTGTTCCTGTACTCGGGCTCGATGTCGACGTCCACGATCGTGGAGCAGCAGCACGACCGCTGGTACATCCTGCTGCTGCCGGTCTCCTTCATCCTGTACATCGTCACGATGGTCGGCGAGACCAACCGCGCCCCCTTCGACATGCCGGAGTCCGAGGGCGACCTGGTCGGCGGCTTCAACACCGAGTACTCGTCGATCAAGTTCGCGATGTTCATGCTCGCCGAGTACGTGAACATGGTGACGGTCTCGGCCGTCTCGACCACCCTGTTCCTCGGCGGCTGGCGCGCCCCCTGGCCGGTCAGCGGTTTCTGGGAGGGCGCGAACCACGGCTGGTGGCCGCTGCTCTGGTTCGTCGTCAAGGTCCAGCTGCTGCTGTTCTTCTTCATCTGGCTGCGCGGCACGCTCCCGCGCGTCCGCTACGACCAGCTGATGAAGCTCGGCTGGAAGGTCCTCATCCCGGTCTCCGTGACCTGGCTGATGCTGGTCGCGACCGTCCGCGCCCTGCGCAACGAGAACTACGACTTCGCCGACATCGCCCTCTACGTCGGCGGCGGTGTCCTCGCCCTGCTGCTGATCTCCTTCGTCGCCGACATGTTCCGCGAGAAGGCGAAGCCGGCCGAGCAGCCTGCCGACCGGCAGCCGGCCTTCGACCCGACGGCGGGCGGGTTCCCCGTGCCGCCGCTGCCCGGGCAGGAGCTGCCGCCGGTGCCCAGGCGCAGGTCACGCCGGGAGCGGGAGCTGATTGTCAGTGGCGGGTCGGACACTGTCAGTGACGGATCTTCGGATGGAAAGGAGGCGTCCGATGGCTGAGGAGCCTCAGGAGACCGGGCGGACCGAGCCCGGCTTCCAGAACCCGGTGGCCGGCTTCGGCGTGACCTTCAAGGCCATGTTCAAGAAGCGGCTGACCGAGCAGTACCCGGAGCAGAAGAAGACCACGGCTCCGCGGTTCCACGGACGGCACCAGCTCAACCGCCATCCGGACGGCCTGGAGAAGTGCGTCGGCTGCGAGCTGTGCGCCTGGGCCTGCCCCGCGGACGCCATCTACGTGGAGGGCGCCGACAACACCGACGAGGAACGCTACTCGCCGGGCGAGCGGTACGGCCGCGTGTACCAGATCAACTACGCCCGCTGCATCCTGTGCGGGCTGTGCATCGAGGCGTGCCCCACGCGCGCGCTCACGATGACCAACGAGTTCGAGCTGGCGGACTCCAGCCGCGCCAACCTCATCTACACCAAGGAGCAGCTGCTCGCCGGTCTCGAAGAGGGCATGGTCGACACGCCGCACGCGATCTTCCCGGGGACGGACGAACAGGACTACTACCGCGGCCTGGTGACCCAGGCCGCGCCCGGTACGGTCCGCCAGGTCGCCGTCTCCCAGGGAGAGGTACCGCAGGAGGCGGCGTCCACCTTCGGCGAGGACGAGCCGGCCTCGGAGAAGGTGATCGACCGATGAGCGCGCAGCACCTCGCCGCCTATACGACCTCCACCGGTGAGGCGTTCCAGTTCTGGGTCCTCGGCACGGTCGCGGTGATCGGCGCCCTCGGCACCGTCTTCATGAAGAAGGCCGTGCACAGCGCGCTCTGCCTCGCCGGCACCATGATCGTCCTGGCGGTGTTCTACCTCGCCAACGGCGCCTACTTCCTCGGCATCGTGCAGATCGTCGTCTACACCGGCGCGATCATGATGCTGTTCCTGTTCGTGGTGATGCTCGTCGGCGTCACGGCCGCGGACTCCCTGAAGGAGACCATCAAGGGCCAGCGCTGGCTGGCCCTCGTGTGTGGCGTCGGTTTCGGTGTCCTGCTGTTCGCCGGCATCGGCAACGCCTCCCTGAAGGAGTTCAACGGCACCGGCCAGGCGAACGCGAACGGCAACGTGGAGGGCCTCGCGTCCCTCATCTTCACCAAGTACGTCTTCGCCTTCGAGATCACCGGCGCACTGCTGATCACGGCCGCCGTCGGCGCCATGGTGCTCACCCACCGCGAGCGCACCGAGCGCGCCAGGACCCAGCGCGAGCTGTCCGAACAGCGCATCCGTGAGGGCAAGCACATCCCGCCGCTGCCCGCCCCCGGTGTCTACGCCCGGCACAACGCCGTGGACATCGCGGGCCTGCTGCCCGACGGCACCCCGTCCGAGCTGACCGTCAACAAGACGCTGCGCGAACGCGGCCAGATCCGTGACGTGTCCGCGGAGGCGCTCAACGACCTGCGGGCGCTGGAGCAGCGCGCGGAGGAACGCCTGGAGCGCCGGGCGATCGAGCCGGAGACGTTCAAGCGGCCCGAGGAGGCGTCGAAGTGAACCCGGTCAACTACCTCTACCTCGCCGCCCTGCTGTTCACGATCGGCGCGACGGGCGTACTGATCCGGCGCAACGCCATCGTGGTCTTCATGTGCATCGAGCTGATGCTGAACGCCTGCAACCTCGCGTTCGTCGCCTTCTCCCGGATGCACGGCAACCTCGACGGCCAGATCATCGCCTTCTTCACGATGGTCGTCGCCGCCGCGGAGGTCGTGGTGGGCCTCGCGATCATCGTGTCGCTGTTCCGCACCCGCCACTCGGCCTCGGTCGACGACGCCAGCCTGATGAAGCTGTAAGGGGTCGGAAGAATCGTGGAGAACCTGATCGCGCCGCTCATCGCGGCGCCCCTGCTCGGAGCGGCCGTCCTCCTGGTCGGCGGCCGGCGGCTCGACGCCGTCGGCCACTGGATCGGCACGCTGCTCTCGTTCGTCTCCTTCGCCCTCGGTGTCGTACTCTTCGCCGACCTGCTGGGCAAGGGAGCCGAGGACCGGACCCTGATGCAGCACCTGTTCAGCTGGGTCCCGGTGGCCGGCTTCCAGGCGGACGTCACCTTCCGCCTGGACCAGCTGTCCATGACGTTCGTGCTGCTCATCACGGGTGTCGGCTCGCTGATCCACCTGTACTCGGTCGGGTACATGGAGCACGACGAGCGGCGCCGCCGCTTCTTCGGCTACCTGAACCTGTTCCTCGCGGCGATGCTGCTGCTCGTCCTCGCCGACAACTACCTGCTGCTGTACGTCGGCTGGGAGGGCGTCGGTCTCGCCTCGTACCTGCTGATCGGCTTCTGGCAGCACAAGCCCAGCGCCGCCACGGCCGCGAAGAAGGCCTTCCTGGTCAACCGCGTCGGCGACATGGGCCTGTCGATCGCGATCATGCTGATGTTCACCACCTTCGGCAGCTTCGCGTTCGGCCCGGTCCTCGGCCACACCGGTGACACCTCCGAGGGCAAGCTCACCGCGATCGGCCTGATGCTGCTGCTCGCCGCGTGCGGCAAGTCCGCCCAGGTGCCGCTCCAGTCCTGGCTCGGCGACGCCATGGAGGGCCCGACCCCGGTCTCCGCCCTCATCCACGCGGCGACCATGGTGACCGCGGGCGTCTACCTCATCGTCCGCTCCGGCGCGATCTTCAACGCCGCCCCCGACGCCCAGCTGGCCGTCACCGTCGTCGGCGCGGTCACGCTCCTGTTCGGTGCGATCGTCGGTTGCGCCAAGGACGACATCAAGAAGGCGCTGGCCGGCTCGACCATGTCGCAGATCGGCTACATGGTGCTGGCCGCGGGCCTCGGCCCCATCGGCTACGTCTTCGCGATCATGCACCTGGTGACGCACGGCTTCTTCAAGGCCGGTCTGTTCCTCGGCGCCGGTTCCGTGATGCACGGCATGAACGACGAGGTCGACATGCGCCGCTACGGCGGCCTGCGCACGTACATGCCGGTCACGTTCATCACCTTCGGCCTCGGCTACCTCGCCATCATCGGCTTCCCGGGCCTGTCCGGCTTCTTCTCCAAGGACAAGATCATCGAGGCGGCGTTCGCCAAGGGCGGCACCGAGGGCTGGATCCTCGGCGGCGCGGCCCTGCTCGGTGCGGCCATCACCGCCTTCTACATGACGCGCGTGATGCTGATGACGTTCTTCGGAGAGGAACGGTGGCGCCACGCCCCGACCCCGTCCCCGGCCGAGCCCAGCGTGGAGCCCGCCGCCGAGACCCGCGGCGAACACGCCGAGCCGCACCCGCACGAGTCCCCGAAGGTCATGACGATCCCGATGATCGTCCTGGCCGTCGGCTCGGTCTTCGGCGGTGCGTTCTTCAGCATCGGGGACCGCTTCCTCAACTGGCTGGAGCCGGTCACCGGGCACGACCACGGCGACTCACCGCTCAGCGCCGGGGTGATCACCGGGGCCACCATGGTCTGCCTGGTCATCGGCGTCGCCATCGCCTGGGCCCAGTACGGCCGCAGGCCCGTCCCGGCCGTCGCCCCGCGCGGCTCCCTGCTCACCCGCGCCGCCCGCCGCGACCTGCTCCAGGACGACTTCAACCACGTGGTCCTGGTGCGCGGCGGCGAGCACCTCACGCGCTCCCTGGTGTACGTCGACCACACCCTGGTCGACGGCGTCGTCAACGGCACGGCGGCCGGCTTCGGCGGCCTGTCCGGGCGGCTGCGCCGGCTCCAGAACGGCTTCGCCCGCTCCTACGCGGTCTCGATGTTCGGCGGCGCGGCACTCCTGGTCGCCGCGACCCTGCTGATGAGGGCGGTCTGATACCGATGTCCTTTCCTCTGCTGACAGCGACGGCGGCGCTCCCGGCCCTCGGGGCCGTCGCCACGGCCGCCGTGCCGGCCGCCCGGCGCACCGCCGCCAAGTGGCTGGCGCTGGTCGTCTCCCTCGCCACACTCGCCCTGGCGGTCACCGTCCTGGTCCGCTTCGACCCGGACGGCGCCCGCTACCAGCTCACCGAGTCCCACGCCTGGATCAAGGACTTCGGGGTCAGGTACGAGCTGGGCGTCGACGGCATCGCGGTGGCGCTGATCGCGCTGACCGCCGTACTGATCCCGTTCATCATCCTCGCGGGCTGGCACGACGCCGACCCGCTGGAGACCGGCAGCCGCCGCTGGCGGCCCACCCAGGGCTTCTTCGCGCTGATCCTGGCGGTCGAGGCGATGGTGGTCATCTCCTTCGAGGCCACCGACGTCTTCGTCTTCTACATCTTCTTCGAGGCCATGCTCATCCCGATGTACTTCCTCATCGGCGGCTTCGGGGACCGTGCCCACGAGCACGGCGAGGAGACGGCCGCCACGCAGCGGTCGTACGCGGCGGTGAAGTTCCTGCTGTACAACCTGGCCGGCGGTCTGATCATGCTGGCCGCGGTGATCGGCCTCTACGTGGTCGCCGGGAACTTCTCGCTCACCGAGATCGCCGAGGCCCGCGCCAACGGCTCGCTGCACATGGCGACCAGCACGGAACGCTGGCTGTTCCTCGGCTTCTTCTTCGCCTTCGCGGTGAAGGCGCCGCTGTGGCCGCTGCACACCTGGCTGCCCAACGCCATGCAGGAGTCCACCGCCCCGGTCGCCGTGCTCATCACCGCGGTGGTCGACAAGGTGGGCACCTTCGCGATGCTCCGCTTCTGCCTCCAGCTGTTCCCGGAGGCCAGCAAGTGGGCGACGCCCGTGATCCTCGTCCTGGCGCTGATCAGCATCGTCTACGGCGCGCTGCTCGCCGTCGGCCAGCGGGACATCAAACGCCTGGTGGCCTACGCGTCGATCTCGCACTTCGGCTTCATCATCATGGGCATCTTCGCGATGACCAGCCAGGGCCAGTCCGGCGCCACGCTCTACATGGTCAACCACGGCATCTCGACCGCCGCGCTGATGCTGGTCGCCGGCTTCCTGATCTCCCGGCGCGGCTCGCGGCTCATCGCGGACTACGGCGGTGTGCAGAAGGTCGCCCCGGTGCTCGCCGGCACCTTCCTGATCGGCGGCCTCGCCACCCTCTCGCTGCCTGGCCTCGCGCCGTTCGTCAGTGAGTTCCTGGTCCTGGTCGGCACGTTCACGCGCTATCCGGTGATCGGCATCATCGCCACCTTCGGCATCGTGCTCGCCGCGCTGTACACCCTCGTGCTGTACCAGCGGACGATGACCGGCCCGGTGAGGCCGGAGGTCTCGACGATGCCCGACCTCCGGGTGCGCGAACTGGTCGTCGTCGCCCCGCTGATCGTGCTGCTGATCTTCCTGGGCGTCTACCCGAAGCCCGTCACGGACATCGTCAACCCGGCGGTCAAACAGACCATGTCCGACGTACAGAAGAAGGACCCCAAGCCCGAGGTGGAGGCGGCCAAGTGAGCGCACCAGTCGTCCACAGCCTGTGGACAACGGCGGCCGATCCGATCTCGAAGATCGACGCGCCGAAGATCGAATACGGACAATTGTCGCCGACGCTGATCGTCGTCGGTGCGGCGCTGGTCGGGGTGCTCATCGAGGCGTTCGTGCCGCGCCGGGCCCGCTACCACGCGCAGGTGTTCGTGTCCGTCGTAGCCCTGTGCGCCGCGTTCGCCGCGGTCGTCGCACTGGCGGCCGACGGGTACGGCACCACCAAGGCGCACATCGCGGCCATGGGCGCGATCGCGGTCGACGGCCCGGCCCTCTTCCTGCAGGGCACCATCCTGCTGGCCGGTCTGGTCGGCCTGTTCACCTTCGCCGAGCGGCGCCTGGACCCGGCCGCACACGGCAACCGGGTCGACTCCTTCGCCGCGCAGGCCGCCTCCGTACCCGGAAGCGACAGCGAGAAGGCCGCGGTGAAGGCCGGCTTCACCACCACCGAGGTCTTCCCGCTGCTGCTCTTCGCCATCGGCGGCATGCTGATGTTCCCGGCGGCCAACGACCTGCTGACCCTGTTCGTGGCCCTGGAGGTCTTCTCCCTCCCGCTGTACCTGCTGTGCGCGCTGGCCCGCCGCAAGCGGCTGATGTCGCAGGAGGCCGCGGTCAAGTACTTCCTGCTGGGAGCGTTCGCCTCCGCGTTCACCCTGTTCGGCATCGCGCTGCTCTACGGCTACGCGGGCTCGCTGTCGTACGCGCGCATCGCCCAGGTCGTCGACGGCACGGCCACCGACGTCGACCCGGCGCTCGCCAACACCATGGGCAACGACGCGCTGCTGCTGGTCGGCGGCGCCATGCTCCTGATGGGCCTGCTGTTCAAGGTGGGAGCGGTGCCGTTCCACATGTGGACGCCCGACGTCTACCAGGGCGCGCCCACCCCGGTGACCGGCTTCATGGCGGCGGCGACCAAGGTGGCCGCGTTCGGCGCGCTGCTGCGCCTGCTGTACGTCGTCCTGCCCGGGCTGCGCTGGGACTGGCGGCCGGTCATGTGGGCCGTGGCGATCATCACCATGCTGGGCGGTGCGATCGTCGCCATCACCCAGACCGACATCAAGCGGCTGCTGGCGTACTCGTCCATCGCGCACGCCGGCTTCATCCTCGCGGGTGTCATCGCCACGTCGAAGGACGGCGTGTCGTCCGTCCTCTTCTACCTGGCGGGCTACTCCTTCGTCACGATCGGCGCCTTCGCCGTGGTCACGCTGGTGCGCGACGCGGGCGGCGAGGCGACCCACCTGTCCAAGTGGGCGGGCCTCGGCCGTCGCTCCCCGCTGGTGGCGGCGGTCTTCGCGGTGTTCCTGCTGGCCTTCGCCGGCATCCCGCTGACCTCCGGGTTCGCCGGGAAGTTCGCCGTGTTCAAGGCGGCGGCGGACGGCGGCGCGGCCCCGCTGGTCGTGGTCGGTGTGATCTCCTCGGCGATCGCCGCGTTCTTCTACATCCGCGTGATCGTCCTGATGTTCTTCAGCGAGCCGAGGCCGGAGGGCCCGACCGTCGCCGTCCCGTCTCCGCTGACCATGGTCGCGATCGGGGTGGGCGTGGCGATGACGCTGGTGCTGGGCGTGGCCCCGCAGTACTTCCTGGACCTGGCGAGCCAGGCGGGGGTGTTCGTGCGCTGAGGTGCACCGCTGACATGCCGAAGCCCGGTACCCCGCTCAGGGTGCCGGGCAACGGCATGTCGTCGTAGTCACTGATTCCTGTCGCGGCGCGTCTTGATCTGGGTGAGGTCCAGGTCCACCGGGAACGGCACGTCCAGCTTCATGCGCTCGCGGAAGATGCCGGTGCTCGTGTAGGTGCCGGTCGTCGGCTCCAGCTCGAAGACGTGCACCGCGGCCCGACCGTTCTCGTTCTCGACCCGCCAGTAGTGGGGGATCTTGGCGCGGGCGTACTTGAGTGGCTTGGTCTCGCGGTCGCGGGAGACGGAGTCCTCGGAGACGACCTCGATGGCCAGGACGACGGACTCCGCTGGGAAGCGGGTCTGGCTCGGGTCCTCCACCACGTCTGCGCTTACCACCACGACGTCCGGCTCGGGCCGGTTCTGGCGGTCGATGTCGATCGTGAACTCGCGGATGACCTCGAATGCCTCCGGCGCCAGCGACTGAAGCTGCCAATTGAAGAAGTCGACAGCCCGTACATGAAACATCGTCTGCGGACTCACGAAGACCAGGCTCCCGTCGATCAATTCCGTGTGCGGAGGAAGATTCGGGAGGCGGTCCAGGTCGTCGGCGGTCCAGCCGCCCTTCGGCGGGATCGGCCAGCTGGACGCGGACGCCTTCGGTGCGACGCTCATCAGTGCTCCCATGCGACGGAGTCTCGCCAGTGCGTTCAGGCTATCGGGCGGAAAGAGGGCAAGTCTCCCGCGAACGTGTGAACGACGAGTGTGTCCTTGACGGGCGGTGCCGCCGGCGAACCTGTGGATAACTCCGGGGCTGTCGGTACGGGCCCCTATGGTGGAGGCAGCGGTCGAGAGACGACACACGGGGGACCGACGGGGGACAGGACGATGGGCGTGACGGGCGGTATCAGCGAGATGACACAGGTGACCGAAGGGCCGGGCACGGCCGACAGCGAGGCGCTGGCCACGCTGCACCGGGTCTTCGGATACGACGCCTTCCGGGGCGAGCAGCAGGCGGTCATCGAGCATGTGGTGGCGGGCGGCGACGCCCTCGTCCTCATGCCGACCGGCGGCGGAAAGTCGCTCTGCTACCAGATCCCGGCCCTGGTCCGGCCCGGCACCGGCGTGGTGATCTCTCCGCTGATCGCCCTCATGCAGGACCAGGTGGACGCCCTGCGCGCCCTCGGCGTCCGCGCCGGCTTCATCAACTCCACGCAGGACTTCGACGAGCGCCGCGTGATGGAGGCCGAGTTCCTCGCCGGCGAGCTGGACCTGCTGTACCTGGCGCCGGAGCGGCTGCGCCTGGACGCCACGCTGGACCTGCTCTCCCGGGGCAAGATCTCCGTCTTCGCCATCGACGAGGCCCACTGTGTGTCCCAGTGGGGCCACGACTTCCGCCCGGACTATCTCTCCCTGTCCCTGCTCGGCGAGCGCTGGCCGGACGTCCCGCGGATCGCCCTCACCGCGACGGCCACCCGCGCCACCCACGAGGAGATCACCCAGCGGCTGAACCTGCCGACGGCCCGGCACTTCGTCGCCAGCTTCGACCGGCCCAACATCCAGTACCGGATCGTGCCGAAGGCCGATCCCAGGAAGCAGCTGCTCGCCTTCCTCCGCGAGGAGCACGCGGGCGACGCCGGCATCGTGTACTGCCTCTCGCGCAACTCCGTGGAGCGCACGGCGGAGTTTTTGACCGCCAACGGCATCGCGGCGGTGCCGTACCACGCGGGCCTGGACGCGGCCACGCGCGCGGCGCACCAGTCCCGGTTCCTGCGCGAGGACGGCCTGGTCGTGGTGGCGACCATCGCCTTCGGCATGGGCATCGACAAGCCGGACGTCCGCTTCGTCGCCCATCTGGACCTGCCCAAGTCGATCGAGGGCTACTACCAGGAGACCGGCCGGGCGGGCCGCGACGGCCTGCCGTCCACGGCCTGGATGGCGTACGGCCTGAACGACGTCATACAGCAGCGCAAGCTCATCCAGTCCGGCGAGGGCGACGAGGCGTTCCGCCGCCGGGCCGCCGCCCACCTCGACGCCATGCTCGCGCTGTGCGAGACCGCCCAGTGCCGCCGCGGCCAGCTGCTCGCCTACTTCGGTCAGGACGCCGACGCCGCGGGCTGCGGCAACTGCGACACGTGCCTCACCCCGCCCGAGACCTGGGACGGCACGATCGCCGCGCAGAAGGTGCTGTCCACGGTGGTGCGGCTGCAGCGGGAGCGCGGGCAGAAGTTCGGCGCGATGCAGATCGTGGACATCCTGCTCGGCAAGCGCACCGGCAAGGTGATCCAGTTCGACCACGACCAGCTGTCCGTCTTCGGCATCGGCCAGGACCTCACCGAGGGCGAGTGGCGGGGCGTCATCCGGCAGCTGCTGGCCCAGGGGCTGCTCGCGGTCGAGGGGGAGTACGGCACGCTGGTCCTCACCGAGGCGAGCGGTTCGGTGCTGCGGCGGGAGCGCGAGGTGCCGCTGCGCAAGGAGCCGAAGAAGCCGGCCGCCTCCCGGTCGCGCTCCGCCGGTGCCTCCCAAGGCACCGGCAAGGCCAAGGCCGCCGTGGCCGAACTGCCCGACGCGCTGCTCCCCGCCTTCGAGGCCCTGCGGGCCTGGCGCGCCGAACAGGCCCGGGAGCAGGGCGTCCCGGCCTACGTCATCTTCCACGACGCCACCCTCCGGGAGATCGTGACCCGGTGGCCGGCTTCGGTGCGGGAACTGGGCACGGTGAGCGGTGTCGGCGAGAAGAAGCTGGCGACGTACGGGGAGGGCGTGATCCAGGTGCTGGCTTCCCTGAACGGGGCGGCCCCGGCCCCCGACGACGCCCCGGCCCCCGACGACGCCCCGGCCGCCGATGACGCGCCGGAGGACGACTGGCCCGAGCCGGCGGACGAGCCGGAGCCGGACGACTGGATATAAGCCCGCCGGGCCGGCCCGGGATCGCCCGGCACGGTCAGGGCAGTGCCGTCAGGGCAGTGCCGTCAGGGCAGTGCCGTCAGGACAGCGCCGTCAGCCCCGGAGCGAAGGTGATCAGCAAGGGGAGCAGCGGCACCAGCGCGGCCACCGTCGTCGTCAGGGCTCGGTGCCGGCGCAGCAGCCGCGGCGGTGGCTCCAGCAGGCGGTCGACGCGCTCGCCGAGGAGGCGGCGGCTGGAGTCGCAGGACAGGACGCCCCGGTGCTGGTTCAGCTCGATCAGGGCGAGGGCCGTGGTGAGGTGCCCGCAGCGGCGGGACGCCGTGTCGTCGGCGGCCAGCTCGACCAGGCGGTGCGTCTGGTCGCAGAAGTGGGCGAAGAGCGGCACCCGCGGGAAGCCCGTGGCGAGGGCGGTGGACAGGTGCAGCAGCCAGTCGTGGTGGGCGCGGGCGTGTCCCCGCTCGTGGGTGAGGACGGCGTCCAGCTGGAGGTCGGTGAGGCGGTGCAACGCCCCGGTGGTGACGACCAGTTGCGGCGGGTGTCCCGGCATCCACCAGGCGTCCGGGTACTCGTCCTCCAGCACCAGCATCGGCCCGCGCGCCGCGGGCAGCCCGGCCGGCAGCTCGGGGGCGCGCTCGCGCAGCTGTGCCCGGGCCTGGCCCCGGCTGCGGCGGGCCTCGACGAGTTCCCGGGCCAGCATCGCCGTCGTCCAGGCCGCGCCGCAGGCCAGCAGCATGGTGAGCACCGCGGCCCACACCGGCGCGGTGGACAGGTCGTAGGCGGCGGTGACGGCGGGCGGCGCGGGGGCGAACACGCGGTCGCGGACGGTGTGGAAGACGGCCGCCGCGCCCAGGACCAGCGCGGTCAGGCAGCACAGCAGCACGGTGGCGACCAGGCACTGCCACACCCACAGCGCGACCACGGGTTCCCGCTCGGGCCAGGCGGCGCGGGTCAGCGCGCGCGGTGCCGGTACGGCGGCCGTGAGGGCGACGACGCTCAGCAGGAGCAGGCAGACGGTCATGCCGGGGCTCCGGTTCCTGGTCGGAGAGGTGTGCGGGTGTCGGTGGTGCCGGGCACGCGACACGCGACGGCGGCTCGCGCGTGGTGCGTGTCCCCGTCAGTATGACGAAGACGGGCCGTGCGAGTCAGGTGTCGGCGGCGATCCGGCCGGACCGCGGCACGCGCGTGTGGGCGGTTCTCGCGGCGCCACGCGCGCGTGCCGTGCCGTGCCAGCGTGTCAGCTGTGCCAGCCGTGTCAGCTGTGCCAGCCGTGCCGTGCCCCGGCCGGCCCGGCCCGGCAGCACCGGCCGTGGGTCAGCCCGTCACGACCCGCCCGCTGACCTCGCCCAGCCCGATCCGGCGCCCGTCCGCGCCGGGAGCCCAGGCCGACAGGGTCACCACGTCCCCGTCCTCCAGGAACGTCCGCTTGCCGTCGGGGAGTTCGAGGGGGTCGCGGCCGTTCCAGGTCAGCTCCAGCAGGGAGCCGCGCTGGTTCTCGGCCGGGCCGCTGACCGTGCCCGAGCCGTACAGGTCGCCGGTGCGCAGCGAGGCACCGTTGACCGTCATGTGGGCGAGCTGCTGGGCGGCGGTCCAGTACATGGTGGAGAACGGCGGCTCGGAGACCACATGGCCGTTGATCGCGACGGAGATGCGGAGGTCGTAGCCGCCGGGTTCGGCGCCGGGCGCCGAGTCGTCCAGGTAGGGCAGCAGCGGGTGCGTGCGTTCCGGGGGCGCCACGCGCGCGTGCTCCAGCGCTTCGAGCGGGGTGATCCACGCCGACACCGAGGTGGCGAAGGACTTGCCGAGGAACGGACCGAGGGGGACGTACTCCCAGGCCTGGATGTCCCGCGCGGACCAGTCGTTCAGCAGGCACAGCCCGAACACGTGCTCCCGGAAGTCGCCGAGCGCGACCGGGCTGCCCAGCCGCGACGGCACGCCCACGACGAAGCCGACCTCGGCCTCGATGTCCAGCCGGATCGACGGTCCGAAGACGGGCGCGGGGTCGCCGGGGCCCTTGCGCTGCCCGGACGGCCGTACGACGTCCGTGCCCGAGACGACGACCGTGCCGGAGCGGCCGTGGTACCCGATCGGCAGGTGCTTCCAGTTGGGGGTGAGGGAGTCCTCGGCGTCCGGGCGGAACATCTGGCCGACGTTGCGGGCGTGGTTCTCCGAGGCGTAGAAGTCGACGTAGTCCGCGACCTCGAAAGGCAGGTGCAGGGTCACCTCGGCCAGGGGGTGGAAGAGCGGCTCGACGGTCTCGCGGTGCGCCGGGTCCGTGATCCAGGAGGTGACGGCGCGCCGTACGTCCGACCAGGTGGTGCGGCCGGCGGCGAGCAGCGGGTTGAGGGTGGGTCGGGCGAGCAGCGCCTGGTGGGGCGAGCCGAGCGCCGCGGCCGTCGCGCCCGCGTCGAGAACGTGGTTCCCGAGCCGGACGCCGATCCTCCGCTCCGTGCTGCCGGGGGGCGAGAACACGCCATAGGGGAGGTTGTGCGGACCGAAGGGGTCGCCCTCGGGGACGTCGAAGGGGGGCATGGGGTGCTGCCTCACTCTCATCCGGGCCATGCACGGCTTGCGTTCCATGTGGTCGGGCCACACGTTACGGCCGACTCGCGTGTCTTGGGCAGTGCCGCACGAGGCATTCGAAAGGTTGCTCGCACAGTGTCTAAAGAGTTCGCAATGTCCGGATAAGTCTTGCTGGAGGCGGCAATTCCGGCTTAGCGTCCTTTGGGACACGGACGGGGTGGGTCCGTTCCGTTGGGGGGACACGTGGGGGGACCCGTGGCCGGAAACGCCGTCAGCGTGCCCGTGCACGCCGACCGTGACGTGCCGGGACTGATCGTCAAGTTCGGCGACTACCCGCTGCACCACGGCGGTGTCGGCGCCATCCGCAGCCTGGGCCGCCTGGGCGTGCCCATGTACGCCATCACCGAGGACCCGTACACACCGGCGGCCTCCTCGCGCTATCTGGAGAAGGCCTTCGTATGGCCGACGACCGGCGCGGAGGACCCGGGCCGGCTGGTCGAGGGCCTGCTGCGGATCGGCCGCCGGATCGGCCGCCCGGCCGTACTGATCCCTACGGACGAGGAGGCCGCCGTCCTGATCGCCGAGCACCAGGGCGACCTGGCCGGTTCCTTTCTCCTCCCGCGCGTGGACCCCGCGCTGCCCCGCCGCCTGGCCAGCAAGCAGGGGCTGCACGAACTGTGCGTGGAGCACGGCGTGGCGAGCCCCGCGGCCGCGTTCCCGCGGTCGTACGAGGACGTCGTCGCCTTCGCCGACACCGCCCGGTTCCCGGTGGTGGCCAAGAACCGCGAGGCGTTCGTCCGGCGCCGCCGGCCCGCAGTGAACGGCACCACGAGGATCGGCACGCGAGCGGGACTGCTCCGTCTGGCCCGCGACTGGGGCGAGGAGCCCGGTGTGATCCTCCAGGAGTACCTGCCGCGGGAGGAGGCCGAGGACTGGATCGTGCACGCCTGCTTCGACCAGGACTCCAGTCCGCTCGCGCTGTTCACCGGGGTCAAGGTCCGCTCCTGGCCGCCGCACGCCGGCATGACGGCGAACGCCTACGTCGTCGACAACCCGGAACTCGCCGACCTCGCCGCGCGTTTCATCAAGCAGATCGGCTTCAGCGGCATCATCGACCTCGACCTGCGCTTCGACCGGCGCGACGGACAGTACAAGCTCCTCGACTTCAACCCGCGCATGGGCGCCCAGTTCCGGCTGTTCGAGAGCCAGTCGGGCGTGGACGTCGTCCGCGCGCTGCACCTGCACCTGACCGGCCGCCCTGTACCGGAGGGGGAACAGCGCACCGGCCGGCGCTACATCGTGGAGAACATCGACCTCCCCGCCCTCCTCGCCTACCGCCGCAGCGGCTACACGACGCCGCACGCGCCGGCGAAGGCGAGCGGGACGGAGCTGGCCTGGCTGGCGGGCGACGACCCGCTCCCGTTCGTCACGATGCTCGCCCGCTTCGTGCGCCCGGGCGCGAAGCACCTCTATCAACTGTGGCGGACCAGCCGCCGCGGCGGCAGCACCTCATGAAGAAGGCGACGACCACCACGAAGCAGGCGACGACCACCACGAAGCAGGCGACGACCACCACGAAGCAGGCAACGACCACCACGAAGCAGGCAACGACCACCACGAAGTAGGCAAAAGCCACGCCAGCGTGGCGCACCGTGTCCTGGGGAGGGACTTCGTGATCCGACCGGTTGCAGTCATCGGGGCCGGGCCCTTCGGCCTGTCCACCGCCGCCCATCTGCGGGCGCGCGGCATCCCCGTCCGCGTCTTCGGCGACCCCATGGTGAGCTGGCGCGACCACATGCCCGAGGGCATGCTCCTGAAGTCGACGCCCGCCGCCTCCAACCTCGACTGCCCCCAGCCCGGCCACACCCTCGCCGACTACTGCGACGCGGCCGGCATCCGCCGCCTGGTGACCGACGAGGACATCATCCCGGTGGAGACCTTCATCGCCTACGGGGAGTGGTTCCAGCGCAGCCTGGTCCCCGGCCTGGAGCGGGTGCGGGTCGTCTCCGTCGACCGTGACGGCCGCGGCGGCTTCGAACTCAAGCTGGACTCCGGAGAGCTGTTCACCGCGCGCGCGGTCGTCGTCGCCACCGGCCTGTCCGGGCTGGCCCACCTGCCGGCCGAGCTGGCGGGAGCGGCGGCCGACGGCCCCGCCCCGACCGGCCCGGTCTCGCACAGCGCCCAGCACCACGACCTCGGCCGGTTCGCCGGCAAGGAGCTGATCGTCATAGGCGCCGGCCAGTCCGCGCTGGAGACGGCGGCGCTCGCGGCGGAGGCGGGCGCACACGTGCGCGTGGTCGCGCGCGGACGCGGCCGGGTCGCCTTCGGTGCCGCGCCCTGGGACCAGCCGAGGTTCCGCCCCCAGTCCCCGTTCGGCCGCGCCTGGTCGCTGTGGGCACTCAGCTACTACCCGCACCCGTACCGGTTCCTGCCGGAGCCCGCCCGTCACTATCTGGTCCGCCGGGTCCTCGGCCCGCTCGGCGCCTGGTGGCTGCGCGAGCGCTTCGAGAGCGGGGTGCGGGTGCAGGAGGTCGAACGGGTGGTCAGCGCCGAGGCCCGCGGCGGCAGCCCGGTGCTCACCGTCCGCACCCACGGCGGCCGTACCGAGCAGCTCACCGCTGACCACGTCATCGCCGCCACCGGCTACCGCGTCGACATCGCGGCGATGGACTTCCTCGGCCACGAGCTGCGCACCCGGCTCGCGGTGAGCCGCGGCACCCCCCGGCTCGGCCCCGGTTACGTCTCCTCCGTGCCCGGTCTGTACTTCACCGGCCTGCCGGCGGCGTCGTCGTACGGGCCGGTGATGCGCTTCGTCTGCGGTACGGAGTTCGCCTCCCCGCGCCTGGCGAAGCACCTGGCCGCCGCCCACAGTTGAGTCCGGGGCCCACGGCGGCACTCTCATCGGGGCGTCCGTGGGCGCAACTTGGGGCCGTACAGCACGTAAGTGCGTGTAATGACAGGTGAGTCGGCGGGGCGCGGTGTCCGTATTCTCTGATCATGGCACCCTCCCCGGCATATGCACTGATCGCCACTGACCTGGACGGAACGCTGCTGCGCGGCGACGACACCGTCTCCGACCGGTCGCTCGCCGCGCTCGCGCGGGTGGTGCGGGCCGGCGCCCGGCATCTGGTGGTGACGGGCCGCCCGGCGCCACGGGTCCGGCCGCTGCTGGCGGACCTCGGCTGCACGGGGCTCGCGGTGTGCGGGCAGGGGGCGCAGGTCTACGACGCCGGGACCGGCCGTCTGCTGTGGTCGGTCCGGCTGGACCGGGAGCTGGCCGAGACCGCGCTCGGCAAGATCGAGGCGGAGGTGGGGCAGGTCTACGCGGCGGTCGACCAGGACGGCGTGGACGGGCTCACGCTGATCGAGCCCGGGTACCGGATGCCCCATCCGACGCTGCCCGCGGTGCGCGTCGGCCGGCGGGACGACCTGTGGTGCGAGCCCATCAGCAAGGTGCTGCTGCGGCACGCCTCCCTGTCGGACGACGAGTTGGCGGCCGTGGCCCGCTCGGCGGTGGGCTCGCTGGCGACGGTCACCATGTCGGGGCCGGGGACCGTGGAGCTGCAGCCGAGGGGGGTGACGAAGGCGACCGGGCTGGCGCTGGCCGCCGAGCGGCTCGGGGTGGATGCCGACCGGGCCCTCGCCTTCGGCGACATGCCCAACGACATCCCGATGTTCGACTGGGCCGGGCGCGGTGTCGCCATGGCCAACGCGCACCCCGAACTGAAGGCGGTGGCCGACGAGATCACCTTGTCGAACGAGGACGACGGCATCGCCGTCGTCCTCGAAGGACTCTTCCCGGCCGACCGGCTGTGATGACCGACCGGCCGTGATGACCGGTCGGCCGGAGCAGGTCAGTACGCGCCGAACACGTTGTCGATCGACCCGTACCGCGCGGCCGCGTAGTTGCAGGCGGCGGTGATGTTCGCGACCGGGTCGTAGATGTTGAACGAGGTTCCGGCGACGTGGTACGCGTTGAACGTGGGGTCGATGACCTGGAGCAGGCCCTTGGACGGGATGCCCTTGGCGGCGTTGGAGTCCCACAGGTTGATGGCGTTCGGGTTGCCCGAGGACTCGCGGATGATGTTGCGGTAGATGCCGTTGTAGGTGCCCGGGATGCCCTTCTCGGCCATGATCGCGAGCGACTCGCGGATCCAGCCGTCCAGGTTGTTCGGGTATCCGGCGGTGGTGGTGGCCGCCGTGGTGGTGTCGGTGGCCGCGGAGGCGCTGGTCGCGCCGATGAGCGGCAGGGCGAGCACGGCGACGCCGGTGCCGGCGGCGACGAGGGCGCGGACGAGGCGGCTGTTCCGGGTACGGCGGTGCTGAACGGCAGCGGACATGGGGACGTTCCTCTCCGGCGCCTGCGAGGTGAGCTGTCGGGTTCGGGCGGGGAGGTGCCCGGCCGCGCCCCGAAGAGGCACGGCTTCACCCCTAGCCGTACCGGTGCGGCGTGTGCCGACCGGCCCGGCGGCTTTCCTGGGGTCCCCCGCTCCTGCCGTACGAATGAGTTCGTCGATGGGTTATGCGGGCGGCGGCAGGATTCGGCGTCCGCCCGACGGCCCGGAACGTATGCGAGAGCACATGTCGGGAACAAGTACCGGATTCATAGAACGTGCGATTTGACCTTGATCGACGCCGTATGGGGTGCTTGATCCTTTGCGATTGCCAACCCTCAACTCGCTTGCGCGGCAAGGGGTCGAGGGGGTTGCGGGGGGTGGGCCGGGTATACGGGGCGCGTGACCCAATTCACGAAATAGCAAATCGCTTCAAATCGGGCATGGGGGAATAGGGGGATTCGCGCCTAAGGTGACAGAGGAGAGGGTGTGGAGAGGTTGCGACACAGTGCCCGTATTGCTGTTAAGTCAATAAATGTCCGTTCTTACTGTGTGATCAAATCCATGTTGATCATGAACCGGTACCGCCCGGGCTGGACCGGTGGGCGCTATCGGTGATCGAAACAGGACCGGATACGCTGACTTGAGTGATGGCAGCGACCTATCGACAAACCGTGTAATCGCCAGCAGACACCAGCAGACAGGAGACCCCTCGTGACCGTCGTCGGGCCGTTCGGGCTGAGCGTGCGGGACCAGGCTCTGGAAGCCGATGTCCAGGCCGGATTGACGGCTGTCGAGGAAGGCTTGCTCGAAGCCACCAAGAGCGAGGTCCCGTTCATCACGGAGGCCGCGCAGCACCTCGTGCGGGCCGGCGGGAAGCGTTTCCGGCCACTCCTCGTGATGCTCGCCGCCCAGTTCGGCGACCCCTACGCGCCGGGCGTCGTGCCGTCGGCCGTGGTCGTGGAGCTGACCCACCTGGCCACGCTGTACCACGACGACGTCATGGACGAGGCGGCCGTACGGCGCGGCGTGGACAGCGCCAACGCCCGCTGGGGCAACTCCGTCGCGGTCCTCACCGGCGACTTCCTCTTCGCCCGCGCCTCCCAGATCCTCGCCGACCTCGGCCCCGAGGCGGTCCGGGTGCAGGCCCTGGCGTTCGAACGGCTCGTCACCGGCCAGATCCTGGAGACCGCGGGCCCCTCGGACGGGCGCGACCCGATCGAGCACTACCTGGACGTGCTCGGCGGCAAGACGGGCTCCCTGGTGGCGGTTTCGTGCCGGTTCGGCGCGATGATGTCCGGCGCCGGCGAGCGGGTCGTCGACGTGCTCACCCAGTACGGCGAACGGCTCGGGGTCGCCTTCCAGCTCGCCGACGACGTCCTGGACATCGCCTCCGACTCCCACGAGTCCGGCAAGACCCCGGGCACCGACCTGCGCGAGGGCATCGCGACCCTGCCCGTGCTCCGGCTGCGCGAGCGGGCCGCCCGGCTGGGCCTGCCCGAGGACGTCGCGCTGTGCGAACTGCTCGACTCCGACCTCAGCGACGACGCCCGGCACGCCGAGGCGCTGGCCGCGCTGCGCGCGCACCCCGCGCTGGAGCAGGCCCGCCGGGACACCGTCCGGTACGCGGAGGAGGCGCGGGCCGCGCTGGCCCCGCTGCCCGAGTGCGACGCCAAGGCGGCCCTGACGGAGCTGTGCGACGCGGTCGTGCACCGCGCCGGCTGACCGGGCCGGCAACCCGTACGGGCGACGGCGTCCCACACGACCCCTACGGGTCGGGTGGAGATACCGGCGCCGCGTGTCATACCGCAGGTGGACCCGGAGTTGGCTCCGTGGGCTGACGCTTCCTCACGGCCGATTTGGTCAGATGGATACCACGGAAATCACCACTCCTCACCGATTCGGGTGAGAATGGCGGCTCAGGGTGGACCAGTGGACCAGCGTGAGGACAGCCGCCGCCGACGACGGAGGTAAGGCACACATGGCACCGTACGAATCCGACGACGCAGTGGACGCCGCGCAGGACGAGACCCCGCGCTCCGGCCGGCGCAAGGCCGCCCGGTACGCCGTCCCGGTCGCCGTGGTGGGGGTGGCGGCGGCCACCATCGGGCTGGTCCCGGCACTCGCCGACTCCGGTGACCCCGATCTGCCGAAGATCAGCGCACAGCAGCTCATCGAAAAGATCGCCAGGTCGGACGTGCAGCAGCTGTCCGGCACCGTGAAGGTCAGCACCGACCTCGGCCTGCCCGACCTCGGCGGCCTGGAGGACGGCCTGCTCTCCGGGGCGGGCCAGGGCGGCTCCGGTGACGGCTCCTCGGCCGACCCGCAGGCCAAGCTCACCGAGCTGGTCTCCGGCACGCACACCCTGCGCGTCGCCGCCGACGGCCCGGACCGGCAGAAGCTCTCCCTGCTGGAGCGTGGCGCCGAGTACAGCCTGATCCACGACGGCAAGGACGTCTGGGGCTACGACAGCAAGAGCAACGAGGTCTACCACTCCACCGCGGCCGGCTCCGGCAAGGAGCACCGGGCCGAGCCGCCGGCCACGCCCAAGGACTTCGCCGACGAGGCCCTGAAGGCGGTCGACGACACCACGTCCGTCACCGTCGACGGCACCGCCCAGGTCGCCGGGCGCGACGCCTACAAACTGCTGATCCAGCCCAAGCAGTCCGGCACCACCGTCGGCGCGATCAGCATCGCCGTGGACGCGAAGACGGGCATGCCGCTGAAGTTCACGCTGACCCCGAGGAGCGGCGGCGCCGCCGTGCTCGACGCGGGCTTCACCCAGGTCTCCTTCGCCGAGCCGGCCGCCTCCACCTTCGACTTCACCCCGCCCAAGGGCGCGAAGGTCACCGAGGAGAAGGACGGGGCCGAGGCGCGCGAGCACGCCCCGAAGCACGGCGAGACCCCGAGGCACGCCGAGGACTTCGCCGAGGGCCTGAAGGGCACGGCCGGCCCGACCGTCCTCGGCAAGGGCTGGACCTCCGTGGTCACCTTCGACACCGGTGCCGAGGGCGGCCTGCCGACCGGCTCCCAGGGCGGTGACCTCGGCGGCTTCCTCGGCTCGCTCGGCGAGCAGGTCGACGGGAAGTTCGGCAAGGGCACGGTGTTCTCCACCCGCCTGGTCAACGCCCTGATCACCGACGACGGCAAGGTGTACGCCGGCGCGGTGACCAAGGACGCCCTGGTGAAGGCGGCCGACGCGGCGAAGTGACCTTCCGGGCAGGACGCATCGGATGAATCGAGGGGGAGCCGATGGACGCACCGTCCGCCACGCAGCCGGACCCGGGGGACGCGCCGGCGAGCGTGATCGCCACGCGCGGTCTCACCAAGCGCTACCGCGGCGGACAGCTCGCCGTGGACGGTCTCGACCTGACCGTCCCGGCGGGCAGCGTCTTCGGCTTCCTCGGCCCGAACGGCTCGGGGAAAACCACCACCATCCGGATGCTGATGGGCCTGATCGAACCGACCGCGGGCACCGCCCGCGTGCTGGGCCGGCCCATGCCCCGCTCGGCGCGCACGGTCCTCCCGCAGGTCGGCGCGCTCATCGAAGGCCCCGCCCTGTACGGCTTCCTGACCGGCCGGGACAACCTGCTGCGCTACGACGCCGCCGACCCGACCGCCGACCCGCGCACCCGGCGCGCCCGCGTCGCCGCGGCACTGGACCGGGTCGGCCTCGCGGCCGCCGCGGGCAAGAAGGCGAAGGCGTACTCGCTCGGCATGAAACAGCGCCTCGGGCTGGCCGCCGCACTGCTCCAGCCGCGCAGACTGCTCGTCCTGGACGAACCCACCAACGGCCTCGACCCGCAGGGCATGCGCGAGATCCGCACGCTGATCAGGGAGCTGGCCGCCGACGGCACGACCGTCTTCCTCTCCTCCCATCTGCTGGACGAGATCGAGCAGGTGTGCACCCACGCGGCGGTCATGGCCCAGGGCCGGCTCATCACCCAGGGCGAGGTGGCGGACCTCGCGGCCGGGGCGCGCGGCCGGCTGGTGGTGACCACCCCGGACGGGGCGGAGGCGGCCCGCGTGCTGAAGGAACTGGGCGTCGGGGACGTGACCGCCGACGGCGACCGGGTCACCGGCGAACCGCCCGAGCGGGACCTCGCCGAGGTCACCGCGGCCCTGGTCACCGCGGGCGTCCGGGTCCGGGGACTGACGGTCGAACGCGCCTCGCTGGAGGACGCGTTCGTGGCACTGACGGGGGAGGGCTTCGATGTCGCGGGCTGATGCGCTGCCGGCGGACGCCGGCCGCCGGACGAATCCGCTGTGGACCCTCGGGCTGCTGCGCAGCGAGCTGGTCACCACCGTCCGCCGCTGGCGCACCCTCGCCCTGCTCGGGGTGCTGGCCGCGGTGCCGGTACTGGTGGGGATCGCGGTCAGGATCGAGACCCGGGGCGGCGGCTCGGTGGGCGGCGGGAGCGGTGAGGGCCCGGCGTTCATCACGCAGATCACCAACAACGGGCTGTTCCTGGTGTTCACCGCGCTCGCCGCGACCCTGCCGTTCTTCCTGCCGATGGCGGTCGGCGTCGTCGCGGGTGACGCGATCGCCGGGGAGGCGGGCGCGGGCACCCTGCGCTATCTGCTGGTCGCCCCGGCCGGCCGCACCCGGCTGCTGCTCACCAAGTACGCGACGGTGCTGGCCTTCTGTCTGCTGGCCACGCTGGTCGTCGCCGTCTCGGCACTGATCGTCGGCGCGCTGCTCTTCCCGCTGGGCGAGCTGACGACGATCTCCGGCACCCGGATCAGCTTCGCCGAGGGACTCGGCCGGGCCCTGCTGATCGCCCTGGTCGTCGCCGCCTCACTGGTGGGTGTGGCGGCCCTCGGCCTGTTCGTGTCGACCCTCACCACCAGCGGTATAGCCGCGATGGCGACCACCGTCGGCCTGCTCATCACCGTGCAGATCGTCGACCAGATACCCCAGCTGCACGCGCTGCAGCCCTACCTGTTCTCGCACTACTGGCTGTCCTTCGCCGACCTGATGCGCGACCCCGTCTACTGGGACGACCTGGTGCGGAACCTCGGCCTCCAGGGGCTGTACGCGGTGGTGTTCGGCTCGGCCGCCTGGGCGCGGTTCACGGCGAAGGACATCAACGCCTAGCCCTGGACGCCGGCCCGGACGCCGTCGGTCTGGTACGGAAAGCGCGCGAGGGGCGCGTCCTGTGCGAAGAACGTCTTCGCACGCGCCAGCGCCGCCGTGTCCTTCCGTACGTCACCGGGCGCGCTGCCGTTGCCGAGCAGGACCCCGCCGAAGTGCATGCCCAGGTAGGCGGCCGAGTTGTTGAGCGTGCCGACGTACGGGTCCGCGACCGACGGCTCGTCGTCGGCCAGCGCGGCGACGCCCCAGAGGGTCCGGCCGGCCATCGTCGCCTTGAAGTCGGCGCCCGGGGTGCGCAGCCAGGCCGACCAGTAGTCCAGGTAGCGCTTGGTGAGGCTGGACACCGAGTACCAGTACAGCGGCGAGGCGATCACGACGTCCGTCGCGGCGAGGGTGGCGTCCAGCAGCAGGCCGGCGGGGGTGTCCGCGGACGGCCGGACGTGGTCGTCGTCGTGGCGCAGGTCCGCGAAGTCGGGCAGCGGGTGTTCGGCGAGGCGGATCCAGCGCTGTTCGACGTCGGCGGGCAGCTGAGCGGCGGCCTCGCGGGCCAGCAGCTCGGTGTTGCCGTCCTGGCGGGCGCTGCCCAGGACGAAGAGGAAACGGCGGTTCATGGGTCCCCCAGATGTGTCGTGTCGTACCGCGAATAAAGGCATGTGCATTTTATGCATATGCAAGCAAGCTTGGCCAGGGTGCGGCTGGTGCGAGGCTGTGACGTCGTGGTGACGCGGAAGCCGGGGGAAGCCGACACACTGGTGGACAGGGACGCGTACGACCGGATCGCGACGCCGGGGGAGTGAGGACACCGATGGCTCGACTGAGCTTCGAGAAGAAGCGGGCGCAGCAGCCCGTGGCGCATCCGGCGGCGGTGCCCGTCCGGGTGTTCGGCCCGGGGTACGCGACGGTGGGCGGTACGTCGGTCGTGGCGGCGCCGGGCGAGGAGATCCAGCAGGCCGTCCTGAACCACCTCCAGCGCCTGGCCATCAGCCTCGGCGCGGCCGTACGCGCCACGGTCCAGGACGACCAGGCGGGCTGTGTCGTCCCCCTGGAGGTCTCGGCGGACGGCTCCAGCCGGATGACGGGCGAGCCGGTACGGCTGCCCGCCACGACCACTCCCACCCCGCCCCCCGCGCCCGCCCCCGCGCCAGGGGCCGTGACGCCGGGCACCGTGCAGGCGCCGACCGGCCAGTTCGGACCGGCACCCGTGATGAGCGAGACCGCGGTGACTCCCGTGTCGCCGGAGCCTGTCACCGCCGCACCCGCCGAGCCGACCGCCCCCGTCTCCCCCGTACCGCCGGAGCCCCTCACCGCCGTACCGGCGGACTCCGCCACCCCCACCCCGCCCCGCGGGTTCGACGCGGTGGCCGAGGAGGTGCTCGGGGACGGGCCGTTGACCGAGACGGCCGAGGGGGCGGAGCTGCTCACCGAGCCGATGAGCCGTATCAACGAGGCCGTACGGGCGGGCCGTATCGACGCGGCGGCGGAACTGGCCGACCGGACCCTCGCCGAGGCGTCCGCCGTGCTCGGCGAGCACCACGCCGAGGTGCTGCACCTGCGCGAACTGCGCGCCTACATCGCCTACCTGGGCGACGAACCGGTCCGCGCCTTCCGGCTGTCCCTGGACCTCGCCCGGCTGCGCCGCCAGGCACGGGACGGGGAGGCCGCCTACGGCAACCTGCAGAGCGCGGCCACCGCCTGGCGTGCGGTGCGCGACCCCGAGGAGGGCCTGCGGCTGGGCCGCGACCTGATCGACCTGTGGACGGACCTCACCGCCGAGCCGGGCCCCGCCGCGGACGACCCGCGCCCGCTGGAGTCCGCCCGCGCCCGCATGGTCCGCCTCACCGACCGGGCGGCCAAGGCGGCACGGGCGTGACCGGGCGGGCGCGCACCCGGGCGGCCCGACGGACGGACCGCTGACTACTGCACGCAGAACTCGTTGCCCTCGGGATCCGCCATCAGCACCCATTGACCCGCGGGTTCCTTCACCTCGCGCAGCACCCGCGCGCCCAGCGCCCGAAGGCGTGTCACCTCGTCCGCGCGCCGCTCCGGGCCGGCGTGGAGGTCGAGGTGGAGCCGGTTCTTCACGGTCTTCGGCTCCGGTACGCGCTGGAACAGCAGCCGCCGCCCGAGCCCGGTGCCGGTCTCGGGGTCGTACGGGTCGTCGGGGTGGCGTACGGCGATCAGGTCACGGAAGGCGGCCCGGCCGTGGTACTCGACGGTGGCCTCCCCGGACAGCGCGCCGAGGGACAGCAGCCGTTCGACGAGGGCGCTGTTGTCCTCGGCGGTGTAGTGCAGGGCCGCGGCCCAGAAGTCGGCCTGGGCGTGCGGGTCGGCCGCGTCGATGACGATCTTCCAGTGCAGCGGGGCGGGCGCCTGTGTGGTCATCCCCCACTTATAGCCGGACCCCTCGGCGGAGGGGGCCCTTCAGCGCACCGGTCCACACCGTCAGGCGTCCGCCGCGGCCGATGCCGGGGTCTCGGTGGCGCGCGCCGCCGGTACGGTGAGCCGCTCCGGACGCCGGGTGGAGCGCAGCGCGTCGCCCGTGAGCAGGATCAGCGCCAGCCAGACCAGGGCGAACCCGGCCCACCGCTCGGCCGGCATGGCCTCGTGGAAGTAGAGGACGCCGAGCAGGAACTGGAAGATCGGGGCCAGGTACTGCAGCAGGCCCAGCGTGGACAGCGGCACGCGGATCGCCGCCGCGCCGAAGCAGACCAGGGGCAGCGCGGTGACGACGCCGGTGGAGGCGAGCAGGGCGGCGTGTCCGCCGCCGTGGCTCAGGAACGTGGCGTCGCCGTGCGCGGTCAGCCACAGCAGATAGGCGAGCGCCGGGAGGAACTGGATCGCGGTCTCGGCGGCCAGCGACTCGACACCGCCGAGGGCGACCTTCTTCTTCACCAGCCCGTAGGTGGCGAAGGTGAAGGCGAGGCAGAGCGAGATCCACGGCGGGCGGCCGTAGCCGACGGTCAGGACGACGACGGCGGCGAAGCCGATCGCGACCGCCGCCCACTGCACGCGCCGCAGTCGCTCCTTCAGGAGCAGCACGCCCATCGCGATGGTGACCAGCGGGTTGATGAAGTAGCCGAGCGAGGCCTCGACCACGTGGCCGGAGTTCACGGCCCAGATGTAGATGCCCCAGTTCACGGTGATGACGCCGGCCGCCACGGCGACCAGGCCGAGCCGCCGGGGCTGGCGCAGCAGCTCTCCGGCCCAGGCCCAGCGCCGTACGAGGAGCAGCGCGACGGCGACGACCACCAGGGACCACACCATCCGGTTGGCCAGGATCTCCATGGCGCCGGCGGGTTTGAGCAGCGGCCAGAACAGGGGGACCAGACCCCACATCCCATAGGCGGCGAAACCGTTGAGCAGGCCTATTCGGTGCTCAGCCTCGGACGTCCCGGCCACGGCCCCTCCTTGTTGCCCGCGCGTCCTCCCTGGACGTGCGAGAACGAAGGTAGCGCCGGACGTTCCCGGCTGTCATGCCCGTATCGCCATACGGTCATGACAGCCGGGTCGCCCCGCTCGCCTCAGCCCTTCAGCGCGGCGGTGATGGCGTCCGCCAGCGGCGTCGTCGGGCGGCCGATCAGCCGGGACAGGTCACCGGAGGAGACGACGAGCTCGCCCTTCTCGATCGAGGCGTCCACCCCGGCGAAGACCTCCGCCAGCGGCGCGGGCAGCCCGGCGCCGGTCAGGATGCCGGTGAAGGCCTCCACCGAGACCGGGTTGTAGACGATCTCCTTGCCGGTCTGCCGGCTCAGCTCGGCCGCGTACTCGGTGAAGCTCCACGCCTCGTCGCCGCCCAGCTCGTACGTCGTGTTCTCGTGCCCCTCGCCGGTCAGCACCGCGACCGCGGCGGCGGCGTAGTCGGCGCGGGAGGCCGAGGAGACCCGGCCGTCACCGGCGGCCTGGACGACCGCGCTGTGCTCGAGGACCGGCGCCAGGTTCTCCGTGTAGTTCTCGTGGTACCAGCCGTTGCGCAGCAGGCTGTACGGCAGGCCGGAGGCGAGCAGCACCTGCTCGGTGGCCCGGTGGTCGTCGGCCAGCGCGGCCGTCAGGCTGCCGGGGGCGCTGGTGTAGGCGAGCAGTGCCACGCCGGCCGCCTTGGCCGCCTCGATGACGACCGTGTGCTGTCCGACCCGGCCCTTGTCGAACTCGTTGCCGGAGATCAGCAGGACCTTGTCGCCGGCGGCGAACAGGCCGTCGAAGGTCTCGGGCGCGTTGTAGTCGGCGACCGCGAGCCTCACCCCGCGGGCGGCGAGGTCGGCGGCCTTCGCCGTGTCGCGCACGACGGCGGTGATCTGCTCCGCGGGGACCTTCTCCAGCAGTTGCTCCACGACGAGGCGGCCGAGGTGTCCGGTGGCTCCGGTGACGACGATGCTCATGAGGGTCGATCTCCTTCTCGGGTGCGGTCACTGCTAACCCTAAGACTGGCGCTAACCGAGAGAAAGTACCCACTTTGAAGTAAGGTACGGGTGTGAAGGTAAGTCAGTGGAAGGGTGACGGCGAGGCCATGTGCCCCCATCGCCTGGTTCTGGAGCACGTCACCAGCCGCTGGGGGGTGCTGGTGCTGATCCAGCTCCTCGACCGCTCGTACCGCTTCAGCGAACTGCGCCGTGCGATCGGCCGGGTCAGCGAGAAGATGCTCACGCAGACCCTCCAGACCCTGGAGCGCGACGGTCTCGTCCACCGCGACGCCAAGCCGGTCATCCCGCCACGCGTCGACTACTCCCTGACCGAGCTGGGCCGCGAGGCGGCGGAGCAGGTGCGGGCGCTCGCGCAGTGGACGGAGCAGCGCATGGACGACGTGCTCAGCGCCCGCCGGGCATACGACGAGGCCCGGGAAATCCAGTCCCGGGCCTCGTGAATCACCAGCAGACTCAGCCGACGACCGTCCAGGTGTCCCCGCCGGCGAGCAGTGCGGCCAGGTCGCCCTTGCCGCGTTGTTCGATCGCGGTGTCGAGTTGTTCGGCCATCTGGGTGTCGTAGACGGGTCGTTCGACGGAGCGGAAGACTCCGATCGGGGT